>JAGOQU010000012.1 GCA_018063165.1 Minisyncoccota bacterium | reverse complement strand
GTTCCAGCTGCAGTGAAGGTTACGACACCACCTGATGTGACAGAACAGTTAGCGGTACCAGCAGCTACAAGAGCGTATGTTACAGCACCTCCTCCACTACCTCCAGAAGAAGAGAGAGTAAGACCTGATCCGTAGGTAGAGGTAGTGTTAGTGACAGTGAGTGCTGATTGATTAGCAAGAGAGATCGTTGTTGTTGCATATGGGATAGACTGTGACATTATAGAATAATTACCATAATTATCTTTTACAAAAAGTGCAAAATAATAAGTTGTACTACTAATAAGTCCATTTACAGTACAAGAATCTGCTGTTGATTTAATTACTGTTGAATCTACACAACCAACAACCGCAGAGCCAATTACATCACCAGAAGAATAAGATACACCATCTACTGGAACATTAACTATAGGCGAAGTCGACCTTAAAATCAAAATACTATTAAGATCATAATTTATTGGCGTAACATAAGAAAGAGTTGTGTAACCAGAACCAACAGATGTGATATTGATATTAAAAATAGAAATATTAGAAAGAACAGACACATTTGCTGAATTATAATTAGCACTAGCTATATCTATTTTACCATCGCCGTTTAAATCATCTACGGTAATAAAATATGGATTCGACGCACCTGTTCCAACATAGTGATTAAGTTTTGTAGCAAAAGTACCATCACCATTATTCATGTGAACAGAAACATAATCGTTTTGATAAGTAGAACTAGTATTAGCTGTTATTAAGTCTGGTCTACCATCATTATTAAGATCTGCTGTAGTAATAAAATATGGATTTGTGTAATTACTTGTATAATTAACCCTTGCAGCAAAAGTACCATCACCATTATTCATAAGAACAGACACATTTGCTGAATTATAATTGGCACTCGCTATATCTATTTTACCATCGCCGTTTAAATCATCTACAGTAATAAAATATGGATTAGTGCCAACATTATAATTAATTCTTGCAGCAAAAGTACCATCACCATTATTTATATGAACAGAAACATTAGCACTTCCATAATTGGAAGTTACAAGATCTGGTCTACCATCATTATTAAGATCTGCTGTAGTAATAAAATATGGATTTGTTCCTGCTGTATAATTAATCCTTGCAGCAAAAGTACCATCACCATTATTCATAAGAACAGACACATTTGCTGAATTATAATTGGCACTCGCTATATCTATTTTACCATCGCCGTTTAAATCATCTACAGTAATAAAATATGGATTAGTGCCAACATTATAATTAATTCTTGCAGCAAAAGTACCATCACCATTATTTATATGAACAGAAACATTAGCACTTCCATAATTGGAAGTTACAAGATCTGGTCTACCATCATTATTAAGATCTGCTGTAGTAATAAAATATGGATTTGTTCCTGCTGTATAATTAATCCTTGCAGCAAAAGTACCATCACCATTATTCATAAGAACAGACACATTTGCTGAATTATAATTAGCACTCGCTATATCTATTTTACCATCGCCGTTTAAATCATCTACAGTAATAAAATATGGATTTGCTGCTCCTGTTCCAACACCATAATTTACCTTTGTGGCAAAAGTACCATCACCATTATTCATGTGAACAGAAACATAATCGTTTTGATAAGTAGAACTAGTATTAGCTGTTATTAAGTCTGGTCTACCATCATTATTAAGATCTGCTGTAGTAATAAAATATGGATTTGTGTAATTACTTGTATAATTAACCCTTGTATCAAAAAGTGTAGTAGAAGAAAAAGTTCCAAAGGAAGGATCTGTATAATTATCTACTTCTAATTCTGAACTCAAAGAATCTTTGCCTATTTTATTATTAGAACCTGACCAGGATAAAACAACTGCTTTTATTTTATATACACCACCATTAACACCAAAAGATAATTCGGAATGCAATTTTGGTATTACACGTATCAGATAAGTTGTTGTTGCTGACGTTACAGTAACCCCAGATAAAGAAATAACTGTGGTTGTGCCTGTAGGAAAACTGACAGATCCATAAGTTGTATTACCTGAAGAATCAGTTATTGCGATATTTCTTAGTACACTAGGATTATCTATCGTTAATGTCAGAGACGAAATAACATCGACCCCTGAATCAGTGTTAAGAGTAAAAGAATTTATAGTTGTTACAGGATAACCTGGTCCAACTGTTACAGGTAAAGGATCACTACCCGAAGTTATAAAAGTATTAGCAGCATACACAGGAAAACTACAGAAAAATAATATAGAAAAAATAGTTAAAAACCAAAAATTGAGAGAAAAATATTTAAATAAAATTATTTTTTTTCTAATCATATTACTTAAGTATACCTTCTGTAATACTAAATATACTATGATTATACACTTAAAAATGTGTATAACTCCTTATATTACAAATGTTTTTTAGAAAAATTAAAACAATATTTTTTACACATCAAACTATCGTAATATTCTAATATTTAAAAAATCTATATATAAATACACACTAGCCAACTTCCCTTTTTAAGTAACTTTACATGAAATAATAAATCAGTAAATACAAATATAACTTATAAATATAGAAATAAAAAAAGAAAATTTATGTATCACTTTTAAATGAATATTGGGTAAGAATTTGTTATATTTTTAAAATAAATAACTATATACAATTTTCTATTTTCATACACATGTAATAAAAATATTTCTAAAAAAATTTGATATACTACTTAGCATATGAACATATTAATTATTACTGCACACCCTCTACAAGAAGGACGCACGCACACTATTGCAAACACTTATGCAGAAGCAAAAAAAATAGCTAATCATGAAGTAGACATCGTTGACTTATATTCTGAAGAATATAAAAGTGAACCTTTACAATTTACAAAAGATAAGGTGCTAACAAAAATTCAAAAAAAATTTCAAGAACAATTACTCTGGGCACATGAAATAGTAATAGTTCATCCTGTGTGGTGGGGCACAGCTCCTTCTGTATTAAAAAATTGGGTAGACCTCACCTTCTGGCCTAACATTGCATATCGTTATAACGAAAAAGGAAAATTAGAAAAACTACTCACCAAAAAAACTGCAAAAGTTTTTGTTACTTGTGGAGGACCATCATGGTATCATCATTTTCCATTCATGCCACTTCTTTCATTTTGGAGAACATGTGTTTTTGAATTTTGTGGTGTTGATTTTGTAACATTAGAAGTGTGCGGCAATATGAACACACTGGAAGGAGAAGCGCGTGAGAAACATTTCGAAACATTTTTAAAGAAAATAAAAAAGAGTTAAAAAAAATACCCACATACTAATTATGTGGGTATTTTTAAATGAGAAACTTTATATACTTTTTATGTATGACACCATAGTGTCTGCATCACTCACTTTAAATGGATCTTCTCCAAAATTATCTGACTTACCATCTTCGATAAACATCTTTTTGATAACTCCATCATCCACTAACATAGAGTATCTCCATGATCTATCTCCGAAACCAAGATTGTTCTTTTTTACAAGCATACCCATCTCTCTAGTAAAATCAGCATTACCATCAGGAAGCATAAATATCTTTTGTAAACCTAAATGCTTCTTCCAATTAAACATAACAAATGCATCATTAACAGAAAGACAAATAACTTCATCAACACCAAGAGTTTTTAACTCATCATATACTGACTCATACCCTGGAGCATGTGTATTAGAACATGTTGGAGTATAAGCACCCGGAAGAGCAAATAAAACTATTTTCTTACCTTTAAAAATTTCGTCCGTAGTTAAGTCTTGCCAACGGAACGGATTTTCTCCTTCTACACTCTCATCGCGCACACGTGTTTTAAAAGTTACATTTGGAACCAAACTATTTTCTTGTATATGTGACATATTGCTGAAATGAATTATTTAATATAAAGAGAACACAAAGATAGCTTCTTCAATCGCATGCTTTCTGAGCTATCCATATATCACTATACCCCATACAAAATAATTTTGCAAAACATATTAAACATTTTCATAATTAGTTTATCTACACCATACACATATATGTTTATACCTCGCCAGTTCACAATACAACCTAGATTATACATACTAAAAAGTAAGCAATACATGCTTACTTTTTACTCTTTTTAATTATATTATTTTAGTAATTACGAAGTCTTTCTGATTTATCATGAGAGCGAATCTTCTCATGTACTTTCGCCTC
Source organism: Minisyncoccota bacterium (assembly GCA_018063165.1). Taxonomy (GTDB): domain Bacteria; phylum Patescibacteriota; class Minisyncoccia; order Phycocordibacterales; family UBA5272; genus UBA11704. The sequence goes on along the minus strand of JAGOQU010000012.1, from coordinate 12,135 downwards.
AATCTGGCGTATACGTTCACGAGTAACTCCAAACTCTGCCCCTACCTCTTCAAGGGTGTGCATCACACCATCAAACTCACCTAATCCATTACGCATTTCTACAATCTTTCTTTCCTTTGGTGAAAGATCATCAAGTATTTCATTAATTTGGTCAGCAAGTATTCTATGTGATGCTTCTTGATCAGGCGAAAGAATTTTGTCGTCAGCGATAAATTCACCTAATGTAGACTTGTCATCATCATCACCAATTGGCTTTTCGAGAGAGACTGTCTCCTGATTAATATTTTCTATGATATGAATTTTTTCTACGTCAACATTCATTTCAACAGCTATCTCTTCAGCAAGAGGATCGCGTCCGAGATCTTGAGAGAGACGTCTCACTACTTGTTTGTACTTGGCGATAGTTTCAACCATATGCACTGGTATACGAATAGTACGAGACTGATCAGCGAGCGCACGTGTAATAGCCTGACGAATCCACCATGTTGCATAGGTAGAAAATTTAAAACCTTTATTCCAATCAAACTTCTCAACTGCTTTAAAAAGACCAAGGTTACCTTCTTGGATAAGATCAAGAAGAGTCAAATCTGACGATCTACCTACATATTTTTTTGCAATAGAAACAACAAGACGAAGATTGGCTTTTGCAAGCAATGCTCCGGCTTCCATATCTCCTTTTTCTATTCTAATAGCAAGTTCACGTTCATTGTCACCAGAAATAAGTGGGTATTGACCAATTTCTCTAAGGTACATTTGTATACTGTCGTGAGTATTATCACGTCCTTCTAATTTGAGAAGATCATCATCCATATCAAGAAGGTTTCCACCTTCAAGCACATCTATTCCAGCAGAACTCATCTTTTCATACAATTCTTCAAGATATAAAATATCTGTTTCTATTGTAGGGAAATATCGTATGATTTCATCATATGTAATGAAACCACGTTCTTTTCCTTTTTTGAGAAGCTCTTCTTCATTCTGATCACGTGTTGTAATCTTTTTTGGCTTCTCTACAACTTTTGGTTTAGACGGACCGGTCTTAATAGTAAAAGCCTTTGGCTTATATTTTAGTTTAACCTCTTCTTGATTTTTTGAAGGCGTTATTTTTTTCTCTACTTTTTTTATTTCTTTTTTGATACTTTTTTTAGCAACCACTTTCTTTTGAACAGGTTTAGTTACTTTTTTCGAGATGGTTTTTTTTACAGGAACAGTTTTTTTTGCTTTTGCACTGGTAGTTGTTTTACTTGGCTGTGAAGCAGTTTTCTTCAAAACATTATGCGTAGATGTCTTTGCTAAAGACTTTTTTACTGAAGTGGTTTTACTTTTTGTTTGAACCTCCTTTTTTGCATTTGATTTTTTGACCACAGATTTTACTGTAGTTTTTTTTGGTACACTCTTTTTTTGTGAAGATACTTTTTTCGCCATATGACGTGTATCTCATATTATACTACAAAAAATCAAAAAAGTCCAGAAAAAGATATACACAGATATCTCTCTAGTACCTCTTTACAAAAAATAAATATATTTAGCTTTTTACTCTCCTAAAATAACTTCAGGACCTTTCTTTGCGTGGTCATAAATTTCTTTTAATATTGCTTCTTTATCTGCACCGTCAACTCTCATTTTTTGTTGAAGCAACATCAATTGTTCTCTATGTGCTTCTCTTTTATAACTACGAATCAGATCATTTAAATACATCATCTTGTCACCAATCACTCTTTCTTCTAATTTAAATATTTCTTCTTGGATAATAGTTTCTGGAAACTGACTAAAATCTATACCAAGAGCAATCACCTTCTCGTCATCATGAGTTTTGGTAAGCATTGAAAATGCAATAATTTCGCGTATTAGTCGTTCTTTTCCATTCATAGATTTTATTTCTTCTTTTACAATAGTTGGTTCTTGTAGCGTACCACGAACAAGCTCTTCTGTTAATGTTGCTTCTGGTATATGTGACTTATCTGAAATAATTCGAATAAAATGTGCTTTATCAACAGGAGATTGCACAGCTCTCACAAAAGGAAGAACTTCAGTAACAATATTCTTACCTTGTTCTCTTTGATCTTGTGTACTATTAAGCACTCTTGTAAGCATTACTTCAATAACATGTTTTTTCTTTGCTATTGCTGTGAGCCATGCTTCTTTATTTTCTCGAATAAGATCAGCAGGATCTTTTGTACCTATATCTCCAACAACATATACATCAAGTCCACCCAAAAGACATACTAATGCTGTTTTTTTAAGAGCATTTTGACCTGCACTATCTGTATCAAAAGAAAGAATAACAGTATCACAAAATCGTTTTATAAGATGTATATGCTCGTCAGTAAAAGCAGTACCAGAAACAGCAACTGTATTATGTATACCAGCCTGATACGACATACAAAGATCCATCTGTCCTTCCACTACTACCACACTTTTTTCTTCTGACATTCTTTTTTTTGCAGTATCATATCCAAACAAAATTTTTGACTTATGATAAAGAGGTGTTTCTGGTGTGTTAACATATTTTCCTTGCGCAACAGTAGGATCAACAAGAGACGGCATGATACGTCCAGAATAGCCAACAGTTGCACCGGAAACATTTCGTATAGGAAACATTATTCGTCCCCTGAATCTGTCATACCACCCTTTTGTATTTCCGTTTTCGTCACGAGCTTGTATCATGAGACCAGATGCTTCCATTTCCTCTGGTTGATACCCTTTTTGTGCAAGTTGTATAAAAAGATCACGCCATTCATTTTTTGCATAGCCAATATGAAAAATCTTTATACTTTCTTCAGTTAAACCACGATCCATAAGATACTGCTTAGCTTCAGGACTATGTAACATATTCTTTTCAAAAATATCAGTAGCGTCTTTTAGTAAAGAAACAAGTCTGGAGTCTTCTTTACTTTTTTGACTATCAAGTAATTGCACACCAGCTCTATCTGCTAAAATTTTGAGCGCATCAAAAAATGGTATATTTTCTATTTTTTCTACAAATGTAAAAATATCACCATGTTGTTGACAGCCAAAACAATGAAAAGATTTTCTTTCTGGAGAAACATAAAATGATGGACTTTTTTCATTGTGGAATGGGCATCTAGCTCGATACTGGCTACCAGATTTTTCAAGTCGTATATATGTAGAAACAACATCTACAATAGAAAGATTCTCTTTAACTTGATCTTTTGGATTCATATATCTTATTTTATCATATAAAAGAAAAAACCCACGAAAGTGGGTTTTTATAGTATCTTATTTTAAATACATTATTTTTTAATTTAAAAATAACAATAATACATTGAAAATAACATATATACCTATTGCTCCTGTCATTCCTATTCTATATCCATCGACTTCTCCTATAGACCATTTTTTGCCAATAATAGATGGATAAAAAACAGCAAAAAGTATGAGGGTTATAATAAACAACAATGAAAGAGTTTCAGAAACTAAAGAAAAAAACATATTTCATCTCCATAAAAAATGTTCTTTAAAAAAGAAACTAAGGCCCATCATATACCAAAATTACTTCCGGTACATGATGGGGTGTTTTATCACTATCTTTTTATGGTAAAAAGATACCCAAGCTAGGTGAACGCACGCTCTAGAAGTTTACCTCTAGGAGTCCCGCGTCTTAATCTGTATACAAGATACATAAGCAAAACATATATAGATGTGGGCAAAGATGGCGCACAGATGTTAAGCAATATCATATAAACAAAGTACACCTATATACATTATATAACATATAAAATAAATGTCAATATTTTAATAAAAACTTTGATTTATATACAAGAAAAGCACTAACAGAATCAACAAGAGTACTCCATATAAAATATGTTTATAGTGTTGTTTTTTTATTTCAACAAAAATCATAACAAGAAGAGCGGCCCCTATAATAGCAACCAATACTTTATATACTACCTGAACATAATACGGTGCATTAAAAATAAATCTCTGATACCATTTTGAATAAAAAGCAACCTTACTATTTTCATTAATCATCTTTTCTTCAGCATCTATATTTTTTACAATAGCAATTTCTTGTGTATTTACTATAGGAGACAAGACATCCTCTTTTGTTATTGTCGTAGTGGTTGCAACAGTGCCTGTTGCTTGATCTAATTTTTCTTGATTTTTTACTATATCTCCTTTAACATCTCCATTTAAAGAAGTGGTACTTGTTTTGCTTGGTACAGTTTCATCTATTTGAATAACACCCTCTTTCTTTGTATTCTGTATTACTGCAACCTCTTTTGTTGTTTTGCCATAAGCAGGTGTTCCGAACATTTGCACTATATAAATAGTAGGGTAATTATTATAAAAACCTTGAACTGTTGCCATTCCTATCTCACGAAACTGAACATTCATAATATTTGCTCTATGTTTTGGTGAATTAAGCCATGCTTCTTCTACATCTTTAGCATCAGTAAAATTAATAGCTAAATTTTCTCCCGCATACAAAAAATTATATCCAACTTTTCTAAACCAGAACCAAGGTGTCACCCCTTCTGGACTATCATGAGAAAAATATTGCTTACTCACCATATCCTCACCTTTTAATTGAGCAGCTGTATCTAATTTTGAATTTCTTAATAATGCTGGCTGATTAGAAGCAATTCTATCTTCGTTGGTTAAATCTATAAGTACAGACGCAGCTATTTCTGCACCCATTACTGTTCTATGAATAAAAAAATAACTCCCAAAAGAAGCTCCTAATGCAAACAAGATTATAGCAAAAAGTATTAATACAGAAACTTCTCTAAAGAAATGAGGCTTGTACTCATTATGCTCATGCGGTATGAACATGTGCTTTAAAACAGTAATAACTTTCATTATATATTAGTATAACGTAGAAAATATAAAAATACACCTTTTAATCTACATAAAACAATACAAAAAAACACAAAAGGTGTCCTTAGGACACCTTTTGTGTTTTATTTAAACTCTTTATTTTATTTATTTTCTGTTTTTCCACGTAGTCCTGTTCCTGCTGGAATAAGTCTACCAATAATAACATTCTCTTTTAGACCACGAAGTTCATCCATCTGTCCACGAGTAGACGCTGTAATGAGCACACGTGTCGTATTCTGGAATGACGCACTAGATAGCCATGAATCAGTAGAAAGTGCCACATCAGTAATACCTAACACTAGATACTTACCCTTAGCTTCTACACCTCCACGAGCTTTAGTGCGCATGTTTTCTGAACGGAAATTCGACACTTCAACAACATCACTTTGAGTAAATCGTGTATCACCCGGATTGGTAATTTTTACACGACCAAGCATCTGCTTAATAATCACTTCTACGTGTTTACGTGAGATAGCAGCACCTTGAAGTTCATACACTTTGTTAATTTCACTCACAATGTATTCTTCTGTTGCCTCTTTACCTGCATTATTGAATAGCTCTTCAATATCACATGAACCATCTGTAAGCATTTGACCTTTCTTTACTCTGTCACCCACCTTAACGATAGGCTGACGACGATACGGTATTGTGTACTCAACTTGTTTTCCATTCTTATTACCTTTTGAACCATCATCATCCGCTAGTATAGTCATAATCTTCTCTTTTCCTTCTTCGCGAATACCTGTTACATCACCATTTTCATGAGCAATAATAGCAGGGTTCTTTGGCATACGACGTTCAAATATTTCTTCTACACGAGGAAGACCTTGTGTAATATCAACTCCAGACACACCTCCAGCGTGGAATGTACGCATAGTAAGCTGTGTACCCGGTTCACCAATAGCCTGTGCAGCAACAATACCTACAGCTTCTCCTAAGTCTACTTTCTTGTTACGACCCATATCTAGTCCATAACATTTTTGACAAATACCATGAAGTGATTGACACATGAGTGGAGAAAATACTCTAACCTCTTCCACTCCTGCATTTTCTATAGTAATAGCATCATCTTTATTAATAAGATGGTTTTTCTTAAAGAGAACGGTGCCATCTACTACTATGTCTTCAGCTATAACACGTCCACGAATATTTTTAGATATTGGAACTTCAATACCAAGAACATTTCCTTTGTGAACAATCTTACTCTCTTTAGTACCACAATCAATTTCTGTGATTATAGCATCTTGAGCCACATCAACAAGACGACGAGTAAGGTATCCAGCTTGAGCTGTTTTAAGAGCGGTATCTGAGTTACCCTTACGAGCACCGTATGTTGTAATGAAATATTCAAGAGGTGTTAGACCTTCTTTATATGAAGAAATAACTGGGAAGTCGAGGTTGTGTCCTGAGTTATTAACAATAATACCCTTCATACCTGACATCTGAATAATCTGCGCTACAGAACCTCGGGCACCAGAATTAATAAGATCATATACCGAACCATGTTTCTCAAAAGATTCTGGAATAAGCTTTTCAATCTTACTACGAACACCTTGCCATACATCAATAGTACGCTCATAACGTTCTTCGTCAGAAAGAAGACCTTCTTCAAAATCATCAACAACACGACCAGCTTGAGACCATCCATCTGCCACAAGAGAATTCTTTTGTTCAGGAACTTTCACTGCATCAATATTCCATGTAGTACCAGAAACGGTTGCATACTTATATCCGAATGATTTTATTTTATCGATAATAGTAGGAGCAATATCAAGACCATATGTAAGAATAACCTGGTCAACAATAGTGTTCATTTTCTTAATACCAACTTCGTCATTCATATATGGGAAGTCAGATGGGAACACAGAGTTAAAGAGTAGTCTTCCTATAGTTGTTTCAAAAGGTTTACCTTCAAACTTTTCATATTTTTCTTTATCTCCTGGCATTACAATAATCTTTGCACGGAAAGAAACAATACCAAAGTCATACGCTGTAATAGCTTCATTAGGAGATGGGAAATACTTTCCTTCACCTAATTCCCCTTCAATCATTTTTGTCATCCAATATACACCAAGAACCATGTCCATTCTAGGGTTCACAATAGAATCTCCAGATCCAGGACGAAGTAAGTTGCGATTTGCAGCCATAAGTGTTCTTGCTTCATCTTGTGCAGCAACCGATAGTGGTAAGTGTACAGCCATTTGGTCACCATCAAAGTCAGCGTTGAAAGCCTGACATACAAGAGGATGAAGCTGTATAGCATTACCTTCAATAAGACGAGGGTTAAATGCCTGAATACCAAGACGGTGAAGTGTAGGAGCACGGTTAAGAAGAACATATTTTCCTTCAATACACTCTTCAAGAATAGCCCATACTTCTGGAATTGTTTCTTCTATGAGTTTATTTGCTCCACGGATATTAAATGCAAGTTCTCTTTCAAGAATCTTTGAAATAATAAATGGCTTAAATAATTCAAGGGCCATATGCTTTGGAAGACCACACTCATTAAGAGCAAGTGAAGGTCCAACAACAATAACAGAACGAGCTGAATAATCTACACGCTTACCAAGAAGATTTCCACGAAGGAGACCTTGCTTACCTTTAAGGTTATCAGAAAGTGACTTGAGCTGACGCTTTTGTGACTGACTCATAACAGCATCTTGTCCATGACGAGCTGAGTTATCGATAAGAGCATCAACAGCTTCCTGTAAAATACGCTTCTCGTTACGCAAAATAACATCTGGAGCTCCGATCTCCATAAGTTTCTTGAGACGATTGTTACGATTAATTACGCGACGGTATAGATCATTTACATCAGATGCTGCATAACGACCTCCTTCAAGAGCAACCATAGGACGAATTCCTGGTGGTATAACTGGAATAGTAGTAAGGAACATCCATTCAGGACGAATGTTTGCTATCTGAAATGCTCGTATAAGAGAAAGACGTTTTTCTGCTTTTTCACGCTCAAGAGCTCCACATTTCTCAAGTTGAAGAACTATTTGCGCTTCAATAGTTTTAAGATCCATGTTCTTAAATATTTCATAAATCGCTTCAGCTCCTATACCTGCTTCAAAACAAGTACCATACTTCATCGCATAACGATGATAGGTAAGCTCATCAAATATCTTTGTTGGCTTAATCTCCTCTATTTCTTTCTTTGTTTGAAGAAGAAGATCACGAAGTTTATCTTGTGTTTTTTCATCTGTAGCAGATTTTACTTTTGCCTTAAATTCACTATCAAGATTAAAAAGTATTTCTTCTTTTGCAGCTTCATTAACTGACTTAACAACATATCCAGCAAAGTACACAACTTTTTCAACATCACCAACTGGCTGAGCTAAAATAAGTGCTATACGTGAAGGAACAGTACGAAGGAACCAAATATGTGCAACAGGAGAAGCAAGATCGATATGACCCATTCTCTCACGACGAACTATAGATTTTGTTACTTCTACACCACACTTCTCACACACAATATCCTTAAAACGAATACGACGGTATTTTCCACAATAACATTCATAATCTTTTTCTGGCCCGAATATACGTTCATCAAAAAGACCGTAACGTTCAGAACGTCCTGTACGGTAATTAATCGTCTCAGGTTTTGTAACCTCACCGAATGACCAAGAACGAATAGCTTCTGGTGAAGCAATCTTGATCGAAAGACCGTCAAAATTATTTGTATCGATTGTTTTCATATAATTGATTTAATTCGGATTATAGAGATGATTCACCAAGTATAGGCGCTTCATTATTAGTAATTTTTCGAGGCTCAACATCAAGTGCGAGTCCACGAAGAGTATTTAACATCACAGTAAATGATGCTGGGGTATTAGGTTCTTTTACATCTTCACCTTTTATAATACTATCGAATGCTTGTGAACGACCAACTATATCATCTGACTTAACTGTTAACATTTCACGTAGTATGTGAGCAGCACCGTACCCTTCGAGCGCCCACACTTCCATTTCTCCGAATCTCTGACCTCCACCTTGTGCTTTTCCTCCAAGAGGTTGCTGGGTAATAAGTGAGTAAGGGCCGATGGAACGCATGTGTATCTTGTCTTCCACCATGTGGTGAAGCTTCATAATATACATAACACCAATAGCTGTTTTTTGCTGGAATGCCTCACCTGTACGTCCATCATAAAGCTGTACAGTTCCCGAAGCGTCATACCCTGCCTTAACGAGTTCTTCTTTAATTTCTTTATCTGATGCACCTTGGAAAGAAGGTACTATAGCTTGATACCCCAGAGTGTCCGCTGCAAGACCTAAATGCATTTCGAGAATCTGTCCAAGGTTCATACGTGATGGCACACCAAGAGGAGTAAGAATAATATCTATCGGAGTTCCATCAGCTGCGAACGGCATTTCTTCTATAGGAAGTATTGTAGAAATAACCCCTTTGTTACCATGTCTTCCAGCCAACTTATCTCCAACTGAAATATTTCTAACTTGAGCAACTTCAATATGAATACGCTTAATAATACCACTCTCTAGATTGTCACCTCTTTCACGTGAGAATACTTTTACACCTATAATACGTCCACGCTTTCCGTGATCTAGTCTAAGTGAAGAATCTTTTACATCACGAACTTTTTCACCAAAAATAGAACGAAGAAGTCTTTCTTCTGGAGTAAGTTCTGTCTCGCCTTTTGGAGTAATTTTTCCTACCAAAATATCACCAGGTCTCACTTCTGCACCGATACGAATAATACCGTCTTCATCAAGATTTTTTAGCTTATTTTCTCCAACATTAGGAATATCGTGTGTTGTTACTTCTGCACCGAGCTTTGTATCACGAACATTACAAATAAATTCTTCAATATGAATAGATGAGAATTTACTTTCTTTAACAAGACGTTCAGAAAGAATAATAGCATCTTCGTAGTTAGCCCCATTCCAAGCCATAAATGCTACACGTACATTGTGTCCAAGAGCAACTTGACCATTACTTGTAGTAGAAGCATCCGCAAGCACATCCCCTTTCTTTACTTTATCACCAAGAGAAACAATAGGACGCTGATGGAATACTGAGAAATCATTTGGCTTTGCAAAATTAATAAGAGCGTACTCATATTCTTTTTTATCTGCCTTGATAATAATTTTCTTAGCATCAACATATTTAACCTCACCATCTTCTTCAGCAAGAATAAGTCTTCCAATATGTTTTGCTGCTTGACCTTCCATACCAGTAGCCACGAGTGGTGCTTCTGAACACATAAGAGGTACAGCTTGTTTCTGCATGTTACTTCCCATCAGTGCACGAGTTGCTTCATCGTGCTCAAGAAAAGGAATCATAGACGTAGCAACAGAAAACGCTTGATTTGTTGCAATATCAATGTAGTCTACTTCATCTTTTGGTGCAAGACCTGGGTTACCTGCACGACGTACTTCGATTTCTGCATTAACAAAAACATTATCATTATTGTATTCATTTCCTGCGTGAGCGATAACGTATTTTTCTTCTTCAAGAGCGTTCATGTATACAATCTCTTTTGTAATTTTTCCTTTTACAACTTTTGCATATGGTGTTTCGATAATACCGAAATCATTGATACGTGCATAAATAGAAAGACGTAGAATAAGACCAATGTTTGGTCCTTCTGGTGTGTGAATAGGACATACACGACCATAGTGAGATGTGTGAACATCACGAACCTCAAAACCAGCACGTTCACGAGTAAGACCTCCAGGGCCAAGTGCAGAAAGAGTACGAAGGTGTTCAACTTCTGCAAGAAGGTTTTCCTGATTCATAAACTGTGAAAGTTGGTTTGTCGTAAAGAACTCTTTAATACGAGCTTGAAGAGGTCTTTGGTTAATGATTGCAATAGGAAGTGTAGTGTCAGTATCTATAACAGACATTTTATCCTGAATATTACGCTTCATTTGCATCATACCAGTACGAATCTTTTGAGACATCATTTCACCTACATAACGTACACGGCGTGATCCTAAATGATCTATATCGTCTTCTTGTGCATTTGGATTATTGTTGAGCTCAATAATATTAATGATAATATCTACCAAATCTTCTTTTGAAAGAGTACGAACTTGAGCTTCTTTATCTTTTATATCAGTTGATCTACCGAAACGCTTATTGAAACGAAAACGTCCTACAGGAGAAAGATCGTATCTCTCTGGGGAGATAATAGAATCAATATGTTCTTTTGCATTTTCTGGTGTAGCAAGATCACCATCACGAAGACGTTTATATATCTCTATATATGCATCATGAAGTGTTTTTATATCATCTGCTTCTACAAGAGTAGACATAAGTGGTCCAGCTATTTCATGATGAGCAAACGCTTTTTTAATTTGTTCATCTGAAGAAAAACCAAGAACACGAAGAAGTCCTATAACAGAAAACTTACGCTTCTTGTCGATACGTACATACATAGCACCATCTGCTTCAGAACCAAGTTCAATCCACACACCACGTGATGGAATAATCTTTGCTCCAAAATATTTTTTACCTTTTGATTCTTCTGAATCAAAAAATACACCGAATGAACGCGCAAGCTGTGGAACAACAACACGTTCAACTCCATTTATAATGAATGTTCCATGAACAGTCATAAGTGGGAAGTCAGCCATGAATATCTCCTGCTCTTTTACTGTATTTAAAATTTTATTCGTAAGCTTAACACGAGCACGTAGTGGAGCATCATATGTAAGCTTATTTTCTTTTGCATACACTTCATCTACTTTTGGTGCAGAGAGTTCAAAAGAAATAAATTCAAGATCAAACTTCTTTTCTGAATAATCACGAAGAGGTGAAAATTCACGAAAAATCTCAACAATACCTTTTTCTGTGAGATCTTTATACGAGATTATTTGATTTTCGACGAGATTAGGAAGCTTAGTAAGTGGTTCGCGATATTTCGCAAATGTTTTTTGTGGACGTGGTGATTGATGTGTTTTAGACATAACAACAAATGGTACCAAAGCAAAAAAGCTTTGGTTTATTTTTATAAAAATAGCACAAAATTAGAAAACCCCAATACCTGTAACTTAAAACTTGCTCTTTTATTGCCTCGCTCGTTACTCAATCAGTGGTCAATAGTATTATTTATTATATCATAAATATCTCTTTTTTGCAATACACAAGACAAAAACCAACTATTTTAGACTCAAAAATAAACTACTAATAATCCCCCAAACCTCTCTCTTCCCCACAACTCTCTTCATATATCTTGTCACCTGTTACTTTACCTACTATACCTGTTACGATAAGATTGTTATCTCTCTGATATGCTTCTACTGCTTTCTTTGTATGTGTACGGAAGT
>JAGOQU010000002.1 GCA_018063165.1 Minisyncoccota bacterium | reverse complement strand
TCCCAGGCGGTTCTCTTACCGCGTTAGCTAAGCCACCATGAGGGTCGATACTCATGATAGCGAGAGAACATCGTTTAGGGCGTGGACTACTGGGGTATCTAATCCCATTCGCTACCCACGCTTTCATGTTTCAGTGTCAGTAATGTCCCAGTAAGCTGCCTTCGCTTTTGGTGTTCCCCATAATATCAACGGATTTCACCCCTACACTATGAGTTCCGCTTACCCCTGACATACTCTAGTCATACCGTTTCGAATGCTGTCTCCATGTTGAGCACAGAGGTTAGACACCCGACTAATATAACCACCTACACATCCTTTACGCCCAATAATTCCGGATAACGCTTGGGCCACTCGTATTACCGCTGCTGCTGGCACGAGTTTTGCAGGCCCTTATTCATGAGGTACCGTCAATAAACTTCTTCCCTCATAAAAGATCTTTACATACCGAAGCACTTCATCGATCACGCGGCGTCGCTCCATCAGACTTTCGTCCATTGTGGAAGATTCTCGACTGCAGCCACCCGTAGGTGTATGGGCCGTGTCGCAGTCCCATCGGTGGAGGTCAGGCTCTCACCTCTCCTAAGCGTCATAGCCTTGGTAAGCCATTACCTTACCAACTAGCTGATACTGTTTAAGCCGCTCCCAGAGCGATAAATCTTTAACCTTGCGGTACCATCCCGTATTACTCCACCTTTCGGTGGGCTATTCGAGACTCTGGGGTGCGTTCCTAAATATTACTACCTCGTTTGCTACTAAACTGTCCGTCTTCCATATATCACTAGGTTAACTTGTATAAATACTTATCAACTTCGATCAACACTTCCGTCGGATTAGTTCCGTTCAACTTGCATGCCTTATCCACGCCGCCAGCGTTCATCCTGAGCTAGGATCAAACTCTATTTAATAGAGTGTGACAAAAGAAAAACAAAAAAAATGCACAATTTGTGTAATGTATGTGAAGCGTCACTCTAGCTCTAGTTTTATGTATTTAAAATTTACATTTTAAAAATGAAACTGAAGTTAGATAGCTTCGTATTTATTTTTCAAAATAACCACTGTTTACTGCTCACCGAAACATCAGTAAGAAGTAGGCCTTATTCTATACGAAGAAAGAACGAAAGTCAAGGAATTACTTCAGTTTATAGTTAATAGCTTATAGCCTATAGAAAAATATGATGTATTCATAGGAAAAAACACTAGGATATGAGTACTAAAAAGAGTCATTTTAAGCTATAATTTCATAAAAACAAACAAGATATATTCTTTTCTTACTAAAAAATAATACTTGTTGTATAATGTTTCTTGTGTAGATGGGCGGTTAGCTCAGTTGGTAGAGCGCCACATTGACGTTGTGGATGTCAGAGGTTCGACTCCTCTATCGCCCACAAAAATTAAAAGAACAGTATCGCACGATACTGTTCTTTTAATTTTTGTAGACGATAAGCAAGTGACCTGCGTCACTTGCGTGAGCAGTCGAACGAAAAACCGGTCTACGAAAAGTTTTAAGAAAAATTGGATTCAATATTTTTCTTAAAACTTTTTGTCGGTTTTTCTCGGGGTTGCAAAATTGAGTATTTTATAAATAACAAAGTTATGAAATAAAATACCAATTTAGTGATCGACTATAGAACCTCCTCTGTCAAATTGTATATACTTGATTCTAGAAATGGGTTGTGGCAATAGCAGATTTTGCTAAACTGTACAACCTTTCTGGTTCTTTTCGAGAAGAGGTGTCCATACGAGAAATACTAGCAAAATCAGATAAGTCGCACAAATAAAGAATAACCCTCTTTTAATAAAAAATTATTAAATATATACTTAAAAGTATATGAACTATTATTTAAATGTTTTTAAAAATATGCAGTTTTTGAAGGTCGTGCCAGTAGAAAAGAATACTGGATGTTTATGCTTTGGAATATTATAGTTGCTTTTTTCCTTGGCATTGTACTTTGAGTGGCTAAAATTATTTTAAAAACAGATGTTCTTTTTATTAGTAATATATACTCTTTAGCAATTTTTATACCAAGTCTTGCATTAGGAATACGAAGAATGCATGATAATGACAAAAGTGGATGGTATATAATTTTCCCATTTTATAACATAGTGTTACTTTTTACATCTGGAACTAAAGGAGTTAACCGTTTTGGAAATGATCCTTATGAAACAAATACTATTTAAATAGTATAGATATTGGTGGAATATATTCTTAAAATACCGCAAGAGAGATTGATTATCGAGATTTTTATTCTAGTTTATAATTCCTTCCATATTCAGCCACTTACTAAGTCCAATAATATATTCTGAAAGCACTTTCAACTTCTCATATTCTGGTTCGACCTGTTTGTGATTAACATAAACGGACCCCACCAAGAGGAGTTTACTTGCATTAATAAGGTAAATAAAAGAGCTGAACCGAGTTCAAAGCAAAGTCAATTTTGCAATCAAAAACTAAATACTGAATTTAAAAAATAGCATCATATTGCCTTATAAAAACTAAACCCTATACTCCTCATAAACCATACCAAGTAATGGAAAATTATTTTCTATTTCATTCAATACTGTTTCTTTCTCTTCATCTGGCAAAGAGGAGAAGGAAATAATATCAATAAAATGTTTTTTATAAACATCAACCTCAATATTTTTTGGTAAGTATTGTAAAGCTAATTTTACCATTCTTAAAATAGAACCTTCTCGCGTTGCACAAATTACTTTTAAGTTTTCTTCAGGTAAACTATCTAATTTTGTTAGATAGTTTTTCCAAGAACCGTCTTTCTGTAATTCTTTTGGTCCAAAAAAATCAACAAAGAAAAGTTTACCTTTTGCATCCAAAATCAAATTTGCCAATTTTAAGTCTATTCCATAAGGTAAATATGACAACATGTAATTTCCATATTTTTTCTTGTCGAGGTTTTGGTGATGTGAATTTGTTAAAATGTGAATAATTTTTTGTAGAACAGAAAGTCTTTCGAAGTGGGCTGTTTTTTCATCTTTATACATTCTTTCTACATCAACAGATTCGATAAGTTGCTCATACGAAAAAACAACATGCTCATTTGTTAAACACACAGATTCTGAATAAAACACTTCTGGAACATTCCACCCGAACGCTTTTAGATTTTCTCGATACGGAAGAATATGTCTACAAAGACTTTCTGATTCTTCTTGTGTTAATTTCTTTTCAACACCACAGCGCTTCCAAATAACTTTTGTCACCATGTTTGCTTTAACTATTTCAAGAGCACTCACTCGAGACTGTCTACCTTCACCAAAGGTAATACAAGGAGTGTTAAAAATAATACCAGGATTAGATTCTACAAGTTTTAATTTTTCCTCAACCCTAATATCATTTCTTTCTAGCTGAGTATGTAAACTAAATTCATTTTCCATATTTTAAAGTATACCATTCAATTTTATCAAAAAAGACAACCTTAAAACTTTCAACAGAGGATAGAAAAATTAATTTTGTCATTACTCCTGTGATACTTTCCCGCCATTTTAAGTATACTTAATTATTTTATTACAAAGCAAAATAATACTTTTAAATTTACTATTTTTAGCATTCTCATTTCTCTACAAAAAAAGCATTTGAGCTATAGCAGAAAAAAGAGGAAAAAGAACAAGTGCTATAGTTGGGTAAAGAAATTTCTTTGATTTTTTTGCTATTAACTTAAATTCTAAAAAAGTTACATAAGCACTCAAAGCTACCAAAACACTAAGAAACAAGTTGTACTCTTTTGTGGCATCACTACCATCATAGAATAATGAACTAATAACTAAACCAGAAAAATAGAAAAAAGCAACTAAAAAATTTACAACTAAGACTATTAAGTATTTATATATTACATTTTTTTGTCTCGTATATGGGACGTTAGCAGACTCACCTTCTTCTCTTTCATTTTTTTCCTCATTTATAACTTCTTGAATTTCTTCTTTAGAACTCTTCTTATAAAAGAAAACCATAAATAAATAATAAAGACAAAGCAAGAATAAAATAGTTACAACGAGAGGGTGTTTGGCTAATATCATATACTATTAGTATACATCACTTTTTTTCATTGACTACTCATGATGATACTTTTCCCCTTTCAAAATTGTCATAGCTCTATAAAGTTGTTCAACCAAAATTACCCTTACAAGCATATGAGGAAAAACAAGTGAAGATAATTTCCAGACATAGTTTGCACGTTCTTCGATAGCTTTGGAGACACCGTAAGCACCTCCAATAACAAAAACCATTCTTTTAACCGAATCTACCATACGATTCTCAACAAGTTCAGCCAGCGCTTCACTTTTCATATCTTTTCCCTTTTCATCAAGAAGCACAACATAATCTTCTTTTTTAAGATAGGAAAGTATTTTTTCTCCTTCTTTTTCTTTTGTTGAGTCATGAGCAATATACATCCACTCAAGTGGAAGATACCTGAGTACACGAATTTCAAAATGTTTAATAATATCAGTACTTATTTCATCTTTTTCTTTTCCAATACTTACAATAACTATTTTCATTATATTCTAATGTACTGTAAATTTAAAAAACAATCAATAAGTAAAATGTGATTAATAAGATCTATATACTATAAGGTATTTTTTGTAGTATACTAGTATATGTATCGTATTGTTAGCATATAACATACTTTCTAGTCTTAACTTTTTATGATTTTACTTGCAATAGAAACAAGTTGTGATGAAACTGCTGTATCAATAGTTAAACGTATACGAGGTAAGACAATACGTTTTGAAGTACTTTCACATAAAGTGCTTTCACAGATAGATCTCCACAAAGAATATGGAGGTGTTTTTCCTGCACTAGCTAAACGAGAGCACGCAAAAGCACTTACCCAGCTTATAGCAGAATCATTAGAAGAAGCAGGGCTTCTTGTAGAAAGAACAAACACCTATCATATCCCTTCAGCTAGTAGAAAAAAACTAGAAACATTACTTGAAAGAGAAGGAGAAATGCTTTCTGCTATGAAAGTACTTTTAGAAGGCATACAAAAGCCTCTTATAGACGGCATAGCTGTAACAGAAGGCCCTGGCCTTGAACCAGCACTATGGGTTGGTATTAATGCGGCTCTTGCTCTTTATTTAGTATGGGATATTCCAATATATCCAATTAATCACATGGAAGGGCACATTGTGGCTGGAGCTTTGTCTTGTGTAGAATCAATATACGAAATATCTCCCATGACGTTTCCGGCGTGCGCACTTCTTATTTCAGGGGGACACACCGAGCTTGTACGTATTCCAAAATTAAGATCATACACTGTAATTGGTAATACAAAAGATGATGCAGCAGGTGAAGCATTTGATAAAGTCGCAAGAATGCTCTCTCTTCCTTATCCTGGAGGACCAGAAATATCAAGAATTGCGGAAAGAGCTAGAAAAGAAGGTTTAATAGTTGATGAAGACTTAAGACTACCAAGACCTATGCTTCATAGTGGTGATTTACATTTTTCTTTTAGTGGACTCAAAACAGCTGTACTTACACGTATTAAAAAAAGAAAAGAATTGGATGATGTTACAAAAAGAATGCTTGCTGTTGAATTTGAAAATGCTGTTACTGATGTGCTTGTTGCAAAAGTAAAACAAGCAATGTATGAAACAAGAGCAAACACATTAATTGTTGGTGGTGGTGTTAGTGCAAATACTCATATCAGATTTGCACTCAAACAACTATCAGAAAGTGAAGGATTTGATTTATATGCGCCAGATAAAAATTTATCAACAGATAATGGAATTATGATAGCTGCAACAGGATTGCTTCATTTAGCTCATGATGTAGCGCCAAAAATTAAACTATGCGCCAATGGTTCATGGAAACTAGATGATTGCTAGGTACTACAAAAATAACGTCTACATTATTATAATGTAGACGTTATTTTTTTGCCTCGCACCCAATTGTGGTGAGCGTGGCATGCTCCAAAGATAAATGCCTTATGTGAGCGCAGTCGCCCACCGCAATTACTTGCGAGTAGGTTCCTACATATACTAGTGTAACGTATTTATAAAAAAGAGCAAATGCATATTCTCTACAAGTTCTACGTTTACCGACATAACAATTTACAAGAAGCAAATCTACTGTTTTGTATTTAAAATTAATTTAGTAAAGTTTTATCTTAAACTAAGCTACTTAAAAAAACGTAAAACCACTCTTTCGAGTGGTATTTACGTTGGCATTTATTTATCTTGTAAGCACACCTAATGCACTCACCCCCTTAGTGTACTACTTCTTTTTAGGAGTAGCAATAGCGGAAGGCTTCTGCGCCACTAATTGCTTAATGTATTCATCTACTTGGGAAGCAAGTTCTGGTTTTTCTTTTCGTAATTCTAATAGTAATTCAATAGCAAGCTGTGTTTGTCCTGTACTTACAATAACTGTAAGCACATCTGGATCGAAAGCAACTGTTTGACCCTTTTCTATAATATGTGCGCGAGCTTCTTTATATGTGCCAGCATATGCCGCACTAAGAAGTAACCATTTTTGTGCATCATTACATGTTATAGAGAGATCGTATGTGTTCTTAGACAAATCGTATGCTTCAGCAAATTTTTGTTGCATAAGATATGATCTAGCAAGGTCAAAAGAAAGAAGTTGTTTGTTCGGTGCTATCTCTCTTGCCGTTGTTAATATTTTTTCAGCTTCAACAGGAGCATTAGTTCCATTGTAGAAGGTGCCATAAATAGAAAGCATTCGTACATCTTTTATATGATCTGGAAGAGATTTTGTAATATCATCACGGACAGCTTGTATCTCTTCATTAATTGCAAGGGTTGCTGCTTGTTTATCAGCTTCTGGTGTACCTTCTGGGAATTTTACTTGTGCCATACGAACACCCATTTGAAGGAATTGTTCACGAGCTTCTTCACTTCCAATTGTGTTCATTGCAATAGCACTAACAAATGCGTTTTGTTGTTTTTTAACAGCATCAGCAAAAGGCATTATTTGTGCATATTGATTAACACTCATACCTTCTATAACAAGCCTATTAGTCAAAAGAGGTCTATAATTTACATAATACTGTGTTGCTACAAGTATAATACCAACAACAGGAATCCAAATATAATTCATTGTCTCATCATCAGCAAAAGCTTTTCCGTGACCGTGAGCATTATCCCCTTGAGTTCTCACAACAATATATGCAAGAAGGGCAGCGAATAATATATAACTAGTTAAATTATCAAATACAAATATATTATGTATAAAATAACCAATAATAGCACCTGTTAATATAGCTTTCTCATGAAGAGGTACACTATTTTCTTTACGCCACATAAGCCAAAGAGCGACAGCATAAAGAGATAAATATGTCAGCAATCCAAGAGCTCCACCTGCTACTAGCCAATCAAAAAACACATTATGAGATCTGTCATACCATGGTTCTAGATTACACATCTTTTCTGGTAAGAATTTACGAGCAAAAATATAACTAAAATTATCTTGACCGTATCCAAGAAGAGGTCTTTCAAGCCACGCCTCATAACTGATTTTCCACATAGAAAGACGACTAGATCCTGTTACATCATTTGGAGAAATTGTTGCAATACGAGACAAAATTGAAGATGATTTCACAAGAGCGCTATCTTTGAAAATAAAAATAGAAGAAACAAGCACCATCATCGCAATCACAATACCAGCAAAAACAGTTCTCATTTTACCTTTTTCTTTCCAAGCAAAAATTGCAAGAGTAGCCAAGCCTCCAAACATAAGACCAATCATTGTTCCACGAGTACCTGAGTAGAGCACACCCATTATATTCAAGAATATAAGCACGGGGTAGAACCACTGCTTTTTAGGTTCCTTAGACTGTGACCATAGAAGTGCCACAATGAATACAAACATTAGACAGAAAACAGCAAAGTATGCAGAGTTTCCAATAGTGGCATCAAGACGATTCTCACTCATATGTATTTGAAAGCGAGGAGAAAACCATGCAGCCATTTTAGGAAATGTATCCGCAAAAAATGTTCCTTTTGCACCCATAAGTTGCCCTGTTGCATATATAAGAATAAGAACATTTGATGCAATAAACCATTTCCACATTTTTTGCCAATCTTTAAGCGTAGGAAGCATCATAGACATAACAAAGAAATACGCAAAAAGATGTATATGCCCAACAAATCCTTCCATTCTTTCAAAATTACTCCACAAACTTCTTTCTCTATCAACACCAAAAATATCTGCTACAAGAAGCACAGAAATAAAAGCAATATACGCTACGGTTAATGGTGTTTTTTTAATATTTACACGATATGCCGCATCTTTAAGAGCTAAAATAACCCATCCAGCAAAAGCTATTTCTACTAAAAATCTAAAAATGAGATTTTTACCTGAAATAAATGGGAAAAATAACCCAGAGCCATTCCCCCAACTAAGAACATCAAAAAAACCAGCATCCGCAACATGTAGTACTACAAAAGGTACCACAAACAAACAACCTAACACTACTTTTTTAATAATACTTTGCATAAATATCTAAAATCTTTTAATAATACACACTAGTGTACCATAAACCAAAAAATTATTTCACAAACCAAAAACATCCACATCCATACTCTTGTTTATCAGATTCTTTTTCTGTTGCATTATATATAATACCTTTCGTTAAAGCATTATCCGGAATAAGTGAAAACTCTTTAAGAGTTAACCCTGAAAACATCTCTAAAACCATAGAGTATGAATAAATTCTATGTGCATCAAACTGAATTCTTGGTTTTCCTATTGGTACCACAAATAACAAACTACCACCTTTTGCAAGAACCCTCGTTAATTCATGCGTAGCACGAATATCCCCCTCTGGATCAATAGGATCTCCATACCTTCCCAAACCAACATGTTCTACCGTATGCATACATGACAAAGAATCTATTGATTTATCAGGAAAAGAGAGTTTTGTTACATCTTCTGCATCAGACGTAAGATTAGACAAATTTAATTTTGCTGGTCTGAAATCATAAAAATACACTGGGGTAAACGCAGAAACAATACTAGAAAAATAAAGACTTGAAGAAATATCAACGTGTTCTTTTGCATTTATTTCTTTAACTTTTCTTGCGGCCCATGCTGTGTGATAAATATAATGCGTATCAAAACGAGTAAATGGAGTATTTTCGAATAAACTTGGCTGAATAGAAGAAAAAGGTATAGGAAAACGCTTTAAGACATCTTTCTTTTTAAAAAGAATATAATTTTTTAAAATTAATGGGAATGTTAAAAAAAACTTTATTTTATAAAGTATTCTTTTAATTGTTCGTAAAAAGGTATACATAACTTTATTGCGAGTATGCTACGAGTATAGCATGATGCTATACTAGAAAATAACGTATATATACTATGATTCCAAAAACTATACATTATTGCTGGTTTGGAAACAATCCGAAAAATGAGACAGTACTACGTTCTATTGCTAGCTGGAAAAAACAATGCCCTGATTTTGTTATACAAGAATGGAATGAAACAAACTTCCCTATCGAAAACCATCCTTTTACCAAAAAAATGTATTCTGAAAAAAAATGGGCTTTTGTATCAGATTATGCAAGACTTGTTATATTAGAAGAACATGGTGGTTTTTATCTTGACACTGACATGCTTCTAGTTAAACCATTACCGGAACTACAAAATATCTCATGTATACTAGGTGAAGAAAAAGAAGGTATAATTAGTGCTGGTATGATCGCTTCTACACCACATCATCTTTTTATACAAACATGTAAAGCCTTTTATGACGATAACCCAAAAAAACTAATAACTATACCTAGGGTACTTACTTATATTTTTAATGCATACCCAAGTAAAACATCTATACATGTATATCCTTCAAAAACATTTTATCCATTTGACGATCAACACATCCAAAAATACCGAGGTCAAGATTTAGGAAATGAAGTTATCGGCGTACATCTTTGGAACTATTCTTGGGGTCATCCATTAAATAAATTTTTCAAAAAAATGGGCATTTATTCTTTTGGGAAAAAAATCACAGAAACACTAGGTATAAAAAAAATACTCAAAAAAATGTTTGGTTTTGTGTAATTACTACAATATACAACAATATGATTAATAGAAGTACTGCAAAATATGCGATAAAAAAAATAGTTCCATCCTTTGTTTTTTCTACCATACTTTTTCTTTGGCAAACATTATTTCTTCGTATTGTTGAATATGTAGATACCTTACGTTTAAAAAAATTCACAAACATAACTTGTAAAACACTCACACATGGTACCAGAAAATTTTCTTTGTTTATATCGCCAGAAAATGGTTTTATTGACAATTATATTTTTCTTTACGGAGTATACGAATCTTTTATTCTAGACATTATTAACACGCACCTTCATAAAGGTATGACGTTCGTAGATATTGGAGCAAATATAGGTCAGCACAGTATGTATGCAGCTAGTATAGTAGGCAATAAAGGTTCTGTATATGCTTTTGAACCTATACCTCGTATTTACAAACAACTTCTTTCTAGTTCAAAAGAAAATAATTTTCAACACATACTTCACGCAAAAAATATTGCCCTGGGGGAAAAAGAATCTAAGGAGACTCTCTATATCTCACAAAAAAATATCGGAGGATCTTCTCTTGTTAATCAAGAAGAAACTAATGAAAACATTACAGTGATAATAAAAAATGGTGACACTGAACTTAAACAGCTTGCTCACATAGATATGATTAAAATTGATGTGGAAGGATATGAATACGAAGTGCTTACAGGGATAGAACAAACCTTACAAAAACATCACCCTAAAATACTCATTGAGTTTTCTGGATATTTTTATGATACACACACAAAAGACCATGGAGCAAAAATAATTTCACTTCTTAAACAAATAGGATATTCGCTTTATGATATAGAAGATTCCATGAAAGAAGTTTCAAATATCTCAACCTTTCTCAACCGTTTTACACAAAAGAATAAACAAACAAATCTACTTTGTGTTGTTGTATAACTATTATGAAATTTAGCATCATAACACCAACATATAAACGTGCCGAAAAACTTCTACGAGCTGTAGAATCACTACAGAATCAAACGTATGCAGACTGGGAAATGATTATTGTAAATGATTCCCCTCACGACACTTCATATAGTGATTTTTCTTCGTCTATTAATGATGCACGTATTCACTATCACATAAACCCACACAACATGGGAGTAAATTATTCACGTAATTACGCTATTAGTAAAATTTCTGCAGATTCAAAATGGGTTATTTTTCTTGATGACGATGATTATTTTGCGCCTGATGCTTTGCAAACTTTTTATACTTTACTGTTACTGCACAGTGATAAAAAATGGTTTGTCACTAATCGTGCCTTAAAAAATGGGACCCCTCTTACACGATTTCCAGAAGATGAAACTACATATTCTTATGCATGGAAATATTTATTATTAAAAATATGTAAAGGTGATGCAACTCATTGTATAGAAACAAAACTTCTCATTCATAACAATATTCATTTTTCACATCACATAAAACAAGGAGAAGAATGGTTCTTTTTCTATCAAGTAGGACTACATCAAAAAATGTATTATAGTAGCCATAATAGCACTATCAGTGATGGCTATGACTCGAAAGAAGGTCTCAATTTCAGGAAAAGAACAAAAGAAGAAAGATTTGACTCTGTTTCAAAACTTGCTCATGAGGGTGTACACATAAAATTATTTCGATATCCAAGTTTTTTACTTTATATAATATTTAGATATGCAAGTATTATTATAAAAAAATAAAAACGTCTTAACTTAAAAGTTAAGACGTTTTACAAAAAAATAATACCAAATTAAGAATCAGGTATATTTCATCTCAATTTGTTTCTGTATCCATCTGTATGTTTTTTCAATTCCTACAGAAAGCGGTTGGGAAACAGTCCATCCAATTTTTTCTTCATACAACGAATTATCTGAATTACGACCACGAACACCTAACGGGCCATCGATATGTTTAATGGATACACTCTTTTTTTCAATAGAAGCAACCATAGCAACAAGATTATTTATAGAAATCATCTCTTCTGAACCAATATTAACTGGCCCAATAAAATCTGACTGCATGAGACGTCTTGTTGCCTCGATACATTCATCAATAAAAAGAAATGATCTTGTTTGTTCTCCGTCACCCCATACCTCTATTTCTCCACCACCACCCGAAAGAAAGGCAACTTTGCGACACATAGCGGCTGGCGACTTTTCGCGTCCACCATCCCATGTTCCTTCTGGTCCAAAAATATTATGGTAACGAGCAATTCTTACAGGTATTTCATAATTACGATTATAAGCAAGATACAGCCTTTCACTGAAAAGTTTTTCCCAACCATATTCACTATCAGGGTCAGCTGGATATGCTGAAACTTCACTGCAGTTAGGATTTTCTGGATCCATTTGATTATGCTCAGGGTACATACAAGCAGAACTTGAATAAAAAATTTTTGTTGTATTACAATGAAAAACATTATTCATTTTCTGCTGAATATCAAGAACATTCAAATTTATCTGACAAGAATTATGCATAATATCTGCATCATGTTCACCTGTAAAAACAAATCCTGCACCACCCATATCTGCTGCAAATTGATAAATTTCATCAAATGTTTTTCCGTGTGGAGCTGTCATCACTTGATTCATACCGGTAAAAGACCGTAAATCAAAAATCTGAAAATTATCAGCTTGAGTATTTGAATATTCAGGTTTTTTAAGATCAACACCCCTAACCCAATATCCTTCAGATTTTAGGCGATTAACCATGTGTGATCCAATAAAACCACCAGCACCAAGAACGAGAGCTGTTTTTTGCATACGTTTCTCCTTAAGTTAAAGAACACTATTAGAAATAATTTTCTAAGTAACTAAAATACTATCACAGATATTTAGACTTATCAAAAAAAACTTGAATAAATATATAAATTATGTTATAAAACCTTTAATATACAATGTTCTTTTTTAAAAGGGTTACTCAAATGAGAACAAAAACTTTTGAAGATTTTAAAAAACTTTTTCCTGAATTTTACAATTCTGTTAAAAATTTACACAACTCAACATCTCACATAGACTACGGAGGCCATAAGATAGACCATGATATTACCGTTAGCATGTTGGCTGTTAAAATTATAAAAGATAAAAAAGTAGCTAAAAAAGCTTGGTGCGCAGCCATGTTACACTCTGTAGACAGAATGGTTCCTAAAGAAAAAATCAAAGCAACAATGGAAACAATTTCTAAAAGTTTAAATCATTTTTTTAATGATGTTGAAATCAAAGAAATAATAGAAGCTGCTTTTAGACATTCTGAAAGAAATCAACACAACCAGAGTGAAACACAACAAGTACTTATGGATGCAGATAGACTTGCAAATATGCAATACGCTGTTATTATTCGTGGAGGTCAACATAGACCCAATCTGCCAGTTTTTGAATTTGAATATTTATCCGGAAAATGCAATCCTTTATCAAACTATGAATCACCCAAAAGTATACTTGATAATCTTCGTATCATTATAACCTCTTACACTGAGCAATTACGAATACCAAAAGCTAAACGTTTAGGAGATGTTTACGGGAAAAAATTACAGAAATTTATAACATCTATTGAAAAAGACTATGAGTATCTTGGTTTAAAAAATAGTGTTATATAAGAAAAAAACGAACAATATATTTTGTTCGTTTTTATATTATTATGAAAGTATTTTTTTTAATTCTTCTGAAATAGATTCAATAGAACTAAACTCTGGTTCATATCCTATATTTTTTGCTTTTTTATTTTTAGAATAATAAATATTTTTAAAAGAAATATCTTTTGTTTTTTCACTTTTATAAAAAGTGTATCTTAGTCCAAAATTTTCATGCAGATAACTCAATATTTCAAATTTTGAAATTGGTTTTTTACTGTAAATATCAAAAAAATCATTATTATGATCTCTGTCATCAATACAAAGCTTAATAAAATAATACAAATCTTTAGTAGAAACATAATCACGAACCATATCACTGTCACTTGTTTCAAAAACTTTTTTATTTTTAATACATGAAGCTACTTGAGACATGAAAAAACTTGCATCTGAGTCAAAAAAATGACTAAAGAAAGCAAATATTCGTATATCAATAATATGCAAATTATTTAACGCTCTATGTTTTGCTTCAGAATTTATTTTAGCTATTGCATAATATTCATAAGCAGAAAATTTTTTATCATTAAATACTATCTTTGTTTTTTCTGTTACAGGTTTTGTAAAAGAATTACCATACACAGCACCACTACTCATATTAATATACTTAGTATTTATTTTTTTAGTAATATAAGCAATAATCATTTTGTCGACAGACTCTGTAACTTCAAAAATTTTTGAAACGTCGTTCTTTAAAATAGCTTGATCCCCTATACCAGTACAATTAATAATAGCATCATACGTATAAGCATTGAATTCTTCTAAAGTATGTATACTGATTTCACAAGTATTACTTATTACATTTTTAAAAACCAAATTCATTACGGATTCTAAATTTTTTTTTGATCTTGAAAACAAAAACAATCTCACATTACCACCCTGAACAAATTCATATAATAATGATTTACCAATGTATCCTGTAGCACCAAGTAAAGCAATTTTTTTCATGCTTAAGAATTTTCTAATGCTTTCTTTAAAGTTTCTAATATATCTTTCTGCTTTTCATCTAAATAAGGAGACTGATCATCTAACGCATGTCCATATACAACTTTTGGATATAATGGTGTAAAGATATCTAAAACAACTTCTACCAGAACAGGATTTTTACTATTTACTATTTCTTTAATTACAATATCGTTCTCTTTAATAGAATCCACCACCACATACTCAAAATCATAAGCATGTGCTATTTTTTTAAAATCAGGATAACCATACCCTTTAATAGTAGATTGATAATTTTTATTAAAATACAAATCTTGAAACTCTCTTACCATTCCAAGAGATTTATTATTAAAAATAAATATTTTAAGCGGAATATTGTTACGTTTTACTGTCTCCAACTCTTGTATATTTATTTGTATACCACCGTCACCACAAATAGAAATAATTTGAGATTTTTGACTTGCGTACCAAGCACCAATAGATGCTGGAAGTGAAAAACCCATAGCCCCCATACCAGCACAAAAAAGAAGTCTTTGACCTTTTTTCACATTCCAAGATTGTGCTAACCACATCTGATTTTGTCCTACATCAGCAACAATTGTTGCGTCAGAAGAAACATATGAAGAAAGTTCGTATAAAAAAGTATGAGGGTCTATTGAAGGAGTTATATAACTAAGTGTTCTTGAAAAATTTTTTTTAACTTCTTCTATAAAAGAAAACCATGAAACTTTTCTAGGTGTGCATATATCTTTAACGTCATTAAAAAAAGTAACGAGATCTGTTTTAAGAGATATGTGAGATTGTATAGAATAGTTAAGAGAACTATCGTCTATGTCAACATGTATAATTGTAGCTTTTTTATTAAAAAATTTTGGTTCTCCTGTTTGACGGATATCTAATCTTGAACCAAGCACTATAATCAAATCAGCGTTTGCAAAAATAATATTTGCATCTCTGTTTCCATTTGCTCCGATATAACCAACAAAATTTTTAGAAAAAGGAAAAGAATCTAAACCTAATAAAGAAGATACGACTGGTAAATTATTATTAATAACAAAATCGTATAATTTTTTTTCTGTTGAAGACAAGCTAATACCATTACCGACAAGTACTAGAGGTGACTTCGACGTTTGTAAAAACTTTTTTAATTTTTCTATATTTTTAATAGAAATTCTTTTTTGAAGACTTTCATTAACTTTCAACATTTTCTTATGTTCACTAGACCCAACAAAATGTTTTATTTTATTAATATCCACCTCTGAACGTTGTATATTGATAGGTATATCAATGAGCACTGACCCAGTTCTTCCATTTTTCATAATAAAATAAGCTTTTTCTAGCTCATACACCAAATCGTCTTCATTTTTTATCAAAACAGCATACTTTGTCAAAGTCTTAACAACGCTTACGATATCCGTCTCTTGAAAACCTTCTTGTCTAACTTTATCATTTTTTTTAAGATTATTTGTATGTACTTGACCCACAATGAACATTGTTGGAATAGAATCAAAGTAACTACTTCCTATTGCGGTAATCAAGTTTGTTGCACCAGGTCCACTTGTGGCTATAGCAACACCAAAATTTTTATTCTTTCTTGCGTAGCCTTCTGCGGCAAATCCAGCAGCTTGTTCATGATGCATAGGAACACACTCAATACCTTTTTTCCTACTAATAGCATCTTCAAGATAAGTTATCATTCCACCACTTAAATCAAATACATGATTTATTTTTTTTGACACCAAAAAATCAACTATAATTTCTGAGCATAATTTTTTAGTTATTTTTTGTTTCATGTTTATATATAATGTTACCAAATTTTCCAAGGTGCATCACCCTTATTCCACATTTCTTCTAATTTACTTTTATCATGCAATGTGTCCATGGGTTTCCAAAAGCCATTATGAATAAAAGCTTTTAAATTAGACTCTTTTGCTAATTTTTCAAGTGGACCTTTTTCAAAAATAGTATCATCTCCTTCTATATATTCAAATATTTTAGATTCAAGAACAAAAAATCCTCCATTAACTCTATTTTTATTATCGGTTTTTTCACTAAAAGAAGTTATAGTAGAAGTATCATCAGTTATAAGAGTCCCAAATCTTCCTTCAGGTGTTACAGAAGTAATTGTAGCTAAACCTTTATTTTTTTTATGAAATTCTACTAATTTTGGTATATCAATATCAGCTACACCATCACCGTAAGTCATTAAAAATGGTTCATCTCCAACATAGTCCTTAATTCTCTTTATTCTACCTCCTGTCATTGTATCTGAGCCTGTATCAACAAGTGTAATTTTCCATTTTTCACTACGATTATTATGGTAGGTAATTGTATTATCTTCTAAATTAAGAGTCACATCACTGTTATGTAAAAAATAATCATTAAACCATTCTTTAATATAATACCCTTTATAACCAAGACAGATAACAAAATCATTAAAACCATAATGAGAGTATATTTTCATTATGTGCCACAGTATTGGTTTATCACCTATTTCTACCATAGGTTTTGGTTTTATTTTTGTCTCTTCACTCAACCTTGTACCAAAACCACCTGCTAAAATGACAACTTTCATATACTATTTAAAAAAAATATTAATCTGCTTATTGGTAAATTCTACAATTTCTTCACGTTTATCGTAATAATTTTTATACCAATCAAATGTAATCGTTAATGTTTCTTGAAAAGTGAGTTTTGGTTTCCAGCCAAGCACAGCAATAGCTTTATTTATATCAAGTTTAAGAAGTGTTGCTTCATGTTTTGAAGTATCTTTAAGTATTTTATATCCACCTTTACCTAAAATCTCTTTTCCTCCTTCAACTAAATTCTGAACACTTACAAAACTTTCATTATTAGGACCAAAATTCCAAGACCCTGAGAGAACTTTTTTCTTTTCATATAAACCCTGTGCCAACAAAAGATAACCGGAAAGTGGCTCAAGAACATGCTGCCATGGCCTAACAGAATCAGGATTTCTTATTTCAACATCTTTACCTTCATGATATACAGCTTTTACTATATCTGGAATAAGCCTAAATTCAGCCCAATCACCACCACCAATAACATTACCAGCTCTAGCTATAGCAACCAATGTTGTATGTTTTTTTTCAAAATCTTGTATATTAAAAAATGACTGAATATAAGAATTTGTTATTATATCTGCTGCAGCTTTAGAAGAACTATATGGATCATAACCACCTAATGCGTCATTTTCACGATATGCATGATGCCATTCTTTATTTTCATAAACTTTATCAGTAGTGATAATAACTACTGATTTAACAGATTCTGAATTTCGTACAGCTTCCAAAACATGAGCAGTCCCCATAACATTTGTTGAAATCGTATTAACAGGTTCATTATAACTAGTTCTAACTATAGCTTGAGCCGCTAAATGAAAAACTATCTCAGGTCTCTCATCTTCAAATATTTTTTTAAGTACATTTTCATTTCGTATATCAACGAAATAATTTTTACATTTATTTTTAATACCTAATTCCTCAAACAAACTTGGGGTTGTGTTTGGCTCCAAAGAAACCCCTACAACATCAGAACCAAAATTAATTAATATTTGAGAAAGCCAAGACCCTTTAAATCCTGTGTGACCAGTTATTAAAACTTTTTTATTGTTATAAAATGATTTCATGTATATATACTACTTATCATATAAGAATTAAAAGGTTTTTACAAGGTTTTACATCAAAATAACACCATTACGAGCTTATGTCACATTATTTACCTAACACTATTTGACCAGTCTTAAGATATCTTTCAAAAAAAGGAATAATAAATCTATGACACCCTAGGGTATTATCAGGAAGTTCACTTAGTGCAAAAAAATTAGTTCCTTCTTTAGGAATAAAAATACCTTTATATCTAGCTACATGAAGCAAAAGAATTCCATGTCTTGTTGAAGGTTCTCCAGGCCAAGAATCCTTAGGGGAATCTAACCACCCTATTGCTTCTACTTCTGATATCTCAATACCAAGAGGTATAGTTATCTCTTCTCTAATCAATCTTTCTTTCGCTTCTTCTACAGTTTCCCAATCATTAACAACACTACCTGGCATATGATATCCATCAAATTCACTATCTTTTCTATACACTAAAAGAATTCTATTTTGCTCATCAAAAATACACAATTCTATGGGTACTGTTATAAATTTTTTCACAAGAGAATGCCAAACAGACCCTCTAATTTCTTTATTCTCTATTTTATCTAGTAACACAACAAGTTCTTTTTTTTCCTCTTCATTAAGTGCCATATTTACTTTTATTTATATTTCTACATTTCTAATTATATCTATCAATTTTTGAACACGTAAACCTTCTTTAAAAGAAGGTTTCATTGTTCTTTTAGTTTGCACAGAATACACAAATCTTTTTGCTATTTTTGCAACAACAGCCACACGTTCATCTTCGTCAGATACTGTTTTTTTTCTAACACAGGTATCACTTTTTATATCTTCAGATTCAGAATAAACAGATAATGTAAAAGCATCTGTAATACCCTTTTCAGATTTTAAAATCATAGTTGATTTTTCAAAAATAAACTCTACTTTGTGTTCTGTACGCCCTATAACGTTAGAACATACATGAATAGACCCTGTAACACCATTTTTAAATTGCATTATTATATCTATCCCAGTTTCTATTTTTTTTCTTGTACTTTTCTTAGAGTAAGAAAAAATACTAGATATCTTTGAAATCTCCCCTACGTAATCTTCTACATAATACAAAACATGCGAAGTAAAAAAAGAAAGAACCCCTCCTCCTTCTTCTACATTTGTTTTCCAAGAATCTATATCATGTTTAAGATCGTAACTTAAAAAATCCCAATCCACTTTTACATGTTTCAATTTCCCATAATGACCATCTTCGATATTTTTTTTTGCTTGTATCCATTCATCTATTTCTGGGAAAATAAAATCAACCGCAGTAATATTTTTATTTTTTTTAGTAAGCAAAAACAACTCTTCTGCCTCACTCAATGTCGAAGCAAGCGGTTTCTCAGCAAAAACATGTAAACCTTTTTTTAAAGCAACTTTTGTAATTTCATATTGAGCCTTCGGCGTAACAGCTATCGCAACCGCGTCTAGCTTCTCTTTCTCAAACATAATCCTCCAATCAGAATATATAGCGTCTAATTGTATACTTTTACAATATTTCTGTAATCTTTCTGTTTTTTTTCCACAAATACAGACAACTTTACACCCTTTAACAGAATTAAATGCAGGTAATAGACCATACAAACCAAAACCAGAGCCTATGATACCTATTCTCATATAAAACTAAGCAACATCTTCATTTTTAACTATCTGAAAATCTGGAAGAGGAATAACAAAATCAGATGTAAGACCTCTTGCTTTTAATTGTTCCATAATAGGCTTTCCGTAATGCCAAGCAAGAATAACCACATAGTCAGGTTGCTCATCTATTAGTCTTTGATTAGGAACAACTGGGATATGTTTACCAGGTAGATATAAACCCATTTTTAAAGAAGCTGGTTGTTCTGCTAAATAAGGAATAAGTTCAGAATCAACACCGTAATAATTAAGCAATGTAGAAGATCTACCAGGGCAAGAATTTCCTACTATGCTTTTACCTTCTTTTTTTGTAGAAATTAAAAAATCCATAAAATGAAGTCTGGCTTTTTTGACACGTTCTGCAAATTTCGTGTAAGTCTCAAGTTTACTTAGTCCAAATTCTTCCTCTAAAGCAAGTAAATCACTGACACGCTGAGAGACGACTCTGCCCTTACCTTTTGTTACGTGTACACGTATATTACCTCCATATCTATCACCTCTCTCTACATCTGTTACAGTAAAATCATACTGATCAAATAAAGTTATAAGACCTTTTAAAGAATAAGTTCTCAAATGCTCATGATATACAGTATCAAACTGTCCACCTTCTATAACATTTAAAAGATAATGAGTCTCAGAAATAAACACACCGTCATCTTTAAGAAGATTGTATGCACCAGATATAACCTCACCAAGAGTCTGCATATGGGCAAATACATTAGTAGTTATAATAACAGACGCCTGTCCATATTTTTCTTTTACTTCTTCTGATGTTTTAATATCAAAAAAAGATTGTATAGTCTCTATTCCTTCTTGATTTGCTATTTTTGCTACATTTGTTGGCTCAATACCAAGAGTTTTAATACCTGTCCCCTTAAAACCGCTCAATAAAGTACCATCGTTTGAACCAACATCAACAAAAAGGTCTCCAGCTTGTAAATTATACTTCTCAATTAACGACTTACTAATTTTTACCTGATATTCAACTAATTCTTTAGTTACACCACTTTTGTAAGGATAATCAGGATGATACACCTCACTACCATCTACACAATAATCAATTTGCACATTTGTACATTTTTCACACCATATCATTCTAAGTGGGTATGTTTTTTCTGGTTTATTAAGCATTTCTTGTGTTAAAAGTGTGTCACAAAGTGGTTGATGTCCGAGATCTAAAATAGTATGCAAAGCTTCACTGTTACAAACCTGACATGTTTTCAAATAACCAGTTTTAATATCGTGATGTTTAGGATAAGTAAGACTCATACAAAATAATAATTTAAAAGTAAATAATATAACTACTTTAGTGTACTCAAAGCTAAGGCTTGAGTCAAAGTATTATATATTTTTATAAAAATGAATATATCTGATACAATGATTATAAATATACAAATAAGTATAAAAATAATAATAAATAATTATCTTATGGCTAAAATAAATGAAAAAAAAATACGAGTTCCTTATGGTTTTTCAGTTCATGGACAAGAAGAAATTGATGCTGTTGTAGAAGTTTTAAAAGGTAACACTGCACTTGGTGATAAAACTAAAGAACTTGAGGCAAAAGTTGCTAAAATGTTTGGGAAAAAATATGGTATTATGGTCAATTCAGGATCGTCAGCTAATCTTCTAGCTTTTGAATTACTCAATCTACCAAAAGGATCTGAAGTTATAACACCTATTCTTACTTTTGCTACAACAGTCACACCTATCATACAAAAAGGTCTTATCCCTGTGTTTATTGATGTTGACCCTAGTAGTTATATCGTTAATGTTGACGAGGTAAAAAAAGCTATCACTAAAAAAACAAAAGCTTTAATGATACCTTCACTTATGGGAAATATTCCAAATATGAAAGCTTTGTATAATTTAGCAAAAAAACATAAATTATATTTTATTGAAGATTCATGTGACACTTTAGGTGGCACTTTTGAAGGAAAGCCCACAGGCACATATTCTGATATTTCTACAACAAGTTTCTACGGTTCACACATAATTAATGGTGCAGGAGGAGGTGGTATGATTATGGTTAATGATCAAAAATGGGCAGACAGATTAACTGTAATGAGAGGTTGGGGAAGACAATCTTCACTTTTTGGAGAAAAAACGAATTCTGAACTTCTAGAAAATAGATTCAAACAAAAATTAAATGGTATACCTTATGATAATAAATTTATTTTTAGTGAGATAGGATACAACTTCTTACCACTTGAAATTTCTTCTGCTTTTGCATTAGCTCAATTTAAAAGACTTCCTGGATTTATAGAAAAAAGAGCTATTAATTTTAAAAATCTCATGAATTTTCTTTCTGAAAAAGAAAATTATTTTATTCTTCCGACCCAAACACCAAATACAGAAACTGTATGGCTTGCTTTTCCTGTTATCATTAAACCAAAATCACCTTTTACACGACTTGAAATAATCACCTTTCTTGAAGAAAACAACATTCAAACTAGACCTGTTTTCACAGGAAATATATTAAAACAACCTGGTTTTAAAAAAATAGAAAACAGAAAAGTTAGTGACGCTTTTCCTAACACTGAATTAATTATGAAGAATGCTTTTGTTTTAGCATGTCATCACGGATTAGATGATAATCAGATAAAATATGTTCAAGATAAGCTTAATGAATTCTTATCACGTTACAAAAAATAAAAATTATTTTGGTGTTATTTAACATAACTACACAAATACATGGAAATAATACCAACAAAACTAGAAGGTGTTTTAATTATAAAAACAAATCTTTTTGAAGATGACCGAGGTTCTTTTGTTAAAACTTTTAATGAAGAATCTTTTAGTCAGTTAGGTATACAACCAAAATTTAAAGAAAGTTTTTATTCTATTTCTAAAAAAAATGTTGCTAGAGGTATGCATTTCCATGTTCCTCCAAAAGATCATTCAAAATTAGTGTACGTTACTCAAGGTTCAGCATTAGACATAGTTCTAGATATACGCAAAGGATCTCCAACATATGGTGAACACATAACTATAGAACTTTCTCAAAAAAACCACCAATTACTATTCATACCTTCTGGTTTTGCTCATGGTTTTATTTCGCAAGAAGATAATACATGTATGATCTACCTTCAAACAGGAATGTATTCTCCAAAAGAAGATTCTGGAATATCATTAAATTCTATAGATGTTTTTGGAAAAAATACTACTTACATAATCTCTGAAAGAGATAAGGATTTTATTTCTTTTAAAGATTTTGATTCACCTTTTGTTTATAATCATGAAAATTCTAATTAGTGGAGCTACAGGATTTATTGGTAAAAATCTTATTAAAAGATTACTCCTTGACGGACATTCTATATCCGCATTAATTAGAAGTTCAACAAATAAAAAAAATGTACCTAAAAATATATCTTGTTTTACTCTTACTAATAATGGAGATGACTTAGTACGTTTTTTAGAACAAGAAAAATATGATGGTGTAATACATCTCGCGTCTTTATTTTTACCACATCATGAAATGAAAGATATTTCTAATTTAATAGATTCAAATATTTTATTCTCAACAACGCTTCTTGAGGCGGCACATAAAGCAAATGTATCCTGGTTTATAAATACAGGAACCATCTGGCAAAATTATGAAAGTAAAAAATATTCGCCTGTCAATCTTTATGCGGCAACAAAGCAAGCTTTTGAAGATATCGCACAGTACTACATAGAAACTTCTTCTATTAATTTTGTGACAATAAAATTAAGTGATACCTTTGGACCAGGAGATACTAGACAAAAAATTTTTAACCTTTTACTTAAAACAAGTAAAAATGAAACAACATTAGACATGTCTCCTGGAGAACAAATCATCGATATCAGTTATATCGAAAATATTACTGATGGATATTCACATATGATTAATCTTTTATCTAAAGATCTAAAAAGAAAGTTACACGGAAAATCTTTTGTGCTATATTCTGATAAAAGATTAACTCTCAAAAAAATGGTATCTCTTTTTGAAAAGATAGCGCAGGTATCGTTAAAAATTAACTGGGGCGGAAAAGAATATAGAAAAAGAGAGATCATGATACCATGGAGTGGAGGTAAACCTATCCCCGGATGGAAACCTACAGTTTCATTAGAAAAAGGTATCGAGAAAACACTCAACGAATTAATGTAATACACCATGGAAAATTATGCGAACATATTTAAGTTTATTAGACAAAAATTTTCGCACCCAGGCTTTAAAAAACACTATGAAAATTTAAGCTGGATGCTTATTGCAAAAATTATAAGTTTATTAATAACTCTTATATCAACAGCTTATATAGCTAGACACTTAGGTCCAAAAAACTATGGAGAGCTTAGTTACGCTATTAGTTTTGTTAGTCTTTTTTCTTTTATAGCATCTCTTGGAATAGACCAAGTACTTCACAGAGAAATCATCAGAACCCCAGAAAAAAAAGATGAGCTTCTTGGAAGTGCTATAGTACTTAGAATAATTTCTTCACTTTTTACAATATTAATAACAACCTTTTCTGCTTTTCTTATTTCTCCTAAAGACGTTTCGCTTCTTCTTATTTTTATACTTAGTACAACTTTTATATTTGGCTCTTTTCAACTATTAAGTTATGAATTTCAAGCGGAATCAAAGTCAAAATACCCATCCATACTATCCCTAGCTGTTCTTATTATTCTAAACATATTAAAAATACTCACTGTATTTCTTGATGGTGGTGTTATATATCTAGCAGGAATAATTCTTTTGGAACCTATACTTTATTCTTTAGGGTACATATATCTTAAAAATACTTTTTATAGAAATATATTTTTATTAAGCTACAAAAAAGATACTATAATTTCACTTTTAAAAGATTCTTTTCCTCTCATCTTTGCTTCTGCTTTTTTCTTAATATATGCCAGAATTGATCAGGTTATGTTAAAAAATATGATAGATTCCAAAGCTGTTGGTTTATATGACTCTGCTGTAAGAATATCAGAACTTTCTTATTTTTTACCTCAAATACTTTTAACATCCCTTTTCCCTGCTATTATTAATGCTAAAAAAATATCCGAAGAAATCTATTATAAAAGATTAAAAAAATTATTATTTTTTTTAATCTTACTTTCAATAACTATTGCATTTTTTACTACTTTACTTGCAAAACACATACTTCTTATTATTTTTGGTGGTGCATTTATAACAGCATTACCAGCTTTATATATATGCATATGGAGTATATTAGGTTCTTCTTTAAGTACTTTTACCCAACAGATATTACTCACAGAGAACTTAACTAAATTTATCTCAATAGCTACATTTTTTGGGATGATAATAAATATTATATTAAATAGCATTCTCATACCTAAATATGGAATATCTGGTGCCGCTATTGCAACACTAATATCTTATATGGTTCCTTTTATTTCACTTTTTTTGTACGCAAAAACAAGAAAAATAATCTTATCTATTATAACTTCATGAACGCATCTATAACAGTAGCCATACCTTCATACAATAAAGAAAAATACATCGAAAGATGTATAAAAAGTGTCATACATGAAAAAAATAATATAAACACAATTCTTCTTATTGACAACAACTCAACTGATTCAACATTAACAATAGCAAAGAAATTTGAACCAGTAGTAACATGTATAAAAAATACAGTAAATCTTGGTATGTCTGGAAACTGGAATAAATGTATAGATATATGTAAAGATGAGTGGCTTCTTATACTTCATGCCGACGATGAATTACTTCCTAACGCTATTTCACACTATAAAAATGCTATAAAAAAATACCCAACTGCAGGCATTATTTATACCAACGCTTATTCAATTATAGAAGATGATGTTTCCACTAAAACAATAAACAAAAGCAATCAGAAAGAATTTTGGAAAGCTGGTATAGAAGCTATGAATTGTAAACCAACAATTTGTTCTGCTGTACTAGTAAAAAAAGAGGCATACACTAAACTTGGTTATTTTATAGATAAATCACTTTCTTCAGATGTTGAAATGTGGCACAGAATTTCAAGTACGTATGATACTGTTTTTATCAACACACCAACAGCAATATATTATGTTAGCAAATCTTCAACTGGCTTCGAATCTCTTATTAACAGAGACATAAAAGATATTAAATCTGACTGGGATATACTTAATTCACAAATGGCTTCTCATTATCCAACAGAATCATTAAGAAATAATTTTCTAAATGATTGTTTCAAAAGAGCTCCGGGTAGTTACTTTGCAGTAGCAAAAGCAAATATTAGAGCGGGTAATTATATAAAAGTAATTCAAGTATTTTCTCTAATAATTTTTACATATAAAGGATTATTTCCTTTACTTTCTATGGTATTTAAAATATTAATAAAATATATTAAAAAAAATTTATGAAAAGACCACTTCTGAGTATCTGTATACCTACATACAACAGATCCAAATATCTTAAACAATGTTTATATAGTATTGTTTCTCAGATGAAAGATGACGATATAAAAAATAGCATCGAGATAGTAATTACTGACAATGCAAGTACAGATGATACTACTAAAATAGTAAAAGAGTTTCAAGATAAATTTTCAAATATTCACTATTTTAGAAATGAAAAAAACTTAGGTTTTGATAGAAGTTTTAAAAAACTAATAGAAAAAAGCACAGGTATATACTGTCTAAGCATAGGAGATGACGATGCATTTTTTGAAGATAGTATTAAATTAATTATTAATAAAATTAAAAATACAAATACTCCTTATTTCGGTCTTAACTGTTGGGGGTATGATGAAAAATTGGAGTCCCCTGTTCTTACTTTTCCAAATATTAACATTTCAAAAGATGTATATTATGAAACATTATCTGACTATATAAAATCAATACGAGAATATACTAATCTTGTTGGTGCATTTGTTGGATTATCTACACAATTATTTTTAAGAGATCCGTGGGTCGCTTGCAATAATAAAGAAAAATATTTTGACACTCTAGCCATTCATATGTATGTTCTATTAACTATATACAAAGATAAACCATACGAGATCCTTGCTTTACCTGTAATAAAAACAAGATCTTCTAATATAAGGTGGGATGTATTCGCCGGACTAGAAACAATTTCTGGTAGAATTAAATCTACGATAACAATAGTTACTTGGGTAAGAGATATATTTGAGTTGCCTATTTCAAACATAAAAATATATGTATATTTTTATACAAGAGAATACTGGTTTACTTTAAAAGAAATTATTAAAAAATGGTTAACACTTCTTGGGTTAAAAAAAATAATTGCCTTATATCGTAAAATACGCTAGCATAAAATGATACACACATCATGAAATCAAATCTTACTTTCATACTTTTTACTTACAATGAAGAAAAAAGAATTTCTTATGTTATACAAAATTTCATACAATATGGTGACGTATTTCTGCTTGATGGAGGAAGCACAGACAAAACAAAAGAAATAGCAGAAAGTTTTGGGGCAAAATTTTTCACAAGACCTGAAAATAAAAGCCCCTTCATGGAAACACAAGAAAATTTTGATTTTATAAAAAGCATTATTCAAACTGACTGGATTTATTGGGGTTATACAGATAACATAGCACCAAAAACCCTCGTTGAAAAAATGGTAGAGATCTCTAATCAAGACATCATAAAATCTGTAAATATACCACTCTACACTTATCTCTGGGGATACACAAAAAAATATGCACATAAATCATATGCACCTTTCTTGTATCATAAAAATTATATTGATTTTAAAAATAATTATATTCACGGTTTAGGAAAATTTATAGGCAAAAAAGATGAGCAGATATTTTTAGAAAATAAAGAGAAATATGCCCTTAAACATTTTAGTACTTATACTATACATAAATTTATCCTAGGACATACTAAATATGCTGAGACTGAAGCTCAACAAAAATATGAACGAGGTGAAAAATTTAGTGTATTAAAAATGTTTGCAGCTATGTTACGTTACGCTTTTATTTATGGTAGATATTGTTATAAAAATGGAACACTTGGTTTACTTATTGTACTTAACTATATGGCTTTTAGAGTAATAACATATACAAAATTGTATGAACTGGAACATAATATAACTATAGAAAATGTTGAAGAAAATTACAGCAAAGAAAAGGTAAAAATACTTACAGATTTTAAATAATTATCTTTATTTTTACTAGTACTATTGTGAATAAGTTTACTGTATACTAGTCTAATACATCTATTATGAAAATATCCACCATCGAAAAAAAGCTTGTTTATTTTAAATTTTGGGGAAATGATTACACTTGGTATATTTATACACTTAAAATACTTGGTTATATCTTAACAGGTTTTTATTACGTTGCAACTTTTTTTAACAAGAAAAAAACAAAATATTTTAATAAAAAAGTAAATTTCTTTGTATTACAGAGAAATAAACAAATAGAAACATGGAACAAACCTAAAAATGACGCTTTTAATAAAAAATTTTTAAAACAAGACAGATATGATTTTAATGGAATTTTTTTACCAAAAGTAGAAAACACTTATCTTATGAACACTGTATATGATGACACACTCAAAGTATACACAGAATACGGTGATAACTATAGCTATACAATAGTAGACGAATTAGAAAAAAAATTACCAGAAGGAACTTACTGTTATATCGGTAAAAACGGTGAAGATATAACTATAAAAAATGGATATACTGTAATTGACGCAGGTGCTTGGGTTGGTGATTTTTCTGCATATGCAGCAAAAAAAGGTGCGCACGTCTATGCGTTTGAGCCTTCACCTTTTAATATTAACTTATTACAAAAAACTATAGAATTTAATAAAAATACAGAAGGATCCATAACTATAGTACCTCTTGGTTTAGGTGAAAAAGAAGAAATTTTAGATTTTTATGAAAACGATGAAGAAGGTAATACAGGAGGTAATTCATTTAACATACAAAAAGGTAATGGTAACACTAAACTAAAAATAACAACACTTGATATCTGGGCACAAAAAAATGAAATTAAAAAAATAGATTTCATTAAGTCTGACATTGAAGGGTACGAAAGACATCTTTTAAGAGGTGCAACTACTATTCTTAAAGAACACGAACCAGTTCTTTCTATTTGTACATATCATTTACCTGATGACAAAGAAATTCTAAAGAAAATAATACTTGAAGCTAACCCAGCATATACAATACTACAAAGAAAAATGAAACTTTTTGCTTTTGTAAAAAAATAAGATCAAAAGAAGATATACTATAATGAGAAAAGGTTTACATCAAAAAATAATAAGTCATGTAAGAAATATAACACCTATTTCTTTACGTCAAAAAATAGGCCCTATGCTTGCATATATATACTATTTTGACAGACTTTATATTAGATCTAAACATAACAAACCGAATATATTATCCATAGAAGAAACAGTAGATTTTATTCTTGAAGAAAAATGTTCGGTAATACGTTTTGGTGATGGTGAAATATCTTTAATAGATGGTATGGATTTACCTTTCCAAAAAAGATATGAGAAACTTTCTCACGAACTTGAAAAAATAATACAAACGCAAAACAAAAAACTACTTATATGTATTCCTGGTATGTGGGGCAATCTAGATATATTCGCCCCTTACGCTTATCATTTTATAATGCATCATATGTATAGGTATCATCACGTATGGGAGAAATTACTTATACCAAATAAAATATATGGTGACACTAATGTTACAAGACATTATTTAGCTTATAAAAATAAAGAAAGATCTAATATTATTTTTAATAAAATATTTAAAATATGGAAAGATAATGACGTTGTTCTAATAGAAGGAGAGAAAAGTAGACTAGGTGTTGGTAATAATATGTTTACAGAAACAAAATCTTTACGAAGAATTTTATGTCCTCCAGAAAATGCTTATTCTAAATATCAAGAAATTTTAAACGAGGCTCTTAAAATAAATAAAAATACTCTAATACTCTTATCACTTGGCCCTACTGCAAAAGTTCTTGCATACGATTTATTTGCTCACGGTTATAGAGTTGTAGATATTGGTCATATTGACATGGAATATGAAATGTTTTTAAGAAAAGAAACAAAACAAATAAAAGTAGCACATAAATACTTTAACGAAATAAACGAACGTAATCCAATTGATTGCAATGATGAAACATACAAGAAAAGTATTATTATTACTATATAAATAGTTTATGAAAAAAATTAAAGTTAAAATTCTAGGACATCCACTCACTGACACTTTTGGTTATAGTTATTTTATACTTTCTACTCTTAAAAAATATTATGATGTTGAATTATCAGAAAATCCTGATTATTTATTCTATCATGATGGTAATCATGAACATTACAAATATAACTGTATAAAAATATTTTATACAGGAGAAAATATATCACCCAATTTTAATATATGTGACTATGCTATAGGTTTTGATTATATGTCTTTCGAAGATAGATACTACAGAATGCCTCTTTATTTAGTAAGTGTCTTTTATACCAAGGAAGAATTTGACATGGCTGGCAAAAATTATCTAACTAAAGAAACAAAAATAACCAAAGAAGAATTAAAAAATAAAAAAGAATTTTGTAGTTTTGTTTACTCAAATTATAGAGGAGGTAAAGAACGTGAATCAATCTTTAATACTTTGTCTTCCTATAAAAAAGTAAACTCAGCGGGATCTTTTTTAAATAATATTGATGGTAAAAAAATTAACAATAAATTACAATATGAATCTAAACATAAATTTTGTATAGCATTTGAAAATTCTTCACGTTCTGGATATACAACAGAAAAGATAATTAGTCCACTGGTGGCTAAAAGTATTCCAATATACTGGGGTAACCCAAACATTGATAAAGAATTCAACACAAAAAGATTTATAAATTGCCATGAATATAAATCATTTAATGATGTTTTAGAAATAGTAAAAACAATAGACAACGATGATACTTTATATTTACAAATGATAAATGAACCTATACTAAAAAATAAAGACTATGTAGAAAATTGTAAAAAAGGTTTTGATATTTTTATACAAAATATAATAGATCAGCCGTTAGAAAAAGCCAAAAGAAATACCATTAATCCTGTTCAAAGGTTAGCAATTAAACAACAAAATATACTCATATCAAAACATATACTAAGAAAATCTTTTTTTCTAAAATTAATTTCAATACTATA
The DNA here is from genome assembly GCA_018063165.1 of Minisyncoccota bacterium. Classification (GTDB taxonomy): domain Bacteria; phylum Patescibacteriota; class Minisyncoccia; order Phycocordibacterales; family UBA5272; genus UBA11704. The sequence goes on along the minus strand of JAGOQU010000002.1, from coordinate 144,724 downwards.
TAAACCTTTAAAAAAAATAACGTATCTAGAAAAAATAAAACATTCCTTTTTTAAAATTAAATAAACATGAAAACAAACATATTTAAAAGTTTAATTTCTCAAAAAGAATGCCCTATATGTTCTTGTGAATCACTGTCACTTTCAAACATCTTCACAATACACCCAAAATCTAAACTCAAAGTAACATTAAGAGAGTGCATCAGCTGCGGACATTGGTGGCATGACCCAATACCTAAACAAACTGTACTTAATGCTTTATATGAAAACGGCTCAGAATATGTAGTCCCAAAAAATTATACTTCTAGCATACAAGAAGAAAATCTTACAGAAAACGAACCTCAACTTTTTAAAAAAATATATAAAGATGTTGCTTTACATTCCTCAAAAATCTCTTCTATAAAAAATAATTTTAATTATTTAGAAATAGGTGTAGGGTCAGGTAAATTATTTAATTATTTTGAAAAAAAAGCAAATATATCTTTTGGTGTCGAGCCAGGCTCATGGGTTTTAGGTAACTCAAAAAAAAATATTGTCCCATCAATTGAAAAACTTCCGAAAGATATTAATTTTGATCTTATTATAGCTCATGACGTTTTAGAACATTTAACAGACCCAATAATGATGTTGAGTGACTTAAAAAAAACCAGTAACGAAGGTTGTATTATTAGTTGTACTTTTCCTAATAAAGATTCTTTTAAAGCAAAAATACAAAAAGAAAAATGGCATATGGTTAGACCTCTTGGACATCTTCATTATTTTTCAAAAAAATCAATACGTATAATGTTTGAAAAATCAGAATGGACTATTCTAGAAATAAGAAAATGTAGAATATCAGAAAACACTAGTATTGATTTGATTAAAAATTTTAAATGGTCGGAAAAAAATATATTATATAGAATAATAAAAAGTTTACTTATTGGTCAAATTATTCTTGGAAAAGATCAATGGACTGTTACAGCTATTGCAAAGACAATATAAAAAAATTACATTTTAAACATTTTATGTTTAGTTAGTTTTCTTATTCGTATATCGTATACATAAAAAATATAAGAAAGTAATATTATTCCTAGTGCTATCATTATAGAAAAATAAGAAACTTCTCCATACAAATACCCTTTTGAAGTAATTAAAGTTTCTCCTATTTTCCAATGTAATAAATAAAGTGGGTAAGTTAAACCTCCTAACATAAAACATATTTTTGTTAATCTTTTTGTATGAGAAAAAGAAAAATAAGAAAGAAACACCACTAGAGGAACAATAAGAAAAAAAGATTCCACAATAAGCATCTCATCCCACTCAAAACTTCCAGTAAAGTTACTAATTGAGCCCTGTTGTGCACGCAGAGACGCACTAACATACAAAGGAAGTATGGCTGAGGCAAACAACGTTGTTAGATATACTATTTTAGTTTTAATATCAACCAAAGAAAATTTATCAACAATAAGAGCAAGCACACCCCCAAACACAAAATAAGGAGCAAATCTTACACTAAGTAATTTCATTATCAAAAGTTGATCAAGATGAAAGAAAAAGGCAAAAAAAGATATAGCAAGCCAGCTTGCATAAAACCATTCTAGCCTCTTGGTAGAAAAAAACCAGACAAATATACCAATATACACATAAAACAAAAATTCAAAAGTAAGAGTCCAATAAGACCCGTCAATCATTGAAGCTATTTTACCGTCATTAAATAACAACATACTAACAAAATAATTTTTTAAAGGTAAATTATTACCATAAAAAATAGTAACAAGATATGTAAGAGTACAACTGATCCAAAACAAGGGATACAATCTCAGAAAACGACCGACTACGTACTCCTTAGTTCCTTTTTTCAAACTAAAATAAATAACAAATCCACTAATAATAAAAAAAAGGTACACTCCAAGCTTCCCGTAATGAAATGTAAATGTATGGTGAAAGAGAACAGCAACAGCTGAAAAAAAACGTAACAAATCAAGAAAAGCAAAATACATACTTTTTAAATCCTTATCCAACCATCAAACTCTATATCACTATTTGCTCTAAACCATCTATATGAACTAAACCATTTTTTTAATGCTACAATTTTTTTATTTTCTTGTTGTGAAAGCCATGCCCCCCACCAAGAATATGTACTGTTAGCAATAATAAAATTCTTACCCAATGACATAAGCATGAGTTCTTCGTAATCTGTAAACCCTTGGCCACTTACCATTGTCACAGGTCGTTTAAGCGCATTTTGTAACCACTCAGCGTTATCTGAAAAACCAAAAATCTCACAATCGTTATCAAAAAATGGTAATGCTTTTTCATAATACTCTTCTTCTATACGAGTAAAAGTTTTATTTAAAATATGATCAGTTCTTCTAGCGTGAACCATGAGTGGGGTTTTTGCTGCTATAATCTTTGATTCCCATTCTTTATATTTTTCACTTTTAGATTTGAGAGTTAAGTCTTGTATAATACTATTTCTAATGTGAGAAAAATATTTCTCTGAAGCATAATACCCATCAGCAAAAAAATTATCACACGAGGGATCTATTTTGATATAACGAACCTGTCTATCTATATCTATCTTATTAAGTAACCTTGTAAAAAACTTTTGCTTATGAGGAATTTTTGTAAAAGTAAATCTTGGATCAATTAAAAACTTATCGAGAAGAAATTCTCTTTTTGTATATTTCGTATTAGTATCAAAAAAACTTATATCAAATTCTACTTCATTACCTAATTCCAAAAGCGCCCTACCGTATGCGTACTGAAATAATTGATTACCTAATCCACCTTGTATCATAACGGTTATCATATATTTTAGTATATCAAGAAAAATAATAATGTCACTTCTATAAAAAATAAATATCACTTCTTCCAGAAAAGAGATTTTATAAACGATGCGAGTCTTGTGTCTTTTTGTATTTCTTTTTGAACAAGCGGACTAGTAGATGTTGGTTTTGTTTCTACTGATATTACAGGTTTTATTTCTTTTACTATTTCTTTTTTCTTTACAATAAAAGTATTTTTATTATTTTTTATGTTTATTTTTTCTAACGAAGATGATGACACTATAGCTTCTTGCTTTTTCTCTGTTGACGTAGAAAACGTACCACTATCTTTCTTTTCTTCTATCTTTTCATATCGTGTCACTTCTTCTTGATTTGGAAAAACAATTTTTATACTAGATACTGATTCTGGTGTTGTACTAGCAAACCCCATAACAATACCAGGAAAATGTGTCACACTTTTAGAAGCAATAAGTGTATTTTTTGGGAAAGTGTATGAAGCACCATTAATTACAAGTCTCCATCCCGAGAGATCAAGATCGTATTCGTTAGGATTTTCTATATCAACATAAGAACCATATTTTCCTGTTTGTATACCTCGTATTACAAGATCTGGAGCTACGACTCTGACTCGCATACGTCCTTGACCATATACAATTCCATTTGAACCTTCAACAACTGCAATATATGTACCAGGATATGCATAATGATATTCTGTACTACTACCCGTACTTTGTCCGCCGTCTCCAAAAGTCCATGTATAACGCATATTATCAATATATTTTCCTGATCTAGTTAAACCAAAAAGTGAAAAAGTAGTACCAGCTCCTGCGACAGCAATTTTTTCTGAATCCATATAAAGGACAATGTCAGGTGTAGGAATAAATGCTTGTGAAATAATGCTTTGTGTAGACGTTGTAACACTAGAAGTTGATACAGATGATGACTCTTGGGTGTTATCGTTTACTAAAGGCTCATTTTTGGCTCCTGGTGTTGGATTGGTAGATACAAGAGCTCCATCTACCTTAGAAAGAGTAAACCCCTCTTTTGCAGCCGTATATGAAGAAATCTTATCTAGAGAAACTCCCTGTAAACTTATCTCAAGTGATGTAACACCAGTATTTACAAGACTCACAGAACTTCTAAAAAGTGGACCGTTATAACTAGAATAATCTTGAGAAAATTTTGTAGCACCACTCACAGTAGATCCAATGATTGCATATCCGTCAGGTTCAATACTCGTACCACCAGAAAGTGGAACAACACCTACGAACGCACCACCTTTAACTGAGATAGTAAGGGTGCTAATGTCAACAGTACTCGAACTGGTATTATGTAATTCTATCCACTCTCTTCCACTATCATCACCAACCGGATTAGACATGATTTCATTAATACTAAGCATGTCCCCATATCCATTCATGCTTAATAGCAAAGTAATAATGAAGAGAATTTTTTTCATACAAAAGAATTTTATTCTTCTATCAATTTTCGAAGAACATCTTCTGGTACTTCTTTCTTCTTAGGTAAAGAAACTTGCATGTCTTCTTTTATTTTTCTATCTTTTACCTCACCATTGTTTATATCTTCTTGATCTGTCACCTCTTTCTTTTGGTACACATTTTCTGTTATTGGCTTTTGATCTTTAAGTGCTTTTTCTAGAGCTTCTTTAAGAGACATTGCTGGCTTATCGTCAAAAACTGGAGTAGGTTTTTGTTCTACTGTTTTGTCAACATATTCTTTTTTATAAACAGGTTGTTTTACTGTATCAAACACACTTTCAATTTTAATTTCTTTTTTTTCTATTTCAGGAATATATTTTTGTTCTTCTCTTCTGTTATTTTTTTCTATATTGTTTTCTTTATGAACAACTGTGGTTGGCTCAGAATTAGCAACAACGGCTTGTGCAGTATCTACAGAAGAATGAGCAATATTCTGCTTCTCATCTTTTCTTTCAGGAGAATCATATCTTGTGATTGGAGATGTCTGATATCTTCTTTCCTCATTATTTTTCTTAGCATCAAAACGTTTAAAGCTGTCATTACGTTTTGATGGATATGAAGGTTGTTCATTTTTATATTCATTCACTTTTAAAAACTTTACATCAGGAGAAGGTATCTCTGTTTTTATTTTTTCTACTTTTGGTACAGGTTTATAAAATTCCATAATCTCATCCTCAACCAAAAACTTTTGCTTTGCATGTTCTAAACGTGAATAAGCTATGACAGCTTGTTCATACGAATGTACAGGTCTTTCTGTTGACGGAAGTGTTCTAGCGGAAAATGGTTGTGAACCCTGACCGTCAATCATAAGACGTAAATAAATTTGATATGCGGAAAGATTCACAAAATCATCAAGGACAAATTTAGGAGCAAATTCTTTTTCAAAAATCTCTGCATCTGTTGCACCAATGCGAAATGTAATCATAGTGCCAACGTTTCCAAAAACAGCAGATCTCACTTCATCTGTCATTTGTTCTATATATTGATGAGCAACAGTAAGAGCAAGTTTATACTTACGAGCTTCTGACAAAATACTTGCAAAAGATTCATTGGCAAAGTTTTGAAACTCGTCCACATAAAAATAACACGGTGGTAAATTCTTTGCTTCATACACGTCAACATCAGCGCGTGACATCGCAGCTAAATATATTTTTGTAATAAGAAGAGAACCAAGAAGATTTGCATTTCCTTCGCCAACTTTCCCTTTTGAAAGATTAGCTATAAAAATCTTTTTCTCATCCATTATCTTTCGTATATCAAAGGATGTTTTCTTTTGACCGATAATATTTCTAATAAGTGGATTAGACACAAATTGACCTATTTTATTTTGTATTGAAGGAGCAAGTTCTTGAGCAGTTTTGTCTGTATAATTAGCATATTCATTTACCCAAAAATCTTTTACTGTTGGGTCTGTTACATTACTCACAATAAATTTTCTATACTCTTTATCAAAAAGCATTCTGTTAACACCGAGAAGTGTCTGACCTTCATTTTCAAGAAGTGCAAGAATAATGTTATTAAGAACATATTCCATACGTGCAGAAAATGTCCCCTTACCATCACCGTCGGTAAAAATTTTCTTAAACGCAGACATCATACCATTTGCTAGCAAGTATCTTTTTTCTGCTGACACTTTTTCTAGCATATTAAGACCCATAGGAAAATCTCCATCAAAAGGAGCAAAATAAACAACATCTTTAATGCGAGATTCTGGAATATAATGAAGTATTGTTTCTGCTAATGCCCCATGAGGATCAATAACACATACACCTTCTCCACCAGTAATATCTTGAATAATTAAATTTTCAAGAAGTGTTGATTTACCCATACCTGATTTACCTATGATATAGGTATGCTTAGTTCTGTCGTTTTCTTTAATACCAAAAGTTACCTGTTTATCACGATAATCAATCTTTCCTAGATATGTAATTTTTTGATGTTCACCATCTGACATACTACACAGTATACAACCTTTATCTAGAGGGTGGTAGAGAATAACACTAAATCACACGTAAGAGATACACGGTATTAATTATTTTTTTAACGCTTCTTTTGTATATGTATTAGCAGGATCCCATAACATCCATGAATTAATTCCAAGCTTTTCTCCAGCGTCTATTTGTGCCCTCACCATGTCTGCAGTATATGTTCCTCCCATATCAAAATCTTGATACCATGGTCTGTATTTTGCTCGTATAGTACTTGTTGCTACTTGTGTACTACTTGCAACTTCATCTGCAATTGCTATACCAAGCCTCATAGAATAATCTATGATTTCACCAGGATGAAGAGCAGGTTTTTGATACCCTGCAGTTCCTGCATAAAAGTGTGATGGGTATATCATTGGAGCAACATAATCAAATGTTTCAAGTGCTGTATGCATGTCTTGACCTAACACAACAATATCCACTTTAGTAACCATTACTATACCAAAAAGATCACCCGATACAGGCACACCTTCTTTACGAAGCGAATCTGTTATATAGTGATAAAAATCACCGATAATTTGTGGCTTGTTTACAATAGTTCCATTTTTCCCACTTATAGGAAACGTCATATCAGAAAGCACCCCATCGGTAGGGAAACGAATATAATCTAAATTAATTTCATCAAAACCTCTTTTGTAACTTTCTTTAGATAGATAATCAACATATTCCCACATTTTTTTTGAACCAGAATCTACCCACGGTATACCTTTATGATCTTTCCATACTTCACCTGTTTTTTTTGAACGCACAGCCTCTTCTGGAAATCTTTTTACATATAATGGATCCTGAAAAGCTGCAATACGTGCAATAACATAAATATTTTTACTATGTAATTCTTCTATAAAATCTTCAAGATCCCTGATACGACCATCCCAAGAAATAATCCCAGTGTTATCTTTTACATCTATCACAACTGCATTTAATTCTGTATCTTCGATAAGCTTTACAAGCTTATTACGTATCGATGGTGTTCCGGCTACCCAAGAAGACATATAAATAGATTTTACATGTTCAGGTGTTTGTATATGAGTAATACTTTTTGTGGTTGTTGCTGTTGTTGTAGCGTAAGACAAAGAAGTACCTCCCTCTAAAGTTGTAGTAGCGCTAGCACCAGTATCTATTACATATTCTTCTTTACCGAACTCTTTTACAAAAGAAACATGTTTATGACCGCTATACAATACCCAAAAAATAAGTACACCAAACACAAGACTGGTAGCAATCGCTAGTTTCATGAATTAACAATATGGTCTTTTACAGGGTAACTTTCGGTTTCTTGATGATCAGGATGTATAATAACTTTTTTACGTAAATCAAGAGTACTTATTAATAAAAATATACCCGCAAAAATAAAAAAAATATCTTTAGTTATATCGGGTACAAAAATCCACGGTGAAAAAATAAGAAGAAAAGCAACGGTTCGTTTAATTCCAAGTGGTGACATAATAGTGTCTATTATAGCAGATATAATTCAAAAAATACTATAGTGCGTCACTGAAACATGAATAACACAACACAGATTACTTATGTCAACTACACCCCCTCCACTATCACAACAAATTCTCCTCGTATATGGTCTTTATTGTTTTTAAAATACTGAGATATTTCTTCTGATGTACCCCTAATTACTTCTTCGTGCATTTTTGTTAATTCTCGAGCTATAACAATCTGACGAGTATTAGAAAGTATTTTTGATAAAGCTTCTAATGTTTTTTCTATACGATGTACAGATTCATAAAAAACAGACGTGAATTTATTTTCTGCTATTATTTTGAATAATGTTTCTCTTCCTTTTTTATGAGGTAAAAAACCGTAAAACGTAAAAGATGCTGATGAAATACCAGAAGAAGCTAGAGCAGTTACAAGAGCAGAAGCACCTGGTAAAGATATAACAGAAACATCTTTTAATTCTTTTCTTACTCTATCAACCAAAAGAACACCAGGATCAGAAATAGTAGGGGTCCCAGCATCACTAACAAGTGCAATTTTTTTTCCTTCAGAAAGAGTATTTAATATTTTTTCAATATTCTTGATTCCTGTTTGTGCATAAAAAAGACTTGTCTTTGTTGTAATATCGTAGTGTTTAAAAAGCTTTTGAGTAACTGACGTATCTTCACACAAAACCAAATCTACTTCTTTTAAAATTCGAATAGCTCTAAGAGTTATATCTTCAAGATTACCAATTGGTGTGGGTACAATATAAAGAATTCCGTAAGATGTTTCCATATGTACATCCTAACAAATATATAGACAATAAAAAAGTGTTACAACTATTGTGTAACACTTTATACATCCTATGATCCAAAAAGACATCTCGCAACAACTGTATCCCAAGCACCTTTAGGGTTCTTGAAACGCATCTCATCTGTTGTATGTTCCGCACGTGGAAACAAATCACTTTCTGACATTTCTTTTATTTGATACTCACCACTAAACATAATATTTTCTTCTAGAAGAGTACCTTGCAAAGCTTGCATTTGAGTTTTAGTTGGAACCCATATGTTAGTTATTTTTCTACAAACTTTAAATTGAAAAAAATTATTAACAGAAAGAACGCCAACAACACCATCTGGATACAGCAGATACGATTCTGTATACAAAACATTCCCAATACCAAGCTTTATCTCAGCAAAAGAACAATGATGCTCCTTACCCTGTGACAAATAAATAAATAATTTTTTTCTATATGCTTCTACCGCGATACCAAATTTAATACCCATAAAGAACTCCTTTACTCACAAAATATGATTTGCACCGTCGTGTGCAATACTTTTACAATACCACACAATATAAAAGTATGCAATATATGTACACTAAGCAACAAAACAGACTTCTCTTTCTAGAACAATTCCAGTTTTTTCTTGTATACGTTCAATAACTTGTTTTGAAAAAGAAATAACTTCTCCCGCGGTTGCGTTACCATAATTAACTAAAACAAGTGGTTGCATGGGCCATAATCCAAGATTATCAATTCTCATTCCTTTCATTTCTGCTACATGTTCTATAAGCCATGCTGTGGGTATCTTATACATATCACCATGTTCCATGAGTGGTATATCTGGGTATGAGGCGCGCAAAGTTTCGCCTTGCACAGAAGACACTACAGGATTTTTAAAAAAAGAACCTGCATTTGGATATGTACGCCAATCAGGCAATTTTGCTATTCTTGTTCTTATAACTAAATCTCTAATTTCAGAAACTGTGATATCTTTTTTTTCTAAAAGCGTATCAAGTGGCTTATAAGTAAGTACGGGTTTTGGGGTGATCGAAAGAGCTATGACAATAGATATAATAATATATCTGCCACTTTCTCGTTTAAACACAGAATCACGATAACCAAAAGCGCAATCATCTTTTAGAAATTCTACGAATAAAGAATTTTGTATATCATATGCTCTGAGAGAGACAAATACATCTTTACACTCAGTGCCATATGCTCCTATATTTTGAACAGGAGCAGCGCCTGCTGTGCCGGGGATATATGATAAATTTTCGATACCCCAAAATCCTTTTTCTACAGAAAGTGTAACAACATCGTCAAAAATTTCACCACCCCCTACACGAACATGTACACTATTACCAAAAGGTACAAACTCTATACCCTTAATTTCATTTTTAACTAGTAACACATCTTTTACTGTGTCATTAAAAAATGTGTTAGTACCCATACCAATTACGAACAATCTACATTTTTTAGTTTTTGCATAAGCAATAATTTCAGGAATTTGATCTTCATTCGTAAGAGTCACCATTTCACACTCACCACCAACACGAAGAGAAGAAAAATTTTTTGAAATAACTACATTAGTTTTCATATAATGAAGAATACCAAAAACGCTAAGATAATCAAAGCAAAAATGAAGCTCTGGAATAACTTCATATTTTTTGCTATAGTTTATAAGTATAAAAGATAGTTTTGTACATAAAGTGCGCCTATAGCTCAGTTGGTAGAGCCGTCGTCTTATACACGACTGGTCCCAGGTTCGAGTCCTGGTGGGCGCACTTTGTATATAAAATATACCTATATCATATTCACCATGAAATGACAGTGTGCTTTTTATATTGTGAGCACTTTACAAAAAAGCCTAAAAGAGTACTATATATTTTGAAAGGTGTATTTAATATCTTTCAAAAAAGTCTAACTATAAGGAGAAGTGCGTAATGGCAGATAAAGTAAAAAACCACTGTGAACGTCTTGTTCCAGGTGGAGAAGATTGTATCAATCAAATAAAAAAAGGATATTGTTCTTTCAGTGATAGTAAAAATACTTGCTTAGGTAGAACCGGTGCTATTGGGTCAAATATAGAAAAAGGAAAATCTAAAGCAGAAGAATACAGATTAAAAAACAAAAAATAATATCTATTTAAAAAACCACCCTCTTGGGTGGTTTCTTTATAGTATTAAATAATATCTTCTCTTTTCTTAGGTGTAATTCCGTGCAATATGAGTAATCTCTCAAATGCTTCGCGTTCTATATTTTCAACAGTCATAAGCTCATCTGCAATTGCAGTGAGTGCCTCACGTTTATCAAGAATAATTTTCCGAGCACGAGCCCATGCTTCATCCATGATACGCTTCACTTCATCATCTATCTTTGTGCCCATTGTTTCACTATATTCTTTACTTGAAAAAATACTTCTTTCTTCTTGTGGTGATGAAAGTGCTATAGGGCCGAGTGTACTCATACCATACTTAGTCACCATAGCTCGTGCCATAGCGGTAGCGACTTGAAGATCGTTAGATGGTCCTGTTGTTATGTCACCAAATATTTCTTTTTCTGCAACATATCCACCAAGAGACATAGCGATATCATCTAAAAATGATGCACGACTCATAAGACGTCTCTCGTCAAAAGGAAGTTTGAGAGTATATCCTCCTGCATTCCCTCTTGCGATAATAGAAATCTTATGCACAGGATCAGCGTCTGGCAAACATGACGCAACAAGAGCGTGTCCCGCTTCATGATACGCTGTTATTTTCTTTTCACGTGGAGAAAGCACATGACTCTTTCTTTCTGGTCCGAGCATCACTTTTTCTATTGAACGGATAAGGTCAAATTGTGCCACTTTCTTTCTTTCTTCACGAGCAGCGAGTATTGCACCTTCATTCATAAGAGAATACAGATCGGCACCAGAAAAACCAGGTGTACGCTCTGCAATTATTTTTAAATTAACATCTTCTGCGAGTGGTTTTAATTTTACATGTACTGAAAGTATCGCTTCTCTGTCTTCTCTGTCAGGAAGGTCAAGTGTGACACGACGATCAAATCTTCCTGGACGAAGAAGTGCTTGATCAAGAACATCTGGTCTATTGGTTGCAGCCATGACAATAAGATTCATAGTTGGTTCAAAACCGTCCATTTCCACAAGAATCTGATTAAGTGTTTGCTCCCTACCTTCTCCTTGACCACTAATAGATGAACCACGAGCACGTCCGACAGCGTCTATTTCATCAATAAAAATAATAGCAGGAGCTTCTTTTTTTGCCATATCAAAAAGATCACGCACGCGTGAAGCACCAACACCGACAAACATTTCTTCAAATTCAGAACCAGAAAGATGAAAGAATGGCACACCAGCCTCCCCTGCTACAGCACGAGCGAGCATAGTCTTACCAGTACCTGGCGCCCCCATAAGAAGAACACCTTTTGGAATCTCTGCTCCAATATCTGTAAACTTTTTTGGGGCTCGAAGAAATTCTACTATCTCAGCAAGCTCCTCTTTTGCTTCTTTTGCACCAGCAACATCTTTGAAAGTAATTTTTTCTTTTGTATCATCTGGGTAAATAATTTTTGCACGTGACTGTCCAAAAGACATAGCTTGTACATTTGCACCTTTGATACCTCGAGCAAGCCACCAAATCATAAATCCTAAGAAAAGGATTGGAAGTATAATTGGAATAAGTGACCCCCAAAAAGAAAGACCTTTTTCTGAAGACACAAGTATTGTTGTGGTTGCTAATGTTGAAGAACTAACACCGTATATCTTTAATGTTTCAAGCACAGATGAACCAGATTCTTTTTTACTTATTACTTTTGTTTTGTCTGCTTTTTCTCCGGTGAGTGCGTCACCTTCTACTGTGATAGAAACTATTTGTTGTCCGTTAACAAGAGTGGCAAATTCTGAAAGTGGTACAGTTGGTGTAGATTTCTTTTCAGAAATAACAGAATATCCCCACACAAGAACCATAAAAATAATAAAAGTACCTAAGAGTTGTTGAGAAAACCCTTGTACTTTTTTTCCTGTCGTTATTTTTTCTTGACCATCTTTTATAACATTTTTAATTTTTGGCATGTTCATCTTTTTCATAATATTCGACTATTATAACAGATTAGAAGAAAAGTTACCCAAAGAAAAAACTAGCCCTAAAGACTAGTTTTTATATGACACACTTTTTTGAATTAAGAGCAAAACATAATAATAAAGAACACATGAGAATATACACTTTTATGATTTTGTCACTTCTGTACACTAACTTAATCTAATCATCAAAAAAGTTTTTAACAGGCATCAGAGATGCGCTACATAAAGTTTTTTTTGCATTATGGCGCATAATATAATCATACAAAGCGTCACCATGTATACCATTTGGATTAGCTACAAAAGTTACTTTTCCACATAGAGGACACGTAATCGTTCCAATTGCATCTTTTTTAAAAAAATATTTTTTCTTTTCATCTTCCGTAAAAATAGTAGTTTTTTCTCGTATATTTTTTCCTTTGAGAATAGACCACAACTCCTTGAAATCTCTTTCAAGTCGTCTTATATTTCTATCTCTTCTCCAGCGTTTAACAGCTTTTGGTATTTTTTTATCTGCCATACCTATTTCTCCTTTTAATGTAAGAACTTCTTTACATACTCTACGACAAACTAAAACAATAAACAAATCTAATAGTGTGTTAAAATAACAGAAATGAAATTAATAGAAAGTAAAAAACTTCACCTTACACATGTAATACAAGAGTCATATCAAGCAGGTATTGAGCTTTTTGGTTTTGAAGTAAAAGCACTCAGAAAAAAACAAGGGTCACTAGACGGAGCAAAGGTTCTTATTCGCGGTGGTGAAGCTTTTTTGGTTGGTGTGTACATTCCACCCTATCAAGCATCTAATACTCCAAAATCATATGATGCTTACAGAACACGAAAATTACTCCTTAAAAAATCAGAGATCACAGAACTTTTTCAAAAAGAACAATCAAAAACCTTGACACTTGCTCCTAATTCATTGTACGATGCACATGGCCTCATCAAATGTGATGTTGCAGTGTGCAAGAAAAAAGATTCTCGAGATAAACGAGAAGATATCAAAAAAGATATAGCACGTAGAGAACTACGTGAAAGCAAATAGACCACAACTAATAATCGATAGCTAGAATAGAATTCTAAACTATCGACTTCTGAACTAGTAACTATTTGCTGTGCCACACGGGGGGTGATCTTTGGCTTTGACACTAAGAATATGTTGTATGCGCTGTACCGAGACTGCTCTAGCACTCGTTAACGTTAGAGCGCCCATGTTGCAAAAACAACTGGTAAGGCTATTCCATCGCCATACGCGTTTGGTCTAGTTCCTGCGTTCGCCTAAATACTGGCCGACCGGGTGTCCTTCTTTTTCGTAACCACGGAAAAAGTCTGGGCAATATAACAGTGGAAGTAGATTGTAATGTTGCATAGCATTACTATTGAAATAATTCATGCTATACATTCATTGTTTTCGTTTGTTTTCTATAATGCATGCGAACACATATAAGCAAACTACGTACAGTAGACCCATGCATCATACCTTAGTACACGGGGGTTCGATTCCGCCCACCTCCACTAAATATAAAAATACCCTTAGGTAACCCTAGGGGTATTTTTATATTTCAGTGAGGAAAAGGAGAAAGCCAACTGCTTGGCTTTCGGCGGAATCGAATACGGGTCGGGAAACTACTTCGAGCAAAGCGAGGTAGTTTTGTGACCGATTCCTCCAACTATTTATTTCTAAAAAAAGAGTTATACTATTCAATATGACAACACTAGAATCATTACCAGAAAATAAAACAGAAACTAGGGATAAAAAACAAGCACAAAAGCTCTCCCCTAAAGAACAGGATGAAAAATACCTCGTCGAATCACCTGAAACTAAAAACATCGAAACTCCTCAGATTAACTTAGAAAGAATGCCGAAAGCCGAATATTACTGGCATGGAACTTTAACTGGAGAAGGAGGGGGAATTATTGATAGTATTCTTGCTAACGGTCTAAAACCAAAAGAAAAACTCGATATAAAAAATATTGGTAATGATAATACCCCCGATGGTGCTGGTGTTTTTGTTGCTGATTCTGGTGCTGGTATGATTAATTATTTAAAAAATGCTGTAGGGTACAATTCCAAAATTGGAGGACTGCCAACATTTGTTTCTGTTAAGGTCGAAAAGAGGGATACTGAATATAGTTATGATACAGATATTCTTGCTGAAAATCAAAATGAAGATACGTATAGAAAAGATAATCTTTTGTGTTGGTTTTCTTTAGCTCTTAGCTATAACACTGTGGATGAATTTTTAAATGACAAAATGACTCAATCTGTTGGGATACAACTTCAAAACAGTGTGAAGGGGCTAAGTGGTTTAACTATTTCAGAAGCAAAGGAAACTATTTGGAAAAATTTAAATTCGTTTGAAAATGTACCTTTTATGCAAGGCGGTCAGTTGGCACGTTTTCTAAAAAATGTAGATGTTAAACGTTGGGATAAAACATTAATGATTTTAAATAAAATCAATGGAAAGAAAGGACATACAGGAAATCTTGTTAAAAAGAATGGCTGGGAAGCAGATGAGCTTAAACGTGTCTATGTAGTAACCCCTGATGGTGATAAAGATTGGAAAAAATGGGCGAAATTAATTCCACCAGAAATTGCAAACAAATGGGATGAGTGGGGCACCTTAAAAGATAAAGAAGGAAATCCAATTCCAGGAAACGGAAGGATGATTAGAATTAAATAAAGTTAATTATTTAAGGATATTTTCTTTTTTCAACCAATCACTAAACCCAATAATATACTCTGATACTATCTTTAACTTCTCAAATTCTGGTTCGACGTGTGCCCGTTTATCTCCACAGAAATAATTAAACCGCATCAATTGATGCGGTTTAATTTATTTCTGTAGAGATGGGAATAAGTCATTTCAAACTGACTTATGTCGGA
This sequence comes from Minisyncoccota bacterium, assembly GCA_018063165.1. Lineage (GTDB taxonomy): Bacteria > Patescibacteriota > Minisyncoccia > Phycocordibacterales > UBA5272 > UBA11704. The sequence continues at coordinate 129,283 of JAGOQU010000002.1, read as the reverse complement.
ATCAAACGAAAAACCGTCTACACAATTATTTCCAAAAACTGGGTTCAGTGTTTTTAGAAATAATTTTGTCGGTTTTTCTCGGGGTCGAGGCTACGTGCCGAGATGAGGAAAGCAAAGCTTTTCAAAGCGATCCGTAGCGGTGACCGATGAAGCCCACCTTTATCGTATTATAAAAGTTAGTCGTATTTGTAGCAAAAATAGCTAAACAATAAAGTTTTTCGAGTTGTAATTTGGATTGGGTGTCCATAATGTGTACACACTGCTTATATTTTATTTTAAAAACAACTAAAATAAACTTTTCCTGTTGAATTTTAGTTTTACTAACCTATTTACAAAATTTAATAACTTAGAATAAGACTAGGGAAACATGGTACAATTATTACTAATATATAATAATTTAGCATTAATATGTCAAACTCAATTAAAAGCAACTTTCAGATTAACAACCCACTTAATCCAAGAAAATTCTGGAAGAAGTTTCTTGAAGAAGCTGTTTCAATTAGTCTACTTTCAGCATTTCTTTCTTTAATTATTTTTGTTGTTTACATATTAAGTAATACTCAATTAAATAGTTCAGAATCTTTAGTTACTGTAGGAATCTCTATTTACTTAACTATGTTCATTTCACTAATGATTTTCGAAGCTATTTACATAAAAGCTTATATAAAATATTATTTCTATGATACGGACTCTGATTTTATTACAATTAAAAAAGGTATTTTTTCTCCAACAGAAATACATGTACAATATCAAAAAATTCAAGATGTATATGTTGATCAAGATATTATAGACAGGGTTATTGGGTTATATGATGTTCACATTGCAAGTGCAACCGCCAATTCTGGAATCGAGGCACATATTGATGGAGTTGATGCAGAAACAGCAGAACGTTTAAAAAATACATTTTTACAAAAAATAAAAGAAAGGAGTAACAACTACTACTCATTGGAAATGAATAAATCTTCAACAACATCAAATGAACAAACAAAAAATAAATCAGAAACCTTTAATATTAATGAAGAAGTTTCAATAAAAACGTATCCAATTTCTGGTAATTGGATAATCGCAAGAATGTTAGGTAGTATCATGTGGAGTTTTTTTTACACACTACTCGTATGTTATGTTCTTTTTTCTACAGGAGAAAGCTCATTCTCTGTTGCGAACAAATTTCAAATACAAGTAAACACTTTGATTATTTCTCTTATTTTCTTTATTCTTTTTATATTTAAAAATATTTACACCTTTTTTTGGAAAAAAACATTCTCTTTTAAATTTACACCAGAATATATATATCTCAAATCTGGTATTATTTCTAGACAAGAAAAACATGCACCTTACAACACGATTCAAGATGTTACGATTGAGCAAGGTATCATTGATAGAGTACTAGGAATTTCTAATGTGAAAATAACAAATGCTTCACAGCAAGCACAAACAGGGCAAGGCGGTTTCTTATTTAATGGAATTTTAATTCCTGGACAACCTCTAGATAAAGCTCAAAAAATTGCTGATATATTAAAGAATGGGGCATTATTACATACATCCAAACAAAGAAACGGTCTCTAATTGAACTTTATACCCCTCTTCAACCACTCACTAAACCCAATACTACACTCCGAAAGTATTTTTAACTTCTCAAATTCTGGTCAAGCATGTGCCCGAATTTCTACTCACATTTCAATGTACCAACCTTCCACTTTAAATGAAATGAGCATGCCATCGTTCTTTCTTTTTATTACTAAATTAATTGAGTTGACTTGCTATTAAAAAGGCAATACAAATTGAAACAATTAGTAACAAAATAAAATAAAAGAAGTATCGTGTAAACATATTAAGCGCACTTGAAAATTTGCCATCTACTCCACCATTCTCCTTAAACTCCTTTAACTTGAAATAAGCAATAACCGTTAAGATTGTCGAAACAATTGGTAAAAGAGTGAAAGTTGAAATTATTAAATAGATACTTATAAATCCAATCGCCATAGCATTATCATTAATAATATTAAGTTTGTGCACCAGAAAACTAGAAACGAGAACAAAAGCAATACCAATAAAAAGTGGAATCAAAAAAATAGTATTAAGTTTTGAAATGGAAACCTTAAGAGTATTTTTCCCTTCCAGATAATCTCTCTTCAAGCTAGGTAAAGTACGAAAATAAATTACAATTGGTAGAAAAAGATGTAGTATAGATGCAATAAAAAAAAGATGCGGTGTAGATGCAATAAAAAAAAGAAGAGACATATACTTTATATTGTTATTACTAATTATTGTTTATAGCAATCTAAGTCTATCACAAAATCATTCCCTTTTCTCTAATTTCGTGCTATAATAGTATTCATATAACGCTTTGGCAGAAAAAGTAAACATCAATAACAATATACGTGCACCTAAACTTCGTGTCATTGGACACAACGGAGATAATTTAGGTGTTCTTACAAAAGAAGAAGCTCTTCTTCAAGCTAAAAATGTAGGACTTGATCTAATAGAAGTATCTCCACATGCTGACCCACCTGTTGCTCGTATAGCAGATTATGGAAAATACACCTACGAAACTTCAAAAAAATTAAAGGAAGTAAAGGCAAAGGCACATGTCACCGAAACAAAAACAGTACAGATAAGTGTGTCTATTAGTGACAATGATCTTATGATGAAAGCTAAAAAAACAGCTGAATGGATCAACGAAGGTCATCGAGTAAAGATAGATCTTCAGCTAAAAGGACGAACAAAATACATGGATGAGAAGTTTCTTCGTGAAAGAATGAACCGTATTTTGGCTATTGTCCCCGCTGACTACAAAATCGCAGAACCTCTCAAAAAAATACCAAAATCTATGATGGTTGTACTCGAAAAAGCAAAATAGCAAGATTCAGACAATAGTTAATAGTCTATAGCAAATAGCTTAATTAAATTCAGAAAAATCAATTCTATAAAGACTATGCTCACATTAAGAGCTATCAGCTATAGTCCATCGACTACAAACTGATATTCAGGCTTGATAAAATTGAATATCTATGATAGAATAACCCGACTATCTGAAAGGAAAGAACATAATTTAGAAAAACGTATGAAGACAAACAAATCATTCTTGAAAAGACTCAAGGTCACAAAAAACGGTAAAATCCTCGCTCGTAAACCAGGACTCAACCACTTCAATGCAAAAGCATCACGAAGTAAGCAATTAGCTGGTAAACGTGCACAAGATTTTGCTATGACAGGAAAAGAAAAGTCACGTTTCCTCCCTGGTATGTTCTAAACCTTTTAGACTCATTTATTTTATTTAATCAACCACTATGTCACGCGTAAAAAGAAGCACAATGGCGATGAAGCATCGTCGCAATGTCCTAAAACAAGCCAAAGGTTTTCGTTTTGGACGCAGTAAGAAAGAAGTAGAAGCAAAAGTTGCATTACGTCACGCTGGAGCTCATGCTTTTGCTCACAGAAAAGATAAGAAGACTGATATGCGTCGCCTTTGGACAACACGTCTTAATGCAGGACTACGCGCTCTTGATATTACTTACTCTGTTTTCATTGGAAAACTTGCAAAAAAGAATATGTCGATCAATCGTAAAATGCTTACAGAAATTGCAGCAGAACACCCAGAAACTTTTACACGTATCGTAAACCACGTTAAAGCGTAAATACAGCAAACAGTCGATAGACTATAGTTGACAGCAAAATAGAAAAGCGCGACCGAAGGTCGCGCTTTTCTTTATTTATCCATATTTGAAGCACGAGGTACGCACAACTCTCCTCACTTTTATATGATCACTATTTCTCCCCATCTATAATACCCACAACATCTCTTGCGCTATGCTCACCTATAACACCCTCAAACAACGTCAAATCATTAAACTTTTTAAGAAGTATTACCACAGAAATCACCGTAACCATATACACACTTTTTAAAATAGACGCAACAACAAGACCCTCTGAAGGAAGAGTCATAATTGCTAAAAATAAAATTACAGCCAAAGTATAAATAAAAAACTGCTGAAAACGAGGTATTGTTTCTTCTTTAAGAGAAACTAATACCTTTCGTATTATTTGAACGTCATCTAAGGTACCTAATATTTTACGTTGAGCCTCTCCACGTATTTTATCCATTCCTGCTTCACCACATTTTTCTAAATACACATGAAGTTTTGATATCAAATCTGTTTTATGTGTAAAATAGTATGACCAATCTTTACTTGAAAGTATCTTCATATAATACTCTTTAATAACATCTCCAAAATATGCATGTTCTTCTTTTGTTAAATGAGAACTTTCTCGAAAAATAATACTCATATTTGCATCGAAACGGCTTAAATTATTACGAATCTCACTATATCTACTTGATTGTCTTGAAATAAAAAAACCATTAAATATGGAAAATAAAAAAGTACTTACCGTGAGATAGATTTTGTCTAATTGTGAATTAGAAAAATCAAAAAAACCATTAATAAAGAAAAATAAAACACAAAGAGTTAGTAAAGATATGGTCAATTTTGATGTCATGTAAAATAAATGTTTATTATATTTTTATTTCTTAAACACTATTATAATCTCATTTCTCTTTCGCCATTCACTTCTTGTTTTCTTACCATTTCAATAAGCTTTTCTATCATTATTTTTGGATCTTTTTCAAAGACAACATTTGGATTAGTTCTACCACTATTTTTAATGATATTTTGTATTACTTCATCTGTTGCCCACTCCCCTGTAAGCACACCAAGAGGCATATTTGCCTCCCAGGCAACAGTAAACTCATGAATTGTCCCAATTCGTCCACAGCCGACAACAACAGCGTCTGACGACCGTATAAGCATAAGGTCACGTCCAGGGAAACCAAATCCTGTATAAATAACAGTATCCATTGCTTTTAATGGGAGACGATACACTTCCAAATGTTCTTTTTTACTAGCTGCAGGAGAAAGACCAAAAGAAAAACCACCAGCTTCTTTTGCGCCTTCTGCAGAATACATTGGAAAACCACTTGTTGCACCAGTAATAATTTGACACCCTTGGCGAGCGATCTCACGCCCTAGTTCCTTTGCTATAGGAATAACTGTAGGACCGCAATGAGCAATTTCTGCTGCACCTGACACACTAATTGTAATTCGTTGTTGTTTCATAAAAATAGTATATAGCTTATATATAATAGATGATAGTGAATAATACTTTTAATGAAACATTATTCAAGAATCATTACATCCCCTTTTTCAGGAACAGATACAGGAAGATCATACGTCTCGTGTATACGCTGACCCAAGAAATATGTACTCTTTGGCTCACCAAGAACCACAATAACTTTCTTGAGAGTGTCTGCGGTAGACGCAACAAACTCAACCAGATGCTCTGAATCTTTATGTGCAGAAAAACCATGAATATTAACAACACGTGCTCTAAGTGGGATTGGATTACCGTGTATATATACTTCCCTCTCTTCGTCTACTATATGTCTACCGAGAGTGTTTACTGCTTGATACCCTGCGATAATAATAGTACTGTTTGGATCAGGTAGATACTTTGCTTCATGGTGTAAAATACGGCCACCATTACTCATGCCACTTCCTGCGATAATTACCTTTGGCCTATTATCTCCATTTATTGCTTTACTTTCTTCTGGTGACGGTGTCTGTATGAGACCTTTAAATGCAAAAATATCGTCACCACTTTTAATAATTGATTCTATATTTTCATTAAACCAACTGTCATATTTTTTATAGATTTTTGTAATGTTTATTCCTAATGGAGAATTAAGATACACTGGTATCTCTGGTATTTGTTTTGTTTCAACTAATTCATTAAAAGCAAGAAGCATTTCTTGTGTACGTTCAATAGAAAATGCAGGAATAAGAACTGTTCCTCCTTTGTGTATAGTCGTCGTAACTGCTTCCTTAAAAATCTCTATACGTCTATCTTTATCTTTATGATTTCTATCACCGTACACACTTTCTATAACTAGATAATCAATATCTTTAAGTAAAGTAGTGTCTCTCATAAGTGGTGACGGCGTATTACCCAAGTCTCCGGTGAAAGCAAGCTTCTTCCCTTTATATGCAATCTCAATAATTGCACTTCCTAAAATATGCCCAGCATCGTGTAGTGTCACAGTAGCATCACCATCGTCTGTTGTTATAGTGTATGCTTTTTCATACGGTAGTGTTGTTCCCCATAAATGCATAGTTTCTAAAACATCTTTTTCTTCATAAAGCATTGGTGTACCATCTCTTGTCGCCTCTTTTGCAAGTATCCCCATAGAATCAAGCATGATAAGTTCAGCCATCTCACGTGTAGGTTCTGTGCTTATTATGTTATTTCTAAACCCTTCACGAACAAGTCTTGGAATTTTTCCTACATGATCTAGGTGCGCATGAGTAATGAAAAGGAAATCAACACTTTTTGGGTCATATGAAAAAGGTTCACTATTGATAGGTACTGAATATTTTTCTCCTTGGACAAGACCACAATCTATAAGAATTTTTTTACCACCAAATTCCACCAAAAAGTTAGAACCTGTTGGCATCTGTGCACCTCCTGCAAATGTAATTTTGAATGTAGACATAAAAACTAATGATGTAAAATTGATTGTAAATAGAAATATACACTACCAATTAGTATATACTATTTTTTCTTCATAAAAAGATAGAAAATACTCATACCTATAAAACCATTTAAAAAATCATACAATGAATCAACTATATCTTCTAAAGGCATTCTACTGCCATACCACGTTTTTACATGCATATAATTAAGAATGTGTTCATATATTTCCCAAGAAAAAGCTATTATCATGTACCACACAACTATATACAGAAATGATACTTTTATTTTTTTATATAAAAGAAGTGATGTAACAAGAAAAGCAACACAAATACCACCAATAACATGCATAGGTATATCAAGCCAAGGAAGCTCATAATAAAGATACGCCGGATCAAATATAAATTTAGAAATAGAAAATACCGTAAGTAAAAAAAGTAATGAAAGAATAATTCGTATCATGTATATAGTATATAGTTACTCGCTCATAGTTGCTAGTAGGCGCGAACAGAAACAAAAAATCACCTTTCGGTGATGTTTTGTTTGGGAGCCAAGGACATCTTCCTGATGTTTTATGTCAGGTGGGTAAGAAAACGGAAGGACCACAGTCTTTTCGCAATATTCCATAACCCAAAGATGTATTATCCAGAAAAATACCTAAGCTCCCTATAAATCATTATATGCTTACAATAAAAAAAGTAAAGAGTCTCCGGAAAAGAAAAATCCCGATGACACTCATCAGGATTTTTCTATAGTGGAGGTACTCACAATTCCATACACTGTGCTGATACGTATTAGAGAGACATGCGTCACGAACGACTATGCAACATCTGACATGCACCAACCCTTCGAAGGAAAACAGTTATGATAACTAGAGCACCTATGCGTATTATATTCCTCCCACAGAACCTTGCAAGTCAAAAAATTGGTGTGGATTAGGTGGATAGAGTGGATAGCAGATACAGCTTATAGCACATAGCTTATAGACAATAGCAATACAAAAACGACCCCATCTTCCAAGAAGTAAACTTGGTAGTTTAGAGTTCATTTTGTGCTTTTTTTGCTATAGTCGGAAAACTATTGTCTATCAATAGGAACTGTCAACACATCATTTGAGTCAAGCGGATCTAGTCCATATTTATTTGAACCAGACGTACCCTTCAATAAACCACCTTCAATTACAACCCACCAAAAACCAAGACCCGGAACCAATCCTAACAGCACCCACCAACCACTTTTATCTCTATCATGAATTCGTCTTACCATAAATAAGAGAAAAATAAGCTTAGCAAAAATTTGGAATATAATAATAAAACCCATTAAATGAGCTGAAGAACCGTCAAAAGAACCATTTGTGCTGAAAGCTGTCTGCGTAAAAAAACCGTACGCGATAACTGAAACTACAAAATAGAGGATGAAACCTTTCCAGAATTTTTCTCTTGAAATTCTGCCTTCAGTGGAGAATAAATATAACATATTTAATACTTAAAAGTATACACTTTTACCCGACTACACACAAATAACAAAAGTGGTCTTGTCGAGACCACTTTTGTATTTACTTTTACTATAATCTATCGACTATTGTCTATCAGCTAATTTATTCAAGAATTCCATCAAGATTAACATCATAAAGCATCGCTTCTGAAACGAGACGATAATTCATAACTTCTTCCTTAGTAAACCAAAGATTAACCTCTCTTTCATATGCACCCTCACCATCTGCTGGATCTGTACAATGAATAAGGTTACGCATACCACGTGAACCATCTGTATCACAAAGATAGTATGAATCGAGTGAATAGTCACCACGTATAGTTCCAGTATCCGCTGTTGATGGTTCTGTGCTTCCTACAAGACGCTTTACTACAGACTGAGCACCGTTACCCTCAATAACAAGTGAGACTACTGGTGAAGCGCACATGTAGTGCACCATCGCACGAATAATATCCTTTCCATACTCAATAGGTTCCTTATCTACAACCATGCCAAGCTTCTTTTTATTCTCAACAATATTACTTCCCTTCTTTATATACCAAGCATCGTCTTTATTATAATGATCCCAAAGTGTTTGCTCATTGACCATATGCATTTTCATGCCTACAATCTTAAGACCAATACGCTCGAAACGCTTAATAATATCTCCAACAAGACCACGCTGTACTGCGTCTGGCTTAAGGATAACAAATGTTCTTTCTTTTTTTGGATGCATATTAATTCTTAGTTATTGATTATTAGTAATTAGTGTTAATACTAACAAAAAAGAGTGACTTTGCCAAAGGTAAACTCACTCTTTTTTACACTAAACTAGTGCAAAACTTTTCCTTGCAAACAATATACCAAATCTCTCGCTATTAATTTCTTTGATGCTGTGTCAGTATGATACTTAAAATCCCCAAGCAAAGAAGAAATTTTAGCTCCTCTTTCTTCTGTGTAATCAGAATCATCAAACATCATGTCTTCAACTTCTTTTTCCATTTGATCAGGATCAAAACCATTTAAGTTAAGAGCTAATTTAAAAGCATCTTTATCAGCTTCACTCATTTCCATTATTTTTTTATAGACACTTTCTTTGTCATATTTTCCAAGTAATTTTTCCTTAGAAGAAGTTTGATTCTTATTTTCTTGACTAGAAAGATTAAGAGGTGCTTCATTCATATTATTTTAAAAATTCTTCTGTTTTCTTCTTCATATTTTTATCATATTCATTTCCTTGTATAGAAGGACTTTGTTTTGCTGCTTGTCTTAAATATAACAAAACACCAACAATGCTAAAAAATACTAAAACTGCAACAATTACTAATAACTTTTTAACCATATTTTAAAGTATAACACAGCACTTTATTTGCAAGAAAAAGCAGATTACACTACCACAGAAGCGGTAACTGAGGCAGAAGTATCCTCAGAACTCTGAGAAATAGCTTCTGTGGGTGTATTTACTTTAGGAGCAATAAAGATCTCATCATTAACACTCTTAATATCATCGTAAAACTTAGCCAATGAAACCATCATATATGGACATATCCAAAAAAAACTTACGAAGAACCTTAAAAATCTTGCTATTAAAATACCCGTAGCACTACCAAAGAAATTTGTTACATTAAAACCTGCTACCCCACCTACTGATGCATATACCCACCACCATATCGTTACTAAAATAAAAATACCAACAACAGATAACAACAACATCGCTAAAAATATGACAACATACCAAGCAACTTTCTTTTATTTCCATCCATCATTTTTACACTTTTCTTTATTGCGTCAACTGCACCAATTTCCTGATTATCAGCAAGAATAAACAATGTTTGTGAAAACATAAGTGCGATAATAACGCCAGGAATAATAAATAACATGAAACCAAACATTGTCGCAACAAGTACCATTACATATGCGAGAACATTCCTAAAGAATCTTGTGAAACCTACCGCTAAATGCGACAGATCAGTACTTTGACCTCTTGAGAGTTTTATATAGTAAAAAATTAGACCTATTGTAGCTAGACCAGCGATACAATATTGTATAATTGTACATATGATATCCACAATTGTTTCCCCAAAAATTGCATAAATTACATATACGATATCTCCAATTGTATCCCCGTAAATAAAACCACTAGTCCTTGGATTAACATAACTAGATGCAATTAAAGCCACTTCAAAAATAATAAAGGCACCAATAGCTGACCACCACTTTCCTGAAAGAGCTTCTCTTGCCTGTGCTCTGAGCACCTTATTTTCTATTTTCATGTATGTAAAAATAAATTATAGAATCTAATATACTAAGTATAGTATTTTGTAATAAAAAATACTATATAGTTATTAGTATAACTAATTGTGTTGACAGGTAAGTAAGGAAGTAATAAAATAAGGAATATGAAAACAACATCGCAAGAAAGAATACAAAAGATAACAAGCAAAGGGCAAATCACCCTTCCTGTAGCGTGGCGCAATATGACAAAAACCAATACTATTCTTGTAACTCAGAAAGGTGATACACTTCACATATCCCCTGCACGCCTTGAAAAAGGAGACCCTGCATACACTGTTTTTGATGCAATTAGAGATAATAATGGAAAAGGAATTAAGGCAACTGAACTTGTAAAAATATTAAAGAAGCTTCAGTAATAGAATTTCTATGAACAAAATAGAAAAACTACTTAATAAAATTTCTAAAAAGGATAGAGAAGCTCTCTTATTCGTCATAGAAGAAATTCTTAATGAAAAAGATATTTCACATTTAAAACCGATAAAGTTAAAAGGATTAGAACTCTATAGAATCCGTAAAGGTAACTTTAGAATTATTTTCCACAAAGAAAACAATGATACTGTAATTGATTCGGTAAAATTGAGAGATGAGAATACATACAAATAACAAAAGCGAACTCGTAAGAGTTCGCTTTTGTGTGCATTTCATCTACGTGATCTATGTCTCGTCTGCGAAGTCTGTGGTCGTGTTAGTGCGCAACGTATGGAAGAAGCCCCATGAAACGTGAACGCTTGATAGCATTCGCAAGAGCTCTCTGATTCTTTGCTGTGAGCCCTGTCTTGCGACGATTAAGAATACGAGCATGTGGGTTAATGAACTTAACGAGGATTTCTGTATCCTTGTAGTCAATAAACTTAATACTGTTCTGATTGAAGTGATCTTGTTTTTTCATATCTACGATTATTAATAATTTATAAGTAAACTTTTTGTGTTTTAGAAAGGAATGTCATCAACATTTACATTGCTATCACCATAGTCGATTGTGTCGAGATCTGGCATAGCAGATGGTGCTGGAGTAGCATTTCCTGTTTGTGCAGGCTTTGGAGCGTAGCCACCTTCTGGTGCAGGGCCAGATTTTGGACCAAATTGAACTTGATCAGCAATAATTTCTGTACGATACTTTTTCTCACCGGTTGTTTTATCATCCCATGAACGAGTTTGTATACGTCCTTCTATCATGACTCCTTGTCCTTTTTTAAGGTACTGAGCACTTGTTTCTGCTTGTCTTCCGAATATTACAATATTGTGGTACTCTGCTTGCTCTTGCTTCTGACCTTGTGCATCTTTATAGATACGGTTAGTTGCAATAGAGAACTGAGTGACAGCTGTTCCGTTAGGAAGAGATTTCATTTCAGGATCACGAGTAAGATTTCCGAACAAAAATGTTTTATTGAGGTACATACGATAACTAATTACTGATTAATAGTAGTTACTAGTGTAAACTTTATTTTACTATTTCGCCAGTAACTTCTGAATCAACAGATTCAAGACTTGGTCTTACTTCATCTAAAATAATATCTGCGTCTTTTGTAGTATCAATATCTACTATATCGTCAGTTTCATTATTAGCTAATGATTCTACTTTTATAACAGGTGCACGCTTTGTATATACAGTATTCTCTCTAACTGTTTTTACAACCAAGTAACGAACTATTTGTTCATCTAATTTAAGTGCTTTTTCAAACTCCTTAACATTAGAACCTTCCATTTCGAATTTTATCCATCCAAAATATCCTTCATTAAAACGAACGTTAACATTGTTAACAACGCGCACCATTTCATAGGCAAGCTCACGCATATACGGAGCTTCTTCTGAAATGAAGCTACCTCCTAAGGTAGCAATAGACTGCTTGATTGCGTTTGCCTTATCAAGCGCCGCTCCTTCATCTAGTTTGTTATCAAAGATGAAAGAAATTTCATACACACGGCTGTCTACTGTGATTTCATTTATATCAGTCATAGGGTGCTATTATACCACGTTTTTAGGTAAAAGAAAAGACCTACAACAATGTGTAGATCTTTCGTTTAATGTATTACTTCTATTCATGATATGAGGACATTATTTTTAGCAAATCTCCAATGTTTCCAACCGGAGTAATAGAAATAATTTTTGGATGCTTTTTACCACTATTTGAAAAAACAACAACCACTTTTTCATATTCATGAACTATTTTTGCATATGTACTTTTTGTAGGAACAATAAACCATGAATCCACAATACGGAATTTTGTATTACCGTCACGAAGATCTTTTAATCCACGCACAAATCCAGCAACAGGAATATCTTTATGAGGAATCCCAGTAAGTGTTTGCATATTGACCCCTTTATAGTAAAACTACTCTGAACGCATTCTGTACTTTTTCAGTTTTTTTGTCAACAAAATTTAAATACCAAAAACTCGTCTAGCGTTTTCAAGTAATTGCACTCTTACTTCTTCCATAGGCTGTTCTCGTATTACTGCTATTTTTGCAACCACCTCTTGCACATACATTGGTGTATTTCTTTTTCCGCGATATGGTACTGGTGTAGCATATGGACTATCTGTTTCAGCATGAAGAAGGGTAAGTGGTATGAATCTAACCACATCATCAAATTCTTTTGTAAAAGTAATCACACCAGAAAAACTCATTGTAAAACCAATATTAATAAATCGCTGAGCTATATCTATATTACCTGCAAAAAAATGAGCATTGCCTCTTAATTTATTACCATACTTTTTTTTACTTTCTTCTAAAATAGTAAGCATGTCTTCATACGCATCCATGGTCCCCTTACTAGGTCTACCATGAAGCATAAGTGGCTTATTTACTTTTACAGCAAGTTCTATTTGTTGTATAAAAATACCTTTCTGTCTTGCTTTTTCTTCATCAATCACAACATCTTTTACTTCTTCAAGTCTAAAATAATCAAGACCACATTCACCAATAGCCACAACCTTTTCATGTAGTGCTAGTTCTTCATATTTTTTTTCATCAAACAATTCTTCTTTATTATCATTTGGATGCAAACCAACAGATGCATATACATGTGCATATTTCTCAGAAAGAGCTACTGATGCTTCACTTTCTTTACAATCAGTACCAATTGTTATTGTACCAACACCGTACGATTTCATTTCTTCTAATACTTTTTCCCTATCATCATTAAAAGCTTTATCATGAACATGGGAATGTATATCAAAAAGTGCATAATTCATAGATATTAAAATAATAGCATAAATTCTTCTATTTTGACTATATTATATAAAAAGCATAGTATTGGATAAGAAAGTACATGTAACAATCTATCAAGGAGCGTATCAATGGAACAAAGAACTATTCCTAAAAAAAGCGACAAGATTAGATTTCCAATAGCAAAAATGCGTCATGTATATCACAAACACGACGTAGAAAAACGATTAACAAGTTTGCGGGAAAATGCAAATGACGATCTCCGTCTTATGTATATGGAAATGCTTGAACGTGGTGGCGAACGTTTTCATGTGACTCTTTCTGGTACTCCAGACATGGAGTCACTTTATGAAGAATTACCAAACTTTGAAGAGGTTTTAGATGATATAAAAAGAAATGTTGCATTATGCGAAGATAGTGATGACGGTCTTGAAATAACACCGATATTACTTCTTGGACCACCTGGAGTAGGTAAAACATTTTTTTCTCAAAAAATTGGTGATCTATTAGGCACGAGCATGTCTTTAGTCTCCATGAGTTCTACCACAGCAGGCTGGATACTTTCTGGCTCTGCATCAAAATGGCAACACTCAGGACCTGGTAAAATTTTTGAAACACTCGTTACAGGAGAGTACGCAAACCCTGTTATTGTTGTTGATGAAATTGATAAAGCAAGTAACTTTGCTCAATATGACCCTCTTGGTGCACTCTATGGATTACTTGAGCATGACACAGCAAAAACATTTACAGATGAATTTGCAGATATTCCAATTGATGCAAGTCAAGTCATCTGGGTGACGACCGCTAATGATGAACGTTCTATTCCAGAACCAATTCTTAACAGAATGAATGTCTTTGAAATTAAAAAACCAACGCGTGAACAATCTCGTAAAGTTGCTTATAATCTATATACATCGATACGATCACTTCATAACTGGGGTAAATATTTTGAAGAAACTCCAAAAGATGAAGTTCTGAATATTCTGTCTGATTTTGGACCACGTGAAATGCGACGTATTCTTATGAGTGGGTTTGGTAATGCAAAACTATATAAAAGTTCTAGCATACATATCAAACATTCACCCATTAAAATTAACAAGAAAACAAATGTTGGTTTTCTTAGTTAATATACATATACCAGTCTTAATGACTGGTATATTTTTATGATACAAAACGATTAAAAAGTGGCTTTTCAGGCATTTTATTTTCAATAATACATTCGAGAATTTTTTTTGATGTATGTGGTAACACACAAGAATATACATTAGCTACTCTCGCTAAAGATTCTACAAGAGTTCTTATCATAATAATCCCTTTCTCACGATCAGTTTTAATTACTTTAAAAGGTTCAAGTTCTGCTATTGAAGAATCTATAGCGTTTATATCTTTTAGAATTTCATCTGTAAAATGTTTTATATCATAAGTGTTTAGCGCATCGCACTGAGATGAGGTAAAGGATTTTATTCCTTGAAGATGAGAAATATTTACTGGTTCAGATAAGTGAGAACTTGCTAATTTCATAATACGATTCGTAAGATTTCCTATACCATTCTGAAGATTAGCCTGATAACTTACTTTAATAGAATCAAGAGAAATACCACCATCTTCAAAAGAAGAAAGATTTTGAAGCACAACAAAACGAAGTACATCTTCTGGATATTCTGTTACTTCTTTATATATATCAAGAACATCAAATGGTGATATTACATTACCAAGTGATTTGCTCATTTTTTGACCATCAACACCTGTAATAAATCCATTAATAATAATATGGCGTGAATTAGGGAGTCCTGCTGCCATAAGCATCGCTTGCCACATAGCTGACTGCTGACGAAGATTATCTTTACCACAATATTGAACAGGCTCTCCTTCTTCCCAAAAAGAAAAATCTTTATTATCTGTTCCAAAACCTAGTGTAGAAATATAGCTTGTAAGTGCATCAAACCATACATACATCACATGGTCATCATCATTAGGAACAGAAATACCCCACGGCATTTTTTCTTTAAGACGTGAAATAGAAAAATCTTCAAGACCACGTTCAACAAAATTTTTTATTTCATTAAACCTAAAAGAAGGAATAACAAAATCAGGGTGTGATTCATAAAAATCTAGAAGTGGCTTTTGAAATTCAGAAAACTTGAAAAAATAATTTTCTTCATCAATTAGTTCAATACTTCTATTTGGATGAAGTGTGCAGACACCGTTATCTAGCTCGCTATCTGTTTTATTTAACTCACACCCTACACAATATTTTGTCTGATATGTTTTTTTATAAATATACCCATTATCAAAACAACGCTTCCATATTTCTTTTGCAGCTTCTATATGCTTTTCGTCAGTAGTACGAATAAAATGTACACTATCAATAGCAAGGTCACTGGTTAATGTTTTAAATTTTGAAGCATATCCATCCACATACGATTGCGGTGATATATTTTTAATACAAGCGTTTTCATAAATTTTTGCACCATGTTCATCTGTTCCTGTATTAAAAAATACATCACACCCTGTTAGACTTTTATATCTCGCAATTACATCCGCTCTTACTATCTCCATAGCAAAACCAATATGTGGATCAGAATTCACATAAGGAAGTGTTGTGGTGATATAAAACTTTTTATTATTCATGAGATTTTCTTTTTTCTAAATCAGACGCAAGCTCCATAAGAACAGAAGCAATTGGCACAGAAAGTATTACACCCCAAATACCAGCTATTTTAGCACCAATTACTATTGAGATAATAACAACAACCGATGGAACACCGACCATTTTACTCATAACCCTAGGATACAAAATATGACTCTCAATTTGAGAAATAGCAAAATAAATAAGTCCAGTTATCCAAAGAAGATCAAAACCGCCATGTGTCCACGCCAAGAAAAGTGCTGGAACCATTGCAAGAGTGAGACCAACCATTGGAATTAGTTCACCAATAAAAGCTAGAACAGCCAGCAGAGATGCATAAGGAATATTTAATATAAGAGAAGGAACATATACAAGAAGAGCAACAAAAAGTGACAGCAATAATTGACCCTGCATCCAAAGTCCAATTTTTTTCTGAGCCCTGCCCCACAAATCTTCTATGTACCCTTCTTTAATTTTTGGAACGATTAAACGTAAAAACTTTTGCACACCATTTTCTTCAAGAGATAAATAAAAAGCAAGAACAAATGTTAATACAAAATTAAACACGCCAGCTATAACAACAGACGTTGTTGCAAAAAAACCACTAGAACCAAAAATAGCATTTTTTATAACTGTTAAAATTTGACCTTTTGATATATCTCTTGAAAGCTCTTGAATAGCAAGAGATAAATCTTTAAAACCCATATCTTTCCCAAAAATTCTTACAGAATCTAAAATCTGTGGAAGCGTCTTAATGAATTTCGCAACATCATCTGCCATCGTCGGAATAAAAATAACCGCAACAGATACAATAGAAATAATTAAAGATAAAAACAATATAACAACCGAAATAGATCTAGGGATTCCCCATTTTAACATTGCTTTAACAGGCATCTCGATAGCAGACGCTAGAACAACAGCAACTAAAAGAGCTACAACAAAATCTCTTACATAAAACAACCCCGCAAATATAGTACAATAAAAAAGTATTTTAATAATAGTTCCTGACGAAATACTTATATGTGTTGTTTCTTTCATATATGCATTCTAACACAAGAGCCCTCCACGAAGAAACACATAGTATTTTATCTATCGGCAACACGAGAAGGGTCTTCACTTCCCCAATTCTCCCCTGCAAGATATGTAGTAAGAGGTGAAAGTGTTGTCTTTATGTGAGAGCGTGATATTTCTTCATCAGCATCAAGAACTATACCAGAAGTAATTGGTGGCATTTTACCAACATGTGTCTGAGATGGTTTTACTAATACATTTATATCTGTTTGTACAACAGCATCCGCTGCTAAGTTACCTATATTCCATGTTACTGTACGCAATTTTTTATCATATGTTACATATGATGAAGTTGAAACAACACCAGTCCATGATACGTATGTAGGAAGTGTAAAGGAAACTTTTGTATTAACTAGAGCATTTTGAGCGGACACAAGAAGATGTGCAGTATAAGAAGTTTCAATATTTGGTTCAGGTGGTATAGGGCCTGTATTTTGTAAAGAAGAATTTTTGTGTAATGTTTTTGCTGTAAGAGAAGCACTACCTTCTACTTGCCATGTTTTTGAAATGATAGAAATAACATCATCAGACTCTTTATCTGTTGCCTTACCCGTTAGAGTCATTTTTACATTAGGAGAATTACTGCCACTTGTCACCATCGGAATTTGTACAACAAATGTCGCGTTTGAATTTGCTGGAACATTAGCAAGTGCAGGTATACTTGTTTTATCCCATGTTATTGTTTTATTAATTGAATCATAATATCCTTCTTGTGAAAAAATATCCTTATATAACGGAGCTTCTCCAGAAAGCAGAAGTTCAATAGAAACATCAAAGAGAGGACTATCACTTGTGTTAGTGTATGTTATAGAAAGATTTGCTCTATCTCCGTATCTAATCTTTTCAGAAAGTCCATTTTGGGTATCAAGCGCCACTACAAAATTAAGCGGAGACGAACGTAATTTGATATCAATGGTTTGAGAAGAATATACAATTCCCATATTTGTATTATTACTCCCCTCTGCACCAACTATAGCTTTCATTGTTGCTACTTCCCCTTGTTTACCAGAAAGATATCCTGTTACAGTAAATACTTTTGATTCACCGGATGAAAGAGGTTTCACTGACCAAATTTGACCTCTGGAACTAAGTTTCGGCTCATAATTAGTCACGGTAAGCGTGTTAGGTATTGCTAGTTGAAGAACACTAGGTAATGAAGTTGTTGCTGAATTATTTTTAACAGTAATAGTAAAAACGCCACTTTGACCAACAGAAAGCACTTCAGGTCCATCTATGCGGACAGCTATTTGTGGTGTTTTAAGTATTGTAGAAGCTGTTGCTATTTTACTAAATGATCCACCTGATCCGGCTATTTTATATTCCAGTTTTACAGTAACACTTCTTTGTTCTGCTTCAGCACCATACAGAACCACGTCAAAATCCTGACGTTTAAAATCTCCAGAATTAATACTACCGAGCTCTCTTTTTTCATATACTTTTTCTTCTTCATCTTGAGATCCTGCCCCACGTTTATATTCAACGACTATAAAAGCATCTTGAAGAGGTACAGTGTTTCTGTTGTGCAACGAAAATGAAAGTGGTGATGATTCTCCTCCTTCGACATATGGATTCATCTCCAGAGACATATCTATGTTTGCAGATGAGACAACACTACTAGAAGACATAACACGATATAAAGCAAACGAAACAGAAGCAAGAAGTAAAATAAGAGCAACAATTAAAAATTTTGCACCAAAAGAAAAACCACTTTCATCTCTACCATGAGTAATGATTGGGGCATTATCACCCCATGAAACAGGAAGTTCTTGAGTTTTTTTATCTCTCACACGATGAAGATCATCCATCTCCATTTTATTTTTTGGATTATAAAGTTCATGCTCAAGTGAATCTAGAGCACTGTCGCTTCGTTCTGGTTGATGAGATAATTGCATATACACCTAGTATAGCAAAGACTTTTCACATATAACAGTGATACTGTCAATATTTTTTGAATAACATTTCGGCTATCAAATACATTATAATTGCATTTCTTTAAGCACATCATGCACATGTGCTTTTACTAAAGCGTGAGATAAAATACAATGAGTATACAAATCATCATTTGTCCAAGAAACATATTCTTTATTACTTTTTGCACCAATAACTTTAGAATCTGCATACCCAAGTTCAACCAAAACAATATAGTAGAGAAGTGTTCTTGATAAAGATATGTCGTACGATGCTTTTGTTTTTAAAAAAATAATAAGTCTATCATATAACGCTTTATGTGCACCCTCTCCACGAACAAAACGTTTAAGAAGAGAAACAACTTCATGAATAAACATTTTTTCTGTATATCTCTCTTCTGCACCAACCAATCTAAAAACATCTCTACCTTGTACAAGAGTAATCAGACTTACACTTCTTTCTTGAATATGTGCGCGAAGTTTACTTTCAAGTTTTCTAATACTTTTAGCATGCGCTAGTATCATACCAAAATCTCTTGTAAAAACTTTATATACTTTATCGTGCTCTCCGTTATTGAACGACTCTACCACTATACATTCAGTTGTGTACTTTTCTATAGCCATATCTACTCTTTTGTAATGTTCACATTTACTGTATACAGATTACTCTAATACAAAACATAAAACACCTGAGGATAATTCAATACTATTATCTTTAATACTAACATCTTCTTTAATTTCTTTTATTTTACACGTTGATACAAGAAGTGACATATCCCCTAAAGATGTTAATGAAGAAACAACAAGATTAATTTCGTCTACCTGTTTAAGTCCTTTTGCTTTTCTCATGTCTTGAACAGCACGAATAAGTTTACGTATATCACCCTCCTTCTGTAACTCTTCTGTGATCGTTGTATCAAGAACAACATCTTCTTTTTGTGAATCATTATAGAAAACATCTTTTACATTTAACTCATCTTTAATAAGATTATTGTACTTACCAGAAACAACTTTCTTAAATGAAACAGAAAGAAGTGGTTGCTTTACATTTATTTTTGTTTCAGTTCTTTTCATTAGACCAAGGGAAACAAGTTCTCGTACAATCTTCATATCTTTAATTATTTCATAATCTATATTATCTGATATCGGCCATGATTCTAAATGAACAGATTCTTTTTCGCCATCACACTGTTTATATATTCTTTCTGATATGAAAGGCATCACTGGTGCCATCACTTTTGAAAGAGTTAGTAACGTATATTTTAGTGTTTGATAAGCTTCTTTCTTAGACATCTCACCCTCATCCCCTTTTAAACGATCTCTTGATCTTCTTGTATACCACACAGATATATCATCAATAATTTCTGCTATACCTCTTGTAGCATCTTCAAGCATATACTCTTCATATCCTTTTGTTGATTCTGTTACAAGTTCATTAATGCGGGATATCATCCAACTATCAAGAATATTTTCTGAAGTATTCAAAGGTTGAGTCTTCTCTGGTTTATTCATTTCATATAGAGTCACAACATTCTCAAGTCTAGATATACATTTCTTATATATCTCAGAAACATTTTCATCATCAAACTGAACGTTTTCACCTTTAACAGCAGGACTAGCTATAAGAGCGTATCTCATTGCATCTGCTCCATATTTTTCTACAAGCTCCATTGGGTCTGTATAATTCTTTTCACTCTTTGAAAGTTTTAAACCTGATGATGCCAATATATGACCATTAACTATAACGTGTTTATATGGTGCTTTATCAAAAAGACCAACACCTAAATTAATAAGTGAATAAAACCACCCACGCGTCTGATCAACCCCTTCGGCAATAAAATCAGCTGGATAATTTTTATCAAATATTTTTTTATTTTCAAACGGATAGTGGATGGAAGCAAACGGCATAGACCCTGACTCAAACCAACAATCAAATACGTCTAATATACGTGTGTATATTTTATCATTTACTGAAAGCGTTACATTATCAATATATGGTCTATGAAGATTAACAGCACCAGTTTCATCACGTGGTACAATTTTTAAATTAAGTTTTCGTATTTCAGCATTACCAAGATACAGAGTTGTTATTACTGCACGTTCATCAAGAAGAGCTTCTTCTTCTGTGTAAAGTTCTCCACCAATAAGCATCATACGAGCTGGTCCGCCATGAGTAACCACAAGTATATTTTTACCTTCGTAACGATTCTCAAAATCCATAATTGCACTCATTGATCTATTCATCATCTCTTCATGAGTTTCACCGCCTTTTGGACGAGTATTAAAACGTAAATATGAATGACCATAATATTCCATATATTCTGTAGCCTTCTTCCCACTAAATTCACCCATATCATATTCATGTATTCTATCTTCGGTCTCTACAGGTATATCTAAAAAAGATGACACAATAGCAGCAGTTTCTCTTGTTCTCACAAAAGGAGATGTAATTATAACATCAATACCTAGAGACTTAATAAGAGCAAGAGAATCCATAACTTGTGCTTTTCCTTTTTCTGTTAAATGATTATTTGGATCACCTTTAGTTTCAAGAATACCATCTTGATTACTCACAGACTCACCATGACGCATTATATAATATGTATTTTTTGGTTTTTGTGATGTATGTTCTGCTAATTCTTTAAGAGAGCCAATCATCATCGCTTCACCATCATCATTTTTCCAAACTGGAAGTGGTGCACCCCAATAACGACTACGTGAAACAGCCCATTCACGAGCACCTTCTAACCATTTACCGAAACGCCCGTCACGTGTGTGCGCAGGTGTCCACCCAATCTTCTGATTCTCAGAAAGAAGCTTGTCTTTTATCTTCGGAACATCAACGAACCACGATGACGTTGCATAGTTGAGTAACGGCGTTTTACAGCGCCAACAAAGTGGGTATGAATGTATAATTTTATGTTTTTCAAAAAGTACATTATGATGAGCAAGCCATTTAATAATTTCTATATCTGCTGACTGTGTATCATCTTTTGCTTTTACTTTTATTCCAGCAAAATCAGTAACTGTAGATATGAATGTTCCATCCATTTTTACATGCTTTATAACAGGAATAGAATGAAGCTTTGCAAGATCCATATCTTCAGCACCAAATGCTGGAGCCTCATGAGCAATACCTGTACCTGTATCTAATGTAATAAAATCAGCATGCCAAATCTTGAACGCATTTTCTTTATACTCAATATCAGAATCTTTAAAATATGGGAATGGTGGTATATATTTTTTTCCTACCAAATCTTCACCTTTCATTTTTTTAACAACTTCACACTTCATATCTTTAAGAACATGTTCAACTCTTTCTTCTGCAAGAATATACTTTCCTTCCATACCATCTATATCAACCACTACATATGAAGCATCTCCTTTAACAGCAAGAGCACTATTACCTGGAAGAGTCCAAGGTGTAGTAGTCCACGCAAGAACAAATGTCCCTGGTTCATCAACAAGTTCAAACTTAGCTGTAACAGATAAATCTGTAATATCTGTGTATTCCATACCAACTTCACTTTGAGCAAGGGTTGTCTCACAACGTGGACATATGTGCATCATTTTATGCCCCTCGTATACCAAACCTTTTTCGTGTAAATGTTTCCATGCCCACCAAATACTTTCTGTATATGTTGCATCCATTGTTTTGTACGGTCTATCCATGTCAGCCCATCTACCAAGACGTGGAACAACTTTTTTCCATTCCTCTTCGTATGTAAGAACACTATCGTTAGCATCTTTATTAAACTTATCAATACCAAAATCCTCAATATCTTTTTTACTTGTAAGACCAAGTTTCTTTTCAATCAAATTTTCAATTGGTAGACCATGACAATCCCACCCCCACACACGACGCACACTGTTCCCTTTCATTGTTTGATATCGAGGTATTGTATCTTTTATAGTACCCGCAAGAATATGTCCATAGTGAGGAAGTCCTGTTGCAAACGGAGGTCCGTCATAAAATGAAAAATCTCCTCGCGCTTCTTCGTTAGCAGGAGTTGTTATTGTTTTTTCAAAAATAGCATTTTCTTGCCAGAACTTCAGTGTCTCCTGTTCTTTTTCACTTATTGTTTTTGGGGTGTTAGTTTGATTATTGCTCATGATTTGTTTTTTAGTAAAATAAAAATCGCCCACAGAAAAGAATTTAATTTCTTTTCCAAGGACGATGTTTGGTCGTGGTACCACCTTGTTTTTTGGATGGTATTTTTTGAAATGCATTTCAAAAAATACCATCCAACTCATTTACTCGGGTTCTACTTGTGACGAGATGTCAGGTTCTTCCCATACTCAGGAGTGATTAATTCCTTCAACGTATCTCTTATTACTTAATACTAACAGAAAATAATAATGGTGCAAGAGAAAAAACATCAAAATTAGGACAAGACAAGAAATTTACTTCCTAATGCTTACGCTTGGAAGTGATTTCTTGGCCAGGGAAACTAGCAATACACTTCTCTAAATTAAGACAAGAAATTTACTTCCTAACGCTTACGCTTGGAAGTGATTTCTTGGCCAGGAATTCAGCCAAGAAATCACATTCTCTCTGGTGCTTCAACAGCGAGAAGGTATAGTGCTTTTTTAATAACCTTCGTAACTGATTCTGTAATAGCTAGTCTATGTTCTGAGAGATCATCACCCTCTACAACAATTGGAGTCGATGCATAGAAACTATTAAACATCTGAGCAAGCTCAAAAAGATAGGTCACAACATACTAAAGAAACTAGGAAGAAAAACTTTTTAAAGATTTAAAAAACTAAATTATTCCATCTTCAAGAATATACTTTAAAAGAGTATTTAAATTAAGAATACTGCCAAAATCTCTATTAGAAATAACAAAATTTACTTTTATGGGTGGTCCATTTTTATCAATCCTACAAGAATTAAATAGATCCGTATTATAACTAGATGCAAATTTTTCATATGAAGACCGAATACTCGCTAGATACTTTTGATCAAATGTTTCATTAAGTTTTAGTTCATTCTCTTTTAAGAATTTTTCAGCTCTATCTTGTGTACTATCTTTAAGTTGCTTATTAAAACTGTTCGGGTTCTTTTTATATTCAAGATTTATATCTCTTAGAGCTTTAAGTTCTGGGAAACTCAAAAGATAATTCTTTGTATCTAATAAAGAGATATCTTTATAAAAATCTCTTTTTTGACTACTTACGAATAATCTTGTACACGCTTCACCTGTAGGAGTAAGTTTCCTATAGTCAATCGCACGAGTAAAGAAATCTTCAAAAACAATAAAAGGTTCCATTCTGTATGTCTCTAATAAATAATATTTAATATTTTCAATTGATTTTATTTCACCATCTATGTTACTATCTCTAGGCTCACGAACAGGAAAGTATATAAGATCAGAATCTTTTGATACAGTTATCATTTTAGAGTTATCTGTTATTTTCTTATCTTTAATTTGAATATTATTCTTATTTTGAGGTAAACTTATAAGTAATGTTTCATTTTTAGAACTATTACTGCAACTTAAACTTTTAATTTTATTCCTTGTTCCAGGGCCAACTAAACCAACTTGTGAAAGTCCATTTGTTTTTTGAAACTTCCTGACCGCAGAAACAGTTCCATTTCCAAAATATCCATTTGGTTTTGCAGTTAAATATTCACCATCAAAAAGGAATTGCTGTAGTTTCAATACTTCACTATTTTCTGAACCTTTAGAGAGGGTTTTTGTAAGATCAGTACACACCATCGCAAAAGATGAAGAAGTTCCAAGAAAAAGAGACAAATAAATAAATAACCATTTCAGTAGAATATTTTTCATGCAAGTTTTTAGTTTAATTAATAACTAAATAATAGCATTTTTATAGAAAATTAATTGTATTTATTAACAATAATAATTCACTTTATCCGTCAGAAGAAAACCACTCTCAAGGATCCTTATACGATCTACATTCTCTCTGGTGCTTCAACAGCGAGAAGGTGTAGTGCTTTTTTAATCACTTTCGTTACAGATTCTGTAATAGCTAGTCTATGTTCTGAGAGATCATCACCCTTTACAACAATTGGAGTCGATGCATAGAAACTATTAAACATCTGAGCAAGCTCAAAAAGATAAGTTACAACATATTGAGGAGCTATTTCTTCTATGGCACGCAAAGCAACCCCTTCCCACTGCATGAGTTTTCTTTCAAGAATCGTAACTTCTTCTCCAGAATGATACGATGGTGAAAATCCTAATTCTTTTCCTTTTGCTAAAAGTGATACTCCTCGTGCATAGGTGTACTGCACATATGGACCAGAATCTCCTTCAAATGAGAGTGATGTTTCTGGATCAAAATTAATTGAACTACCAAGTTTCGAGCGGAGCATAGAGAAGCGAAGCGCTCCGAGCGCAACCTGCTTGTATACGACGTTCTTTTCTTCTTCTGTAAGATGATCTATTTTTTCACCAGATCTTTCTTTTACTTCGTCTGTAACAACATCCAAAATTTCTTGTGCGAGAGGAACGCCTCCAAGTCTACTCGACATCTTCTGACCCTTAAATGTCATACGACCATGATACACATGAGTGCTCACCTCTTTCCATTTCTTTTCAATTTTTGAAGCAGCATCGAGCACAACATTAAAATGAGAGATTTGCTCATTATCGGTAACAAAAAAAGAATAGTCCGGGGTGTAACGTTCAAATTTCATATGAAGGAGACCAAGATCCTTTGCTTCATATGTTGGATTCCTTTGACTATTAATAAATACTGCCGTATGCACACCCTTTGTCCCCTCGTCTGGAATATACACAATAGCACCTTCACTATGAGTAAATATGTCCTCTCGTGCAAGTACTATCTCTTTACCAACTACAGCTGCTTCACTTTCATAAATGAATCCGTCAAAATGTGAACCAAGAAGTGAAAGCATGTGTTCAAAATATGCAACATTTATATTCTTCCCTTTTTCAAAAATATCGAACTCTTCACTTGGTGTTTCACTATAGAGTTTCTCTGCAATTTCTTTTACTTCTCCTTGTACAGACTCTGATTCATCAAATGATGTGACGCCTCGGGTATATGCACTGCCAAGATATGCAATAACCTCTTCCTGACTTTTATTAAAAATGTCTTGAGAAAGTCCACCATCTTTTTTTATTGAGTACACTGCTTTTGCAATACCCATAGAAATATCTGAAGGGAATGAAACTGTTGTAACCTTTGCACCCCCTGCTTTCATAAGATGGGTAAGTGATGCTCCAGCAATATGATTAAGAAGGAGACCAACACTAAATGGTTTAAAAAGATTTGGAGATGAGTGTTCAACCAGAACTTTTTTATCTGTGTATTTTGTTGTAAATGTTTCTAATTTTTGACATCTCAAAATTTCTTCTCTTATAATTTCTTTCTTCAAAGAAAAATTAATAAAGCCAGGTCCAGCAACTTCTATTTTTTCTACAACAGCAATAAGTTTTTCTTGTAGAATTGGAACAAGTTCTTCAGCACACATATTCGGAGTAATACTTTTTTGTTTACCAAGAACAAAAGCAAGATTTGTTGAATAGTCACCTCGAGAAAAATCTTCTGAAATAGAAACAGAAAAATCAACACCCTCACCTACTATTTTTTTTATTTCTTGCGTTATTATATTATAAGCATTCATCACTATATACTACCTTATTTTCAAAATAATAAAAAGAAAAACCAATTTTACTATGTAAAATTGGTTTAAAAAAATTAAATATGGCACCTAAACCCTAACAAAGCCATAATATGATTATGAACCTCTTCTTCAGAAAGATCACGAAAATCAGATACGCAACTAACCATTTTCCATTCTAATAATTTAGAATAAAAATTCCCAGATTCATATTGTTTTTTTATTGCTTCAATGTCATTCTTTACTTGTTCAGAAGAAGTATCTATATGAGGATTTTTTAATAAAAATCTTTTATGCATAAGACTCCAAGGAACAGAAAGATACACCACATCAGAAAGTTTTGGCATCTTGCTAATTTTATATTCAGCATTAAACAGATAATGAGCAAAATTAATTTTATCAATATCCATTAAAATCTGAGAACCATAAAAAAGTAAATTAGATTCAATATATCTATCAAAAACAACTATGTCATTTTCTTTAATTAAAGCTTCTAAACAAGATGCAAAATCTTCTCCTTTAGAAGTGCAAAAGGTTTTTGCTTCATCTTTATAAACCTCTGAATAATCAAATGGTGAAAATCTGGTTTCTGGTTTTCCGTTAAAAGACTCTGTAAATGTTTGTATGTAGTAAGGAAAAGAAATATTTGCAACTGTGTATTTTTCTTTTCGAAGCTGGTTAACTAAGAGTTTTGTTTGTTTTTCTTTAGAAGAAACGTCATCTCCTTCTATTAAAATTAACCTTGTGCGTTTTCCTACTTTTCCAGTTTTCATCACATCTCCTTATATGTAAAAGAACGATAGTTTAGAAGCATATACTAACACAATAGTTTTAAAAATAAAAAGAAAATATAACAAATAAAACATAGAGTTGCTTCAAAGACAAAAAACATGTAGAGTTTGTTTGGTATACACCAGTTCTTTACATAAACTTTTTGGAGGAAAAATGATGATTACATTAATACCGAGAATTAACCCAAATGAAGATGAATATCTAGAGGTACTTAGAAAAATAAAAAGAGAAGGAACAAGACGAAAAGGTCGCAATGGTATTACCACTGCAATTTTTGCACATCAAATGCGCTTTGATTTACAAAAAAACTTTCCTCTTATAACTACAAAGTTTACAGCTTTTGAAGTTATTAAAGCAGAACTTCTTTGGTTACTTGATGCAGGTAAAGAAACCGGAGGCAGACTATCTATAGCAAAATTCAATGAGTTAATGGGTAAACCTTCTAATGCAAAAAATGTGTGGACTGGAGATCAGTTAAATTTTGCAAAAAAAGGTAGAGCTCAATTCGAAGGAGACTGCGGTCGTATTTACGGTGCACAATGGAGAGATTGGAAAACAACAGAAGGTAATTCA
Source organism: Minisyncoccota bacterium (assembly GCA_018063165.1). Classification (GTDB taxonomy): domain Bacteria; phylum Patescibacteriota; class Minisyncoccia; order Phycocordibacterales; family UBA5272; genus UBA11704. Next base: position 101,232 of record JAGOQU010000002.1, on the reverse strand, counting down.
ATTGATCAATTAGCAAAAGTAATACGACAGTTAAAAGAAGACCCTTTCATGCGTTATCATGTTGTTAATGCATGGAACCCCGGAGAACTTGATGACATGTGTTTACCTCCGTGCCATATGAAGATGCAATTCTTTGTAAGACCAAGCCATAGACGCGATAAGAAAATGTATCTTGATACTTCAATGGATCAACGGTCATGTGATATGTTTCTTGGAGAACCTTTCAATATTGCAAGTTATGCAATGCTAAATCACATGGTTGCTCAGTGTGTAGGAATGATTCCTGGGGAGCTTGTTATTACACTTGAAGACTGTCATATTTACCTTGCAGGTCTTGATGCAGAAAAAAAACCTGTATGGAAAAACGGACATCTAAAAGCTGTAAATAAACAATTAGAAAGAACTCCTAACAAAGGACCTAAACTTTGGCTTAATCCAGAAATAAAAGACATAGACTCTTTTACCATGGATGATATTCGAATCATTGACTATAAGAATCAAGGAAAAATTGGTGCGACTCTTCTGACTTAAAAACAGCAAAAGCGATACGTGTACACGTATCGCTTTTTTATTTTTCTTTATTACACACTTTAAAACAATAAGAAATAGCAGAGGTTACTTCCCTGTACTTCCAAAACCCCCTTCTCCACGTGTCGAATCATTAAGTTCAACAACCTCCTCAAGTTCTGGAAATTCAACTTTTTGTACGAGGAGTTGTGCAACCTTATCTCCATGTGTAAACGTATATGCTTCGTTATTCAAATTATGAACAATGATTTTATATTCCCCACGATACCCTGCATCAATCACTCCACCCAATGTCTTAATACCTTTTGATCCAACTGAAGATTTATCCCAAATAAGTGACACATATCCTTTTTCTAATTCCATAGCAACACCTGTTGGAATTACAACAGTTGTGTGAGGTTCTACAATGTGATCACCTTGTGCATACATATCAGTTCCAGCATCATCATGATGAGCTCGTGTTGGTAATTTTGTATTTTCGTATAATTTTTTAATTTTAAGTTTCATCACTATAGTATATCAAAAATAAAAAACGGTCCGAGGACCGTTTTTTTTATACTACCAATCAGCGAACTGTTTTGGTAATTGTGTTTCGATTTGACCACTATAGTTACCATTATCTGCATACGATGGTGCTTTATTTTTCATTTTCTCAAAAACAAAGCGCGCAAGAGGTTGTTTGTGTCTAAGAAATGTATTATGAGGTGCAAACACTTCTAACGTTCCTGTTCCAAAAAAGCCAGGATCAAAAAAACCTGCAAAATGGGTAAAAAAGAAACCTAGACGAGGGTCAAGCGCTGTTAATTCTGCTGTATAGTCAACAGAAATTTTAAGCATCTCATTTGTAGCAAGTAAATAATGATGACCAGCCTCAACATGCACAAAACCATCATATTTCCCTTCACCAAAAGATTCTGCAATCACTGGATCGAAAAAATCATGAGGGTTAAGTGATTTTCTTTTTGTAAGATCTATTGGTACATTTGTACTTTTTGCTTTATATCCAACATGTTTCTTTGGTAAAGCATCTAACGTACAAAGTACAGAACCATCATTAGTAAAAAGAGAAAGCTCACCTTGTTTATATGGCTCCTGATTACGCCTATATAAAATATCTCTTTCGCAAAGAAGTTGTTCTAGATCAGTTTTACTAAAACGAGTATCAGCATCAAAAACACGAAGTTGATTGTAACATTCTTTATCAGAAAGAATTACAGGAAAAGCAAGTGGTTGGATAACAAGCCACAATTCCCCTGTATATCCATGATTTCTTCTATCAACGGAATCAAATTCATGAATACCGTCAGCAAGAGATCTCACGAAAAGAAAATTCCTTCCACAGCTTGATTTTGCATTCAAATATCCATACATACCAGGAGGAAAGTTAATATCTATACTAGCTTTTGCTAAATATGTAGCACCAACTTCCATAACAGATCCAACATGAACTTGATCTGCTTCCATCTTTGAAAGTAGACTTCTAACTGTCTCATTTTCAAGTTGACTTGGTTGGAGTAGACGGTTAATACGAAAAACTTCTCCTGTTGTTGTAATATCAAGAGAAGCAGGATTAAGATGGTCCTCTTTGAAACCTTTAAGTGTCTTAATTCGCCTAGAACAAATCAAACGCTCAAAATCTGCTTTGCTAAACACACCAGATATTTTATGCATAGAACTATCTCTTTCTTTGTAAATAACAGTAATCCTGTTTCCAGGGCTATGACAATCCTACACTGCAAAACAAAAAACCGCAACTATGCGGTTTTTTGTTTCTAGAGATAGAGGGTTATGCTACAACAGCGATTCCTGCTGAACGAGCTGTACCTTCGATAATCTTCATTCCCTGTTCTACAGTATGAGCTGTTAGGTCTTTAAGTTTAAGTGTTGCAATTTCGCGGATTTTTTCCTTTGAAATTGTTCCAGCTTTTCCTTTTGAATTACCTTTTGCAACATTTGCAGCTTTCATAACAAGTGATGTAGCAGTAGGAGTCTTAATAACAAAGTCGTATGTACGATCTTCATACACATAAATCTTAACTGACATTCTTCCTGTTTGTCCTTGAGTTGCAGCGTTAAATTTATTAACGAAATCACCAATCTGTACACCAGCCTGTCCGAGTGCAGGACCAAGTGGTGGAGCAGGAGTAGCTTTTGCTGCTTCAATCTGAACCTTAACGTATTTTGTAATTTTCTTAGCCATATATTTAAAGTTTAGTCATTCTAACACGTTTCTTTAATCATTTCAAGGCAATTAATAGTGGTTTTATTTTAAGCATAAAAATAGGCCAAAAACAGAGTTTTGGCGTATTCATAAAACTATTTAATTCAATTCTTATAACTTAACAGTATACCCCTTGCTTCAACTATCTTCTTTGACCGTTCTAATTTAAAAGTAGTTACTACTTAGGCTTTGGCATGCTATCAATAAAAGCCTTAACATTTCTGTAAAAACGCTTTTTTGAAATTTTTGCGCGTTCCAAAATAACTTCATTTGATGGTAGATCTTCTATAGAAACAAAATTTGTACGTTTTATATCAGGAACCACCTCTGAGATATCTGCAACGGGGTTATTTTTTTCTAAACCAGTAAGATCTAAATCTTTCATTACTTTCTCCTTGTAAGTTAGTTCCACTCTGGATTATACCATAAAAAGATATGAGCCTTCTTACAAAGGCTCATATCTTTTAAACTATTTTCTTCACTTTTTTTATTTCAAAGAGAATATTTCCTATTTCCGAAAAGTCAGAAATTGCTTTAGCTACAAGGCACAGAAATTTTTACGACCAAGAGATTTATTTACAGCTAGGCCGTGAATCTGCTGATTCAATCGCGGGAGGGAAAATTTTCTGTAACGAAGTAGATGAAGTGATTTATGATTTTTTAAACTTTCTTAATTTGAAGGAAGTCTAGCTCAACAGGTGTTTCTCGTCCAAACATGTTAACTAGAACCTTTAACTTACCACGAGCCTTATCAACTTCACTTACTTTTCCTTCAAAATCTTTAAAAGGTCCGTCTATAATACCCACAAGTTCTCCAACTACCACAGAAATATCATGTTCAACTTCACCATTATTCATACGACTAAAGAGAAAATCTATTTCTTCTTGTCTTAGTGGCACTGGTGTAGTTCCTGCCCCAACGAATCCAGTTACTCGTGGTGTATTGCGGACAACATACCAACTATTATCATCTACAATCATATCCACAAGAATATATCCTGGATATATTTTTTCTTCTACTTCAACTCGTTTTGTCCCCTTTACTTTAATTTTCTTTTCAGTAGGAACAACAACAGCAAATATCTTATCTTCCATCTGAAGAGATTCAATACGTTGTTTTAAGTTACGAAGCACTGCGTTTTCATATCCACTGTATGTATGAATAGCATACCAGTGACGATCACCCGTAAATTCTTGTTTAGCCATATATTTAAAAAGAGTTATTTATAAAATTAACGAGAGAGTATTTTTGTAAGTGCTTCACGAAGACCAAAATCAGTAAGACTAAGCACTACTGCAATAAGTATAGAAATACCAACAACAACCATAGTATATACGATTGTCTGGGAGCGACTTGGAAAAGTAACTTCTTTAAGTTCAGCTTTTGTTTCTTTGAGATATTTGAGAATGTCCATAAATATATAATAGAATTATTGTACCCCTTATTCTAAAAAACACCCCCGTGGGCATTTGTATAACTCTATTATACTAAATTATACAAAGATTGTCAATAAAAACAAAAAACGATGTAAATACATCGTTTTTTGTATATTATAAAAACTTTTATTCAAGTGTATATGTAATGGTTACATTTGACTTAATTACATTTTCACCTTGTGGAAGTGTTACAGCTGGAGCACCAAGACTAGACTCTTTCATATCCATCATATTTGCACGTGCATACATAACGGGGTACATATTTCCCCCATCTTCGTTAAAACTAATAATAGAACCGAGATCTACATTAAGAGATTTTGCTGTAAGTTTTGCTTTTTCTAAAGCTTTTTCTATGGCTAAAGCTTTCGCTTCTGCTTTTACTTTATCCATATCTTCGACAGTAAATTCTGGACCTGAGACTTCAGTAATATTTGCCTTACCAATAACACCTATCACAGCGCCTGCTTGATCAATTTTACGAACTTTAACCTGCATAGATTGTGCAACTTCATATCCAGTAACTATTGTTTTTACAGCTGGACACCCATATGCTGTACAAACACCAGATCCTTGTTGTTCGTATTTTGGATTAATTGTATAAGAAAGTGTTTTTGTGTCTTTCTTTTCAACAGAGAGAGCTGATAATTCTTTAATCGCAGAAGAAATTTTTGCTTCAACTAATTTTTGAGCTTCTGGAACTGTCTTTGCTGACTCACGAACAGTAAGTATAACAGTTGCTATATCTGGTAATGCTGTCACCTCTCCTTCTCCAGAAACTGTAATAGAGGCAATTTGACCATTCGGATGTTTAGTGAGAGAAAGATTATTTATACCAAACGCCACTGATGCAAATGAAAGTGCAACAAGAGCTAGAGAACCCGTAACCCATACATATTTTTTATAATCTATTTCCATATAATATACTTAAAATCTTTTTAATAATATACCTAGTATATCACACAGAAAAATGCAAAATTATAACCTTCCATTAGAATACATGTATACCAGTAACAAAATAATAACAAGAAGAGCAACCCCAGTTAACACAATAAGACTTTCGTCTTCACGGTCGAAACCTGAAATACGTATAGTATTTTTTTCTTGAACGGACTCAGATGACGTATTTCCAGTTATTTTTTTCTCTTGTTCTTTTATTTCTGGCATTGTTTCTCCGTGAAACACATCTTTATATTTAGAAAAAGGCCACACATGCGGAGAACTTTCAAAAGGCTTGAGAGGTAAATTCATTGGTGGTTCAACTTCTTTTGAAATTACTCTCGTATCTTCTTTATGTTCAATAAGTGACTGAGGCTCAGTGTTTTTTTGTTTTTCTTCATTAAGATTATTTACACTTGCCTGATTGTCATCATTTTTATCAGTTACAACAATTACAGGAGTTTCCTGTTGTACTATTTCTTGACGTGGAACATTTTCTGTATCTTTTTTTATTTCTAGTTTCTCTTTAATAAAGACAGGGTTACTGTCTATATTAGGAACACTTGAAACATCTCTCTCCTCTTCTCCACTACTATCAAAATAAACAATATTTTCTGTTTGAGTATAATCTTTAGTGGTGCTTACTTGTACATTTTCTGAGATACCTTTTTCTTCTATTTTTTCTTTTTCAGGAATAGATTGCGGGGTATCAGTAACCACTTTTACACTTTCTTTTTCATGTACAACAAAATTACTACTTTCAGCAACAGCAGGATTTATAGTATTTTTTGAAATATTTTCTACAGGAGCAACAACTTGGGTTTCTTTAACCTGAAGAGTCTGTAGCAATTTCGGCTTTATTGTTTTAAAAATAGATAAAGCTTCTTGTATATGCACATTTTCCCAACCTCCTGCCAGAAGCAACGTCTTAAGCGTTTCTTCATTAAGATCATTATGTCGTGCAAAGAGTGTGTATAAAGTGCTTTCTATCTCAGCAATAGTCATTATTTTTTAGTCTTCTTTGTTGTTTCTGGTAAAACAGGTTCAGCTTTTACTTCAAGCGTTTTAATAAAAGCAACAAGATCTGCATTGTCAGGATTACGTTTAAGTAGTTCTTCAGCTATTTGTTTAGCTATATCAGGACGACCCCCGTCACGAAGAGCTAGAGCTAAGAAGTAAGCAACATTAGCATTATTTTGATCTTTTTCAAGAGCTACTTTGAGTGCATATACAGCATTCTCATAATCTTTTTTACCGTAGAATAATAATCCTGCTTGTATATATACTAATGGTTCATTTGGTGAACTTTTTATAGCTTCTACAGCATAGTTAATAGCTTCATCTATTTTACTATCTGACGCTTCAAGCTGACTCATAAGATAAAGAGCATCTGTAAAATTCTGCTTCTTTTTAAGAGCGTCAGTTAAATTTTGTCTAACTCCTTCTTTTGTACCTGCAGAAGACTCTAAACGTGCAAGCATTAAGTACAAATATGGATTATCTTTATATAACTTAACAGCTTCTTCGTATGCTTTTTTTGCTCTATCAAATCCATTTTCTTTATCAAAAGGTATAGCAAGTTCATACGCCCTACCTAGAGAAACATAATTTTGATAACTATTTGGATTAAGTTTTACAGCAAACAAAGCAGCATCTACGGCTTTTTTAGATGTTTCAAGATATTCATTCTTTAATGCTTCTTGATCATCTGTTGCAACAGATACCAGATTTCTATTCGCTTGAATTAATTGTTCAACTTGGAGTCTATAAAAGCCATCATATGGATAAATTTGAGCAGCTTTAACTAAATATTTCAAAGAATCTTCTGGTGTTTTTGCAGTTTGAACCATACTGTATACAGAAAATGCTCTAACTTTATCAATTGTTATAAACATATGACTTACCAATATAACAGTAAGTGGAATCATAAGGAATGCTATTTTTTTGCTTGGATGATACTCGGTTAATTTTGTTTTTGCTAAACCAAGTCCAGAAACAACCATCCACACGACAAGCATTGCATATGAAAATGGTAAAAAGAAAGAAGCAACAAGAAGATACATAAGAGAAACAGATAAGAAACCTAAAATAAAATGTTCTTGACCTTCTTTATTCTGACGATACGTCATCACTGTATTGTATAAAGCAGAAATAACAAGAAATAGGAATGACAGAAGACCAAAAATACCTAATGTTACAAAAATTGTACTCATTGTACTTGAACCTTGATTGAAATCATATCCAAAATACTCTGAATTAATAACACTTTGTGGTCTATATAGTTGCCAAGCTCTAGTAAAATTACCTGAACCGATACCAAACACACCCTCGTTTAACATAACACCTTTACCAACAAGCATTGTACTTGTGAAGTTAGGTCTAACCCCATCTTGTGCTGAGATAGCAAATGCCCACATAAAGAAAAGAACACCTGTTATACCTATAGCAATTTTATGTTTTTTAGGAAGCGTTCCTTTAAATACAAAGAAAAGACAAGCAACAGCAAACAAACCAATATATATAGCAAAAGAAACAGGACTAATGAAACCAGAAAATATTTGCTTTGTGAAGGAAGTTATAGCACCATTATACATAAGAGCTGTTACAAACGTAAAAGCTGATATACCTAGAAGTGAACCTAGAATGAGTTTTAGAGTATGACGAAGTTTTTCTGGAAGAGTTCTCACAAGATACATAATTACCGGGAGCGATAACAGTGCAGCCCCTGATGCAGGTTCCAACACTTCACCAAACAAACTAAAGCGCTGATTTTTTGCAAAAAGCACAGACAAAATAACAGCAAGTGAGAATGCGAAATATGAAATAAACTCAAGTCTTGAAAGACTGTGCCAAGAACGTGTTATGAGCGCTGACACAACATATGATAGAAGTGCGATTGCCACCAAAATACCCATAGTTACATAATAAGTAACATCCGGAGAAAAGCTAGTATTAGGTATAAAAAATAAAGGTGAACCTACAACAATACAAACAGTAGCGTATTGATAAAGCTTAGAAAAAAATGTTGATAAAAACTTCATAGATAGTATATGTATAATTAATAAATGTATCTATATTAGTATATCGCGTAATCATAAAAGAGTATATGTGGACAAAAAAATATAAAGAAGTTTATACAAACGATGTATACTGTATACCATGGAACAAACACTGCAAGAAGACACCTCTAAGGAGAAAATAGTTCTGTCCGAAAAACAAACATTCCATGTTATATTTAGACACCTTTTTCTGGTGTTATGTATATTACTTGCTTTAACAATTGTTGTTTTTTTAGTCTATAAAAATGGTGAGAGTATCTATGATAAAGGTATCTAACATTTTTTCTCATGTTCCCCCTCTTTTTTCAGAACTAGCAAAATCTATTACTGGTGAAATTGAATGTTCCTTAGAATCTATACAAAAATACAGTACCACAAAATCACCTTACACAATAAGACCGCAAGCCATACTCTATCCAAAAAATGTTACAGACATAAAACATATTCTTTCTTTTGCACGTGAATATACTATGCCTGTAACAGTAAGAGGTAACGGCACCTCAAATACAGGAGGTTCTATTGGTGAAGGGATCATTATTGATATGACAAGGTATTTTAATCACATACGTCAAATTAATGTACTTGACCAAACAATAACTGTTGACGCAGGTGTTACTATAAAAAAACTAAGAGAACAACTACACGCTCTACATGTAGATATTCCAATACTTACTGCACAAAACAATCACTCTACTATAGCCTCATTACTAGCAACTAAAAGTGTTACACCTACATCTTTTAGACAAAGCACAATACGAGAATGGGTAGAGAACATTACTATTGTTGTGGACACAGGTGAGGAACATCACATACGAGATGGTGTAAGCCCTAGTGGTAGATTACTTGGTATTTATCAATCTATTTTTCCTATACTTACAGAAAATGGCCCCATGCTTCGTGCATCTAAGCCAGATATAAATGATGATGCTACGGGGTATGCCTTATGGAATACTTCTATAGGCCCACGGCAACTTATTAATCACATTGTTGGATCAGAGGGTACTCTAGGAATAATTACAACAGTAACATTACGATTAACGCCTCTAAAACAATATACAGAAACGATATGTATACCTATACAAGAAAAAGAAAGTATGCATAATTACATAGAAAAAGCTGTGCAACATAATGCTGATCATATTTTTCTCTATGACTCTACTTTCATGGAACTTACAGACAGATATAGACCAGAAACTCTTTTATCTTTCCCCGATGCATCGTACGCTCTATGTATTTCTTTTTACGGAAACAGCGAAGAACATGTAAAAAATTGCATAAAAAAATATACACACGAAACACATCTACAAAATAACAATAGTATTGTGTACGAGGACAGTTCTTTTATTGAAAAAATAACAGAAACTTCTTTTTTAGAAAATCTGTTACAAACATACACACAAGGTTCGCTTACCCCAATATACTCCTGTGACGCACTTATAGTCTCCAATACTAAATACGCTCTTGTTTTAGAGGAATTAGAAACATACCTTTATTCAACTGGAAAATTATACGTAATAACCGGAAACGCAGGAAGTGGTCATATTTCTGTTACAACTCTTTTCAACCCTCTTTCTCTAACATATGAACAAGAAATAGAAAACTATACTCAGACTATTTTTACTATTATAAAAAAATATAAAGGAGGAATAAGCGCAAAAGATGGTGAAGGTGTTTCTAGAACACCTTATCTACCTTTTGTGTATAACGAAGCTACTGTTGATATATTTAAAAAAATAAAAGAAGCATGGGATCCGCTTCACATATTTAATCCAGGTAAAAAATTAGGCATTACACTAAATTATTCCAAAGAACACTTAACAAGAAAAAAATTATCCTAAGGGGTGACTACCTATAAGATGTCTTACCTGATCTCTTGGATCATAACTCGCTCTTACCACTTCACGTGCCCATACACGAAACTCTTTACCCCACTCTCCTTTCACACGAAAACCTATAGCAATAACCATATCACTATTATACACATATGTTTTTCTCGCAACCTTTTTCTTCCCCTCTTGTTGAGTAACCATAAGTATACGTTCACTCAAAGCTTTCATGAGTTCTTTTTCTTGATATATTTTCTTAAGATGATCGTTTATTGTAGGAATACTTCTACCATAAATACGTGCTATACGCTTTTGAGTACTCCACACTTCTTCTTCAAGAATAAAAACACCCTCTTTAACTAATTTAGGATGATAGTCCATGTGAACACTAGGCATCGAAGCGTCTTGTTTTTTCATTATATAAAGTATAACACAATCAAAAAACTACAAGCATAGTACATATACATATTAATAATTACTTATGTTTAGTATCTTCTAGTGTAAAAAAATCAAAATCTTTCTTGAAAAGCTTGATAGAAATATGATAAATACTGTAGGTAATAAAAAACGCTGCGAAGACATCAATGGAATAATGTAGGTGAGCAAGTAAAGCACTAGCACCAAGAACAACAGATCCAGCAAGGAAAATGGTTCTAATATAAAGATGGTTCCAAAAAATAAGAGCAATAAGAAAAGGAAGTCCTGTGTGCCCAGAAAAAAACAAATCATTTCCAGAAGTAATAAAATCAAGAGCTCTTGATTCAAGAACTAACTTTGTTGGAAATGGTCCAATATGAGTAAGCGAAACAAATATTGCCCTAATAATAATAAACAATGAAACAGCTTTAATAAGAAAAGGTGCTGTCTTTCTAAATTTAAAACAAAGAGCAATAACAAAAAGTGAAAGAACTATAGCACCTTCAACAAAGACTAACTCAAAATTATACACCTGAGTGTTACTTAAAATAATATCATTTACATGTCCACTTGCATGTACTTCAGCAAACTTACTTGCATAATGTGTAGCAAAAACACTTCCAATAAAAACAATAACGGCTTCTAACAAGGAGGCATAATATCGTATTTTAGAAACAGGTTTTACATCAGGGTTAACTTTCATAAGAAAAGTATATCACACGAATTAACAGATTCTTGTTCTATTTTTTACTTGTACCAACTATTTGAACACATAAAAATAATATAAGTGAAAAAATGGCACCTAATGTATCCATAAGAATATCTTTCTGTGCATCCCAAATATCCCCTTGTGAACCAAGAAAAGCAGCACCAGCTTCACCTCCAAAAGAAGCAGCATACCACCATTCAAACATTTCATATAAAGCAGCTAATGCCATAATAAAAAAGAGTGGCATTGCATATGCTATCCACTTTTTTGCGACAAGTTTTCTTGTAAGAAGATACTCTGCGAAAGGGTACGCATAAAACCCAACACTAAAATGCGCTATTCTGTCATACATATTTCTTTCAAAACCAAAAAAAGTATTAAACCATTCAAAAGGAACTCTTTCAAACGTAAAATGACCACCAATTGTATGCATATACAAAAGAACACTCATAAGAAGGTATGAAAGATTGGAAAATCTAAGACCTCGGTACCAAGAAACAACGAGAAATATAACAATAGCTACTATAGGACCATTTTCTACATACCAAACATCTCTATCGTACGGATTAATACCAAGAACTATAAACAATAAAACATAAACAAGAAGAAGAAACAGGGGGAAATATTTTTTAGTAAAGTTCATATATTATATTTAGATTGTTTATAAAAGATCCTCAACATTATTCATAATTTCTATATCCTCATCACTATGCATCACACATACACCAAGTGAACCATATACACTTATATACTCACCACTTTTTGCAAGTATATTCTTTTCATTGTCTACATTAACATTTAGCCATCCTAAATCTCTACAAATACGCTCACGAAGAATAAAAGATCTTTCTCCTATTGTTCCAGAAAAAACAAGAAGATCTATACCGTTAAGTGCAGATACTGCCATAGCTATATGTTTTCTTACACCATAAGCAAAAGCGTCTATTGCATTTTTGGCACCAACATGACCTTCTTTTTCTTTATCAATAAGAACTCTCATATCGTTAGAAAGACCACTAAGAGCCAAAAGACCACTTTTGTTATAAAAAGTTTCTCTAAGCTCTTCTGTATTACCTTTTTCAAAAAGACGAAGAATAGCACCAACATCAATAGAACCAGTACGTGAACTCATTACAAGACCTTCAAGAGGAGAATACCCCATAGATGTCTCTATACTTTTACCATCAAGAACTGCGGTCACACTAGCACCACTACCAAGATGACAAATAACTATTTTTCTTTCTAGTGGAACACTTCTTTTTACTAACGAAGACACTATGCTTGCAAGCGAAATACCATGATACCCAAAACGATACAAACCAAACTCTTCAATAATTTTCTTTGGTAAAGCATAATTTTTTGAAACACTCGGCATGGTGCGATGAAAAGCACTATCCGATATTGCAAACACCTTAACTTCTCCAAAAATTTCTTTTATTCTTGATAACTCCTTTTGTATAGGCTCAATATGTAAAGAATCTTCTTTTGAAACCTCTTTAAGCATATTCATAAAAAATGAATCGACAATTCTATTCTCAGTAAAATATAAACCTGGTGCAACCATTCTCATTCCTATTGCAGATACAGTGACACCGCCCTCTTGTATTATTTTTCTAGCATAAAGCGCATTATAAAATGCTGAAATACTATCATTAAAGACATTCTTAGATATAGGGGTTGGGTCTTCTTTTCCATACGTCACCTCAAATATTTCTTTATCTTTTTCAAAATGAGCACCAAGAACTAGCTCTCCTTTACTGTAGAAAGAATATTTTTTTGAAGAACTACCTATATTAACAACTAAGATATTTTTTTCCATTGCCAGTTTGCAATATACGAAGGATCTTCTCCGTGTTCTTTAATATACACAAGATGTTCTTCAAGTAATGTTTTGTATTTGTGTATTAATTCAGTAGCTTTGTTAGGAGATATAACTTCATTTTTCTCAAGCAATACAACAGCTTCCATAGATAAATGAAGTCTACTTGTTTTATTTCTCACCTGCATATCAAACGGTGTTGTTGTTGAACCGTGTTCTGTGTATCCGTGAACAAAGAATCTATTGTGTGCACTTTTTTGATCAAATAATTTTTGTTTAATTGTTTCTGGGTATCCATGAAAATTAAGAATAACCGGTTTATCGTGAGTAAAATAATCTTCAAAAGAAGAGAATGGTATACTCTTGTTTCCTGAACCAATACCAGTAGCCGTAAGCTCAACTATATTAACAAAACGAATCCTCACTTCAGGTATATCTTCTTTAAGTATCGTAATTGCAGCTAAACATTCTTTAGTTAAATAATCTCCCACAGAAGAAAGAACAATATCTGGGTTTGAGTCTGAAGCAAAATCCCATACCATCACCCCTCTATCCACAGCCTCTTTTGCTTCACGTAGTGTTAGCCATTCAGGGAAATCAGCTTTTCCTGAAACTATAGCGTTTACTTCTTGTTTTGATTCGAGTGATTTTTTAAGAACAACAAGAGTCATATTTTTATCTGCTGGGAAATACACGTGTACAAATGGACCATGTTTTTGAAGAAGTGTATCAATAAAACCAGGATTTTGATGAGAAAAACCATTATGTTCTTGTGCCCATCCAGGACTTGTTAAAATATAATTAAGAGAAGAAACTTTTCCTCTCCATGGTATTTCTCGTGCAACACGAATAAACTTAATATATTGATCAGTCATACTTCCTATAATCTGCACAAACGCTTCATATGAAGGAAATACTCCATGGCGACCAGTAAGCACATATCCTTGCATTAACCCTTGAAGCGAATGCTCTGAAAGCATTTCTATAACTCTTCCATTTTTAGCAAGATCTTCATCGTGGTCCATATGAGGCCACACAAAAGCTCGTTTAGTTGCTCCAAAAATAGCATCTAACTTATTTGAGTATGTTTCATCTGGTGAAAAGATTCTAAAATTTTTAGTTTCTTCATTATGTTCAATAACTCTTTTTAAATAATTTCCAGCAGCTTTCATATTACTTGAAAGTGTTACACCTCTTTCAGTAACATCACTTGCGTCAGCATCAACATCTGGTAAAGAAAGATCTTTATATACAGCATCACCACCAAAACAATGCTTATTATCACCAATCCTCCTTTCTTCTTTTGGAACAAGAGCTTTTATGTCATCAATAAAACCATGTTCAGGACTAAATAATTCATTAAATCTGTATGAACGAAGCCATTCTTCAACTAACGCAAGTTCTTCTGGGTCAGTTTTTGCATTTGTTGCTACCACTTGATGAGAGGCAAAGTTACCTTCAATTTTCTTTCCATGTAATGTCTTAATACCTCCTTCTCCTTTTTCTGTTGTAAGAATAATCATAGGCATACGAGGAGAAACAGGAGATGTTTTTTTAATTTCCTGTATCTCGTTATAACAAGCCTCAAGCGTTTCTGATAACCTTGCATGAACACCTTCACCACCATCAACAAAATATGGATGATAACCATATCCTGTAAATAAAGACTCTAATTCTTCATGAGACATACGTCCAAAAATAGTAGGCCCTGAAATTTTATATCCATTACGGTGTAGTACAGGAAGTACTGTACCGTTAGTTTGTGGATCAATAAATTTATTTAAATGCCAAGCTGTTGCCATTGGGCCAGTTTCTGATTCACCATCACCAACCATAGCAACTGCAATAAGGTCAGGATTATCTAATACCGCACCATATGCAACAGAAAGAGAATATCCTAATTCCCCTCCTTCTAAAATAGCTCCTGGTGTACCTGGATTTGTATGACTCGGAAAACCATAAGGCCAACTAAACATCTTTGTCATTTTTTTCATTCCATCAAAATTTTGAGGTAAATCAGGATAGTATTTAGAAAGAGTTCCTTCCATAAAAAGATTCGCCTGAAGTCCAGCAAAACCATGTCCAGGACCAAGAACGAAAAGCATATTAATATCATGCTTTTGAACAAGAGCATTTAGATGCGCATACAACAAATTAATACCAGGTGCGGTACCCCAATGTCCAAGAAGTCTTGGTTTAATATCATCAAAGGAAAGCGGCCTCTCTAGTAAAAAATTATCTTGTAAAAAAATCTGTGCCGCTGAAAGATAGTTCGCAGCACGTATGTATGCATCAAAATTTTTATCATTGTTCATATGTCAAACAGTGTAACACTCTTTACTTTTATTTTCCAAAAAATAATCACAACAACTATATTTTTTATTTAAAATGTTCCTACTCCACTATTTTCCATTATCCAAGAAATTATTTTCTTAAAAACTGATTCGTCTTTGTATACAGTATATTCAGTTGTAAAAAGCATATTTTCATTATTCCAAAGTTTTGAAAAATATTCTGATGAATCATTCCATGCTGTAAATACATTTTTTGATGTTACTAAAATATCTGTCTCAAGATTATATCCACCGATATTTCTTCTTGTATAATTAGCTGAACCAAGTAACACTGAATGTGTATCTTTTTGTTTTACTAATAGCATTTTTCCATGACACTGTTCTCCATGTGTATCACACCATCTAATAACTATTTTATTGGAACTTTTTTTAACTAAAGAATCAGCGGTTTCTCTATTAGGAATTCCATTTTTCTCTCTTCCAAACGCATCTTTATTTGGGTCAAGAATAATATGCACAGAAACATCTCTTTTTGCAGCATCAACCAATTCTCTAATAATATCCCTATCTGAAATATAAAACATTAACAGATTAATAGAATCACCTTTTTGTGTATTTCTTATAAGAGAAATAACTTCATCTTTAATAGCACCATCTGTAACTAAAGCAACTTTTATATCACCACTAGGCGCAACGTTATCTAATGTCTGAGCTTTAGTACTTTTTCCTGAGAGATTTAAAATCTGATTTTCACTTAGAATAATATCTTTCGCTATATCACCGTCAATCTTAATTGCTACATTACTATGAGAACTTGATCCATCGTGAGGATTTGCTGATGCCACTAAGCTTACATAATGTATACCACCCTCTCTAAACTCATCTGTAACTATTAATTTTCTATGGTTAGCTTTAAAATTTAACAATGAGAGAAATGATCGTAGTGTTACAGGCTCACCACCAGCATTAATAATATTAGGGAAAATTCTAAATGTATAATAAGAATTAAAAAGATATACGTGTAACATATCAAGAGAATTAACAAAAACTCTCCAAAAAGAAGAAAAAAGTGGATTACTGTCTCTTAATTTTGAAAGGTTCGTAAATGTTACATCAATACCAGACTTTTTCATGTTTTCAAAAATATCAGACACTCCTCCGTAATAGGAAATATTAATAGGGTCACTAATTACTTCAATTACTATATTTGGATTTTCTTTCTTTTTAAGAATAAGTTCTGTTGCTAATTCTTGTGCGATTTTTCTTTGTGTTGTAGTTGATCCACCAAGATAATCATTCCATAAAAACATATCTACAAGAATATAGGAATGCGCATTACGCACCATACCTATAACTTCATTAAAAATATGTTGATCAACTTTCCTTTCTCCCTCGGAAGTAAAGTAAGTAGTGTCTTGCAAAAATGCAACCTGAGATTCATTCACATTTCTTTGCCCCCATTTTTTATTAATATTTTCAGGTAAAGGTTTCCAAACATTCCAAATACCTACACATAAAACAATAAACAATACTATTTTAATTAAAAAAACACGTCTAAAATAAACACTATTATGTATTATATTTTTTATGTTTTTCTTCATTATATAAAAAATGTATTAATTAGATAGAACACTTTTTATTCTCTTGGAATACCAAACTTATCCATAATAATTGCACTCAAACAATATCCAGTTAGAGCAAAAATTATTTGCATAAGTGCGACGAATAATGCGAGAAACGCCCAAGCTACCACCCCTGTAGTTAAAACGAGTAATCCTGATGTGAGCGTAATAATTCCAGCAAGAAGATACACAATTCTTCCTATATACCAATGTGATGTTTTTATTTTAAATACTGACATATTTTTATTATTTATTTTCTATTATTATCCTCTCTTTAAATACACTTTAACAAAGCTACTTTTTAATTCTGCTCCTTGTGTAGGTAAAACTTCCACATTTCCACTTCTTGCAGAAGCTGTGATTTGTTCTAATTTCTGACGAATAGTTTGTATCTCTATATCATTTGCAACATCTTCTACTGCTTTTAGTTTATCACTTACCTCTTGATATACAGAAATAACTTCTGAAGCATTCTTAGCATCTGCACCTGCAATAACCTTTTCCATAGCATCATGAAAATCTACCAAGTAAACAGCAAGCATTGAAAAATTATTCCTTTTTAAAATATCTTGGAAAATTGGTCTAATTATTTCAAATTCCAAATGGGTAGAAAGTAGGTTTCCACTATTCACATCAGTTTCAAGTGAAATAATTTTATCTTTAATTAAAATTAAATCTTCATTAAAATACTCATCTTTTGAAATAACAAATGGGTGATATGTATAATATTTATTATAGAAAACGCTGTACTCTTTCACAAGATTAGTGTAATTACTCACTGCTTCTGTCCGATTGTTCTGACCAGTAAAGAAAAGTGTTTGCTTGTAGTATTGATTCATTCTATTGTAATCTTCTAAAAAGAATTTTTTAGTGAAGAAGGTGCTGTAGTAACTTCCCACCACAGCTATTACAACAAAAAGTAATACGGAAAAACCAATTGTGAATTTTGACATGAGCTTTTCATTTGAAGGACAAGTATTTATTTTGAAAAGAGTATACAAACCACAGAATCTAAATAATGACGTAGCGAGCATTACAAACGAAAGAACGTATAACACGATCTGTAATGTTCCATATGTCCAGAAAAATGCAAGTAAGAAAAAAATTTCTGAAAGAAATAATCTAATAACTCTATCAAAGACTCCGATATTTTTAATTATTTTCATAGTACTATTTTAGATTGTAATAATTACTGTCTCCCTCTTTCTTGAGAAGAGCTAATGATTGAAGCATAATCTGACTGACTAATATATTTAGGGGTATAGTTAACACCACTTACTCTTACGAAAGCTCTTAAATGATTACGAGACCCTTTCTGTAAATTGTTGTATGTAAGTAAAATATCTTCCTTCGTTGTTTCATTTTTAAGAATATCCAAATCATGAATATCTAAATCTTCAATAGTGGCACCAACTTTAAAAGCTTCTGATAATGAAACTTTTCCTTGGGAAACAAGATTATCATAAAGTTCTTGCATAGTTTTTGAAGTGAACACTCCAACAGTATCATTTATTACAGGGTCTTTAATAGTATACCTTGTAAGAAGCACTTTTATAGCATCGGTATGTGTTTGTTCCGAAGAAGCAATATTAGAAAAGATTCTTGTACCCCATACATTTCCAAGTGTTGTATATACATCTCGAGCTAATTTTTCTTCTTCACGCATTTGAATAAGCCCAAGTTTTTCCTTTTCAGTTAATTCTGATTTTTTTATTCCTGAAATAAGAGCCTGACCATTAATCATATCACTTTCATCAATAACATATTCTGGCTCACTGATATTTGCTGTTACAAGTGTTATAGTGTTTTTATTAGAAACAATTCCTCCTTGTAGTTCATAAATATTTTTTATTCCATTTGCTTTCATCAAAGAAATAACCTGTCCTGATCTATTGCCAGAGCGACAATAAATGAAATATGTTTTATTTACGTCAAGTTTTTTAATCTCTGAAAGAAATGACTGATTCTCAAAATCAATATTAACAGCTTTATCAATATGTCCTGTCAAAAACTCACCAGGAGTTCTAACATCCACAAGTACAGAATTAGGAGTAGCATTATATGTATTCATAAAATCTGAACCCAAAAGCCAAGAATTACTCTTTGTAAAAGTTGCTATAAATAATGCAAATATAATCAAACCAATTGCTCCAAATAATACAAAGCTATTATTTTTATTTTTCATTCTATTTTTATTTAGAATTAATAAGCTTTTCAAAAACATCAGGTCTAAAGCCTACGATTATCTCCCCGTCAATATCAACAACAGGAACACCCATTTGACCACTTTTCATAATCATTTCTTGTGCAGCCACTCTATCTACACCAACATTTTTATCCTCATAAGCAACACCCATTTTTGTAAGATGATTTTTTGCCAAAACACAATAATGACACGCTTGTGTTGAATATACGATCACTTTTTTATTAGTCATAGTTTTTAAAAAATTAATTAAGTTTATTTTGTAAAGAATGCCATCCACCACCATTATGAACATTGTTATACCCAGCTCCATGTAAAATACTTTTTGCCATAGAACTTCTTCCACCTGACATGCAACAGGTGATGATATTTTTATCTTTATTACCAAGTTTTGAAACAGACGAAGCAAGAGCATCTAAAGGAATATTAACCGCTCCCTTAATATGACCACTATTAAATTCTTCTTTACTACGCACATCAAGTATAATCGCACCATTTTTTACCAAGTCTTTTACATCAACCATTTCTTTTTTTCTAAATAATCCAAACATATACTATATATTATTTTCTAAAGCTAATAATAATTCTGCTATTTTTTTTACCTGTTTATTTTTAACATGATATTTTTGTTGTTTCCATTCTCTCTTACAAGAAACCATATCTGCATCTTTTAATATTTTAAGATGTTGTGATAAAGCTGACTGTGAAAGAGTACACAAAGAAAGTAAATCAGTAACACATTTCTCTTGAGTTAAACACATAATAAGTTCTACCCTTTTTTTATTTGAAAACACTTTATATATATTTTCTTTTTTAACCATACTATTTCATATTAGCACTTACTAATATGAAAAGCAAATTCTATTTCAAAAAATTACTAATCAGATACCTATTTTAATCATCATCTTCTTCCTCATCCTCTTCATCATGATATATGTTATTTTTTACAGAAAGTGGTTCTTGTGCTTTATTATTGTTTTGTTGTGTGTCGCCAATAGAATTTGAAGATTGAAATATAAGACTTGTATTCGTGCCCCCTGTTTCTTTTTTTAAAACACTAGTAGGCAGAACCTCAGAAACTTTACGACTTGCCACATGTTCTTTGTATTTTTGGTCTGTAAAAGTTACTACAGCGTTTGCTTGTTTTTTATTTTCACGAGCAATAAGAGAATTAGAAAAAAATACTGTTCCTATCGCACACACCGTAACACCTGTAAAAAGAAAAATAGAATTCATTTATTTATTGCAAAGGACCAACTAAATATGAACCCAGTAACGAATTTGCGTAACTCGAATGTCCTTGTCCATCATATCCACTAGTAGCATCAGCACCACACAATCGTACTATTCTTTTTGCTCCACCTGGGTGCATAGGAATATATGATGTCACAGAATACACCTTACGATTAATTACTATCCAACAATCATTTTGTGAATTATGCTTAGCTACAATATCCATCGTAAGAGAATTTTGATTAGACACAATCTTTGGTGAAGTAACAGTAGACGGTGCTTGGCCTACATTTGTAGGAGTTTTACTTACAGACACATTCTTAACACCCTCACCCTTTGTAACAACTTGTGCTTGTTGAGATGTTGTCGTAGTGTTTCCTTGATTTGTTTTTACAAGACTTTCAGTTATCTGTTTTAAACTATCTACATATTTCTTTTGCATATCTTCTTGAGCTATTCTATTTTGTTTTACAATATACCCTGCACTTATAACAGCAATAACGAATCCCCAAAATATACAGACAGCTATAATAAAAGTATTTTTCATAATAAGTAATTTTATTTTAATAACGAAAACAATTCCGAATGAATGTTTGACTGTTTTACATCTAACTTTTCAAGTGAAGCTTCTAATGAATTCATCATTAGAGGTGGGCCACACATAAATATATCTCTAACAAAGATGTCAGACACTTTTTGTACAATCATTTCACCAGATACATACCCTTCTGTATCACTTGGTACACAATAATATTTAAAAGAAGGGTGTAACTCTGAAACTTTATTAAATAAATCATTAAATACATCGTCATTTTTTGTTTTTACAGAATAGAAAAAATCAACATCATATATAAAATCTTTTTGAGTTACTATATGTTCAGCAAAAGAAGCGAAAGGTGTTACACCAATACCACCTGCTATCCATACTTGTTTTTCGCAACCATACCCATAACTAAATTCACCAAAGGGTCCTTCTACTTCAACCAAAACCCCAACTTTTTCCTGTGCAAAACTCTCTGTAAAATCACCCAATGTTTTAACAGAAATAACAACACTTCCATCATTTTTCCATGAAGACACTGTAAAAGGATGTGCTTCATTATTTTTTACAACAGAAGAATTAACAAAAGAAAAAAAACAAAATTGTCCAGGTAAATGAACAATACCTTCCGTCATAGGAACAAGTGAAACTTGAGTAACACCTCCTTCTTTTTTTTGTACGTCAGAAATAGTAAATAACTTTCTAGGAACAGTGATCTTTTTTAGAAATGTATAGGCAACATAACAACACAGTCCTAGAATAACAAAACCAAGAACCCATACACGAAGAAAAACATTTTCATTAATATCACTTTCTATCAAAAAACCATGAACAGCACCAAGCAAAAAAGCAGCACCAAGAAACATATGAAATTTTTTGAGTGACTGATAAGAAAAAATAACACCAAAAAGAGTAATACCTATAAGGATCATAAAAAACAAAAGAGAGAAAATACCAAAATCAACAGCCGTTGATGTTTTAAAAGGTGTAAAAAAATTCATAGCATATTCAGCAGAATATGACAGTTTCGTTACACTCAAAAATAATGGGTGTAATAAAAGCAAAAAGAGCCCGTACATACCCGACAAATGATGTATACGATACACTTTATCAAGACCACCAAATATAATTTCTGTTATTCTATTTCTGTAACTAAGAATAAGTGACCACGAGAAAAGAAGGGTGCCTGTTATTCCAGTGATTTGACCTAACGAATCAAAAATACTAGTCATATCAGAAAAACGTTCAGACAGTGGTGTTATTTGTGACCATACAATTAAAGGAACAACAAGAATACTACCAAGTACCATTCTCCACGAATTTCTAAATCTGTGTAAAAAAAGTTGTTGCTTGTTTGGCATAGTAATACGTATTAAAAATAAAACAATGGAAAAATATAAGAACGAAGACCTCCCCAAAATAAAAGATTATAGAGCGTAAGAAGTATAACAGCGAAAATAATCCATGCTACAAGGTACACTTTTAGAAAAGTGCCATATTTCGTATTATCTCGTATATACATCATACCCCACATAACAAAAATAAAAGGAATAGACCATATAAGTTGCATTAAAAAACCACGCATCGACATATCGAGTTGTACAAATGGTGTAAAAAAACCGACTAGTAAAGGAGATATAAAAATAGGCCCGTTACATACGTCTACACATTCTTTAACTGCGTGAGGTGACCATGCAAGTACAACAAAAATATATGTAACAATTCTATTTATTTTTTGTATATTCATACTTACTTAGTATAACAGGTTACATTGTCTTTTGTGACAAAACAACAAACCAAGCATACGTACTTTTACTGAGTATTTTTAGCAATCAAATCTTTTACACACACAAGAGCAACTACATGCATACTTTCTGCCCACCCAAGTGGAATATTATCATTTGATTCCTCTGTGTGAGAATACCAAAGCTCTGGAATAAGCCCATCTTTATTTACTGTTTTCTCTGACCTCTCTAAATAATATTTTGCTTTTTCAAGATCACCTCTTTTTGCATAAATAATAGCAAGCCATGCGAGACCCATAGACCACTCAGCCTCTTCGCTATATCCATCAATTTTATTTTTATTATAATATCTATCATTTCTATATCGTATAACCCCCATATCACGAGTAAGAAAATATTCAACATTTGAAAGTATGGTTTTTGTCTCCTCTTCTGTTGTTACTTCAAATGGAAAAATAAGTGTAAGGAGGGCAAGATCACAAAAACGTGTAGACGTCTCACGTGGAAGAAGTGACCTAAGAGCTTGATTACCTTTTTCTATTGCGTCATCTGGAATTAAAATAAAAGGAAGTTGTTTTGCTGTTGAAAGAGCTCTTACAACAGACCCGATAGAAGAAGCTCTCATTTCCTGATTTTCTTCCCAAATACCAGAATCAGCATCATGCCAATATTCAATAGCATTCAAATAATTAACAAGCATTTGAACAAGCTGTTTATCTTCTTCTGTTTCAAGAACAGAATATCCAGATAATTCACAATCACAAATGAGATATAAAACTTCTCCAACTGCATCGTTCTGTTTATTCCCCCACTCCTCCCAATATTCTTCAAATGTTTCTGGATTATATCTCGCATGTATATATTGCCATGTTTCAAATGGCTTATTGTTTACTGCCCATGTTATCTTATCTTTATGAAGAGCTAGAATTTTAAGAAGTGCCCTTGCTGCATCTTGCACAACATTCCATTCACCTGTGTACTTAAAACCAAGAGTCATGAAATAAATATCACGAAGCCATGCTTTATTGTAACCCGTTGTGACATCACTTGCAGACGCAGTAAAAAGTCCAGTTGGTGCGCGCAGTTTACGAACTTGATCCAAGTGCCAACGTATAGCAGAATCAAAATCAAATTGTGGATGAAGCATATAAAGTAAAAATTATTTTTTAGACACACGAGCAAGTATCTCCTCACCTGCTTTTTCTATATCTGAAAGTCCAGGAACAGTTTTTGTAAGTTCTTTCGCAGCTTCTGGGTAAAGTGCCAATATCTCAGCATAGTGAGCAGTAAGTAACTCATACACTTTAAAAAATTCTAATATCTTTGCCGCTGCTTGCTCTTTTCTATATTCTAGTTCTGACATATTTATTTAGATTAACACTTTCATTATATACATCACGAGACATCTGTGAGGAAATTTGACCGATTGCTTTTACAGCACTTGCTGTTGTGTTAATAGAAACTTCTTTTTCCCCAAACCTAAAACTATTAACATTTTCTATTTCCTGTCCAAAACGAAACAATACACTCCTCATTATTTCATTAAATGTTGTAAGTTTTAAATTTTCTGGTGTTTTTAATACCTCATTAGTACTATTTGGTTGTTCCATATACTAACGAGTATACACTTTTTTATAATCTTATTCTATTGTTAAATATTTACCACATAAAACTTAAATTTTATACAAATAAACCTTAAATTAAAATCTATTTAAAGAACAAAACCAAACTATTACTATAATAGTCTGGTTTTAATTTTGAAGTAATAACAAAATAATTATGTGTTATATTTAGGTAAACATAACATCAAACCATTTTTATTAGACATATTTATTGTTTTATTACTTTGCTTCATTTTACCATTTTCTTTTTGTAAAGTGTTTGCGTAAAAAAAATTAGACTCTTTTTTTTCAACAGAAACTTCACTTTTAAAAAGAAAAGAAACACCTATATACTCACTTAACTGAGAAAATTCTGGAATAAAGTCTTTATCAATTTTTCGACGCAAATCATGAATAAAAATATTAATACTTACCATCTTATTTTCAAAAAAAGAATAAAGATTCTTCAAAGCAGACATAAAAGTTGTTTTTACATGATCCCTATTAGCAAAAATTTTTACAACACCTGAGTGTAGATTATCAATTTTTATTATTAATTTTTTTTGGCCAATAAAGGAAAATCATCGATAATTGAATTGATAAGTTCTTCTAGAGAAAAAACTTCTTCATCTGAAAAATTACTCATATGTTTTCCTTCCTAAAGGAAATTCAACAAAAAACCAATCTCTAAAAAGAACATTTCTCATACCCCTCTTTCCTGTCTAAACTCTATATAAATAATAACATGATTACACTACTATTTTAAATGAATATTCACTTATTACATTCGTCAATATTTTTAATATTCACACATGTACTTGTGCCCACAAATAAAATCTTTTTTATTTTTTCCATCTCCTTATCGTACGGAACACGCTTACTGTATTCTTTTAAATATGAAACCAGTTGTAATCTAAGTGTTTCATTATTAGATTTCTCCAAAAGAGAAATACCACTATACAACAAATCCCGTAATGTAGATGTTCCAAGTAAATAAGTGGTTTCTTCAAACTTTTTAACAAATTGATTATCATCATTTATAACACCTTCTGTTGTGGTAGATACTTTTGTTATCTCTAAAATAGAAGATGTTGAAGTCGGTGTTTTTACTGTATCTGACTTAGGAGAAATAATACCAAGACTTACAGCAAGGAAAGTAACAAATTCTAATATTGTTGTTATTAAAGTATGCATTTTGTATAAAACAATAGCTATGTTGTTCTAAAATAGAGTATAGCTAAACCTAAACCTACAATATAAACACCTAAAATAACCACAATCTGTACCCATGTAAACGCTGAATGAAACCACATACTAAGAACTTTAAAAAGAGTAATACTTACAAGAAGAGGAACAATGATTGGTAATACTTTTCCAAATATATAAGAATCAGATAGTTTTGGTGTAAAAACCATTGAGAAATAATACACAACGGAAAAAATACCCCCTATTAAACCACACACACCCGCAAGTAAAGTATTCATATATTTTTATTTTCTTATATCTTTAATATCACCAATATACATAATAGAATCTGAGGTTAATGTAAATCTTTTTTTATTAACAGTAAAAGAAGCATAACCGTATGGGAGCATACTCAAATCAACATTCTCTAAATCGTTTCCATTTTTTGATAAAATTTTTACATGCCACGTATCAGAAAGCATTGACGAACCACCATCTAATCCTTCTTCAATACTTTTTTTCTGTTTTTTTATCTGTTCTTCTGTTGGTTGTGTCTTTCCTAAATCTATCAAATTAAAATCTTCGAAAAAAATAGTGTCTCCTTTTTGAGAAATAAATTCTTTAGAATATTCTGATTGCACTATTTTTGACGAATGTGTGTTATTAGATTTTTTATTATTTAAATACATATATTTTGAAAAAATTAAAATAATTATACCAATAATAAAAATAACTACTAATGTTTTTTTCATGTTAATCAAGTATAACAAAAAATGTATTTATAAGATAAAATTTCTTACTGAATCCAAAAATCAATTTTATTACGCAACAAATGCTGTAAACGTAGGGAGAACAACACCTCACACAACACCAACAAAAACCAATCACGAAGACTAATTCTTTATCGTTGCTAAATTTGTAAGATCATATATCAAACAACAAAATAAATCAAAAGGCCAATATATATCAATGTCTTAGGAAGATTTTTCTGTTACAACCAGGTTCTATTAAAAATTGAGTCGTTATTATTAATTTTTATTATATTATATCTCTAATAAACTTAATCTCCCTTTATTTTTTACTATATTCTTGTAGTCCCATTGTATGACTTCTGCTTTCTTAAGCCATCTTTTTAAGTGGGTACTTTTTATTTCTTTACTGTCTGTATATACTATTTCTGCAGCTTTAAATTTCCCTTCTGGTTTTAAATCTTTCTCATCAAAACTCTGACCACTAAAAAACATTAACGATACTGAGCCGTTCTTACGAACAGAATATGCAACGATTGGATTTCCTTGTATGAACCATACAGGCGAACCATGCCAGATCTTAGATTCACTTTTCTTTAAAAATATATTAATGTTTTCTTCTAAAAAATCACATATCATTTTTACGTTAATTGTTTGTTCTTTATTATATTCAGAAATAGTTTTTGCAATAGTTTTCATATTAAAAGTATATCAAATCTAACATACTTTATCTTATTTCAAATAACATACCTATCAAAAAACTAAAAACCTATTTAACAAATTAGTCTATCTCTCTACTCTTTTTCTTAATTCATCTATAACAGCTTTTTCCCAGAACTTCATGGAATACCAACCAATGAGTGGTTTTGCTACGATGCGAAGCCAGCGCTTATGAATAGCAACTTGGTAGAGATAATCAATCTGAGTTCCTTCTTTATGTTCAGAAAGTAAGAATTCTTCATGTCCTGAAGTACCAAACTGATAACTGTCATTATCTGAAATGTAACCCTTATTTGGAAGAATTTGGGTTTTCATTTTCACCTTAAATTTTTTACCAAATGATTTTACGGTTGCCTCCATCTCTAAATTATTTCCGTCTCGTTTATTAATGTGTACAGAATCAGCAACTTTTGGGAAATACCTTGGTAAGTTTTCAAAGTCAGTCATTATGGTAAACACCTTTGTAACAGGAGCTTTAATAATCCATTTAGCACGAAGAGTAATGTCTTTCATATATTGGGAGTATATCATCATATTTACATGACCGACAAAAATAAACTTGATTAGAGCTCAACAGAAACAAGCATTAAAATAAAAAATACTGAGTATGCAACCAGAATAGTGACAAAATGTTTACGAATAAAATCTGGAAAAAATTTTCCTATCAGTGAAGCAAAAAAAATTACAGGATATAATCGTAAGGATCTTGAAATCATTACAAGCAAAAAATAACCAATTGGGTTTAAGTTTGATTCAATCGCCAAATGTGTCCATATTTTAAAAGACATAAAAGAAAACGATTGAAATAAAACACCTGGT
This sequence comes from Minisyncoccota bacterium, assembly GCA_018063165.1. Taxonomy (GTDB): domain Bacteria; phylum Patescibacteriota; class Minisyncoccia; order Phycocordibacterales; family UBA5272; genus UBA11704. The sequence continues at coordinate 73,568 of JAGOQU010000002.1, read as the reverse complement.
AGTCCATAAGTTGCGTATACACCTCTAATAAATGACATCATCCTTTCTGTTACAAAAGGTGTCTCTCTAAGAATAAAACTCATGGTGTCAAAAGAAAGAATATTGAAAACATAATACGTTACTCCTCCAAAAAAAGAAGCTATGAAAGCTAGTACAAAAAACCTGTTTTTTTCTTTTGGTTTCACTATTCCAAAAATACCTAATAAAAAATCTGGTGCAATAAACCAAAAACTAGCTTCAAAAAAACTCCACAAGATAAGTAGAGTTCCTCCTTTTTTGGAAGAAATAAAAGCCACCCCTTTCTCATACACTTTTGAGTTAATTGATGTATACATAATAATATTATATACCAACTTTTCACAATTAATGATACTTTAATAATAATGTATACTATTTATAATGAAACCTCAAAACTTCCATGATTTATTTTTAGAAATTTCAAAAAGAAAAAATACAGATATTCTTTTTTTTGAAGAAACTAAATATCGATGTATTCCCTGGGATATATCTACTTTTATTCATTCTGTCGACATTTTTAGATCATATTTTAAGCAAAATAAAATTCCAACTAAATCAAAGATTATAACTTGTCTACCTAATAACCCAAAGTATGTAGCGTTATTTTTTGCATGTGCACTTGAAGGTGTTATTATTGTTCCCATAGATGTTCAATCTCAAGAAGATTTTATACACAACATCTCCAAAGAGATTACGCCTCATATATACATAGGAAAATCTCTACAGGAAACGATTAGCGGCTGCCTATGCTTAGCGATAAGTGATATTGAGGATTCCGTACGATATAACGAACAGCACCCCAACATAAATAGATTCGAGTCTTGCTTTGAAATTGTATACACTTCAGGAAGCACAAGTAAACCAAAAGGAGTTATTCTTACTCAAGAAAATATTTTTTCAAACATCAACAGTGTTATCGAAACAAAGGTAATTGCTAAAAATTCTCGTTTTATTTCAGTGCTCCCACTTTCACATATGTTTGAGCAAACAGCGGGACTTTTTGTCCCTCTTGTTCTTGGTGCTACCATATATTATCCATACTTAAAAGACCCAAAACATCTTATTTCATTTTCAATCGATAAAGAAATAACCTCAGTTGTTGCTACTCCAGCATTTTTTGCATTGTTGTATAAAGAATCACTTAACAAAGAATCACTCATTCATAAAAACTGCTTTAAGGATTTTATTTCTGGTGGTGCACCATTATCAGAAAACTTAAAAAACTATTGGGAGACGTACGGTGTACATATTTGCGAAGGGTACGGAATGACAGAAGCGTCCCCGATCATAACTTTTAATGACTCTATCTTTACTGATCGCGGTGTCGGTAGACCACTACCAGGACTCGATATTAAAATAGCAGAAAGTGATAATGAGATACTTATTAAGGGTCCAAACATTTCAACAGGATATTTTACTAAAGAAGGAGAATCAAATGAGAATATTATAGACGGATGGTTTAAAACAGGTGATCTTGGATATCTTGATAGAGAAGGAAACTTACACATAACAGGCAGAAAGAAAAATATGCTCGTAACACAAGCTGGGGTAAAGATTCATCCAGAAGATATAGAAAAGATACTACTAAACAACAAGAACATTCGTGACGTCATTGTAACCCTGAACGATAAACAGGAATATCTTATAGCTATTGTACTACCAATTCAAGGAAAAAAATTAGAAGAGAGCACTCTTAAACAAGAAGCTAATACACTCTTGAATGATTTTCAAAAAATATTTGAAATCCATATATGGGATCTTGATGATTTTGTTCGTTTATCAAATGGAAAAATTAATAGAAAAGGAACTATTGAAAGGTATAACAAAATTAAAGAAGGTAACAATATACAATCTGATACAAAAAAAATTACGTCTCTCGAGGAGATTATTAACTCAATCACGCAAATACCTATACCTTTAATCTCAGATTCAAGTTTACTTGCATATGATTTACACATTGACTCCATTAAGAGACTTGAGCTAATAAGTAAACTAGAGCAGGTTTATTTTGTCTCGTTAAATGAATCAGATATTGACCATACAACAACTGTTTCTCGTCTACGAACATTACTTAGCACTAAAACAAAAAGTTTACCCATTAAGACTTCTTATTGGCAAATTAACCCACTGTCTAAGTATGTACGGTATTTGTGGCTAACATTCCTCACCTTTATTCTTTCTTATTTTGAAAAAATACACATTCATCAGATAGAGAAACTACCCGATTGCCCTGTAATTTTTATAGCAAATCATTCAAGTCATTTAGACGGACCTACACTTTTACGAGCACTCTTACCAAAGAGGAAGAAAATTGTCATTATCGTCGCAAAAGATTATTTTTTTAAAAATAGTATTTCTAGTTTTTTAATAAGACTATGTTTCAATGCTATCCCTGTTGATAGACAAGGTTCGATTGAAAATAGTATAAAAACAATAGGGTCCTACATTGATAAAGACTATTCTGTTATTATCTTCCCAGAAGGAACAAGAAGTACTGATGGTTCACTCCAAGACTTCAAATCAGGAATAGGATACATCGCAAAAGAGATGCGTATTCCTGTTGTGCCTATATACATACAAGGAACATATACACTACTTCCAAAAGGAAAAAAACTTCCGAAGAAAGGTACTGTTCATCTCTATTTAGGTAAAAATATTATGTTTTCAGAAAAAGAAACATACGAATCTATTTCAAAAAATCTTCACACTAAGATACAAGAGTTAATGTAAAAAATAATGCAAAAAATAAGAAACGGTTGTGATATTGTATATATTCCAAGAATACAAAATATGATGTTAGACGCAAGTCAAATCAAAAAAGTTTTTCATAATGATGAAATTATACGTTTTGAAGCACATCATGTAGCTGGTATTTTTGCTGCAAAAGAAGCTGTTATAAAAGTGCTTGACCTATTCCCTATACCCTCTTTCTTAGACATACATATACAAAATAAAGACAGTGGTAGGCCGTATGTGACATTAACATCCAACATCAGAGATAGCAAACACTATGTGATCGATATTAGTATTAGTCATGATAATGATTATGCTTTTGCAACAGCAATATTAATTGAGAACAAGTAGAAAATAATAATAGAGAACCACAACAACTCTCAGAATACTATCTAATCGATCCATCACACCACCGTGACCAGGTATCAATTCGCCACTATCCTTTGAATCAAAACATCTCTTAAAAAGTGAATTTGTTAAACCTCCAACTAATCCAAAAATTCCAACCAGAACAGCAACGACACACCAATGGTAAACAGACATGTACGAACCGACAACAAAGTAAATTCCAGCAATACCAAGTCCAGCTCCCAAAATATGTCCAGTAAGCCCTATATAGGTTTTATTTGGACTAATGTTTGAAGCAACTTTATATGAATCCAAGAAGTTAATCTTATGAAAAAATTTTCCAAAAACATAAGCACCAATATCACTAAACGTTGTAGCAAAAATAATAAGAAGGAGTAACGATTTTGTAGAATCGATACTGTTATTTAAGTGACCCAACAAAATAGAATGACTAAGTCCAAAAATAACCCATATAGAAATAAATAATGTTATCGCTGCATTTTGTAAACTTTTTTTTGCATCATTTTCTCGTATTGCACAAAAAGTTACCGCAATAAAATAAAGTAAAGGGAGTGAATAAAAATATTGAGTATAAAAACTTGCTGTAACAATACTCCATATCGATAATATATAGAGGCTATATGTATATATTTTTGGCAAACCAGCTAAACGTGCAAGTTCTTTTATTGCAAGATACATAAATACAAAAAGCATTATGAGTGAAGGGATACCTCCTAAAAAAATACCCATAAGGTATATTGGTACTAGTATTGCCCACCCAAAAAATCTTTGACCTAAATTACCTTTTTTAAAACGACTAATATTAAACCTTTCTATAGCAAAAAGAATAATAAATCCAACAACAAAAAATACAAATACTCGTACGAGTACAGGTAAAAATATTGGATTAAGGAGTGGGTTAAGGAAATTAGCGTCTGTCATGATCAATTAAATACAATTCATTTTTTGTAACAATAAACCTCTGTACAAGAGTAATACTTGTTCCTATTAGAATAAATACAAAAAAATAATTCCATAAAGAAGAGTTATGTGTTACGTACACAAGAAGTGACATAACTCCAACATATATCATTCTATCTGCCTTACCCATCACACCACCATATTGTCTACTACCCCCTGCCGCCTTACTCACAATACTCAAATAACTATTTAATAAAATCACGATTACCGTAAGACTACCTAAAGCAAGATTTGAAAATGTAGCCAAAGCTAATCCAAAAAAAATAGCAGAATCAGAAATACGATCCAAAAATTCATTTAATACTTCGCCAAAAGAAGAAGCAACACCTAATGCTCGTGAAACAAGTCCATCAAGTGCGTTAAAAGCAGTTCTCACGAAAACAAGAACAGGAACATAAAGAAGTAATTCTGGTTTTGAAGAGGAGTAGTATAAACACACCCCTGCAACCAATGATAACAATAATCCTGTTATGTTAATCGTATTTGGACTAATCTTATGTCTAATAAAAAAATTAGTTACAGGGGTAAGAAATTTTTGAAATTTTGGTTTTATTGAATATATTCCCATAAAATAATACTGATTGTGTTTTATAAAGCCGTCAGTATTAGAAAGTATAGCAAATCAATTAATTATCACTAAATACAAAGTTATCTTTTCAAATGAAAAATCGCCTAAACGGCGATTTTTCATTTGGTGTACTGTCGTAGACGGGATTAGAACCCAGATAAGTAAAAGATAAGTTATCCTATCCTCGGTTTACAACAATGTGTTTAAAAAGAAAAGACAAACTTTGCACAATCACGATACCTCCAATAACACAAAGAGTACTCAACGGAATTATTATTATGTTAACCCAACCATTAGTGTTATTAAAAAAGGTAGGAAAAAAATAAACAATAAACCCAGCAATTACAACGGTAATTGCGAGGTAACCATATACTTTAATTCCGTGTATTTCTGGAAAAAATAAAAGAACTAAACCTATTAATACCCCACTAATAAAAGGCCATGTATAGTCAGCAAATGAAGACCAACTTACCCAGTGAACAAGGGAATGTAGAGCGGAAATAAATGATGAAAATAAAGTATTTTCAATACCATATTTCTCACCATAATAGAGCTCAAGTGTATCGATATAATTACTAATTGGACTTCCCAGAGAAAGACCGACTAAGGTAAAAAAGAAACTTAACAGTAGTGGAATAATATACATTACAAATAAATCATAACAACATTTATGCTTTTTATCAATAATCCATAAAAGAATATAAATGTTGTAACTAAAATCCCATTTTTGATAAGGAGATCTTGAGCCGACAGGCTCAGGTTTTGGACCAAAATAGATTTGACAGGTGTACTGTCGTAGACAGTATTAGAACTAGGATAACAACATCTTCAAAATCTTTAGACGGCTGAATTTATTAATAAAGTAATCAAATCTTTCATATCACACCCACACGCTTTTGCTTGTTGTGGAACGAAAGATGTCTTTGTCATTCCTGGAACAGTGTTTATTTCGAGTACATAAATATTGTCATCTTTTAAAATCATATCTGTTCGTGAAATAGATTTGCACCCAAGGATTTTATGACAAGTCACTGCCACATCTTGTAATCTTTTCATTGTTACACTATCAACCTCTGCTGGAGTAATTTCTTTACATCCACCAGTTGTGTACTTTGCCTCATAATCAAAAAGCTCTCCTTTTGTCAAAACCACTTCTGTTGCAATAAGCGGAAAATTTTCACTATCTTTTTTAATTACTCCACATGTAAACTCTCTACCTTTAACAAATTCTTGCACAAGCATTTCTTCATGATTTTTAAATATAGAATCAATCTTATTATTAAATTCAATTTCATTTTCAAACTTAAATAAATCAACAGAAGATCCCTCATCGACAGGTTTTAGAATGATAGGATATGTAAAGTTTGAAATATGATTATTATCTTTTGTAATAATCTTACTTTTCGGTATAGTAATACCATTCTCTTTCAAAACTCTATTTGTTTTATTTTTATCAATCGTAAGAGATGAAACATTTGAAGAAGATCCAACAAATGTAATTCCTACTTGTTCTAACTTTCCCTGCAATTCACCATCTTCACCATATGTTCCATGAATAATAGGGAAAATAACTTCTACTCCTCTCTTTTTTATTTCTTCTATTCCAGAATCTTCATCAAAAATTTTATTATCTATCTGATATTTTTTATCTTTAGTAACAAGAACTTCTAAAATATCAAAAAGTTTTCTATCAACATTCTCTAAAATATTTTTTGCAGAAGAAAGAGACACATCATGTTCTTTTCCTGGTCCACCAAAAATAAGAGCAACTTTAATCATTATTACAATGTAACACACTGTTTTATATTTAAAGAATTAAAAATACGTCAAAATGAAAAATCGCCATTAAGGCGATTTTTCATTTGGTGTACTGTCTTGGACGGGGTTAGAATTGGGATAGCTTCATCTTCTTAAATTCCTCTAAGGGCTTATTTTTATTAGAATAAAAATAGAAATAACAAACAGAATGAAAAGCGTTACTCTCGAAATATGCTTTGCTTGTTCTGCTTTTGTTGGATACTTTTTACGCCAAACATAGTACATAATAGCACCAGGTAAACCAAGAATAAATAAACTTAAAAATATTAAAACTGTTTTTTCCTTAACTGTTAAGCCTTCTTCACTTGAAATATTTTTTAAATCTTGTTTACTTGAACTATTTTGATCAATATCCTTTTTCTTAATTGTGAAGTAATACAAAAATGCAGTTGCTATACTTCCTATTATAAAAGATAATACCCATAGCCATTTATTTTCAAAATCTCTTTTTAGACAATCATTAAACATGAAGAGCCAAAAAAATATAAGTAGTATAAAAATAACTAAAAAATGTTTTGAATTTTTAAAAAAATTATCAACATCTTGAATATTTGCTTGTGAAAATACTTCGTTAACAACATCTCCTGGACCTGAATTTAATTTATCAACAAAGTCAGTATCAACAATAAAAAATTCTCCATTTGTTGTTTTTTCAAAAGTAAAATAAACAGGGAAATTTTTTATTTCTATCTCGTCTGTTTTTGCATCGAAAGCTCCTACATATTTAAATACGTTTGGACTAATTGCTTGAACATCTTCATCAGCAGAACTAACGTAAAAATTGAACTTGATTGGATATCTAATTCTATCTTTAACTGCTATTTGTAAATTAGTGTTACTAGAAGAAATAAGTGACTGTACTTTCGATACATCCCCTTGATTGATTGCTTTATCAAATATTTCCATTTTTTCCATCACTTTTTCCTTGTCTGTAGTAGATGCATTTTCAGCATAAAGATTAAAACAGCAAGAAAGAAGTATAGAAACTGATAAAATTATTTTTTTCATATTTAAATAGTATACCATCTGTTATTTAAAAAAGTTCGTCAGGATTTGGTCACCGTTAAGGGTTTTCTTTTTCGTCCTCTGGATTCAAACAAAACCTCTTAACCTCGACCCCGGGAAACGTCGACAAAAATGAAATCTAAAAATACTGCACCCAATTTTTACATCTCATTTTCGTAGACCGACGTTTCGTTCAAATCCCACGTAACAATGTTTAGACATTATTACTGATAGGTACACCAAATGAAAAATCGCCTAAACGGCGATTTTACATTTGGTGTACTGTCGTAGACGGGATTAGAACTCAACTAACTAACTTTTCTAATTCCCTCAGCAAGAATTTTTAATTTCTCTGGATCAGCTTTTGGCCCACCGCCAGAACAAATCCATCCTTCATACTTATCAAACCAAAATTCTTTACCACTTAGATATTGTTGCCAACCTCCATCCTTTAAATTTTCTGTACCATGAAATGGGGCTAACTTGATATGAGCATGATCAATTCCTGTCCCCTCCATCATAAGGCCAACACGACCTACATCTGTAAAATATTTTTCTAGTAATTGAACAACTTCTTTTGAAGCGATTACAAATCTCGATAATACCTCGTCAGGCATTTTTAATACATCACTCCCATAATGTTCTTTTGGTATTACACATGTAAAACCCTCTGTATTTGGATCTATAGCTAAAAATGCCATAAACTCATCATTCTCCCAAAACTTACCTGCAACCGGAATCGTTCCAGTAACTATTCCACAAAAAACACACTTACCTTCTTTTGTTGTAGCTTCATAATTTGACATTAGTACATTATACCAGTTCCAACCTCGTTTGTAATTCTCGATTAGGTATGTAAAAGTTGTGATTAAAAATCCCCCCGTTTAATAAAGAGATTTTATTCAAACCATTTAATGGGATTTGCCTCTCGCCTTGCTAGGCTCGAAACCTTCAGTTGCTGATCGTAACTTGCGGTCCGCGGTTCAAATCCCGATAGGCACTACAATTTTTAAAACAAAAGACACAAACTGTTAGTTTATGTCTTTTGTTAAAATTGTGTACTGTCGTAGACGGGATTAGAACTCAAATTATTTATTCAAATCAATAACTTTTGTCCCTATTTGCTTATATGACACCCAATATATTTCTGGTTTTTTAATAGCTTCATTTTTATCATAGATACCAAGTGTTATAGAATCAGTAGATGATGCCAGAACTTTTATTCCATTATCAGTTTCTAAAGATTGTCCATCGAGATATGTTTTTGGTTCCACTATTTCTGAATCCTTTATTGTAACAAGTTTTTCTGTTCCATATATATATTGCATTAATGAAACTGAGGGATTAGAACGAAGACCTGAAGTAAAAATAATTCTTTTATTATCCTTATGAACAAAATCAGAGCCCCTAAACACTAAACGATCTGAAACTTTATTATTAACAGTATCAACGACTATATATCCAATTTTTGGACCAAAGTTGACGTTAAGCAACTGATATCTCTCATCAGAAACATAAAGCGTCACCCCCTCCCTCCAAGGCGATCCTTCTGGTTCAATTTCTTTGATTATTTTTGAAGCTTTAAATTCTCTTTCTTTATCAATAGAATTAACATCAGATACGCAAGGTTTTTCTTTAATGAAATAATTTTCATCATATGTTTTTGGATTACATTTGATAATTTTAAAACTAACTTCATTATCTGGTCTTGTATTATCTGTAGAGAGAGATTCATTTAATGTACTCGAAACATTCTGAACATGAGTATTTGTGTTATTTTGTTGCACTTGCTGTACTGATATCACCTTCTTCTGAAACCACGTAAATGGGTTCCACCATAAAGCAAAAGCTGATTGAGTAATACCGATGGTGAGAACAGAAATAATGGTGAATGTTTTTATTATTTTCATATTGATACAGTATACCATTTTAAATAACTCATTTATGATTTGGTCACCTCGCATATGTTTTTCTTTTCGTACTTAGTGCTCAATAAAAACATTGCTCCTCGCCCTCCAGAAAAAGTGACAAAAATATTATTCAAAAATACTGCACTCAATTTTTGAATAATAATTTCGTAGACCGACGTTTCGTTCAAATCCCACGTAACAATGTTTGGACATTATTACTGATAGGCATACCAAATGAAAAACAACCCGCACAATACTCACATCTATTGTTGTAGTTTAAATTCTAAACCCCTCCGGCTTTAAGCTTGGTACCAATAGGATATACAACATTATTGGTATTTTTAATACTATTTATAATTGGTAATATTGATTTAATGGATTCTTTATAAACATTTCTTGTATAGGAAATTTGATCTGACGACAATTTAGTATTATCAATACTGTAACTAGAGGTAATGTACATATGCCAGTTTCTCTTAGTGTCATAAATGTGGTAGATAACTCTGTTATTTATTTCAGGATTTTCTAACGTTAAATATACCTCTAGATTAGGGTTATCAATGACTATTCTTTTCATTTCGGTAGATTTTTTAGCAAACTCAATATCTCCACTCATGGTAATATTTACCCCTAAAGTAAAATTATTTCCATATTTAATATTTCCTTCGCTCGGGCTAGAGATAGTATTCTCCGTAATCAAAACACTTTCTGATAATCCACTCTCATCACCCTGAAGTGGAAGTTAGTTCGGCTTTATATTTATATCTAAGATACTATTTGGGTACTCAAAAGATATTCCAAATTTTTTTAAATTAAATGCCTGCTTAACTTGGGCGTTGGAATTTTTAGTTAAAATATTAGTACTTGACGCTACCTCTTTGGTTAAATTTATCGGTACTGTATTTTGTTTTACTTGTTGTGTTGGTACAACTTTCTTTTGAAACCACGTAAAAGGGTTCCACCAAGCCGCAAAAACTGATGTGGTCATCCCAAGTGTAAGAATAGAAACAATTATAAATGTTTTTAAAGTTTTCATATAAATCAAGTATACACCTTTAGTATGCCTATCGGGATATTTGGTCACCACTTTGGACTTTCTTTTTCGTCTTGCGACTCAAACAAAGTCTCAAAGTCTCGACCCCGGGAAACGTCGACAAAAATGAAATCTAAAAATACTGCACCCAATTTTTACATCTCATTTTCGTAGACCGACGTTTCGTTCAAATCCCACGTAACAATGTTTGGACATTATTACTGATAGGCACACACGAAAATAGACGGCCGAAGCCGTCTATTTTCACGTGTGTACTGTCGTAGATGAGGTTAGAACTCAGATAATAAGAATATAAATTACTTTACTCTGTAGTCACTCCATCAAAATGTTCTTCAACTTCGTCTGCTTTTGTTTTTTCAACTATGCCATCTTTATGCTCAGGTGGAGAGTAAATGCTGTAAAGTTTAAGTGGTACAGTGCTCGTATTTATAACATTATGTTTCATACCTTGTGGAATAACAACAGCCATATCAGCAGAAACACCATATTCGACACCATCAAAAATAACTTTTCCTTCACCTTCTTCAAAACGAATAAATTGATCTAAGTGATGGATCTCTTCACCAATTTCATCACCCGGCATAACACACATGAGTACAAGCTGGCTGTGTTTACTTGTATATAAAACACGTCTATAATCTGTATTTTTTAATGTCTCTTCTTCAATATTTATAATATATCCTTTCATGATTTTATTATACTCAGAATAAAATTATTGTACAGTTCCAATCTCCTCTGTAATTCTCTAAAGGGTACCAAAATGTGAGAACTAAACCCTTTTTTTTGATAAGGAGGTTTCTGGTGTAAAATTCAATCGGGATTTGGTCACCTCGCACATGTTTCTCTTTTCACATTTTGTGCTCAATAAAAACATTGCTCCTCGACCCCCAGAAAAAGTGACAAAATAATTACAAAGAAAAGTCAGGGGTTCAGCTTTTCTTTGTAGTTATTTCGTAGCCACTTTTTCGCTTCAAATCCACGCAACAAAACTTTGGTTTTGTTACTCGATAGGCACACACGAAAAAAGACAGCCAAAGCTGTCTTTTTTCACGTGTGTGCCTATCGGGATTTGAACCCGAACTGAGGGTTCCACAAACCCTAGTGCTAACCATTACACTATAGGCACCATCTTAATTCTCAGTTATATTCTGAGTGAGAATTTACTTTCATTACACAAAACACAGGAAGTAAAATCTCATCTAAATTCCTAACAAATAATACACTTCTAAATAGAAGGATTAGGAAACGCTAATTCCATGTGTGGACCACAGAATCAGGTCTTTACTCTAACACATATTTCTATTTTTTTGAAGAGTGCTTTATACTAAGCAAAGTGCTAGTATAAAGTTCTGTTCTTTTTAAATATCACAACCACCACAAAAGGAGATACATAATGCAAGTATTCAGATCCCTCTTTTTTGTTATTTTTTCTGTAATTCTTACCATAAACCCAGCACTCGTTTTTGCCGAAAACAGTCTTTACATAGACTATTCGCTTATCGAAAAACAAACAGAAAAAAACTATTCATATTCTTTTCATGATAAACCATATCAACAAGTAGAATATTCTATTTCTTCGGGTTTTGCTTTAACAGCATTACAAAAAAGAAATTTTTCTGAAAAAGATACGGCAATTAATCTCAGTAATTCCGGTAAACCCATGTTCATGCAACCTGATGAATTGATCAGTTATTATCTTGAATCGCAAGAAAAATACAAATTATTAACATTTGCGCTTATACCGTATATTCATTTTAAAAATGAATACGGTTCTCTTAAAATTCTTCACTTAGGTGAAAAAACAATGCTTTTATACAAAGTCACTTTCAAAGATTTGTATTAAGTAGTTAAATGGCTTCTTAAATGAAGCCATTTTATTTTTCTTGTTTTTATGGTAGTATTTTAAGTACCTCACGAAGGAGAAAAAGTATATATGCCCAGGTGGCGAAACTGGTAGACGCACTACCTTGAGGTGGTAGCGCTGGCAACGGCATGGAGGTTCAAGTCCTCTCCTGGGCACCAATGTAAAAAAGCAACATCAAATGATGTTGCTTTTTTACATTGGTGCCCAGGAAGCATGACACCTGCGTGTCATGCGTGAGGACTTGAATAGGGGTCGAGGAGTCTACTGTTTCAGATAATCCTGAAACGAGACGAGGTGACCAAGTCCCGATATTGTTAGTTCTTCTATCACTTTTATATGGACTTGAGTAGGGATCGCAAAGTCCTATATTTTTGTAATCAAAATAGACTTTGTGATCAAGTCCTCCTATTTCGTATTATGTATATTTGATGACCAATTCCCGATATTATTAGCTCATCTAGTAAATCAAACAAAATAAAAAAAACCTCAATCGTTTCTGATTGAGGTTTTTTTATTATGCTGTTACTTCTTCTGAAATTTCTTCTACAACAGCCTCCATTGTTGTTGTACTTCCTTTCTTAACAACACGAGTATCTTTCTTAAGCTTACGACGTACATCACGAAGAGCTTTGTCGCGAACATAGTAAAGTTTACTACGACGTGTACGAGCACGACGAACAATTTCTATTTTATCAATCATTACACCAAAAAGTGGAAATACACGTTCAACCCCAACACCTGAAGCAACACGACGAATAGTAAATGTGGCCCCTATTTCTGTACCATGCTTACGAGCAAGAACCATACCTTCAAAAGCCTGAAGACGTGTCTTTCCATCAGCTTCTTTAATCTTGTTCCATACACGAACAACATCACCAGATGAAAAATCTAATGATTTGCGGGCTTCAATATCAACTGGTGTAAAAGTAATCGTTGTTTTCATAGAAATATCTTAGTAGAGAGATAATATCATAAAAAATGATATTTCGCAAGAGATTTAAACTATTCCCTATGAAACTATCTTCAAAATACAGATTTTATTGATTTTTTAGGATTTGAAACTAAAAGTAAGAGCTTTTAAGGTATCTTTAAAATCTTTAGGAATTTCTGCAAGAATTGTTTCATTAGTTTTACCTTCGTTCTCATTTGGAATGTCTATTGTAATAGAATAAGCATGAAGCATAGATCTAGGAGCCATATCTTTGCCCTTAAAAGACCCATAGAGATCATCTCCTATAATAGGATGACGAATACCTCGAAAATGCGCCCTTATTTGATGTGTTCGGCCAGTTAAAGGATAACATTCAACATAAGAATAATGTTGACCATTTGAAGCTGTTACCCTCTCAAGAACTTTATATCGTGTAATTGCATCTCTTTCTTCTCCTCGTTGATCTTGTGAAAACATATCTACCGTTGTTCTTTTACGAAAATCACTTTTAGCTCGCGCTATAGGAAGACTAATCATTCCTGTGTCATGTCTAATATGTCCTTCTACAATAGCTCTGTATACTTTGCGGGCTGTATGATCTCTAAATTGTTTTTTAAATGTTGTGTATGCAATATTATCTTTTGCCAACACAAGTACACCTGTGGTGTTTCTATCTAGTCTATGCACAACACCTTCTCTACCAATTTCACCAACCCCTAAAGCACCGTAGGTTTCTTTCACCCATTCTGCAACAGTGTATTCTTCTTGTCTTTCATCTGGATGCACAATAATACCCGCTGGCTTATTAATAATAACAGCGTGCTTGTTCTCAAAAAGAATTGGGAATTTCATAAGACCATACTAGCAGAAACATGACTTTTTTACTAATAAGAACATCTTAGATGACTTGTGTAAATATACAAAGATGTGATAGTATTATATTCATAAGGGAGATTAGCTCAGTTGGTAGAGCAGCGCTTTTACACAGCGAAGGTCAGAGGTTCGAATCCTCTATTTCCCACTAAAATACAAAAACAGAATCAAATGATTCTGTTTTTGTATTTTAGTGGGAAATAAGTACGACACCTGCGTGTCGTACGTGAGGATTCGAATGCGGAGAACTAGCAAGTTCAATTCTAACTTAGTAAAGTTATGTCTTGGACTTGGAATCAAGGGTAGACTTCTATTTTTTGTAATCAAAAATTGTTTACGTGACCGATTCCGATAAAACAACAAGGTGTACTTACTATACTTCTCGCCTCTTTTTAAAATTTCTGATAGTATATATACTGTGCTTTACGCCCTTGTAGTTAAATGGATATAACTGCGGACTTCTAAGCCGTTATTCGTGGTTCGATTCCACGCGAGGGCACATTAATATAAAAAGTACCGACTGTAATCAGTGGGTACTTTTTATATTAACAATGTCAACAGAAAGTAAGTGACCTTCGTCACTTACGGTGGAAGCGAATACGGGATCGCGAATCTGCTTCGAGCAAAGCGAGGCAGATTTGTGACAGATTCCACGCGAGGGCACATCTACAAAAAACTATTTAAATAAAACGTATTTTGTTTTATTCGTACTCCACTTTTCTCCCTAATCTATCTTCGAGTTTTCTACCTAACATTCTTTTTGCATCACCTTTTCCACAAACAACCACATTCCCTTTTCCAATTTTGTGAACAATCATATCAAGCACTTCATTAATAGCTTGCGTTATATCTTTTTCAATAAGTTGTTTTCCAATAGGTACAAACTCTCCATCAAAAGTACTATATTCATCATGTATACATATGTGGTGATTCATATAGAAAGTATACTCTACTTATTAACAAAATAAAGTAAAAAAAGAATTAATATACCTATAACAAAAAAGACAGCATCAAATTTTTTTACTATAAACTCTTTTGTTTTCTCTCCGTATCTATCTGCTAAAAAAGCTACCAGAAAAAAACGAGCACCACGACCAACAATTGACGCACCAATAAATGTAAATAAATTAAGTGAAAAAAGACCAGCAGAAATAGTGAAGACTTTATAAGGAATAGGAGTAAAAGCAGCTACTAAAATAGAAAGGAAAGCATTTTTTTTGAACTGTTCACCAACATACAGCACTTCTTCCTGAAGACCATACATAACAACGACAGGTTCTCCTATATGTGTATAAAAAAAACTTCCTATTAAGTATCCAAAAATACCTCCCAGAACTGATCCAACGGTTGAAATAGACGCTATACGAAGCCAAGAAACTTTTATACCATGTGAAAGAATGGCTATAATAAGAACATCAGGAGGTATAAGAAAAAAAGAAGATTCTGTAAAAGCTACAGCAAATAAATATAATTCATTGTGTTTGTGTTTAGCGAATGCCTCTGTCCAAGAAACTAACTTTTGTATCATAGTGTAATCATACCATATCAAAAATAAAGATTTTTAATCTTTTTTTGTTTTCTATCTAAGTCTTGTTCCGTTTTTAAGTGTTTTAGAAGGATTAAAAAGAGCTAAACCATGTTCGTCACTTCCTGCTAATATCATCCCTTGTGATTCATGCCCCCTTAACATACGAGGTGCTAAATTTGTAATAAATGGAAACTGTTTTCCAACAAGGTCTACACTCTCTATAAATTCTCTAATACCTGAAAGGATTTGTCTTGGTTTTTCTTCACCTAAATCAACAGAAAGAATATATAATTTATCAGCACCTTCAACAACAGAAACAGAAAGCACCTCCCCTACTCTGATATCAATTTTTACAAAATCATCAATAGTTATATATTCTTTTTCTGTTTCATTAACAACGCTTTTATTATCTTGTGTATCTTTATTATCCATATATACTATATTACCAAGAATCAGAAGTTTGTTCTACTTCATCCAAATCTTCTTCATCACCAAATGTTTCTTCAGATATTTGTGGACCGTTAATCTTATCAAGATATCTTTGAAGAACAATAGCAGCGGCTTGATCGTCAACTTCATGATTACCTTCATTACCAGGTTGTTTACGAGCTTCCACTGTCGAATACCACTCCTTTTCAAATTTTACAATAACATCTATTCCATTTTCAATTTTTGCACCAAAAGCTCTAGCTTCTTTTGCTATTGGATTTAATGTTCCATTACCATCAACACTCTCCCCTATTACAACAACAGAAAACTTCATTTCACGAATAAGTTCAAGTGTATCTTTTAACAAAGAAGTATCATTTGGTGCAATCATGAGAGGAAAAGCAAGTCTTCCTTCATCATCTGACTGAGCAAATCCAACTTTTTTAGAACCAAAATCTAAACCAAGATATTTCATATATATATTTAATGATCTCCTTCTGATTGATATTGATATACTAAGGAAGAAATATGTCCAATTATTTTTTGTAACGTTTCAAGATCTTTTCCTTTTGTCATGAAACAAATAACATATGGATTTTCTAAATGGTACACAACACCACAATCATGTAACTGTCTTGAAGAAACTGTTACACCTTTTTCCTCTTCATCAAACTGATACGTACCAAACTTATGAGCTACCTTAACAGAACCTGGTATACCTCCTACCAAACCATCTTTATATTCACTTTTAGTTAGTAAAGACATAATAAGTTCTGAATGTGTTTCATTAACATACGATGACCCATAAAGAACTCTTAGAAACAAAGAATATTTACAAGAAGAAAGTGAATACTTATTATCTGTATTATAATCAACAAAAGATACAGTCTGAAAAAGATCATCAAAATATTTCATATCAAGAACAGAAAGTATTAAATCTTTTGCTCCGTTATCAGAGTCAATTAACATTCTTTCTATTAGATACTCTATTGAATATGCTTTCCCTATAGTAAGAGTACTCACTGCATTTATTTGTACTACCTCATTTCTTTTTGCTATATCCTCTGTATATACAACCATTGTATTAATGAAACCAGGCTTATCTTCTGTTTGTTTGTATGCTGCAAGAGCAATAGGTAATTTAAATAAACTAGCAGGAAAAAAAGATTCTAATTCGTTAGAACCAAACCAAAGACCAGAATTCAAATCTCTAAAATAAAAAGAATAATTAAACAATTCACCTTTTTTCTTTTGTTTTTCCAAATAAGAATCTATATCTTCTTTAATATCTGTATATATACCAACATCTGTCGCTGGTGCACTTATGTTACCAACGAGTGGGTTAATAAACGTATATTTTGATGTATCTTCACGGATGTTCTTAAAATTACTCAAAAAATCTTGGTATTTATCTTCAGTAATTAAAGAAGATGTTATATATCCGGCACCAAAAATAATACCAGATAGTACTATTATAAAAAATGGGGCATATTTATATTTTATGACACTAAGCAATGTAGTAGTATGTACTTCTTTTTGCATATATTTATTGTAATCATACTAGTATATAGTGATACCTTTAAAAAACAAAATATGTATGTTAGAATAGGTATCAATCGATAATAATATGGAGGAGTGGCAGAGTGGTCGATTGCACCTGTCTTGAAAACAGGAGTCTGAGTAATCGGACCGTGAGTTCGAATCTCACCTCCTCCGCATCAAAAGAAAAACAGAGCATTCAAGCTCTGTTTTTCTTTTAAACAAGAAACTTCAAATTACTTCACTAGTTCAAATCTCGCAAGTGGAGCCATTCTAGCTTTGTTGAAAGATAGGTTAGTTTCAGAATATGAAATGTTATCAGCAAGTTCTAATACTTTTGAAAATGCTTGCTCATCATTCATATTCTCACATGCCATCATTGTAGAAAATACTCCTGATGTTTTGAATCTATATCCATCTAATGTATACATACCACCCATTTGATTACATCCCGCTTTTGTTTCTAATCTTTTCTCTTTTGAGTGAAGCACTATGTAATACGTCTCAACAGAACCAGTTATTGGTTTTCCTTCAAGTTCTACCATTTTCCACTTCTTATCTTCAACAAAATACCCTGTCGCAACAACTTTCTTTAACGTATAGAAAGGAGCAGTTTCTCCTGTAACCATATTACCATCCATATTAAGCTGTGTTATTGTATTTTCACCAACTTTATACATTACCGATCGTGTTCCGGTTGCTATACCGGTTAATTGGATTACATTTTTATCTTTCCAAGTAAACGAACCTGTTGTAGTAGATACAAGAGTGTCACTCTTTAGATACTTTTCAACAAGAGTGTACGTTCCTTTGTTAAGTTCAAGTGTTGTCTCTATTCCAGAACATGATGCACAAGGAAGTGTTCCTGAATATACACCATCTACATCAAGAGAATTTTGTGTAGAGTGGTCATCTCCTTTTTTCTTAAATTCTTTTAAAGTTCGCATGTCTTTATTCATAGCTTTACGTGTAAGTGGGCCGACACGACCAACAGAATCTAAGTTATTTTCTTTTTGATAACGAGCTACGGCGTTTGCAGTCATTCTTCCAAAATACCCTGTAGAATTTGTGTTAAGATATCCCTTTTCTATAAGAAAATCTTGAAGTTTAGTAATTTGTGTTCCCCTTTGTCCAAACTTTAAATCAAAAGAAAGTTCGTCATTTTCTTCAGCAAAAGAAACATATATTCCTGTTAAAGCTATACCCCCTGCCATTATTATGGCTAGAATTTTATGTTTATTCATACATTTTAAATACTATATCTAATAAGTTACACACCATTATATACTATATTTACTTTATATATAGTATATGAAAGAAAAATAACAAACTATTCGTATACTCCAGTATATGAATAAAACAATGCTCGTTATACTTATTGTAATCATTATTAGTATTACTATGTTTTTTACACTAAGAAAACAAACAACTACTGTTACTACAAATACAACAACAAACAACAAAACCTTTACCTTAGAAGAAGTAGCAAAACATGCTACAAAAGAAGATTGTTGGATAGCGATAGATTCTTCTGTTATCGATGCAACATCTTTCATAGCTTCTGGAAAACATAACCCAGAAATACTTCGTGGTTGTGGACATGATGCAACCACCATGTTTACAAGTGAAAGAAAACACACAAAAGGAGAAGCTCAATCTTTATTACAAGAACTCAGAATAGGCACACTTTCAAAATAAAAAGTTTTTTTATAAAACAGTGACTAAAGCTATTTATTTTGGTATTATTGCTTGTACAGGAGAATTGGATGAGTGGCTTAAATCAACGGTTTACTAAACCGTCGGCCTTTTATTAGGCCCGTGAGTTCGAATCTCACATTCTCCGCAAAATAGTCTTTTGTAAACAAAAGACATATTTTGCGCAGTGCATTTCAAGGAGCGTACTCGCGACTATGAATATGCCTCCGCAACACACATAAAAATAACCACCAAAATCGGTGGTTATTTCTCGGTACTTGTATTGTTTCTCAGTTCTGTTCTTACAGAATGAATATGAGTTTTTAATGGTTTTTATCCATTACAGAGGACACTAACACGAAAACACTTAATTTACAAGTCGTCAATGGTGATACTTGACAAAATATGTATTTCGTGTATACTTGTAACATCCTTAAAGATACTAAAAATCTCTTTCAGGAAGTGGCTCTTTTAACTTAAGGAAATAAAAAGGTGTGTACTCTTACTGTTGTCAGCCATACCCCAACTGTAGCTGCTTACTTATCCTCAGATTTTGAGGAATTCAATTCAATTCAGGAGGAAAAACTTCTTGGTCAAATTTCTAAAATTTTCGTTCCTCAGCAAATGTGTTGCAGAGTCGAAACAACCAAAGTTCCCTACTATGCAAAACGTTACAACCGCTATCGTGGTGGTTCATATCGAAATACAAGTAAATAATTCTCAACTTAGGAGCGTCTAATGAAGGATAGAGAGAAACGGCAATTATGTATTGCTAAAATATCTACGGTTCTTGATACCAAAAACCCTGATTCTTATTTACGGTACGTAAAAAAAGAGACCTCAGAAATCTCGACACCTACGCTTGAGCACATTTCCAATGTTTTTATCGAAGGTCAAACACAGGACCTTGAAAGGTTGATTCGTCGGTCTCTTGGAACATTCAAACTTTACCCACCTAACACCCTTGTTACTGCTGGTGTATCCGTTGCGTGTCTCAATGACGTGAACATCCCCATTGAACGGCTTAAATAACCGCTACGCAAAAACTGCGTTAGCGGTTTTTGTTTTTATTTTAACTCAAACAAGAAACTAAAGAGTAGTTTTCAATCTAGAAAATTATGTGTTGCTCCAATACAATTTTCAATTTTCATTTATATATTGCATATAAACATGTAGTTTAAACGGGGCAGTCATTTACAGAAAAATTTTATACAATGAACCCATACCATGTTAAAATAGTAACTATGAAATGGATACTATTTACAGGAACTTGGAAACTTACAAATCAAGAAGTTGAGAATGATGTTCGTGAAGCAACTCGGGAAGTACTTTCTCGTGGCGATGGAATCGTAACAGGTGGAGCTACAGGGGTGGATTACTTTGCTATGGATGAAGCAATGAGGCTATATCCTGATGCTTCACGATTAAAAGTTATTATTCCAGCAATGTTTAAGAGTTATGTGTATGACTATCACACTAATTGGACAATAGCACCAATTACTACAGAAAATGTTAATAACCTTGAAAAGCTTCTTCAAAAAATAAAAGATGCTAATCCTGAATCTTTATCTGAAATGCCAAATGATATTATCACACAAGATCATTATAATGACCGTCATGATGAGGAAGTAAAGATCTCAGATGAAGTGTATGCTTTTCAAGTTAATAACAGTACAGGAACTCAAGACACGATAGACAAGGCGTCTAAGAGTGGTTTGCCTATCGTTTTGCATAAAAAGTATATTATTGAGATTTAATTTTTAGTATAAAATAAAAAATTATGTATAAATTAACTTTTAAGCCATTAGAATTAAAAGATGCAAGATTATGTTTTGATAACCTTGAAGAAAATGTTATATATTTTTCATCCGGAACTTTAAAGAAGGAATTTGATTATTTAACTTTTAAAAAATATCTAGAAGATCATAAAAAGATTATTAAAGAAGAAAAGATTGGTAATAGAGCAACTTTTTTAATTCTCAATAAAAATAAAGAATATATTGGTAGATGTAGCATAAACAGATTTGATAAGAAAAATAATAGCGCAAAGATTTCATTATCTATTAAGGAAGAATTTTGGGGTAATGGTTATGGGTCAGAAGCGTTAAATTTTTTATGTAAAACAGCTTTTACAAAATTTAAATTACACAGATTGCAGTATGGCACATATTCTTATAATGAAAGATCTAAGAAATTAGCAGAAAAGAATGGGTTTATATATGAAGGAACATTAAGAGATGATAAGAAGATTGGTAATAAATATTATGACGTCTTAATATATAGTAAATTAAAGAGTGAATTTAAAAAATAACATGAAAACCATTTTAACTTTAATAGAAAGAGATATTTATCCAAATAATGAAATAACACCAGAAAGTGAATATCTAAAGTCTCGTAGAACTACTCGCATTGTTATTTTTGATACAGAAGGAAATGTTGCATTAGGGGCTGTTAATGAAGGCAATGATACATTTAGATATTCTATAATCGGTGGTGGAATTGATGAAGGTGAACTAATTGAAGATGCTCTTATTCGTGAAGCGTTAGAAGAAACCGGTTGTAAGATTAAAAATATTCAAGAATTAGGAACTATAGAAGAACGAGGAATTGGTAATGAGTTCAATAAAAGAAGGGTTCAGTTCAACTATTGCTTTACTGCTGATGTTGATGGAGAAAAAAATAACCCCCAGTTTACAAAAGAGGATGTTCATGATGGTCTTACTGTTGTATGGCTATCTTTAGAAGAAGCCATAAGATGTCTTAAAAATCAAAAGGATAGTTTTATAACAAGAAGGACATTGTTTCTTTTGGAAGAAGCTAAAAGAGTTAGATTTGTTTAAGATTAATTAAAATTCCAACTTCGTCCCAAAGTCCCCACAAATTAAGGAGTTCGTAATCGAGCGACTATAATTTGCGCAGTGCATTTCAAGGAGTCCACAAGATTGCGATTTCAAACCCGATAGGTCAATTTGCTAATTGAAGATTGATTACAATCTAAGAAATCGGTCTAAGACATGAATTTGCTAATTCAGGAACGTACTCGCGACTATGAATATGCCTCCGCAACACACATAGAAATAACCACCAAAATCGGTGGTTATTTTGTTTAATCAGTAGTGCTGGTTGATGTGAGTGGAGTCACTAGTATCTTTTGGTGAATAATTTGTTTTTGCAACACTAAAAAAGCTGAGAGTCCACCTAATAAGAAAAAGACAACGAGTAGAATAACGTTAACGCCTATAAATTTAAGAGCATTTTTAATCATAGTGTTTAATCACCTTGTCCAATACCCATCATACTGCCTACAAATCCATAACCAAGAAAAAAATAGAAGCACGATAAAACTGCGTACAATAAGTAAATCAGTATTTTTTTAGTTCTATTTTTAGTGGTATCATTCATACAATAAGTATACACTAGAATTATAAAATGAAACAAAATTTTAAATTAATAAAAAAGGATGTAGACGTATCCACGACACTCTTAGAACTTTCTAATTTTCTAGAAAAAAACACATGGAGTAATGTTCGCTCAAAAAATATTTCATATCACGAGAACACAAAACATGTTAGTTTAAGGGAGCATAAGATTAATAGAAAAGATAATACTGTAGAATATTATAGAAATTCAGGGAATATAATTACTGTTCCACAAAATGCTCCATATTTTACAAAAACAATTAGTCTATTAAAAATTTTTGAAAAGGAACTTGGTGGTCAACTTGAACGAGTGATGATAGTCACATTAGATGGTAATTCTAATGTTAAGCCACATATAGATGAAGGCTCATACTACCTTACAAGAGACAGGTATCATCTTGTTTTAAAAACAAACAACAGTATTAATTTTTGTGGAAGTGAGAATCAAATCTATAACACTGGAGAACTCTGGTGGTTTGATAATAAAAAAATGCATCACGTTGAAAACAGAAGTAATGAAACAAGAATTCATATCATTTTTGATGTATTAAAGAAGAAAAAATCTTTGAGGCGAAATATTATAGATGTTATAGAAACTAGTATTTATAATACAATATCTAGACTTCTTTAATTTATATATAAACAATGATAAGTTTTTATGGTGTGTTATTCATGTATAGCAATATTCCAATTTCGTCCCACAGTGCCTGCATCAAAATAAAAACAGAGCTTCTTACTCTATTTTTATTTTGACAGTGAAGAAGTAGAAAGCAAGTGACCTGCGTCACTTTCGTGTGAGATTCGAATAGGCGAATCAGCAGATTCGGTTCTAACCTAGCAAGGTTATGTCTTGGACTTGAACAAATGCGAAAACTTCTCGAACGAAGTGATTGCTTTTGTAATCGAATCTCACATTTTTACAACAAATAATAATGCTACATTTTCTACAAATTTAGTATCTCTTATTAAAAATGATTCATGTTACAATTAAACTACTTATTTAAAAATTCTTGTAACTTAATTTTAAAATCATGTTTTTACTTATTTTTATGGGTGCTATTATGAAATTTATTCATGATGAGAAAGGTGTTAGATATCTTTCTTTTTTCTTTTTTATCTTATCTATAGTAACAAGCCTTTCTTCTAAAAAAAGTTTTCTGGCTATTGTTATTAGTTCTTTAATATCCTCCATTTTGTTTTATTTTTGGGGTTTACTCTTATTAAAATTTGAAAATACTATTTTTATGTGGTTGTTAGTTTTAGTTGTTGGGGTATTCTTAATTAGCTTAATTTAAAATACTACCCTAATATGAAAAAAGTATTTATTATTCATGGACTAGAAGGAACACCTAATGGTGGATGGAGACCTTGGCTTATGAGTGAACTACAAAAAATTGATGTCTATGCATGTGCACTTTCAATGCCAAAACATGGGGCACCTGTTTTATCAGAATGGATTGAAGAAATAGAAAGACATGTAGAACGTAATCAAGAAGATGAACTATTTTTGGTTGGACATAGTCTTGGCGTACCTACTATTCTTAAATATCTTGAAACCATGAAAGAAGGTATACACATTAAAGGAGCTGTGCTTGTGTCTGGTCCAGCTGAAAAAACAACAAATGAAAAAGTTACTCATTTTCTTAATACACCAATTAATTTTGATGTAATAAATACAAAAGTATCTAGATTTGCAATTATTCATGGTGATGATGATCCTGTTGTACCAATTCAAAATGCTGGATTCTTGGCAGAAAAATTACACTGTGATTTGGTTGTTATTCATGAAGGTAAACATTTAAACGGTAGTGCTGGTTTTACAAAGCTACCAGAATGTCTCACGGAACTTACGAAAATGTTTACATAATAAAAATACCAGTCGTTATGACTGGTATTTTTTTAAGATAGAAATACTATATGAACAAATACAATTTAATGTATGTATGTTATTGTAGTTGTGATCTAAGAGGAAGTGTTATGCCTGCATTTTTTATAAGAACACTAGCTTCATCTTTCTTTCCGTTTTCCATAAGTGTGTGAGCTTGATCCATTATCGCTTTCTGAGTATCAGTTAAACCACTCATAAATGTTTTCATTCCTTCTCCTCCTTTTCCTCCTTTATGAAAAGGAGTATTTATTCCAGCATTTTTAAGGAGAGTATCTGCTTCTGTTGTTTTACCCTCCTTTCTTAATAGAAGAGCTTGTCTCATTACTGTTTTCTGTGTATCTGTAAAAGCTGTCATATCTTTTCTTTTTCCAAGCTTTGAACCCATTCCACCATTTCCTTCTTTTGATTGTGGTGGTGTTATTTTTGCATCATCTAGTAATTTTTTTGCACCTGCATTATCACCTAATGCTCTAAGTTTATGTGCTTGCACCATTACTGAAAATTGAGATTCTGTTAAAACAGGTACACCAATTTTATATTCTTTAGTGGTTGCAAGATATGCCTGATAGTCACCTGCTGTTACAGCCTGCTTAATAGCTGTTCTTACTTCGTCTCTGTCTTTATTTGTTAAACCTGATTGTATCGATGCAGCACTTACCGAAGCAAATGCACCAATAGCTCCAATACTTGCGAGTGATAAAGCGAGAAAATGTTTACGTTTTGATTTCATATTGAGTGTGTAGAATTATAGTTAATAAATGTTAACATCATTCATAATCTGCCTCCCTGTTAACATCTAGTACTACGAAGACATCTTTTACTTTCTTTCACTCATTCTTACTTTTCCTTTCATTTCTTCTAAAATACTTTCACAATCTGGGTTTTGATTATTTAAACGAAATTTTGGTTTATTAAATTCACCTTTAGGTGGTATCTGCTTATGCATTCTACCTCCTATTTCCCAAGGAAATAGAGCACATGCAACAAAAGAATATTCTTTATTAACGTCAGTATTTATTGATACATTTTCTGTAGTTGTACCAAGAACTCGTATACTTTTTCCTTCTTCTACAAAAGGAAATGTTGTTGAACCAAAACCAGACATATCAACAATCCAAAGTCTATTTTCAAAATCTCTTACAAGTAAAGCTTTTTCATATTTCTTTTCTACTATACCAGACATTCTTCCTTGTTCCGGAGAAGACCAAACACCTTTTTCTCTTATATGTACAGGATAACGTATAAGACTATCTACTTCAAACTTTTCATCAAATACATATACAGAACATCCAAGAATAATACTTGTAGTAAAGCTTCCTATAATTATTTTTTTAGCAGACATCCTGTACCCCAAATGAGTAGTACGTAAAGCTTTAACAATAAGAGAGTTAAAAAGGGCAAAAGAAATCACCCATAAAAATGGAGTAGTAGCAATTAAAAAATCTACTTTTGTTTTATATACAAATTCATTATATTCCCAACCAGAATGCATTACTGCATATACTATACCTGCTACAGCAACAGCTCCGAGTAATGTAACAAGAATACCTGGAACCCAGAGTATTCCATGTTCAAGCACAAAATACCATCTTGCTTTTGGTTTAATATTTTCTTTCTCTATTTTATGTAAAATTGTTTGTGAAATCTTTGTATTCATATATATTTTATGAATAAGGTTGTAAACTTTCTTCTAAAATCTTTTTTGCACGTGATAATCGTATAGCAACTGTACCGGATGGAATTTGTAAAATATCTGCTATTTCGTCATAACTTTTTTCTTCAAAAAAACGTAACATGACTACTTCTTGATATTTTGGATCTAATGTTTCTACCACTTTTTTAATTTCTTTTTTTGTTTCTTGTTCTATTGCTTCTTTTTCTATATTTATATCCCCTGCAATAGAAGAAAAAACATCCTCATCTCCACTAGAAATACTTATCTGCGGTCTACTTTTTTGTTTACGATACCAGTCAATAAGCTCATTATGAGTAATACGATATGCCCATGAAGAAAATTTTAAAGAAGGATCAAAATCATTAATGTTACGATACATTTTAATAAAACTATTTTGAACTATATCTTCAGCATCTTCTTTTGTAGCATGAGAACGTCTCATCACATAACGAAGTAAAACAGTATCATATCTTTCAACAAGCTCACCAAAACACAGTGTGTCTAAAACACTTTGTTTTGCCAATTCTTCATCTGTGAGAGTTGTTATATGAAGCACACCACTAGTATATACGAAAAATAGAGGAAAATTCTTTCAAATTTTAATGTAACTAGATATGTAAGAAATACCGCTGTTACTTTTACATGGAATACAAATGACTAGCTTCCGCAAAAGTATTTTATAATTCAGGACTAATAACTATGAATGAAGGAGATATTAACTAAGTAGGTTTTGGTTCAAAAAATGGTTATTCTGTTACAAATGATTCAGTTGCACGTCAATCACAACAAGTTATTATAAACAACCTTTCTCCTAATACTCAGTATTACTATGTTATAGTAGCTACTGATTTACAAGGTAATGTAAGTATTTGGAATCTAAATGGTACTTTTGTTACCACTCAATAAGTAGTCTTTATAACTCAAAATACAAAAATGACACTACATGGTGTCATTTTTGTATTTGTACTTTAGGTTCTAATATCTCATAAAATTTCTATAATAAATAGTTTAAAAATGGTAGAATTATAGTTATTATGAAAATTGCTATCAATGTTTCTCGCGAGTTTCTTGGAGGAATTACGGCTTCTAATCTTAGTTTTATTAAACATATTTATGGTCAAGACATTCAAACAGTGGCAATTGAAATAAATGCTCGACGTGTTATGAAAGGACCAGTAATTTTTAGACAGCTTAACCCAGCTCTGTTTGATCATAATATTATTAATATTCATAATTATAATTTAAAAGAAGCACTTGATTCATCAAATATTTTAAAAGATTTAGAATCTTATTTTTCTGATGTTATTAATGATGTATATTTAATTTTAAAAGAAACAAAACCTGATGTATTTCTTATTAGTGGCACCTATTACATTCCTTGGATACTTTCTGTCGCAGCCAAAAAAGCTGGTATTCCTATCGTTCTTTGGTACTCAGGAATCCTGACAAAAGAAGTTGAACATTATAAAGAAAAAGATAGAAAACTTTTTTATCTAATGGAGTTAAGTATTATTAAAAGAGCAAAAAAAATAATATTTCCTTCAAAAATATGTAAGACTACTGTTGAGGAATTATTTCATAAACATTTAACCGCAAAAACATACGTT
Source organism: Minisyncoccota bacterium (assembly GCA_018063165.1). Lineage (GTDB taxonomy): Bacteria > Patescibacteriota > Minisyncoccia > Phycocordibacterales > UBA5272 > UBA11704. The sequence continues at coordinate 45,685 of JAGOQU010000002.1, read as the reverse complement.
ATACCGAATGCTGTAAATAAAGATTTTCTTAGTGATGTTTCTGTTGATTTTAGTGTTTCCAGAAGAATTGCTGGAGTTGGAAGATATACCTACATTAAAAATTTTGATACTTTTTTTGAAATCCATAAAAAACTTTTACAGCAAAAATGGGACCATGAATGTTTTTTTTGTATCGAATATAGAGAAAAAAATACCAAAAACAGTCACTGTATTACCTCCAATGGACACATTAGGAATTAAGAGGTTTTATTTATCCCAAGGTTTGATAATATCCCCTTCTCATTTTGAAACTTTTGGTAATGTTCCTATGGAAGCAGTATGTCTTGGTATTCCTGTTTTAGTAAGTGAAACAATGGGGTGTTCTGAAATTCTAAATAAAGTAGGATTATCTAATATGGTAATATCTTTTAAAGATATTCCACTTGTTACGGAAAGAATCAAAGAATTATGCGGTCAATCTATTTTACCGAAACAAATAAATGCGTTAAGAAAATTATTAGATCCAGAACTAGTAAACGAACAAATAAAATCCATACTTCAAAATGCTATCCGTTAGTCGTTTTAATTTTACTTAAATAAAACAGATAAGTACATTACTTAAAAAATAACAAATAAGAATTTCTTTTCTTTGCTATAATTAAAATATTCTCTATTATGCAAAAGGAAATTCAACTATCTGGACTTTCCCAAAAAGAAGCTTCAGAAAATCTAAGTCTATATGGTAAAAACACTCTCCATGAAAAAAATAAAGAGACTATTTTTATTCTTTTTTTAAAACAGTTTAAAAGTCCTTTTGTTTATATTCTTTTATTTGTTGCTTTAATATCAACAATAACTAAAGAATACACGGATGCTATTGTTATTTTTAGCGTCCTTGTTGTTAACGCTCTTGTTGGAACAATACAAGAATATAGAGCAAACAATGCTGTGTCTGCCCTCAAAAAACTTTCTCAACCAAAAACAAAAGTTATTCGGGACGGTAAACTTACTTCTGTTCACACTTCTGATATAACTGTTGATGATGTTGTATATCTTGAACCTGGAGATGTTGTTCCTGCAGACGGTATTGTTATATCTTCAGATTATCTTGGAATTAACGAGAGTAGTATTAACGGTGAATCGCTTCCTGTTATTAAAGAAAATAAAGATGAAATTGTATATAAAAGTACAGTTGTTGTATCAGGAAAAGGATTTATAAAAGTAGAAAAAGTTGGACACAGTACAATGATTGGAACACTTGCATTAGACATGGATAAAAACAAAAATAAAATACTTGAACTTCAAAAGAAAATATCTTCTTTCTCTTTCACTCTTCTTATTGTTTTAGGTGTGTCTTCTTTAATCTTTTTCCTTATTGCAATGTATAGAGATTTATCATTTATAACAACCATAAAAACAATCGCTGCAATGGGTGTAGCTGTTATTCCAGAAGGCCTACCAATTGTCATTACTGTTGTTCTTTCTATTGGAGCTCTCCAAATTAGTAAGGCACGTGCACTGTTACGCAATCTTCCTTCAGGTGCAACACTCGCATCTGTTTCTACCATTTGTACTGACAAAACAGGAACACTTACCTATGGTGATGTTTCTGTTAAAGAAATTATATATATAGACACATCAACTTTTTCTCAAGAAGAAAAAGATTCACTTATTTATCACAGTCTTGATATTAAAAATATAGCTGGTAAAAAAAATGGTGATGTCCTTGAAATTGTCATGGAGTCTTTCTTATCTAAAGAATTTATTTATAAAGAAACTAAAGAAAGACCTTTTACAAGTGAGTCTAAATTTAATGCGAAAGAATACAGTTATAATGGGAAGTTTTTACATCTCTATAAAGGTGCAAGTGAAGTATTTAAAATTAACCATCCAGGTGTTGATAAATATGCAAAAGAAGGATACAGAGTTCTTTTTGTTGGATTCAAATTACTAGACGAACAAGAGGAATTTTCAACAGAAAATGTATTACCTCTTTCTCTTGTTATTTTTGAAGATAAAATACGAGAAGAAGTAAAAGAATCAATATCTAACTGTAAAAAAACAGGTATTAAGATCATCATGATGACTGGTGACAACATTCTCACAGCAAAGCATGTAGCTCATGAGGTTGGTATTCTTAGTTCAGAACAAGATATTTGTCTTACAGGACAAGAATTAGATAATTTTACTGATGAGGAAATTAAAAATAAAATAGAATTAATTAAAGTTATTGCACGTGTAACACCATCAAACAAAGAAAGGATTGTTTCATTACTTCAAGAAAAAGGTGAAGTTGTCGCAATGACAGGTGATGGTGTTAATGATGGCCCAGCTCTATCGCTTGCAGACATTGGAATATCTATGGGTAAATCTGGGACAGACGTGGCTCGTGAAGCATCAGATCTTGTACTTCTCAATGATGACTTTTCAGATATTGTTCTAGCAATTTTTCAAGCACGAACAGTTGCAGAAAACATAAGAAAAGCACTTGTATTTTTAATGACTTCAGCTTCAGGTGTTCTTGTTTTAATTATAGGTTCATCAATTCTTAATCAACCACTTCCACTTTTACCTGTTCAGATTTTATGGCTTAACTTTGTTACAGCGGGATTACTTGACGTAGCAATAGCAACAGAAAATCCTGAAGAAAAATATGCGTCATATACATTTAAACGGTATAAAGGAGGACTTCTTAATCGTTACGATATATACAGAATTCTTGTTTCTGGTTTAACATTAGGTTTTATCTCTATTTCAGTTATGTTTGTTCTTAAAAATCGTATACCAATTGAAGAAGTTAGAACCGCACTTATTCTTCTTTTTTCTGTTGGTATCTGGCTCCATGCTTTCAATGTAAGAAAAAATTATGACACAATAAATACATATTCTATTTTTAGTAATATGTTTATCACATTTGCAGTATGTTTCGAAGCGTTGGTCTTGATTGGCAGTATTTATTCACCTATTGGAAATAGACTTCTTCATACAACAGATTTAGACCTCATACTGGTCTTTACTCTCATTCTTCTTGGTTTTATTATTTTAATTGCTGATTATGTATACAAGAAGATATTAAGTAAGAAAATTCCTTACTTACATTCTACTGAAAATAGTTAATATAATTATGTTTATAAAATCACCTCACTTAATATGATTCAACTTATTATCACATATGGATATCTTGCTGTTTTTTTTGTTTCAATATTTGAAGGTGAAAGCGTTCTTATTCTAGGAGGATTTGCTGTATACGAAGGTTACTTATCCATCACACCTCTTTTTATAGCTGCATTTTTAGGTGCTGTAACCGGTGATATGGCATGGTTTTTACTTGGAAGATACAAAGGTCACAAACTCATGCATAAATATGAATGGTTTAGAAAATATATGGGTAAGCCACTTAAAGTTATCCATGCAAAACCAGAAGTAACAGCTTTTGCTTTACGGTTCATGTATGGGTTTAGACACGTAATTCCTTTTGGATTAGGTATGTCATCATTACCGGTTAAAAAGTTTATATTTTGGAATTTTTTGGCTGCCATTGTATGGGTTATTGTTGTAGGTGGAGCAGGATATATGTTTGGTGATTTATTAGAAGAAATACTCGGTAAAGTTAAACGTTATGAGTTTGGTATTATTGCTACTGCAATAGTAATCATCGGAGGAATTAATATACTTGGCAAAACTGGAAGCTTCCTACTCAGAAGGTACATTGATCAGAAAGAAAATAATTCAAAGAAAAACAACGATTAAAACCCCTACTGTTAAAAGTAAGTTATTTGTATTTTGTCTCTCGGCAGGAATCGGTCACCTCGTCTCGTTTTATGAATACATAAAACAGGAGACTCCTCGACCCCTATTCGATTCTTACACGAAAGCCAAGTAGTTGGCTTTCTCTCGATCACAAATACAAAACAACGACACTTTGGTGTCGTTGTTTTGTATTTGTGCTCTCGGCAGGAATCGAACCTGCATCGCAAGTACCGCAAACTTGAATTCTATCCATTGAACTACGAGAGCATACTCACCACACAACTATGTGGTGTTTTTAAACTACTTCGTGTCTAGTTTTGCTACAGCTTTAGCTAAACGTGACTTCTTACGGTCAGCTGTACCCTTCTTTATTGTTCCACGCTTTGCTGCTTTATCAAGAGCTTTAAAAGCTAGAGATAAATCAGTTTTTGTAGCTTTTTTATCTTTTGCAATAACGTCCTTACGAACGGTTTTTACTGCTTCTTTTAGTGTGCGACGAAGTTTGTCATTAACAACTCTCTTTCTTTCGCTTACACGTACTCCTCTTTTTGCATTTTTTGTAATTGCCATATCTTTTATTTGTGTGTATCACTATACCACAACAGAAGACTCTTTTCAAGGGTAATATTCTATAAAAGATTTTAAAATTTCTTTAATGAAGATTTTATACTAACCCCTAAAACACCTAAACTTATAGTTTAAAACAAATCATAAAATAAATTATTCATAAAAACCCTTTATATTAATAACCTAATAATAAAAAAACTTTATATAAGAAACATAATCCTGACAAAAATAGACTCTAAATACTAATACTATCACTATAAATAATGATATACTTTATATTAATAATTAAATATGGAAAACAAACAACAAAAAAGAAAAAACTTACTTTATTCTAGTTTTATACTAATAATGATTATTGGAGGAATTTCTGTTTTTCCTATATTTGATATTCTTTTCAAGAATGGTTTTATTAAACCAGGAAATGAAAATACAACTATATTTGACTTTTTATCTTACCTTTTTGAAATATTCTTTTTTATAACAATTATACCTATAATAATAGCTTCAAAAATTATTAATAAAAAATTTCAAGATACTAATCAAGAAGTTAATTCTAATCTAGTAAAAAACACACTTTCTTTTTTTAGTATAATAATATTTGCTTCCGTTATTGTTTTTATTGGATTAGTTCTTTATATAGCTCTTTCTTTTTAATATATTTATGATTGGATTTCTTCGCGGTAAAGTGCTCATAGTTAAAGAAAATATACTACTATTAGACGTAGGTGGTGTTGGCTACAAAATACTTGCACCACTCCCCTTATTACTCTCTCTTTCTGTAAATGAAGAGCTTTCAATTCATATACATACACATGTACGAGAAGATCAAATAACGTTATTTGGTTTTAAAGATGAGCACGACTTATTTTTATTTGAAAAATTAACAAGTGTTTCTGGTATAGGACCAAAAAGTGCACTCTCTATGCTTTCTGTTCATTCTCCGTCTTCTATAGCTCATGCTGTAGAAAATGGAGACGCAGGAGCACTTTCAAGTACACCAGGTGTAGGTAAAAAAACTGCAGAAAAAATAATTATTGAATTAAAAGGAAAATTATCTCATCTTCTTGGAGAAGAAGAGGATGACTCTACTTTTGAAGTAAAACTAGCACTAGAAACACTAGGTTATTCTGCAAAAGAAATTCAACATGCAATAAAAGAATTACACACTGAAGGAAAAACAACAAGCACACTTATTAAAGAAGCATTACAACAACTTCAATAACATGGAAAAAATACTACGCACAACAGAAAAGATAATACCGAGAAAAGTCTATAAAGCACTTCAACCGTATTATCATTTTACCCTTGCTTTATTGGGTACTATTATTTATCGTAAACCATCAAGACATATCTATGTTATAGGTATCACAGGAACAAAAGGAAAATCGTCTACCACAGAATTCGTAAGCGCAGCACTTGAAGGTGCGGGAAAGAAAACAGCGATACTTTCAACAATACGTTTTAAAGTTGGAGACACTACTCGTCCAAATAAATTTAAAATGACAATGCCAGGGAGATTTTTTACACAAAAATTTCTTCGTGACGCAGTAGATGCTGGTTGCGAATATGCAATTATTGAAATGACTTCAGAAGGTGCTCGCTTTTTCCGTCATACTGGTGTTGAGATGGATGCTCTTATTTTTACTAATTTATCTCCAGAACATATAGAAAGTCATGGTTCTTTTGAAAAATATAAAAAGGCAAAGCTTCGTCTTGTTAAACATCTTTCAAAGAGTAAAAAACCTATACGCCTTTCTATTGCAAATATTGATAACGAACACGCATATTCATTTCTTACCCAACCTATAGAAAAAAATATTGGTTATTCTCTTAAACATGTTCGCATTATTTCTGAAACAAGTGATTCAAGTATTATTGATTACAAAGGAAATATTATAGTTATACCTCTTCCTGGAAAATTCAATATATCAAACGCACTTGCTGCATTATCACTCGCTCAAGAACTTGGTTTAAGTATCAATGAATCAAAAAAAGGTATCGAGTCACTTTCTCTTATACGTGGAAGAGTTGAAAAAATAGAATGTGGTCAAGATTTTACAGTTATTGTTGATTACGCACATACAGATGATTCACTTCGAAAACTATATGAAACATTCGATTCATCTAGAAAAATAGCAGTACTTGGTTCTACTGGTGGTGGACGTGATGGGTGGAAAAGACCTGTACTTGGAAAAATAGCAGATGAGTATTGTAATGAAATTATTATTACTAACGAAGACCCTTATGATGAAGACCCTCTTAAAATAATCAATGAAGTTGCTTCTGGAGTTACTACACATACACCACATATCATAGTCGACAGAAGACAAGCTATAGCACACGCTATCTCTCTTGCAAAAACTGGTGATACTATACTTATTACAGGTAAAGGAACAGATCCTTATATTATGGGACCTTCTGGAACAAAGGAAATATGGGACGACGCGACGGTAACTCGTGAAGAATTACAAAAAAGACTTTCTTGATTTTATTTGTTTTTAAACCCCTATCCACTATCACCTTCGTCATATGCCTTATATACTACTAGTATGACGATTATTTTTAATGACGAAAAACAAAAACTAGAACTTGAAGATTTACGAAAGGAGGAAGAGGAATCATTAGTAAAAATACTCTCTGATAAATATAATCTCCCTTATATTGATCTTCGTGGAATAGCACCAGAACCAGATGCAATGCTTTTACTTAAAGAGGAAGAATCAAGAGGGGCAGGTGTTGCTGCTTTTAAAACCGTTGGTAAAAAACTATATATTGCTACACTTTCTCCTGAAAATGAAAAGCTAGAAAGTATTGTTAAACCACTAGAAGAACAACATTACGAAATACTTCTTTTTATGTGTTCTCATGCATCGCTTCAACATGTGTATTCACGTTATGCAGATTTACATGCTGGGCAAAAAGTTGAAAATGGAATGCTTGAGCTTACACCAGAAAAAATGACAACACTTATGAGCCGGTTTTCTAATGTAGAACAACTCACAAATGTTTTTGATGAGTTAACTAAATCAGCAATACTCTACAAAACAACACGTATCATAGAATTAATTATGGCTGGTGCATTAAAATTTAATGCAAGTGATATACACATAGAACCTGAAGAAAAAAAGGTGCGTGTACGATATCGTTTAAATGGTATTCTTGAAGATATTGCATTTATTGATTTTAACGATCTTAAAAATATTACAAGTAGATTTAAATTATTAAGTGGATTAAAACTTTCTACTAGTGCAAACGCACAAGATGGTAGATTTAGTATTAATTTAGGTGAAGCAGAGGTTGATATACGTGTATCTATTATTCCTGGTAATTATGGTGAGAATTTTGTTATGAGATTACTTGATCCAAGAAATGCAGTAACAGATTTGAGTAAAATAGCATTTCCAAAAAAATTACGCGAAACTATCGATTATGCACTCGGTAAACCAAATGGAGTTATTTTAACAACAGGCCCTACAGGAAGTGGAAAAACTACCACCCTCTATGCATTTCTTCACACTACTTATTCAGAAGAAATTAAAATAATAACCATAGAAGACCCAATAGAATATCATCTTGAAGGTATCACACAGACACAAGTTGATATTAAAAAAGGGTATACGTTCGTATCAGGGTTACGTGCTGCGTTACGACAAGATCCTGACGTAATCATGGTTGGAGAAATACGAGATGAAGACACTGCAAAAGTAGCAATCAATGCTGCTCTTACTGGTCACCTTGTATTTTCAACACTGCACACAAATACAGCCGCAGGAACTATACCTCGACTTATTGATTTAGGCGTTAATGCAAAAGTGATTGCAAGTGCCCTCTCTCTTGCCATCGCACAACGACTTGTAAGAAAGTTATGTAATGAATGTAAAGCTGTATATGAAACAAATGAAAAAGAATCAAGGGTTATCACTAATATATTAGGTGACATGAAAATATCAAAAAAAGAAGAATCAATGCTTTCACATGTTCCTAAAACTAATTACACTATTTTTCATGCTGTAGGATGTGAACATTGTGGAGGTACAGGATATAGTGGTCGTATTGGTATTTTTGAAGCTGTTGTTATGAATTCTGCAATAGAAACCATATTAATTACAAATCCAAGCGAACGAGAAATTGTAAATGCTTCAAAAAATCAAGGAATACCAAGCTTACGTGAAGATGCTATACTAAAAGTGTTAGAAGGATTAACATCTTTTGAAGAAGTTTCTCGTGCGGTTGATTTGTACGCAGAACTATAGTAATACTTTTTTAGTATTCTGTATATTTATAGTAAGTAATATTCTTACTATAAAAAAATATAGACCCTTTAAAAGGTCTATATATTACAAACGTTTATTATATTCGCAAAAACACATATACCTCTAAGCAACCCCTTGGTGAAGAATATTCCTCCGTAAGGATAAGCACAGTATATAACAAGTATAACCAGACTGTCCTTCGACTTAGAATATGAGATAAATCCCGATTGTTTAGAGATATATACGTTCTGACAAATAGTTATACAGATAAAGCGTATTGACAAAATCTGTATAAACTATATCAATTATATCACATAAAAAACTTTTGTCAAATATTTCCTAAAGACCCTTATTATGCAAGCACACGACCCAATTATTACCCTTGAAGAAACACGCCATTTAGACAGTACTCTTAGACCTGAAAAATTTTCTGATTATATAGGTCAAGAAGTTATTAAAAAGAATTTACATATACTTCTTACCGCTGCAAAGGAGCGTAATACACCTCCTGAACACATACTATTGTATGGTCCGCCAGGACTTGGAAAAACTACTCTAGCCCATCTTATAGCAAAAGAATTAAATGCTAATTTAAAACTTTCTTCAGGACCAGCTATTATGAAAGTCGGTGATCTTGCTGCAATATTAACCAACCTCTCCCCTGGTGATATTCTTTTTATCGATGAAATACATCGTTTAAACAAAATGATAGAAGAAGTACTCTACCCAGCAATGGAATCAGGAAAACTTGATATCGTAATCGGTAAAGGACCATCTGCAAGAACAATACAATTAGACTTACCACCTTTTACTCTTATAGGAGCAACAACACGTATATCTCTTCTTTCAAGCCCACTTAGATCACGCTTTTCTGGTGGAACATATAGACTTCAATATTATAATGAAGACGAAATAGCAACTATTGTTAAAAATAGTGCAACAGTATTAGGTATATCAATCCCGCACGATGCAGCACTTGAGATAGCAAAACGTTCACGATTCACACCACGTATTGCAAATTATTATTTAAAACGAGCTCGAGATTATGCTCAGGTGCATAAAGCACTTATTGATAGAGAAGTAATAGACACATCTTTATCACTCCTTGAAATAGATGAATTTGGTATAGGTATTTCTGAAAGAATGGTTCTTGAATCGCTTGTTAATGTGTTTCATGGTGGACCTGTTGGTATAAGCACTCTTGCTGCAGCTACAGGTGAAGAAGAAGCAACTATAGCGGACGTTACTGAACCATATCTTCTACAAATAGGAATGATAGAACGCACACCACGAGGTAGAAAAGCTACAGAAAAAGCAATACACTATTTCAAAAAATAAGGATCAAAAAAACAGCAACAAATGCTATATATTGTTGCTGTTTTTATTTACAGCATTCAGTTTTTTTGAGGTACAAACTGTAACCTTTTATTTTTTTACAACCCAACATGTTTTAATAGTAGGCCTAATCTCTGTACAAAGAAAATAGAGAACTAACTCTGCTGATAGAAAAAATGGGAAAACAAAAGCTGTTGTACTATTAGGATTTAGTAAACCTACCATAGGGAATACAGAAAAAAATATAGACGCAAACAATATACTTCCTTTAAAAACAAGAACAAAGAAATCTGTCTTATTTTTGTTTGGGATTTCTTTTGCGTTTTCAACTATTGATCTTGTTGAAGATGAGAAAAAATAAAAAAAATATGAAATAATCCATGCAAATAAAAAGAAGGTAATAAAAACAGCACCCATTGACGTATTATTTTCATTTGGCCAAAAAAAATAAGATGCAATTGTTTCTGTTGTTGGAAAAAAAATAGCTATTGTTATTTTTGACCACCAAACATTATCTTTACCATATTTTTTATCTGTCCACCAACAAAATTTTTGAAGAGTATTTGTAATAAAGACATCAACTAAAAAGAAAAACTCAACTAAACTACGCATATATTTCTCCATTTCTATTGTAATGAACAACGTTCATAAATCTACATCATAATATGCTTTTTGTCAATAAAAAAATTTGTTATACTACACATCATGAATAACACCCCTATTCGCATTCTTGGTATTGACCCTGGTTTTGACAGACTTGGTATTTGCATTTTGGATAAAGAAGGAAACAAAGAAGTTTTAATACATTCACAATGTATAACAACGTCTAAAAAAGAAAGTTTTGAAGTAAGACTTGCAGAAATAGGAGAAGAACTCACAAAAATTCTTAAAAAATATAAACCTCATGAACTTGCAATAGAAACACTTTTTTTTACAACCAATCAAAAAACAATCATTACAGTAGCTGAAGTTCGTGGTATTTGTATATATCTTTCACATATTCATGACGTAAAGATACATGAATATTCACCGCCACAAATAAAATTAGCGGTAACAGGATACGGTAAAGCAACAAAAGATGATATAGCTCTTATGGTTCCAAAAATATTAGGAAAACCTTTAAAAATAGGCATTCTTGATGATGAAATAGATGCAATTGCAATAGCTCTTACCCATAGTGCTCATAGAAAAAGTAATTCTTGGAACACAACTTTATAATGTTATTGTGTATTTCCACTTGCGTATATTCTAAATAGATGGTATCTTTTCATACATTAACGGTATTTTGCTTATAATATGCTAATAGAAGAAGAACCAAAAGACGAAACAAAATTAGGTGATATTAACCCTGATGCACTTGATGCTGTTTTTGAAGAGGAGATTATCATTGACGAAGAAATAGAAATATTCACAGAAGAAGATGAAGAGCCAGATGAAATAGATATCGCCTTCCAAGCGAATGACGAAGGATACTGGTAATAGTACATCAAACTATATAAATAAAAAAACGAAAACAATGTTTTCGTTTTTTTATATAGTATTTATATTGTTATATGACAACTATTTTTATAAATCTTTTCTTCCCTATTTTAAGAGTTACATTTCTTACTTTTTCTTTTACATCGGTAATATGTACACCATCTTGATCACTCACAGCCTTATCATCAACAAGTCTTCTCCATTCTGTTTTTGAAGCAACTATTCCTTCTTCTAAAAGAATATCTACAATTTCTTTTTCTTTATCAACAGATACTTCTTGTATATTTTCTGGAAGACCTCCTTTTGAAAACGTTTCTATCCAAGAATTTTTTGCAAGTGATGCATCTTTTTCTGTGTGATACATTGTTACAAATTCTGTTGCAAGTCGCATTTTTATATCTTTAGGATTTACACCATTCTTTAATTCTATTTCCATGTTTTGTATATCCTCAAGAGAAACATCAGTACAAAGAATAAAATATTTAATAAGTAAATCATCGTGCACTGACATAATTTTTCCAAACATATCAAACGGTTCATCTACTATAGTAATTATATTCCCCCACGATGTAGACATTTTTCTACCGTCTGTACCTTCAACCATTTGAAATGTTACTATGCTTTGTTTTGGCATTCCATAATATTCTTGAATAATACGACCAGCTTTGAGATTAAATAATTGATCAAAACCACCAACTTCAACATCTGCTTTTACAGCTACAGAATCATACCCTTGCATAATTGGATATAAAAACTCTCTAAGAGAAATTTCTGTACCATTTTCATATCTATCTTTAAAATTTCTACGAGCAAGCATTTGTTGTACAGAAAAACATTCAGCAAGTGTTGTAAGTTCCCCAAAAGTTAATTTAGATAACCAATCATTATTATATACAAATTCTGTTTTTGTAATATCAAGTATTTTTGCAATCTGACTTTTATAATCTTTTAAATTTTCATCAATCTCCGCACGAGTAATCATTGGACGTTTTTCTGTTTTATCAGAAGCATCCCCAACTTGCGCAGTAAAATCACCTATAATAAGAACAATTTGATGTCCTAACTTTTGAAACTCTCTAAGTTTACGGAGAGGAACAGCTCTTCCTATATGTATTTTTGCTCCTGTTGGATCAATACCAAATTTAATTCTAAGTTGTCTTCCAGAAAGCAGTGCTGCTTTTAAATCATCTTTAACAATAATATCTTCAACACCACGAGAAAGTAATTCGTCAATCTTTTTTTCATCAGTAATGATTTTATCCATATACATTTATACTACCATATACCATCGATTTATTTAAGTAGTGTGATACCATTATACATATGAGTACACATCATAGTACACCACAGAAACGTCTCAAAAGAAGACTTTTAAAAGAACTGTTTTTAATACTTATTTCTCTTGCTGTTGTAGCTTTTGCTCTTGTTACTGTTTGGATTTCTACAATACAACTCCCAGATTTTAATAATTTTGAAAATAGATATATTGCTAATTCTACAAAAATATACGACAGAACAGGAAAAATAGTGCTTTACAATATTCACGACAATATAAAAAGAACAGAAGTTCCTATTGCAGAAATGAGTACATATATACAGCAAGCAACTATATCAATAGAAGATGCTCATTTTTATGAACACTATGGTTTTAGACCAACATCTTTTCTTCGTGCTGTTATTGCAAATATTACAAGTGGAGGATACACCCAAGGAGGGTCAACTATTGATCAACAGGTTGTAAAAAATGCCCTTCTTACTCGAGAAAAAACAATAACAAGAAAAATTAAAGAAATTATTCTTTCAATTAAATTAGACAAAGAATTACCAAAAGATACAATACTTCAAATATATCTTAATGAAAGTCCTTATGGAGGAACTATTTATGGTGTTGAAGAAGCATCTCTTACATATTTTAACAAACACGCAAAAGATGTTACTTTAACAGAAGCAGCGTATCTAGCAGCACTACCTCAATCACCAACATATTATTCCCCTTTTGGAAAACATACAGATGCACTCGAAAAAAGAAAAAATTTAGTGCTTCAAAGAATGTTTGAACTTGGATATATAACAAATCAAGAAAAGAAACAAGCTCAAGAGGAACGTGTTATTTTTGAAAGGGATGCATCAAATAGTGGAAAAGCTCTTCATTTTGTTATGTATATACGTGAATATCTTGAAAATAAATATGGTGAAGATGTTGTACAAAATGGAGGGTTAAAAGTTATAACAACTATCGATTACGACTTACAAAATAAATTAGAAACCATAGTAAAAGAAGGAGCTCTTGAAAATGAAAAGAAGTTTAAAGCAAGAAATGCTGCACTTGTAGCAAGTGATCCGAAAACAGGACAAATTATTGCAATGGTTGGATCTCGTGATTTTTTTGATACGGAAATACCTGGACAATTTAATATCACAACAGCTTCACGTCAACCAGGTTCATCTATTAAACCGATTGTATACGCTGCTGCTTTTGCTCTTGGATACACACCTGAAACAGTTTTATTTGATGTACCTACACAATTCAGTACATTATGTGATGCATATGGAAACCCAATAAGACAAGGTGTGTCTGAATCAGTATGTTACATGCCAGAAAATTATGACGGACTATTCCGTGGACCAATATCACTTCGTAATGCACTCGCTCAATCTCTTAATATTCCTGCTGTAAAATTACTGTATTTAACAGGACTACAAAATGCAGTAAACCTTTCTCAAGCTATGGGACTTTCTACTATTAAAGATCCATCACGTTACGGTCTATCTATGGTTTTAGGTGGAGGAGAAATTACTCTTCTTGAATTAACAAATGCGTATGGTGTTTTTGCAGATAATGGTATTTATCATAAACCTCAAGGAATACTAGAAATACGAGACAGAGATAACACAATTATTGAAAAATTTACACCAAATGAAAAAGAAGTTCTATCAGAATCAGTAACTGCTCTTATTTCCAGTGTTTTATCTGATCAAAAAGCTAAAATACCTGCATACGGAGCTAATTCACCACTTTTTTTTGGTGAAAGACCTGTTGCTTCAAAAACAGGAACAACAAATGATTACAAAGATGTATGGGTTATTGGATATACACCATCTATAGTTATCGGTATGTGGGGAGGTAATAATGATAATTCACCTATTAATAAAAAGGTGGCTGGACTTGTACTTGCTCCTATTTGGCATAAAGCTATGGCTACAGCACTAGGAACATCATCTATTGAGTATTTCCCTGATCCGTTACCAAACACCTCACCTAAGCCAATTTTACGCGGTGTATACTGCTCACCTGAAGGAATTCACACAATACTTACTTCTGTTATAAAAGATAATCCAAATAATGGGTATCCAAATAACCCAACAAATGATTCTCAGTATGAATTATGGGAAACAGGAATACAAAACTGGCTTAGTAAAAATTCTCTACCATGTGAAAATGTATCACATCAAGAAGGGTTATTAATACATGAGGGAGGAGTAGAAATAGCAACAACGACAGTTAATTAAACTGTAAAAAAATAAATAAAATCGTAGCTCTTAGCTACGATTTTTACTTAATATATTTATTACAATTTAATAGTATATCCATTTTCTTTAAGTATACCTGAGACATCTTTTTGAAATAATTTTTGTTTTATAACAGAAGAAACAGAAAATGTAATATTTTTTTTCAAAAGAGTTATCATACTGTCATCTAAAAGAATTCCTGTTTTTTCTTTAATCAATAACAAAACCTCTTCTTTAGAATCTTTTTGTTTTTTTATTTGAAGAGAGTACTTTAAAAAAAATGATTCATCCATACTTTAAAAGCTTATAACGTATAGTACTAAAAAGCAAAAAATGATTCGCAAAGCGAATCATTTTTTTACTATCGTCTATTATTTACCATCTATAAACAATTATCTATTTAAAGGCATTAAAAGATATGTAAATGATATATCTTTAACACCACGTATAAACATAGGACGATTTGGTGTAGAAAACATACACGTAAGAGTATCTCCTTCTATATGAGAAAAAACATCTAAGAAATATTTATTATTATATTTCATCTCTATATCGTCACCTTTTTTAGTAGCATTAATAGTGTGAGTAACTTGACCAACAGCTTCATTTTTACTGTGAAGTGTACATTTTGAATCAGTAAAAATACATTCCACTTGAGAATATTTTTCATTAAAAAACGTAGTAAGAGTAAGAGCTTTTGAAAGTTCTTCTTTTGAAATTTCTACAGTTGTTGTAAATTCTTTTGGAAAAAGTTGAGTGTAATCTGGGAACTGCCCTGTAATTGTATGTATGGATAATGTTAAATTAGACGAAGAAATAGAAAGTATGCTTTCGTTAACAGACAAAACAAGATCTTGTGTCTCTTCGTTTATTATTTGAAGTATTTCTGCTATATGTTTTTGTGGAATAAGTAAAGAACACTCTATCTCATTATCGTTAGGTATTTTCTTTTCTGCTAACCTATATGAATCAGTTGAAACAGAAAAAATATAATCATCTTTTGTGTATACATATACAGAAGATATTTCTGGTTTGATTTCAGTTGTTGCAGCGCAAAAAGAAACTTCCCTAAGAAGCATTGTTATATTTTCTTTTGAAAGAGTTCCTATAGTTATTCCTTGTTTTGGTAACGTAGGAAAATCTTCATATGGAGTTGTTTTTATTTCTATAACCCCTTTCTCTGTTGTAATAGAAAAAACTCCATCTATAATTTCACAACTAAGAGTTACATCTTTTGATTGAAATGTTGAAATAATTCTAAGTAATGTTTCACCTTGTAATAAACAAGAACCATTCATAAGACCTTTTACAGGAATACTCTTTTCACAAAATAATTCTAAATTAGTTGCTCGTAATGTTAATAAATGAGTATCTAATTCTAAATGTATGTCTTGAAGATAATTTGAAGACATAACTTTACTACGTGCACGTGACACTTGTTGTACTGCTTTAATAAATACATCTCCTTTGCATTCGAATTTCATAGTTACTAGTATATATAAAATATAATATTAAGTATAGGTCTGTGCATACTGTGGGAAACATTTTTTACTATTATATAACAACATCTTTTAAAGAAAGTTATTTTAATTATATGAATTATTCTCGTACAGATTTTGGGTATAACATTCACTAGAAGATATATGAGTGTTGAAATAGTGGTATGTTATCACTATGTTGTTATAACTATATCCACAGAGTTATTCACAGCGTGTATTAATTATTAAAAAATAGATACTTTTGTATCTATTTTTTTATTATATGTAATTAAAGTAGCATTGCTCGTATATCTTCAACTTCACGTGATAGTTGTGGGTTATCTTTTAACATACCTTTTATTTTTTCGTATGAATGTATTACTGTTGTGTGGTCACGTCCACCTAATCTGTCACCTATCATTGGATACGAAATATCAAAATCTTCACGAAGTACATACATGACAATTTGTCTTGGTTTTACAACATCTTTTCGTCTTGTTTTGTTATAAATATACACATCAGGAATATGATAATAATCAGCAATCATTTTTACTATTTCAGGAATAGATATACTCTTTTTTGCTCGTACACTATTTTTAAGAAGGTTTTTAACATCAAGAAGAGTTATTGCTTGTTGTTTAATTTGTATATATCCAAGTACTGACGTCATTACCCCTTCTAGTTCTCGAATATTTCCTTGTATTGTTTCTGCTATATATTGAAGAACTTCTTGAGGGATTTTCTCTCTGTACTCTTTTGCTTTTGATTGTAAAATTGCGAGCCTTGACTCTACTTGAGGGATGTTTACATCAACTATCATTCCTTGGTTAAATCGTGAACGTAGACGGTCTTCTAGGCCAACAATGAGGTTTGGATGTTTATCTGAGGAGAAGATAATCTGCTTATTCATTTCATAAAGAGAATTAAAGAGATGGAAGAGTTCATCTTGTGTTCTTTCTTTTCCATTAATAAATTGAATATCGTCCATAATAAAGACATCATACTTTCTGTATTTTTCTTTAAAACTATTAATCTTGTTAAGATTTGTAGCATTTACATAGTCCATGTAAAACTTTTCAAGTGACGTGTAAAATACTTTTCTGTCTGGATATTTTTTCTTTACAGTATTCCCTATTGCTTGCATCATATGTGTCTTTCCAAGACCTGTATTTCCATATACAAAAAGAGGATTATAGACAATACCAAGGTTATTGATAACAGCTTGAGAGCAAGCGTATGCTACTTCGTTAAAAGAACCAACAATAAATGTTTCAAAAGTGTAACGTGGATTAAGACCATCATCTTTATTGACATATAAATCTTGAAGAGGAAGGGTTTGACCTGTTATTGTTATGTTTTGAGCTTTCTTTTGTAATGTTTCTGGTTTTACTACTGTAAACACAACAGAACGAACGCTTTCGTGTATTGTTCGTAATATACGAAGTATAAATTTATGATATTTTTGATTGAGCCAGTCTTTAACAAATTCGTTAGGAACACCGATAGTAACTTCCCCGTCTTTATAATCTATAATACGTGTATTCTTGAACCAAGTATTAAAGTTAACTCTTGAGAGTTCTATCTCAATTTGGGATAAAGCACTGTTCCAAAGTTGTTGATAGTCCATAAATACTTGTTAGTATACACGTGTCTTTATATTCTACAACTTGACAAAATGACGCATAATAGATATTAAACTGTATACACTGTTTTTTCTTTATTTATTATCGTAATCTTATGTATTTTTTGATGTGATGTGTATCTAGTAAAGTATCTATTTTTAAAGTTGATTTTATTGACAGTTTCGTGTAGAATACTTCCCATGTCAATAACATATAACCCAAAAAGAAAGAAAAGATCAACAACTCATGGTTTTCTCGTTCGTATGTCAACAAAAGATGGACGTAGAGTTATTTCACGTCGTAGAAGTATGGGCCGTAAAAAGCTTTCTATATAGATAAAAAATCTATTCTTTTATTTTAGATAAGAATAGATAAAGTGTTTATATATGCTTCCAAAACCAAAAAGACTTACAAAAGATGATTTTAAAGGAATTAAACCACGGATTATATTTCGTGGTTCTTTTGTTGATGTTGCTGCTTTATATACACCAAACACTACTCTATCTCGTTTTTCATGTGTTATTGCAAAAAAACGTATTAAAAAAGCGGTGGAAAGAAATAGGATTAAGAGAAAAGTGTATCATGCTTTAAAGATGTATATACCAGAAAAAAACTATATAGTTGTTATATATCCAAAAATTACAATACTTTCTACTTCTTACACACAAATATCTAATGAAATTAAACTAGCATTTGCTACACTATAACTATAATTATATTTTTTATGTTTCATACATTATTTTACGAACCAATTTATAACCTCCTTGTTGTTGTTCTTACTGTTGTCCCTCTTCATGATATAGGAACAGCTATTGTTATAGTAACGCTTATTGTTAAATTTTTTCTTTTACCTCTTAATCTTTCTGCGCTCAGAACTCAGTATGCAATGAAGCGTCTTGAACCAGAAATGAATAAAATTAAAGAACTTCAAAAAACAAAACCACAAGAAGCTTCAAAAATGATGATAGAAATGTATAAACGAGAAAAAGTTAATCCTTTTGCTAGTTTGTTTACTGTTATTCTTCAGATTCCTATTTTCTTTGCTTTATACTTTGTTTTTTCAAAAGGGTTACAAGCTGACCCTCTTTCTCTATATTCTTTTGTTAGTTTTCCTGAAACATTACACACACTTGCATTTGGGTTATTTGATGTAACGGAAAAAGGTAATATAGTAATAGCTGTTCTAACAGGATTTTCATCATATGCACTTGCTCGTCGTCAAACTGTTGATATGGGTACAAAGAAAGGATCAGATGAACAAACATTTCAAGATCAGTTTATGAAATCTATGAAAATACAATTATTGTATATTCTTCCTGTTATAATTGGTGCTTCTGCATTTGCTCTTCCTTCTGCTCTTGGTCTTTATTGGTTGGTAAGTAATGTAATTGGATATTTACAAGATGTATATATGAAACATGTAACAGCTCATCTTCATCCAGATAAAATTAAACACGCATAATTAGCTGTCTAATTCTTTAAGGCAAGCAAGTGCTCCACATACATCTTGTCGAACAAAACACATATTAGCATTAGTTGGTCCAGGATTTTTTGGACAAGCCCATTTTGGTGGAGTGAAAGGGTATCCACTGGATGTTGTACAATCGTTACTTTCTGAATTTGGATTTATTCCACCACCACAACATGCATATGAAGCAAACATTTTAGCTTCAACTGGTATACCTGGATATGTAACACCCCCACTCACTGCTGATAATTTTGATTTTATTAAAGTAGCGCCAGCTCTTATGTTGTTGGTAACATTGTATGAAGCTTCATCACAAGGTTTATTTTGATTTATTTGCATTAAACCACAATCATAAGTACCGTTGTTATTTTTACTATTTTGAACATCCTTTTTTCCTCTTGATTCTTTACACATAATAACTCTAATAAGATTTGGGTTTATATTTGCACGTTTTGCCTCTTCTATAATAATAGAATCATATTGTTTATAATTGCAACCAACAAATGTAGTACATCGTGTATTTCCACAAATACCTACAGAAGAAGAAAGAGCTGATTTTGTTTCATTTTCTGATAAACATTTTTCAGTGTTTTGTGGTGTTGTTGGGTTTGTTGTAGGAGGTGTCACCGGCGTCTGCCCCGGAATATACCCACCACCAGCACTTGTTATAGTACTCTTTAACGCACCAAGACCAACATCACCAGTAAGCATGTCTTTATTAACAGTAGCTAAAATAAGCCATAAACCAAATACACCAAGTAATCCATAAGTAACTCTTGTAAATTCTTCTTTTGATTTTCGTATCCCCTCTTCTGTAGCTTGTATACGAAGCATACCAGCAAGTGCATATCTATATGATGCAGCTACAACGATAACAACAAAAAAGAGTGCATATAAAAAAGATGATGATGTAAAAAATGAAACATTTGAATTATTATTAAACGAAACAGGTTCTACTCCTATACTTGAAGAAATTGTTGGTTCAAGAGCTTGATAGTCCATATTTTTATTCTGCATTAAAAAGATTAGTATCAAGCAACCATAATGTGTAGTCTTGTTTTCTCAAAAAAGTAACCATAGAATTGTCTTTTGATAAAGAGATATTAATTACATCAAAGATACCTTTTTCTGTTGTATCAAAAGTATATAAGGGTAAAATCTCACCAGTGATTGTATCTACTGTTACAAAAGAGTCATCAAAGAAAAATCTTCCTTGGAACCAATCGTCAGGTAATCCTTCAACACTTTTTGTAAGTGTTTTTGGAACAGCACACACAAGGAATTCTTTTTGTCCCCAAGCACATTTAGAAGATAATGTTTTTATATCAAGAACTTTTTGATTTCCATTTAATGAAAGAAAAGTTTTTAATCCTGTGTTTGACCACATACTAGATATAAAAGTCCCTTTTTCTGAAGGGTTACTTTCTAAACCTGTTTTGTTTCCTATAATAAATTCAAATGATGGAATTTTCACTGTATATCCTTCTACATATGCTGATGGTTTGGTTGTTGCAAAGAGTGCATCTCCACTATATGATAATTTCCAAGATGTATGAGGACTACTTGCTATAAAATCTGTAGTAGATGGTCTTATTGTGTATATAGAAGATCCTTCGTTACTTGTAACTAGATATGAAGCAAGTGTTTTTTTTGAATTAAGCGCAATAGATGTTACCCCTTCTGGTAGGAATTTTCTATTTTCAAGAGATTTTGGTTCTTCTTTTTCACCAACAGAAGGTATAGTGGCAAGTTCTGTTACAATGGTATTAGTATCGGTATCTTCGTATCTAAAAAGTATTTGTTTTCCATTATTAAAAATATACGCATCGTATATACCAGGAATAGTACTGTTACTTATTTGGTATATTTTTGTGCTTTCTCTATTGTATCCATATATATAGCCAGTTATTCTATCAACAAACATAAGTGTTGTTGATGTAGCTTGTATTAATTTTTTAATAGAAATAGTTGTTGTTCCTTTTGTTGTTGTTGCTTGTATTTCTTGTACTATTGATTTTTCTATGAATGTTTGTCCTGTTGTTGGTCTATTCCAGATTTGTGTAAGTATTTCTGGTTTTGCAAATGTCATTTCTGTTGTTGATGTTGATACAGGGATCTCACCTTCTGATTTTAGAAATTGAAATTTTTTAGGTAATTCTTTTATAGCAAAAGGATCTACTGGTTTTCCTAATGTTGTTTCAGTTCGAGGTGTTGCATACACAAAAAACCAAATAATAACACAAACAGCGAATAAAAGTGTAAAAGCTACAGCAAAAAGTAATCGACGATTCATATAGTATAGTATAGCAGAGATATTTTATAGAATATATTGTATTAAGATTATTATTTCTATAAATTATCTTCCTGTAAGAGATATATGAAAATGTCTTACACCACCAACACTATCACACCCTTGTTCTTCATCCCAAAATACATATCCACCCCATTTATATTTTGTATTACATCGAGTGTTATTACCAACATTTTCTCCATTCTTTTTAAGAAAAGTTAGAAGAGATTCTTTAAAACTAAGATCAACAGCTTTACCTTTTGTATGATTAGATGTTGCGCTGTGTCCAGGTTCTGTACCTCCTGTTACCATTAATTCTCCTTTACAAGAAGAACATTCTTTTGCTAATTTTTCAAGCATTACCAGAATAGATTCATCTATTCTGGCCAGGTTTGTACAACTTGTATTTGCTCCAACACAAGCTGGTTTATTAACAGTTATACCAACAGTAACTAATCTTACTCTATTTATGTTTTCTGAATCGGTAGGTGTTTCTGGATCATTTGGTGGTGTAACAGGTGGTGTCACCGGCGTCTGCCCCGGAATATACCCTCCACCAGCACTTGTTATAGTACTCTTTAAAGCACCAAGACCAACATCACCAGTAAGCATGTCTTTATTAACAGTAGCTAAAATAAGCCATAAACCAAATACACCAAGTAATCCATAAGTAACTCTTGTAAACTCTTCTTTTGATTTTCGTATCCCCTCTTCTGTAGCTTGTATACGAAGCATACCAGCAAGTGCATATCTATATGATGCAGCTACAACAATAACAACAAAAAAGAGTGCGTATAAAAAAGATGATGATGTAAAAAAACTTGGAGATGTTCCATCTGAGAATGTTGGTGCTTCAGCTCCAACTGATCGTATAAAATCACTTTCTAATGCTGTGTATGATATTGGTTGAGCCATTATACTAAAGAGTATATCAAATAATAGATACTCAGCGAGTATCAAAAATAAGAGCGATACTCGATGTTACTTTTTGTAGACGTTTTTTTGTATTTGAAACAGTAACAGAGAGGGTTTTTGATCCGTAACTATTTTCTTTTGGTTTCATTGATAATAATCTTCCTCCAAGTGGTGTAATAGGAAGACCATCCATTGTCCAAACAGTTACCACATCATAAGAAGTATTGTTTTTACTAGAAAGATAATATGGTTCAAAAGAAATAGTAAAATCTTTAGTTGTTTGGAGTCGTTTTGTATATGCTTGATTATAAGCGGTACCTAGTATTTCGTCATGGGTATAAAAAAGTGGTGTTATTTTGTGTGGGTATATTTTTATTGTTTTTTCTGCAACTGAACCATTTTCTGAACGAGCTACTACTTTTACAGAAGTATATTCAGTTAACATATCAAGAGGAATCATTGCAGATTGTTTACTTATACCAGAATTTTTTTTAACTAAAGTATCATTTACATACCACGAAAAAGATATTTTTTCTGGTGATATGATTGATCCCCCATCACTCATATACGGCAATGCTGTAAATCGAATAGTAGCTTGTTCTCCTGGTAAAGAAAGACCTTCATAAAAAAGAGGGGTATAACTTTCTGGTGTTTCGTATATAAGAGATACAGATTCAGGGATAATTTTTATTCTTTTTTCTACCCTAATTCCTGTTTTTGTTTCTACAACAACATTGATAATAGATTCTTCCCCTACTCCACCTGTTTGTAAGGTGAATTCAGTTTTTCCCAACCCTGATTCAAGTATTTGATTATTCGATTTCCATGTTATCATCGCAGTATTTACGTCAAAAGAATAACTTGAAACACGTAAAAGAAGAGGAGAATACGGTACGGGGTTTTTAGGGATAAGACTTAAACTTACCTGAGGTTCTGCATATGCAGTATGAATTGTGAATATAGCATATAGTAGAGAAAAAAGAATATATATTTTTTGTGTAAAAATTTTCATAAACCTTTTGATTCTGCTAATTCATCCTTCATTTGTTTTATTTTGAGAAGCTGAGACGGGTCACTTGTGATGATTTGATCTTCTGTGTATGAAGCAACCACTTTTATGGCTACGTGTTTAAGTCCTGCAAAGAATATCCCCTCACCTACACCAGATTCAAGAAGTAAAAACTTCTCTTCATCTGTTAAGTTGAATGTTTTTTGTATAACATCGATAGACGAAGGAGATTGCTTCAAAAGCATTTGTATGGATGAGTTCGTAATAATAGGTAGACCATATGGTGATTTTAGGAAGTCACCAACATCTTGCGTAATAGTAGCAAGACCTAAATAGTATTTTCTTCCACGTTTTGCAAGACCAAATAAGAACGATGCAGTGTCGTCGTTTTTCATCATTATCCATGCTTCATCAACAACAAGAAGTCTTTTTTTAATATTTTTACGTACAGAATTCCAAATGTAGTGAGTAATGATATACATTGCCACTGCTTTTAATTCATCTTCCATGTCACGTATAGAAAAACATACGAGTTTTTTATTGATATCAACATTAGAAGGTTTGTTGATAAAACCAGACCATGTCCCCCTTGTATATTTTGAAAGTCTTTGTATTAAATCTTCTGATCCATCTATACCACCTAATACCATTTCAAAATCAGAAAGAAGTGGTGGTTCTAGTTTTGTAAAATCAGAATCACCATTTATATCTTTAAGTGCATATGTTTCGGTGATAGCTTGGTCAACGATAGCATCTTCTTCTGGACTAAGGCCTCCAAGCATAACACGAAAAAGTCCAACTAAATTAACTATATTTGAACGAAGAACTTCAGAAGGAGATTCGTCAGCAGTTGGATTAGGAAGATCAAAAGGATTAATATGATGATCACTTGTAAGAGAAATATCAAAATATCTACCACCTACAGATTCTGCAAGGAATTCATATTCTCGTTCTGGATCTATAATGATCACCTCCGTATCGAACATGAGTGTTCGTAGTATTTCTAATTTTGTTAAATAACTTTTTCCAGAGCCAGATTTTGCAAACACGATAGAGTTGTAATTCTCTAAAGAAAAACGATCAAATAGAATAAGACTACCGTTATGTCTATTAAGACCATATAAAATACCTTTATCTGAAGAAAGGTCAGAAGAAACAAAAGGGAAAAATGAAGAAAGAGGAGATGTGTTTATTTTATTTTTTATTGCAAGCTTGTCTTGTCCTAATGGAAGTGTAGAAAGAAAACCTACATCTTGTTGATATGTAGCTGGTTTGATATATACAAGACGACTTTCAAGTATGTTTTTCATTTCATTTTCCACTTTATCTAACTCCTCTTCATTTTCTCCATACAAAGAAATATAAAGAGACACTTCAAACATTTTTTCTTGAGCCTGAATAAGACCATCACGAAGATCTTCAAGATCTTCAAAAGCTACATCAAGAGCAGGGTCTCTTACTTTCCCCTCTTCTTCTCGTGTAATAATCTGACTTTCAACTTCTGCAACTTTTCTTTGAAACGTTTTCATGACGTCACTGGTGTTAAGTGGAGATACGTGTATTGAAACATTAAAAACTTTATCAAGGTTAATAATAGGAGAAAGCCAATTGTCTGTAAGATAACGTGGATATGATATAACAAAATAAGAACGAACAACAACTGTACCAAGATTAAGACCGTTTGAAGTGATACCAAGAGCACTTGGAGCTATAACATCTTTTAGTTGCATTTCTGCAATTTTATATACCTGTTCTGGTAATACAGGAGAAACAACAGGTTTATCTGTTTTTTTGTTGGCGTTTAAAAAATCAAAAATTCCCATAATGTTATTGTTGTGTTATTGGTGGAGCTTTTCTATTTTGCTCACTCGGATTAAATAATTTATAAAAAAGTTCAACAACTTCTTCTGTTCCTAATTTTTGAGCACGAAGACCGAAACGTGCAAGCCCCATAACAACAGTAGAAATTCTTTGCTCTAATTGTATACGTGATGCTTCAAAATTTGTTTCTTCATTTTTTTTACTAGACGAAGATGAACCAAAAGGTAACAATGAAGCATTTGAAGACGTTTGTTCTGATTGAAAATACGGAATAGTAATAAAGAAATGTTTTGTCATGATGTTACTTTCTTCTGTGAATTTGGTAATAAAACCAATGTACTCATGTATTTGTATTTTTAGAAGATCTTCTTTTATTTCTTTACTTCTTGCTTGAAGGATATCAATATAAGGTTTGATATTAAGTCTTCTTGATTCAACAAAAAATTCTATATTAAAATCAAGTGAGTTAAGAAATGTTTGAAACTGAAGAAGTATAGCTTGTTGCTCGTCTTCACTTTTAAGAGCAAGATTAAGAGAATTGGTGATGAGAACGGCACGAAGCTCACCTGTTTTTAAAGTGATAATACCATCCCTTACTCTTTCTATTGGTACGAATTCTTGAGTTGCTATACCTTTTGCCATATAGCTCAGTATACAACAGAAATGTGTATCTCCAATGGTGAAAAGTGTTTATTGATAGTTATAGATTAGAAGTGCGTGTATTTATTTTTCTTCTTTTGGAATATTGTTATCAAGTACATCAAGGCCAAGAGAAAGATCATGTATTCTGTCTCTGTCTGTTTTTGAAATAATCATTTGTTTTGTCGTGTCAGAAACTATTTTGTCTATATTTGCTTCATTTGTATTTACTTCTGGTGTTGGTTGTTTCCATGTATATACTTTTGGATTTGTGTAGTAAGCAAAAGCGTTTTCAAGAAATTCTCCAAAAGATCTATTGTTGTGTTTAACGAAAGCAAGAGCAAGAAAAAGTCCTGCTATAGGAATAATAAGAAGAATGGCAAGTATTTTAATAGGAATAAAAGTCCATATAATAAAAGATACACCACCTGCTCCTACAACATAACCAAACTGTTTAAGTGTAAGAGGTCCAATAATTTTATCTTCCATGTCAATAAATTGTGGTACTCGAAATTGCATATAGATAGTATAGCAGATACTTTCTTTGTACGTATAGAGAGAAAATGTAACTTAAAAACACTATTCTTCTTCTGGAACTTCTCTGTAAGGATCAAGGTTGTATCTCGTAGGAGCAACACTATATGTAGCTGTTTTTTTTATAGCCGGAACAGTTTCTTTTCCTTTGTCCCCAAACATAAAACTTTTAAGCGCTATATTTGATTGTAGAGAATTATCTTCCTCAACTTTTTTTATTGAATTGATTTGTTCTTGTATTTTTTTTAGTCTATCTGTTACCTCTTCATCGTTTGGAATAGAACTTAAAATTTGCAATTGTTCAAGAAGTTGAGATCGTGACCCTGGTGTTACTGCTGTTGGTTTCTTTGGAATACCGGATGTTTGAGGTATAACAAGAGCTGATTCACGTTTAGTGGTATCCATTATTTCTTTTCTTAGTTCATCAGGAGAACGTGGTCCTTTGAATTCAAGTGTTGTTGTTTCTTTAACTTCTTTTCCTAGTGTAATCATTCTCGCCTTTTCAAATATTCCTGTTTCTAGGTCTTGTGCTAGTGCTGTCGCCTCTTCTTCTGTAAGAGAAATAGCATCTGTAAGAGCGGTTACTACATACTCTGTTGGTAATGCACCTACAAGAACAAAAGAAATAATATTTGAAAGTCTTCCATACATACCAATAGGAAGTTTATGTTTTTCTCCAAGAAATGTAGCTGTTTTTTGTAATTCCCCACCTTTAATAAGTTTTTTTATACCTTCAGGTGAAGATTCGAAGAGTTCTTTTCTGTTTTGTGCGAGATATGTTGGGTTCATATATGTCTTCTATTATACAAAAGAGTCCCAGCTAAATTCTTTTTCTTTAGCGCTGCTAGATGTTTTTTCTTCTTCTTGGTCTCCTTGTTGTGTTTGGTCTTGTTTATTTTTTTGTAATTCAGTAACAATCGCCTCAGCCAAATCTTTGTTGATAACTTTTTTCTCGTTACGTTGATTAGCTTTTTGTTCTAGTATATTATTATTGTATTCAGTAATTTTTGCTCTGACATCAGAAGTAGCTTCAGTGAATATTTTTTCTCCAGCTGATGTTTTGTCTCCGCCAGCTTCTTTATATTTTTTGAGAGCATTTTCAGATTCAAGGTTAATTATTTTTACGCGTATATTAGCATCCACCCCTCCCTGAGTAGATTTTTCAACAAATGCTCTTTTATCAGCTTTCCCTTTTTCTGTATTCAAATCAAAACTGTTGTAGGTTTCTTCAGCTTTTGAAACATCTGCACCATCTAGCTTATCTTTAACATCAGCATCAGAAGGTTCTGATCCATACATTCTTCTGAATGCATCTTTATCAACTTCTCTTTCTAGTTTTTTATAATCAGTAACAATTTTATTTATTCTGGCTTTTTGTATTTTAGCTTTCATCTCTGATGTAATTGTTGGATCAGATGTATATTTAGAAATATTTTTTTCAAAAGCATCTCTGTTTTCTGTAGACATATTATTTATGTCCGTAACAATTTTTTCATCTTGTGACCTGCTTAACTGTACATTAGCTTTCTCTAAGTCTCTTTTTAAAGCCTCTTTATTTGCTTCTGATGACAAGAATTTTGAACCACCAGAATTTTCTATAATTCTTTTACGTGCTTCTATAGACTCTGTACTATTGTCTACATCTCCTTTTCTTCGTAGTATTCCGTTCTCATCTTTGGTGTCTCGTTGGTATGTCCCTGTTCGTTCAAGATGTGCTTTTAGATTTTTTGCTCTGTTTTCTTGCATCATTTCATAGTTCATCTTGCTTCCCATTCCTAAACTAAGCCCCATTCTTTTTGCTCCACTTTGGACTATACTTGAATTACGTCCATCAAAACTACTCTTTGCAACAGAGTCTGTCATATTTGCAAGCTGTCTTCCTACGAAACCACCTTGTCTATTTTGCATCCACTTGCTACCCCCTAGTTTTGCAGCAGCTCTTCCTATGGTTGCGCGACCTATAAGACCAGCTCCTCCTGTTGCAGCACCAAGAGCAAAGCCCCCAACTGTGCCTACAGCGCCAGAAATTGCCTTCCCTACACTTCCTGACGTTGATTCTGTTACATTTATCATTATTTTGAGCATGACAAGCATCATTAGGAGATTGAAGAACATTACAATAGTAGACGATCCTGTTCCAGATGACATAGTATCCAAAGTCGCACTACCACCAAGAGCCCCTGATGATTTAAATACATCAAGAAATTTGAGTGTTATAGCAAGCATAATAGTAAAAATAGGTCCAAGGAAAAGTTGCTGAAAGAACATTTCACGTAGTTTTGCTGCTGTTGGGCCTAGTTTCGGTATAACAGTATCAACAAGTAGTACAGGAGAAGCAATAATAAGGAAGACTAGTACAGCTGTTCTTGATACAAGAAGCATGGTAACTTTAAAAAATATCCATGCAGCATACGCAATAAAAATAACAGCAAGAAGCGCTGAAGGTGTGTTGTCTATTTTATTTAAAACACCTTCGCCTTCTTTTGCACCGTTAATAGCATAATCAACTAGACCTTGAAGACCTAGTTTATTTCTTATGATAGCGCCAGGAGTTTGTTCTCCTGTTATTGAAGTGCTTCCAGTAAGAGCGTTTGACCCTACAGCACTAGTATAAATATTTAAAGATATAACATTAGATACATCTATAAGTGCACGTGTAATAGGGTATGAAAAATTGACAAAAAGAGCAAAAATAACAACCCAAGGAATATATTTTTTGAATTCATCTCCTTTATTAATGATATACATGAAACCAAGAAAAAGTCCTGCAAAGACAACAAATAGAGAAACTATTTGACGTATAATTATCCATATAGGATAGAGTGCGTCAGGTGCCCATTTAGAAAATTGAAGTATACCTATATCAATAGCATAGTTCATCATGGTTCCTGTGAGCCATAGTAACCATCCTGCTATTGCAAGTAAGGTATGTTTGACAATCCAAGCAAAACCAGCATCAATACATTCTGTAAAAGTTGTTATTATATTAGAACATTTACTTGCGTTTTGTTGTACTTTTCTTGCCTCATCGCGTGCAGCATCTCCGTTAGTTAAAGCTTGGTTAATAACAGCTCTTAGTTCGTCTGTTGTTGCTGTGGTATTCCCACCTGCACTCTGTTGATTCATTTTACATCGTTTAACATCATCATCATTTGCGTGAGCTGGATCAGCTAATTTTGGACCAAGTCTATTAGCACATTCAACATAAGCTTTTAAATATATAAGTTGACCATCTGTATATGTTTGAGCTGATGTTTTAACAGGAGACAAAAAACCAACAATAATACTACAAAAGAATATTAGTGAAGCGATAGACTTTACTATAGATACTTGGGTACCAAAAAACCACGTATGTTTCATGTTCTTAGTGTATCACGACTAAGACAAGAATGAAGTGGGAATATAAGAAATTATAAAAGTTGTTATTTATCTACTACCCCCATTACCTTGCTCCTGAGAAGATCGTAATGATTTACACTTTTTTTCGTGTAATATCATGTCCCCTTCTGAAGGTGATGTTGCTGTATCTAATCTTACATTTGATTGAGCTTGCTGATAGTCACCTTTTCTTCTTGCTAAGATTTGATTTGTTGGATATCCTCCATCTTCATAGGCATTAGAGTATTCTTTATATATATTGGTTAATTCTTGGGATGAGTTTGTTGACGCTATTTTTAGTTGGGTTTCTGTTACAAGACTTCTCGCTTCTCCTATTTTTATTTTTTCATTAGTTGCCTCTGTTCGGACAGTGTCCACCCTCCCTTGTCTTTCTGTATAAAAAGCGTATGCATTAACAACATCAGTAGTATTGGCTAATAATGGATAATCAATAACAAGTGTGTTGAAGCAAGTTCTTCCGTCTTGTATACGATTTTCATAACTAATCATACTAGATAAAAAATCATTATCTATTTTTTCTAAATCAGTAAGTACTGTTAGTATAAAATTTAGTTGTTTTAATATAGGTGCAGTGATCTGTTCTTTCTTTTCTGTGTTATTCAAAAAATCTTGTGTAGGAGGAGCTGTAGAACCTATTGTCTCTTCATCATTTGATGAGTGTAAGTTGTTTTGTATTGTTTTATTGAGACCTTCTTTTAGGGAGCTTGTTATAAATTCTGTAATAAGAGCAGCTATACCATCTGCACCAGTTAAGTTACTAATTCTTTCTAATTGTGCATTTGCTGCCGCAGAAAGAGTATCTTGCACTACTTTTCCTGGATTAAGAATAATAGGGTTAAGACATTCAGCCATATCGGTCACATCATCTGCACACCCTTTTTGACTAAGTGTACCTAGGCCATCATATAATTCTTTTGTAGCGAATGTCTCTTTTTTTTGTTTGTCGTTTTCTACTATTTTTAAAGCTTCTTGTGTTCGTGTGAATTTGTTGTCGTTTATTGAAATAAGCCAACCATCCCAACCGGAAACAGAAGAGTCATACTTGGCAAGTTCTTCTAGATTAGATGCTGTGCTAGGGTCTTCGTTTGGATTATTGTTACAAAAAGAGTCAAAATAATTAGCATGAAACTCGTCATAGTTTGCACGTATCTCCTCTTCTGACCCTCCTTCAGACTCTGCCGCTTTTTGAGCCATATCTAGAATAGTATCACCATCACATGTATTTTTTTGTAGTGTTGCTAAATAAGGAGAATTACTAAGTTCTTTTAATTGACTAGCTGTGCTCACTTCTTTTGAATTATTTAAAATAGCACTAAAAATACTATCACCAAATGCTGTGCCAGTAGGGATATCTTGTAAGTTTTTCATGACTATCTTTCTACCTTCTCCTAATATGTATTTTTCAGGATTAGAAACAATAAGTGAGTCACTCTCATTGAAACCACCATTAGCCCACGCTACAATCTCTTCAATAGCTGTTTGTTGTGCATAAGATATAAGCCCAGCTTCTATTACATCTAAAATAACTGTTTTGCGGGTAAGGAGTGTGTCTTGTATAAGTTGGTCAACAGTAGCAAAATCAATAATACCAAGTTCAACATTGTTCATTATTTGAGTAGGTTCTAGAGCTCCTGCTACCTGGTTAGCTGCATATGTTGTATTGTGCAAAGAAATTACTGAAATGTATATTGATAAGATAACAAAAAAAGTTTTTTTCATAATAGTGTAATTATTGTATAGTATACCCTGAAGTAAAAACATAACCAGCTTCACTTTCTTTAAAGATAACATTTTCTATATTAAAGTAGTCTCTCATGTTATTAAGAGCAAAAAATAGTCCTTTGATATTTGGATAATACATGTTAAATGCAATCGTCGAACGAACTGGATCAGAATCAGTTGTCTCAAAACCTTCGAGTATTGTTTTGTATTCAGAAATTCTATTAAGAGCAAGCAAATGATACGGAATTGCAGAATATGGTACAGGAATTGTTAGCATTGTTTTAATAAGACCTTCAAGATTCTCTTTTTTATCAGTAAAGTTTTGTAATAGAGATGTATCTTTTTTTTCTATATATACTTTTAAAATCTCTACATCGCCTCCTCCTATTTCATAAACTGTTGCTTTTTTTATGAGAGAACCTAGCGCGTTACCATACTTTTTTTTGGATTCAATGGAATCTGAACTAGTTATTATAAGATCGTTAACTTTATATTCTTGTATAACTATTTTGGATATCTCTTGCTTCATAGTTTCGGCAATAATTTTTTTCTTTTCTTCTTCAGTGATATTGCCATTTTTTTGTACATATGAAGAATTTATATACATATTTTTTGAAAAAGAAGCAGTTATATTCTTAGGATCTTCTAATCTTTGCTTTATCAAAGGGTCAACTTTTTGAGAGGCTAAGGTATTTTTTGTTGAAGTGCTTAATGTTGAAAGTGCTAAATCTCTCCAATCGGGAATACCGTTGTTGTCTGAGTCTTCGTTTAGATTCTTTGGTTTCGATATTTTTTGTAAATCTAGTGGTGTGTATGATTTTGTTTTTACCCCAAACCATTTTGCGGGTAAGAATAAACTAATACCAACTAAAAAAATAATAAAAAAAAGGACAAGAAACGCCTCGTGTATTTTTTTGTGTTCTGTTTCCATGATGTATAGTATAACGTATAAAAAGATGAAGGTGCATACTTGTCCCCTATTTAATGAGATAAATCCCTTCTTTTGATACTTTATAAAGTGATGTATTAAAACCTGTACTATCTGTGTTAACTATAGATCCGTATGGAGAAACAACAAAAGAAGGAGATCCGTTTGAGCTACCTATAAGAGGTGTTCTCATATATGCCGAAGTTATTTTTGTAAAAGATCTCATATGCATAACAAACCAAGGATTGTTATGAAAAACACTTAAATGTGATTGATAGATAAGAATATCTGGCTTTTCTTCTAGAAGTGAAGACATTGTTTTAAAAGATAAAATCTCAGAACATATAATAGTGCCGATACGTATACCGTTCAAAGAAATACTTTGTTTCCCTGTACCTATTTCATATGAATGTTGTTCTTTATATTTTTCAAAATCATATGCATGAATAAACATAGTAAATAATTTGTTAAAAAAAACAGGAATATATTCATTGAAAAGCATAAGAAACTTTTTACCTCTCCCGGGGGTTTTTTCTTGTGACGGTGAATAAAGTAATGTATATACAGATAAACCTGCCTGTTTTTTATATGTTGTACTATCTACAAAAATTGTATCTTTAAAAAGAGAAAAAAGATTAGCTTTCTCTTTTTTGCTTAGATGTTCTATGTATCTTGTGTCTTCTGGATATACAATAATGTCTGGAGAAGAAGATATAAGACTTTGTGTCATTGTTGTGAGTGTTTTTGTTTGATCTTTAAAAAATAAATCAATATATTCTTTTGATATAGTGCTGTTGTGGGTAAAATTTGTTGTTATAACAGCAACAGAGATAGGCTTTTCTGGTCCATGTACAGGAAGTAAATAATGAATACCTATAAGAAGTATAGATAATGTAAGAATATGTTTGTAATATTGCTGTATATTTTTTATGGAAAGAAAACAATACACAATGTATCCTAATACGCCCGTTAACATAAAGGTACCACCAAAATATGCATATTCTATAAAAGGTGTTGTAGAAAGTGCATTACCAATAGTTCCAGCTGTCCAGTGTAGTCCTATAGTCGATCCACTACCATAATAGAGTGCTGATAATAATAACGATCTTCCTATTTCTGCAACAACAAGAGAGAGGGCAAAAATAAAAGGTTTTAGTAATTCTTTTGAATGTTTATGAATAGCATAACCAACAACACCAAAAGATACACTTGCAGTAAAAGCACTTAGTGTGAGTAAGGTGGTGATGCTTAATAATTGTAATACCCCCTCTTTCATCCAAAGAACAGGATACACGGTATACACCCAAGAAAGACTGTATAGATTGAACACAAATCCAAATAGTATCCAAGAAAAAATCTTTTTTTTGAGAGAGTGATCTATATGTATTGTTTTTCGTACTGTATACCAAACACCAAAAAAAGTTAGTATTGTATAGCTATATTCAAAAATTGTTGCTACCATGTATAGAGCAAGTTTATCATGATTTTTTAGTATATTTTTAACTATATATGCCAGAACAACAATTAAAGTTGGTTAATATGATTGCTATTACTGTGTTTGGTGTTGTTCTTGTAGATTTTTTTATCTTACATGGGGTGTTTAAACATATAATGCCAAAAACATTTAATGAAATTGCTTGGTATTATATTTTGGCTGGATTGCCACATATAGTCGCGTCCTATGTTGCATATTGTAATAAAGAATATATAACGTATTATGCTAAAGAAATCAAAAAAAGCCTTCTTTTTACAAGTGGAATATTTTTATTGTTTATCCTTTTTTTACCATCACTCCTCATTTATTTTTTTGTAGTGTACACAATGTATCATGTTGCCTCTCAACAGCTTGGTATTTGTAAAAAATATACAAAACACACCAGAATGTATTTACTTTGGAGTGTTGTAGGAACGCTTGCTGTGGTATCCGTAGCTCTTTCTGTAGGTGGAGAATCGGGTGTTTTTATATATCCTTCCATAGCTTATATATTAAAAAGTATAGGAATACTTTTTCTTACTGTATTTACTGTAAGCAGTTTGTATCTTTTTAGAGATAAAAGTTATCCTCGAAGTACTAGTATTGCGATTATTTTTGCTTCAATAGCGGTGTATATGGGGTACCCTCTTATTGGAATTATTATGATTCGTTTCATTCACGACGTGTCAGCATTTTGTATTTATTGTACACATGATATGTTGTATCAAAAAAAATATGGAGATAATGTACTATATTCTTTTTTTAGAATACCAACTAACTATATATACATATTTTTACCAGTGTTTGCTATTACTGTATCTTTTTTACTGCAACTATCACACTCATTCTTTTTCGTTGTTATAGGAATCATGCTTGCGTTTAATCATTATCATCTTGAAGGTGTTGTGTGGAAACGTGGTTCATTACACAGAAGAACTATTGGATAGTTGCTATTTTTTTCGATAAAGAAAGCCATACAGCAAGAGATATATCTTCAGAACGGATTTTTTCTGAAAGAGAATATTCATTAAAGAGTGATATACAATCAATATGTGGAAATGTTTGGCGTATATTGGAAATGGTAAATTTTCTTTTATGTGCAAAGCCAGCTTTTACAAGTGTAAAAAAAGTTTCTTCATGTGTTTTGTTTATAAAATTAATACGTGAAATATTTTCTATAGAAAGTACAGCGCTATCTACTGATGGAATCGGATTAAAACTACCTTTGTTAACACGATATACAATTTTTGGATCACCGTATGCTTTTACAGCAAGAGAAAGAATAGATTCTTTTTTGTCTCGTGCCACAATACGTTCAGCAACCTCTTTTTGAATAAGAACAACCATGTGAGATGGCTGACATGTACTAGAAAGATATTTTGACAGTATTGCTCCTGTTATATAATAAGGAATATTTGCTATAAGTTTGTAGTTTTTTGCTGTAATCTTAGAGGTTGTTTGTAGACTAGAAACATATTCTTCGAGAGAAAAAGTGAGCACATCACCTTCTACGAGTGTTAATTGTCCTGTTTGTATTTCTTTTGAAAAAGTTTCGGAAAGTATAGGAATTAACTCTCTATCTTTTTCAAGAGCTAGTACACGTGCACCAGATTCTAAAAGTCCTTTAGTGAGGAATCCTCTTCCTGGTCCTATTTCAAGAACTGTATCTTCTTTTGTTAGATTGCCGGCATTAACTATAGCGATACGTGCAGGAATAGAAGTAAGAAAGTTTTGACCGAGAGATTTTTTTGGTGCACGATATATCATATAGTAAATATAGCATATATATTGACAAAAATCAATATCTGTTATCTTGTTATTTTAAATATATACGATACTTCCACCGTTTTGTTTATAATATAAGTCGTGTAATTCTTTTGACTCTTCGGGTACATCTTCTAAAAATTCACTTGGAGCATTAATTTGTTTTTGTCCAAAGATAGTACGTAATTCTGCGTAACTTAAATAGAGATGCTTTCTGGCACGTGTAACAGCAACATAAAAAAGTCTCCTCTCCTCCTCTTCCTCTTCTTTGCTTCGTTTACGGTTACCTATATTTTTGTGTGGGAAAAGATCTTGTTCTAGTCCAACCACAAACACATGATCAAATTCAAGTCCTTTACTTGCATGTATTGTCATAAGTCTTACGCCGTTTTTTTCTTTCGTATCATTGTCTTGATCTGATTGAAGTGATGTTTCTTCTAGGAATGTTGTAAGTATATTGATTCCTTCTGTATGATCGTATGAAAGTGTGAGGGATACAAGCTCTCGTGCGTTCTCGAGTCGTTCTTTGTCTTCGCTTGAACCTTCAAGCATTTCTTTTTCCATACCACTGTCTACAATAATCATCTGTATTACATGTGAGAGTGGTTCTGTTTCTAGTTTTAGCATAATCATATCTAAAAAGTCATACACTTTTTGAATCTTTAGTTTTGCACTTGTTGGTATGTCCTCCCCTGCAAAAATTTTTGCCACAGTTACTTTCCCTATACCTCTTTTTGGTGTTTCAAATACGCGTCTTAGATCTGCTTGAGATAGCCTATTAACCGCAGAACGAAGATAACTCATAACGTCTTTTATTTCTTTACGTTCAAAGAATTTTGTACCAAGTAAATTGTATGTAACATTTGCTCTAATAAAAGCCTCTTCTAAAATTCTTGATTGAAAGTTGGCACGATATAATACTGCTATATTTTTTGGATCCTGTCCTTCTTGAATAAGTGTTTTACATCTTTCTGCAAGCCATTCTGACTCACTACCTTCATCCCAACACGGAACGACGTCTATTTTGTCCCCCACTCCTTGTGAAGTAAAAAGATTTTTATCTTGTCGTACTGTATTTTTTTTAATCGCAGTATTTGCTAGAGAAAGAATATTTCCCGTTGATCTGTAATTTTCTTCAAGGAGTATGGTTTTTGTTCCTGGAAAATCTTTTTCAAAATTCATAATGTTACGAATGTTTGCCCCTCTCCAGCTATAAATGTTTTGGTCTGTATCACCAACCGCACAAATATTATTATTTTTTTCATTAACAAGTAATTTTACAAAAGCATATTGTGCGCCATTTGTATCTTGGTATTCATCAACATGAACATATACGAAACGCTCTTGATACTGTTTGCGTATGTCAGTATGTTCTTCAAGCATGTGTACAGCACGAACTATGAGGTCGTCAAAGTCTACTGCTTTTTGTCGTTTTAATTCTTCATCATAAAGATGCCATACAGAAGCAACTATATCCATTTGTGCTGTTGCTACTTTTTGTTTGTATGCCTGCTGGTTTACGAAATCACCTTTTTCTCTACTTATAATACTTCTTATTTTTGAAGGGTCATTAACTTTTGGATCTATTCCTAATTGTTCGACAGCTTTTTTTATAATTGAAAGTGAATCAGATGAATCAAGTATGGTTGGATGACGAAGTAACCCCATTCGTTCGCCGTATTCTGAAAGCATCATAAGACCAAGTGAGTGGAATGTTTTGATAACAGGTGTTGGGTGGTACGGATTTTCTTTTTCTATAATATGTTCCTCTTCTAATCTACCTATAATACGTTCACGCATTTCTTTTGCTGCTTTGTTGGTAAATGTTACAGCAAGTATTGATCTTGGATCTGTTCCTTTTTTAATTATTTCAACAATTCTTTCAGTTATTGTTTTTGTTTTTCCTGCACCAGCTCCTGCAATAATAAGAAGAGGACCTTCGGTGCAAAGAACAGCTTCTTGTTGTTTTTCATTGAGATGTGCGTGTGACATGGCATGTAGTATAGCAGATCTAATACATTCATATGTGTGAGGTGTGTGTGATTAAAAAGGGCGAAACCTTCGGTTTCGCCCTTTTCCACATATATAACAGTGTATGTATTTAAGATGCTATATTTTTATTAAACGCTGTTACTATTTTCATTCGTGCAGTAACAAACACTTCTTCATAGCTTGGAAGTAAATGTTTAAGTGTTGTGATATAAAATTCATCCCCCATTTGAGCTGATGCTTGAAGCGCATCAAACTTATCTTTACCAAGAAGATCATATACATCAAGCAGGAATTGCTTTTGTATAGTTTTTGAAATTTCAAAAAGCATCTCTTCTTTCTCTTCATTGTTTAGATTTATAAGATTGAAATCTTTTGGTAAATCATTGTAAAGTTTTGTAAAATCCATATATAAGAATTAATTATGTTCTTTCTTTTCTGCTGACGCTATCCTACTACGTACTTCATTATAATAATCGTGTATAGTCATTTTTTGATTACTTAGTATATAGTCTTCATATGTTGCAAAACCATCATTTCCATATTTTTTTGTATCTTGTGACATATCTGTAGCTTGGTCTATTGCTCCAAGATGTTTTATGAGATGACTAATTTCTGATCGTGATTGATCACTAAGTCCGTAGACAGCTTCAGCACCGTGAATAATTTCGTAGATACTAAAGTTAGAAATAGAAGCCCAAGAAGAAGGATTGTTTGGATCTACATATGAGGGAACGTATTTCGTTATAAAATCTTTTTCTATAGATGGTTGTAAATCTTCAACAATTGAAAGTGTCATCTCATTACCTCGTAAAGAGTCTTTCCAAGTTATTGTTTCTTTATGTGCGACATGTTCTAGAATTGTAGTTGTTGTATCTTCAATCTTTACACTGGTAGCTGAAGGTCCAGACATAGCCGCGCTATTATTTAGTCTTTGTTTGACAAGAACGTCAAGAACAATGGCAACTTTCCCCTCCCTTGTTTCTTGACCTACTGTTTGTTCTATTAAGTTTGGAGTAAGCACGGTCACTTTTTCAGTGTTGAGTGGTGATGTACCGACTTCAACTACCGCTGTCTTAGTTTCTTCAGGTGCAGAAATTGGTTTTACTGTAGGTGATTCTTCAGCTTGTGATTGTGATATAGGATTTTTTGTATCTCTTATCTCAGTAAACATTCTTCTTAAGAATGGATTTGTTGCAGGTTTAGGTACTTCTTCTTGGTTATTAAGTGAAATAGTTAAAGGGTTTTTATCGATTTTTTCTGAAGTAGGAATTTCTACATTCTCTGTAGTTCCTGAAGAATGTATTGTTTCTTCTGTACTAACACCTTCTTTTATTGTGTCTATTGTTACAACAGGAGTTACTACTTTTTGTAAAAGTATGTTTTCATTAGTTGAAATAGTATCTAATGAAGTTGAGGTTAGTTCTGGATTAGGGATGTCTGTTGTTTTAATTTCTTCTGTTTTGTTTTTATTTATTGCAATAGGTTCCTGTATAACTTTTTTGTTTGTTGTATTTGAAGTACTTTTACCGCGAAGTATTTTATTTGTAGGTGGCCTAGGTGTATTTTCTGGAATAAATTCCTTTACTTTTTGAAGTGTTTCTTCTTCTTTTTTGTTTTGTGTGTTTTCAGTTTTTGTTGTTCTTGTGGCAATTTTCATTGCATGATCGCGATATTTTTGAGCAAAAGAAACAGATTTGGAGGTATCCTCTTTTTTTTGCTCAAGTTTTGCTGTATACCCTGTTTTTGTTACATTTTCTACAGTTGGTTTTTCTACGTATGTGTTATCTTCTTCATTTTTTAGAAAATCCTGTACGCTGTCACTATTAAACTTAATAAGTTTAGTGTAGGTAA
Source organism: Minisyncoccota bacterium (assembly GCA_018063165.1). Lineage (GTDB taxonomy): Bacteria > Patescibacteriota > Minisyncoccia > Phycocordibacterales > UBA5272 > UBA11704. The sequence continues at coordinate 5,906 of JAGOQU010000002.1, read as the reverse complement.
TAATCTGCTCAGGAGTAAAACCCATTTGTCGTAATTTTGTAACATTTGCAATACCTGTTGGATCAATATCAGGAGAAACACCTTTTGTTTGTCCTATTTCACCTTTTCCTACAGATTTATTACCGGTTCTGTTGTTTTTAAGTGTGTTTTCATAGTTCAAATGTGCATCTTTGTAAGCTTCTGTCCAAGAGTTATATGTAGCTTTTTTTGGTTGTGAAGGAGAAAAAGTGCCAATATTATTAGGTTTTGTACCATTTTCAAGCTCATTACTGAGATTATTGTAAGGCGAAATGTAGCCTTTTTTTGAATAGGAAATAATTGGTTGACCCATAAAGTAACGTAATTTCAGTATACTTTATTTAAAAGGACTTTTAAGAGACTTCTCCACAGTATTTTTGAAGACTTTTTGTTGTTTTTAGGACTATTTTTTGCTATACTTATCTAGTACCTCCCCAGTGGTTTTTCCACGGGGAATCTGAATTTATTACAAATGGTTCTCATCGTAATAGATTTTTAATATATACCCTTCTTTATAGTAGTAGATATAAACAAACGTTTATTTGTAACGTCATATACAGCTTTCCTTATGTGTAGTGTTTTCTTTCTTTCTTCAGCACAGGCGCATGCTGGAGCTCTTTCTGCTTTTACCGACAAAGTAAAAGCTATTTTTGTAAAAGAAGAAATAGAAGAAGATGTAGAATCTGTTAGTTCTCAGACAATGAATGTGTTTAAACCTACTGTAGTTGAAGCTTCTACCATCTTTGAAGGAGAAAGCTCATCTGATGACTTAGATATGATGCAAGCGACAACAGGCTCTCTTCGTATTTCTACTGAAGATATAGATTTCCCTGTTTCAGATACAATTAGTGTATATGAGGTTAAAAAAGGAGATACGTTAGTTACCGTAGCAAAACTTTTTAATGTTTCAAAAAATACAATTATGTGGGCAAATGACATGAAGTCAGAACGTATTTCTCCTGGAGATGTTCTTGTTATTTTACCGATGACTGGAATTAAACATACTATAAAAAAGGGTGATAGTATTGTCTCGTTGGCAAAAAAATATAAAGCAGACAAAGAAGATATTGCTAAATTTAATGGTGTTACAGAAGGTACTGATTTGGCGGTAGGAGATACATTGCTTATTCCTGATGGTGAAATAGCTATGGTTGCACAACCTCAAAAAACAACTACAAGTAAAAATGGTGTTGTTAAAACAAAAATACTTAATACATATTCATACTCAGCACCATCCGGCTTCCTTATTAGACCTGTTGTAGGTGGAAGAAGAACTCAAGGTATTCATGGTCATAACGGAGTAGATATAGCGTCAACACCAGGAACACCAATACTTGCATCTGCATCCGGTCGTGTTATTGTTGCAAAAGTTGGTGGATATAATGGTGGATACGGAAACATGATAATTATAAGTCATGATAATGGGGTGCAGACAGTGTATGCCCACCTTCGTTCTGTTGGGGTAAAAAATGGACAACAAGTAGATCAGGGTGAACAAATCGGAGAGCTTGGAAACACGGGGCGATCAACAGGTCCACATCTTCACTTTGAGGTTCGTGGAGCAAAGAATCCGTTTTAATGTTTGTGTGTACTAATTAAAATAAATACAAGCGTACCCGTAAGGGTACGCTTGTATTTATATTCTATCTTGGTATAGTTTTGGTCTATATTGAAATGCTTCTAGAATATCTGCTTCATTTATATGTGTTCCCTGTCTTAAATCTGCAATAGTTCTCGCAAGTCTAAGCACTCTGTGATACGCTCGTGGAGATAATGTATATGATGTGGAAAGTTTTTTCATGAGAGCGAGTGTTTGTTCGGACAGTTGTATATATGTATCGATATCTTTTGCTTTCATATCTTTATTTTTTGTTATATGTGAATCCCCTGCTTCTGTAAATCTTTTTTGTGCAAAAGTTCTCGCTTGAGCTACACGAGTTCTTACTGTGTCACTTTTTTCACCTATACGAGCATGTGACAACGTATCGTAATCAATATGAAGTACTGGTACCCAAATGTCTATTCTATCCATAATAGGACCAGATAATTTTCTGGCATATTTATCTATATCCCCTGCTTTACAAACACACCTTTTTAATTTGCTCCCCATATATCCACAAGGACAAGGATTCATTGAAGCAATTAATGTACATGAAGCCGGAAAAAGAAATGTTCCTTTTGCTCTAGAAACCGTAATCGAACCTTCTTCAAGAGGTTCTCGTAATGACTCGATCACTTTTTTATCAAATTCAGGAAATTCATCAAGAAATAAAACACCTTGATGAGCTAGTGTTACTTCGCCTGGCCTTGGACTACTTCCACCTCCAACAAGTGAAACGTATGAAGAGGTGTGATGTGGTGATCTAAAAGGTGGGTGTGTAATAACAGCAGTTTTTGTGTGAGTTATTGAATGTATACGTGTTACTTCTATTGCTTGATCATGTGTAAGTGGTGGAAGTATTCCAGTAAATGCTCGTGCTAGCATTGTTTTACCTGTTCCTGGTGGTCCATAAAGCGCTATATTGTGTCCACCTGCTGCAGCTATTTCAAGAGCTCTTTTAGCTGTTTCTTGACCTCTTACATCTTTAAAATCTAAAAAAGAATCAGGGTGTATGTATGTGAGTGGTGTATGTTTTTCTGGTTCTATTGTAACAATATCTGTAACGTTTTCTATTGTGCCACCAAGATGAAGAACTAGTTCTTTTAATGTAGAACACCCATACACAGTAAGTCCTTCTATAAGAGATGCTTCTGCTACATTTCCTTTTGGGACATAGAGTGCAGATGCCCCTTCTTTTTTTGCGCATTCTGCTATGGAAAGTATTCCCATGCTTGGCAAGATTTCACCCGTTAAAGAAAGTTCGCCAACAAACCACCCTATGTTATTTGGTAAAGATACTTGTTTTGATGCAATAAGATATGTAAGTGCTATTGGTACATCAAAATGAGAACCTTCTTTTTTGATATGTGAAGGAGATAAAGAAACAGTAACTTTATGATTCTCACTTTTTGGATTTAATAATCCTGTATTTTTTAATGCTGCTATTATTCTGTCTTTACTCTCATCTATTGATTTATCAGGTAGTCCAACTATCGCAAAGGAATATAATCCAGAAGATACATCAACTTCTACTGTAACTTTCGAAGCGTCTAATCCTATAATGTGTGCACTTGTAAGTGTTGCTACGCTCATTTAGTAAGTGTACTACGAAGAGCAAGAAGATTTTCAACTGATGAAGCTATTATTAATTTTTGTGTTCCGATGAATGCATATGCAACAGTACCGTATATTGTTTTTGCAATGCGTATATTTTGATTACTTACAGTTATATCTGAAAATATATAGTCTGTCTGAGGTGTTACTTCTATGATTGCACTAGAAGTTGTTGTGCTAGAAGTGAGTGTTGGCGTGGTTGTGCTTATTGTTGTGCTTGTAGATACAATAAGTGTTGAAGATGCTGTTTTTTCTTGAAGTATTTTTGTGTTTCCGAGAGCATTTGCTATTTCTTCTGCGAACGCTTTTTCGTTTTTAACCATATAAGAAAAAACAGGCGAGTATGAAGTGATAGTGGCCGTGTATCCTTTATTAGTTTTTTGTATACTGGTTAAATGCATTCCTATAGCTTGATCTAAAGTAGGCGATAATGAAGATAAAAGAATGCCATCTGTTTTTTTAGGTGTGGTTAGGGTTGTTTTTATACTTTCTTTTTGTTTTTGTGTTATTGCATAATACGTATATCCACCGTATGATATTCCACCTAATAATAGAAAAAGTACCACAAAAAAACCTATAATCATAACAGGATTTTTCTTTTCCTCTTCTGTGTTTTCATTTCCTATATCACCGACAGCAGAAGCTATGTCTGCAATAGAAGCTTCTTTATGTCTTATTTCATCAGCAATATCGTGTTCGAATGTGTCAACATGTGCAGTTGTCATATGTATTAGTATATAGGTATCCTAATGTAGATACTAGTGGACATTGTTAATGTGACTTGTTGCGATATTATTTTTCTTCGCCTGTATATATACCAAAGTCTTCATCAGAAAATTCTTGAACTTTTGTTTTTTTTGAAACACCTTTGGTTTTTTTCGTTGGACGTCTTACTCTATAGCCAAGAATAAATTTTTCTGGATGATCGCACATATCAACAAAATCTTCACATGCCTCACGTAATTTTGTTGATGACGATCTACCAAAAGAAATAACTTCAACCTGAACACCAAAATGTTCTTTTAAGAAATTAATAAGTGGCACAAAATCACCGTCCCCTGTAGCTAAGACAATGGTGTCTACTTTTGGCGCAAGACGAATAGCGTCTACTGCAATACCAACATCCCAATCAGCTTTTTTTGCTCCCCCGTAGAATATTTGCAGATCTTTTGTTTTTGTTTCTATACCAAGTTTAGTAAGTGCTTCAAAAAACTGGGTTTCATCACCTGCTTCTGTTGTGATAACGTAAGCAAGAGCTCGTATAAGTGTGCGTTTACCCGTGACAGTTTCCATAATTGCACCAAAGTTTACTTTAGCGTTATATAGATTTTTTGCACTATGATATAAGTTTTGTGTGTCTATAAAAATAGCGACACGTTGACCTGAATGTTTAATGACAGACATATAAATAATTTGTAAATGAATGATGAGAGTTCGTTATATAAAAATAAAAACAGGATCTCTCTTTATGATACTTTATTAAAAAAGAAACTATAGGTAGTATACGATATATATCTATAATATACATGTGTATGTATATTTTATAGAAGAAAAGCGCGACCTTCGGTCGCGCTTTTCTTTTGTATTATTTAAGTCCTAGCTTTGTAACAATTGCTGTATAACGCTTCTTGTTATTTGCTTCTAAGTACTTAAGGTGAGTACGGCGATCTGCAACCATTTGTATAAGACCACGACGTGAGTGGTTATCTTTTTTATGAACTTTAAGATGATTAGTAAGTTCTGTAATCTGCTTACTTAAAATAGAAACCTGAACCTCAGGAGACCCTGTGTCAGTGTCATGAATTTGAGCAGTTTTAATGGCTGTTGCCTTTTTTCTTGAAGAAAGCATAATATATAACGTTTATTAACTATACTATATATTGTATCACACATTGAAAGAAAATGCAACCCCTCTCTAGATAAAAACCTCTACCAGGAATTATTGTAAAAAACCTTTATAATATAAGAAAAACCGGCACAGAGCAGTACTCTATACCAGTTTTTTAAATAAAATAAGGGTTTTTTGTGTTAGGTTCTCTTTTTTTGAACGTCTATGTTAATAGGTTTAAGTTCTGTTGGTGAGAGACAGTAACGTAAGTTTGAGACACTCCAAGGTGCTCCTCTAAAATTTTTAAAGGGAAATGGTGCTTCTTTAAATGAAGAGGTTTCTACAGGCATATTCCTTGTAAAAGTAACAGCAACAGCAACAATGGAATTATTTGTGCTTCTAGCAGAACCCTGCTTTTCAAAAATACCATAAATAAAGACTTCCTGAGTCTTTTTGTTATTAGTCATTTCATTTTTTTGTACTTCAAGTCTACAGTTCCATCCTGACCAAGCGTTTAAATTGAAGTCCTCTTCCCATGTTGTTACATGTTTTTGCGCTTGACCCTTAGAGTTATTACTGTAAGGTTTGCAGTTCCTTCCTTTATCGATCAAAATTTGAAACACGTCTACTAAAGATGAACTATCCATACAAAATTCTCCTTATATAAATGAACACGAGCAAATTTATTCTATAGTAAAAATTAAAATTGTCAATCTCTTATTAGCTGAATTCAATAATGAAGTGCAACACCCATAACTTGTAATGGTGTTGACCAGTTCAATCTTTTTCTTGGTCTTGTGTTAAGTATATACTCAACCTTAGCTATTTCCTCATCAGACACTAAGG
>JAGOQU010000011.1 GCA_018063165.1 Minisyncoccota bacterium | reverse complement strand
TATCTAATCGTTTTCTTTTGCCAAAGTAATACTTGGAGTTTTTCACGTTCCAGAATACTTAAATGCTTGTATTTCATATACTTCTATTTTACTAGAAGTGTTGCACTTACTTATTGAACTCACTTTACGGCATTAATTTCTCTTCTTTTAAAATAAATATACCTATTAATGTTCCAACAAACATACCAAGACAGCTTGCTATAAATCCATAAAAAGTTGAAGGTATAGGTGAGTCCACCAAACGCTCGGCGTATTGCCACACAAAGATACCAGACGAAATAGATACAAGAGCACCAAAACTAGTAGCTTTTTTACTGTAAAGTCCTACAGCAAGAGGTATAAATGCTGCAACGAGCGTTACTGAATATGCTGATTTTACTAAATGATAAATAGAAGCATCTTCACTTAACGCAAGAAATAAACTACCAATCGCCACAACTATAACAGCAAGACGAATAATATGAAGTCTAAGAGTGTCTGAAATATCAGCAAAAAATGGTTTAATTATATTTTCTGCGAGTAATGTTCCGGGTGCGAGAAGTGCACCTGAAGCAGTAGAAACTATAGCAGAAATAAGAGCGCCAAAGAAAAACACTTGCACCCACCCTGGTGTATGATCTCTTACAAGAGCAAGAGTTACATGTTCTGGATTAAGAGCAAAAGCTTCAGGTAATAATACACGAGCAGTAAGAGCTATAAAAAGTGGAATCATTGCAATCGTTAAGTACAAAAAACCACCGAATATAGAAGCCCACATAGATACATTTTCATTTTTTGCACTCATAGCTCTTTGATAAATATCTTGCTGAGGGATACTTCCAAAACCCATAGTCATAAGAGCTGTAATAAATACAATCCATTCCGTAACACTATCTCTACTTTCTGGTAATATAGTAAAAAAACCTTCTGGTACAGAATGAAGAACAACATCAATACCACCAACTTGATTAATAGCAAATAACGCAACAACAAATAACCCGATAATGATAACAGATGATTCGATTGTATCTAACCAAGCTATAGAATACATTCCACCAAAAAAAGTATACGCAACAACAAGTGATGCTGATATAAGCACAGCCCACATAAGAGAAAGTGATGGTATAACAATAGAAAGAACAATACCCATAGCAAGAAACTGTGCAGCAACCCACCCAAAATAACTAATCACAATAACTATAGAAAGAAAAGTAGAGATAAGAACGTTGTATCTATATTTAAAATAATCCCCAATAGTAAGAAAATTAAGTCTATATAATTTACGATTAAAAAACACCCCCGCAATAATAAGACATAGAGCAGCACCAAATGGATCTTCTATAACACCCCTAAAACCATTCTCTGCAAAATTCCCACCCGCTCCTAAAATAGTTTCACTACCAAACCATGTTGCAAAAACAGTAGCAAGTGCCATGTAAAAAGGAAGAGATCGTCCCGCAAGAACATAATCATTACTATTCTTTATCTTATGCCTCGCATAAAGACCAATAGGTAACATAAGGAGCACATATGCAATTACTGCGTATTGTACAAGCATAAAAAAATATTTTACGTATTAGGTGTATATATTAAACAGTGTACATAAAGCTAGATAAAAAGAAAAGTATCCAATAAAAAAAATACCAACCATTTCTAGTTGGTATTTTTTATAGCAACATGTTTATAATCCTTCTTCTTTAAGACCTTCAACAAGCGACATAGCTTTTCTAGAAAGCTTTTTAGGCATATGAATATTTAATTTCACAAGAATGTCTCCACGTCGCCCTTTGTCGTGCATATGAGGTACTCCACGACCTTTTACACGCAAAACTTCACCTGTTTCTGCTCCTGCAGGAACGTCAATTTCTATTTTACCATCAAGCGCATCAATAGAATGTTTTACACCTAGTAATGCGTCTGTTAACTTTATTTCATGAGTAATAACTAGATCATTTCCTTCTCGTTTCCATAGTTTGTGAGATGTAACATTTATCTTTACATAAAGATCTCCAGAGACACCACCTGATACAGCCTCACCCATTCCTGTCATACGTATCATTTCACCATTTGAAATACCTGCAGGAATAGCAATACTAACATCTTCTCTACTATTAACAACACCAGCACCTCTACAGTCATGACATTTCTCTTCTGGAATTTGACCTACACCATGGCATAGATCACATGTGCGTACAGTTTGAAAATTTCCCATAAATGTTTTCTTTACATCATGAACTTTTCCTTGGCCATTACACGTTGTACATGTTTTCTTTTTTGTACCAACTTTAGCACCAGAACCAGAACACGTTTTACATGTATTTACTTTTGAAAGTAAAACATTTCTTTCTGTTCCAAAAATTGCCTCAGTGAAAGGAATGTCGATTTCAAGAGAAATATCTCTTCCACGCTTTTGACGAGAACCACCGCCAAAGCCTCCTTGACCACCAAACATATCACCAAAAATATCTCCAAGGTCACCAAAATCAAACTGCATATTAGAAAAATCAGCTTGATCAAAACCACCGAAGCCACCGAAACCACCTCCACCCCCCATCGGACCTTGACCATTAAATGTTTGACCATACGTATCATATTCTTTTCTTTTTTTCTCATCAGAAAGTGTCTGATACGCTTCATTAATTTCTTTAAACTTTGCCTCATCTCCACCTTTTTTATCAGGATGATATTTTGAAGCTAGCTTATAAAAAGCTTTTTTAATATCGTCTTTTGATGCTCCTTTATCAACACCGAGCACAGTATAAAAATCTTTTGTTGCCATAATTTTATATATACTGTTATACCATACATGATTAGAATAATGCAAGTGGTATTTTTGACTTTAGATGACAAATATGTTATAATATATACAGGTATTGCTTTAGAGACAAGGAGGTATTTATGGAAAAACCATTCGCACCTCTTTCTGGGGTAATAGAAGGCGTTTGCGTTGATAACGTAGACACAAAAGTTCATGAAGATCTTTTTAGAATAACAAAAAAGAAAGGTAATATTCAGATTGATCTTGTAGCAATCATACCTCCAGAAATTACCATCTCTAGAGGAAAATTACAAAGAGAACTTTTAAAACCTTATCTATCTTCTCAGAAATATCCAACTGGTTTTATTGAAAAATTTTTACGAAGAGATCTTGGTTTTGATACAAAAAAACCAAAAATGTGTCTTGTTGCTACATACGTATTAGATGAAAAAGATACTTTAATCTTTGAAGAAATTTCTATTGCTCAAGCAATTGGAAAAATCATGACGTATGAAGACTACACAAAGCAAATAGAATGTAAATCTGATAATACAGTTTTTTTAAAACTATTACGTAAAAAAAGAACAGTAAAAGCGAAAGTATATTCTACTTTTTCTCACAGAAACACACCAACACTTTCTCTAGGTGAAAAAAATATTTTTATAGCTAATGAATTATTTAATCATACCTGTAGAAGAGCAGCTACTCATGTTGGACTCCACTTCATTAAAGAGCTACATAAATATTCTCAAGAAGAAAACAGGAAGTTTCTTCTAAGATCGCCAGAAGCTAAATTCAATTGTTCATTAAGAGATCCTTGTGCATTTATTAATATGTCAATTCTTGTTGACTATTTATTAGATGTTCCACAAATTTTTACGTTACCGTATTTAAAAACAAAAATAACTATAGAGCACCTTTGCTCCCCTAAGTAGTGATATATCTTTATATCACTACTTTTTTTATACATAACAAACAAAAAGAGTTCCTTACGGAACTCTTTTGTTATAATAAACTTATTTATTTCTGTTCTTCTGTACCCCCTTCTTCTTTAGATTCTGAATGAGGAGCTTCTTCAGCCTTTTTTTCTTCAGGTTGAGCTTGATCATTTGCAGATTTCATAGCTTCACCAATTTTCATCATCTTTTCTGAAAGAGATTCTGTTGCTTTACTGAGCATATCTTTATCTTCACCGTTACGAGCAGTTTTTACTTCAGCGATAGCATCATTAATTTCCTTCTTCAAATCTTCAGAGATTTTATCACCTGCATCTTTAAGAGATTTTTCTGCAGTATGAACCATTTGATCTGCGAAATTCTTAGCTTCAACAAGTTCCATCTTCTTTTTATCTTCATCTGCATGAGCTTCTGCATCTTGTTGCATACGCTTAATATCTTCATCTGATAGGCCTGATGACGCTTCTATACGGATAGACTGTTCTTTTCCTGATGTCTTATCTTTAGCTTTCACATTTAAAATACCATTAGCATCCACATCAAATGTAACTTCAACCTGTGGCATACCACGTGGTGCAGGTGGAATACCGTCTAAGATAAATCTTCCAAGTGATTTATTATCAGATGCTAGTGAGCGTTCACCTTGAGTAATGTGAATTTCTACAGATGTTTGATTATCTGACGCTGTAGAGAAAATCTGTGACTTTGATGTAGGAATAGTCATGTTTTTTTCTACTAACTTTGTAGCTACTCCGCCCATAGTCTCAATACCAAGAGAAAGAGGAATAACATCAAGAAGAAGCACATCCTTTACATCTCCCTGAAGCACGCCAGCCTGTACAGCAGCACCAAGAGCCACCACTTCGTCTGGGTTGATCGAACGATTAGGTTCTTTACCAAAGAGTTCTTTTACAGCCTCTACGATCATTGGCATACGAGTCTGGCCTCCAACCATAATAATCTCATTTATTTCTTCTTTTTTAAATGGAGACGCAGAAAGAGCTCGCTTTGTAATTTCGATTGAACGATCCACGAATTCTTTTGCAATTTCTTCAAGCTTAGCACGTGTTACTTTTACAACTAAATGCTTTGGACCATCAGCACCTGATGTGATAAATGGAAGATTAATTTCTGTTTCCATTTGTGTAGAAAGTTCATGTTTTGCTTTTTCTGCTGCCTCATCTAATCTCTGAAGAGCAAGAGCATCTTTAGACACATCAATACCCTGATCCTTCTTAAACTCAGCTGCGATATATTCAACGAACTTCTGATCAATATCACGACCACCTAAGTGTGAGTCACCGTCTACTGACTTTACTTCAACGACACCATCTCCTACTTCAAGAATAGAAATATCAAATGTTCCTCCTCCGAAGTCATACACTGCAATCTTTTCATTTTTTGTACTATTAAAACCATATGCAAGTGCTGCTGCTGTAGGTTCTGGAATAATACGCTTAACATCAAGTCCTGCAATTTTACCTGCATCTATCGTTGCTTGACGTTGTACATCATTAAAATATGCAGGAACAGTAATAACAGCTTCAGTGATAGTTTCACCGAGTTTTGCTTCTACGTCTGCTTTTATTTTCTGAAGTATCATCGCAGAAATTTCTTCTGGTCGAATATCTTTTCCTCCAAGAGAAATAAGAACACCCCCATTATCACTAGTTTTTAATTTGTATGCTACACGAGGAATATCATTTTGTACTTCTTTATCAGAAAATGAATGCCCCATGAATCGCTTTACGCCATAGACAGTATTCTCTGGATTTGTTACAGCCTGACGCTTTGCTATCTGTCCAACTGCACGTTCACCATTTTTGTTTACAGACACAACAGATGGTGTTGTACGGTTACCTTCTACGTTTTCAATTATCTTTGGCTGTCCTGCTTCAATAATAGCGACAGCTGAGTTTGTTGTTCCTAAGTCAATTCCAATTATTTTTGCCATAGTAATATATTAGTTTTAATTATTTTTATTAATTATTTTTTTCGTAATTGCCTGTATGTACTCGAGCCACTCTTAAAATAGAATCGTGCATCTTGTAGCCATTTTGTAATACTTTCATAATCTTGTCGTTATCACCTTCATTTTCCACATTAATAGTCTCCATACTTTCATGTAAATGTGGATCAAACATGTCTCCAACTTTTCCAAACTGCATAACACCTTCATTTTCAAGTACGGTTTTAAATTGGTTGAATATATACTCAATACCCATTCTCCAATTCTGATCAACTTTTTCCCATGCCTCTTTATTACTTTGAGCCATGTCATATGAATCAAGAACAGGAAGAAGTTCTTCTATAAATCTCTTTGTTGCAAACTTTCTTTCTACTACACGATTTGTATCTACTTCTTTTTTAAAATTTACGTAATCTGCTCTTGTTCTTAGACTTTGGTCTAAATATTCTTGCTTCTCAGCTTCTAATGTTTTAATCTTTTCTCGTAGTTTTTTAATCGTAGTTTTTGCATCTACCTCTCCCTCTTCATTCGTTTCTTCAAAAGAAACATCATCACCTTCTAATTGGTTCTCATCTTCTACTTCTACAGTAGACGGCACTTCTTCATCCATAATGTCATCATGAGTATGTTCTGTGTCGTTTTTCATAATATTCTAATTTCAAATTAAATTACTAAATCAATATATCTTTTCTATACATTTTGCTAATCTATTTGCGACCAAGCCTGAATGGTAACACTCACAACTTGAACACAAAATCTACTGATTCATCTATCATTACCGTATCTCAATCTCTAGTATAGCATTTTTTCGGCACTTATATTTTATAATTTATTTCAAAGAAAATGTCAAGAAAAACCGCAGTTGCTTACGCAACTGCGGTCATACACACCCTAACACCAAACTCTTGCACTATAGCGAGCGGCTCCTTTTAAATATATAACAAAAAAAGTATAGCTTTTAGAAAAAATTATCCAAAAAAGAACATATAATTTGACCATTTGTTAATAAATAAAATCAATATATATATAAAAGGAGAAAAAATTCCCAAATATAAAATCACTTTTGTATTATAATTCATTTCTTTCTTTGAAAGAAAGAAATATAATGAAACAATACAAACAAAACAACAGACAAAAAATAAATCAAACATTAAACTTAAGCCACTACCATCATAAATATTCATCATATAATTCTAATTGTACTAAAACACATTTTAAATGTATAGTTATTCGTTATGGTTATCCACCTTGAGAACACACTACTTAAAAATAGGACATTCTCACTATATACTCAATAAACAAATATTTACACAAAATTAGAAGAGATACAGCAATCTTTGCAAAGAAACATGGGGTACGTAAAACAAGTAGACACTATGGTTATGCAGTAAATGTAATCTACAGCTCGTATTTTTACAAAGTTCTAAAAAGTCTACTAAAATTTTTGTTAGTGTTTTAAATAATGTTATAAATAAAAATACCGGTTACCAAGTTCACTATTCTAAAGTTAAGAAATTTTTTATGATCTAAATAATCTTATTCATCTACATAAAAAGTAATAAAAAAACTGTCGTACGACAGGTTTTTTATATTTTTTAACGCTTTGACCAAGTAGGAGCTTTACGAGCTTTTTTGAGTCCGAACTTCTTTCTTTCAACTTGACGTGAGTCACGCTTTAAGAATCCAAGTTTCTTGAGAGTATTTTTCACTTGTTCATCACGTTCTACAAGAGTACGAGAAAGTCCATGACGAACAGCTTCAGCCTGAGCATGAATACCACCACCAAGAACATGAACAGTTACTGTAAATTTCTCACCTACTTCTGATTTTGAAATAGCTTCCTGTGCTATCATTTGAAGCTCTTCTGTTACGAAATACTCCTTAACATCCTTATCATTTACTAAAAATGAAGTCTTTGTAGCAGGAGTAATACGGACACGTGCAATAGCAGTCTTACGACGACCTACAGCTTCGATATAACGGTTTTTTGTTTCTACTGACATATATATTTAAATTTATTATTCCTCTACTACAAGATTCTTCATACGGATGTCCTGAAGCTTATTCTTTGGAAGCATTCCTCTTACAGCATGTGTTAGAAGTTCAGAAAAACCTTTCTTCTCTACTACATATTGAAGAGGCATTTCTTTAAGCCCTCCTGGATAACCAGAAAAAGACTTATGAACACTTTCTTTCATTTTATTACCTGTAACTTTCATCTTTGAAGCATTGATTACCTTTACAGATACTTCTGCTACACGATTCTTTACAAAGTGAATACTATTTTTTGCATTAAGGATTGATGCTACTTCTGTAGCTACTCGTCCTAATGCTCTGTCTGTTGCGTCAATTGTGTGGTTCATAGTAGTAAAATTATACAAATTCAATGATAGCTTTTTCTGCGCCATCTGAGATACGAGTAGGAAGTTTTAGAATACGAGTATAACCACCAGTTACAGTTTTATACTTTGGAGCATACTCTGTAAAAAGTTGCTTTGTTTCGTTTTCTTGATTCATAATACGAGACATAATAAGACGACGACGTGCTACTGTATCTTCTTTTGCAAGAGTAACAAGTTTTTCAACAAAAGGACGAATCTCTTTTGCTCTAGCAAGTGTTGTCTCAATACGACCATGACGAATAAGGTTAACAAGAAGTCCACGCACAAATGCTTTGCGCTCGTTTTTTTCTCGTCCGAATTTTCTGAATGATTTGTGATGTTTCATACTCTTTTTTTATTTCTCTAAATTACAATAGAATACTACTATGCTTTTAGAGAAAGACCTAAATCTGATAATGCTTTTTTAATTTCAGTAATACCTTTTTCTCCAAGACCATCTGCAGCAAGAAGATCCTCCTCACTCTTACGTGCAAGACCTCCGGCTGTACGAATAGCAGCTGTAACAAGAGCGTTTTCTGTACGAGTAGAAAGACCTAAGTCTTCTATCTTTACTTTACTTGCATCTGTAAGGTCAAGTGAATCTGAAGACTCAACAACAGGAGTCTGAAGAATTTCTTTTGGCATCTCTATAACTTTCTCACGAAAGCCTACAATTGATTGCAATTGAGTAATCATTGTATGAATAGCATCCTCAAGAACTTCATGTGGAGTAACTGTTCCATCTGTTTCAATAGAAACACGTAAACGGTTATGATCTGTTCTATCACCTACACGCATATTTTCTACTTCATAACTAGCACGACGAATTGGAGTAAATGAAGCGTCAAGTGCTATTGTTCCAATATCTGCTTTATCTTTTACAAGAACTTCACGAGGAACATATCCAAGTCCTTTTTCTACAGTAAGTTCAATAGCTAAATCAACATCTTTTGCAGTTGATTCACAAATATACTGATCCTTATTCATGATTTCTAGTTGAGTAGGAAGAGTGATGTCTGCAGCTGTTACTGTCTTTGAACCCTTGATATGAAGAGTTGCTTTTTGCATATCGTCACCATGTAACTTAAAGCGAGTTTTCTTAAGATTAAGAATAATAGCAATAACATCTTCTTTAATACCTGTAATAGCAGAAAACTCATGTTTTACACCATCAATAGAAAGTGATGTAATAGAAGCTCCAGGAATAGATGACAAAATAATACGACGAAGAGAGTTACCTAGAGTATGTCCATAACCTGGGTAAAGTCCGTCTATTTCATACACGCCAGAAACGGCGTCTTCCTTAACAATTCTTGGTTTTGAAGGCAAAATAATAGAGTGTGAAGACATATGCAATTATGGTCTTTAATTAATAGTTAATACGCACACGATAAACATAACAGAACCCTTTATATGTAAAGTTGTTTTATTCTAACCCGAAATTGCAAAATATGCAAGTGTGTGGTAGTGGATAAACAACAAATATACTAAGTAAACTAACGTGAGTAGTATTCAAGAACTTTTTGTGTATCGAACATTGGTTCAACTTCACGAATAAAATTCTTAATTTCAGCAGAAAAAGTTGCTGGATTAACAACCATTACATAATTAGGAGCCATTGCTGTTAACTTTTCTTGTAGGCCTGTAAAAACTTTTGCTGACTTACTACCCTCACGGATAGATACAACATCACCAATTTTTACTTGATATGAAGCAATGTTTATACGACGTCCATTAACAAGAATGTGACCATGTGATACTAGCTGACGTGCAAGTGCTCTTGTGTTAGCAAAACCAGCACGATATACAATATTATCGAGACGTGACTCAAGCTCACGTGCAAGCTTTAAAGATGGAGCAACAGTATTTTCTGTTGAATCATGAGATGCTGTCGCACGTTTTACATACATAGAAAACTGCTTTTCCATAAGACCATATGTAAGTCTCATTTTTTGTTTTGCTCGAAGTTGTTCTCCGTATTCAGAGACATTAGAACGATGCTTTCTTTCACTGTCTAATTTTCCAGGAGCATAAGGACGCTTCTTGTAGGCACACTTCTCACGGCCACATAGTGACTCTCCGAGACGACGACAACTTTTACAGGTAATTCTACTCATATATTTTTATGCTTTATTATTAAACGTGACGAGGCTTACGAGGCTTTGGTCCATTATGTGGAACAGGTGTCTTATCAATAATAGAAACTATCTCTACACCAAAGGTAGAAAAACCTCTAATAGCTGATTCACGACCAGAACCAACACCTTTTACGATAACAGCAACTTCTTTTAATCCTGCTTGTTGTGCTTTTTCACCAATAAGTTCTCCAATTTTTGAAGCAGCAAAAGGTGTTCCTTTTTTTGCTCCTTTAAAACCAAGAGATCCTGATGAAGACCACGCTAGAATATTACCAAATCTATCAGCAAGAGAAAGACGTGTATTGTTATAAGAAGATTCCACAAAAAGTGTACCTTCAACAATCTTCTTTTTCATCACTTTTGCAAGTGATCTAGCTTTAAGAGCGTTATCAACGCCTGAACTATTCTTTTTTACGATTCTTTTCTTTCCCATATAGTTATAATATTAATTTTTAGGTCTTTTCAGTCTTACGGCGTCCGCTACCCATAGTACGACGTACGTTTCCACGTACTGTTCTACTATTAGTTTTAGTTCGCTGGCCACGAGCAGGTAAATGACGAATATGACGAACACCACGGTATGCTTTAATATCCTTGAGACGTTTGATATTTTGTTGAGTCTCACGCTTTAGATCACCTTCTGTTTTAAAAAGTTCAATTTCGCGACGTATAAGGTTTTCTTCATCAGCTGTAAGCGCTGTAGTCTTCATACCCATATCAAGACCACATTTTTCGATGATCATTTTAGCTCGAGAACGTCCAACACCGTATACTGCTGTAAGAGCAATTTCTAGACGTTTATTTTCTGGGAGTGTTATACCTGAGATACGCATACTTTTTTGATAAATTATTATTGATTATAGAAATTCTTAACCTTGAGCTTGCTTATGCTTAGGATTCTCACAAATAACACGAAGAACACCTCCACGTTTAAGCATTTGGCACTTGGAACAAATTGTCTTTACTGATGATCGTACTTTCATGAGAAATATGGGAACTATTATACTACGACTTAATAAATAATGCAAACTTTACATAAAGTATAGAAAGCAGAGTACAGAAAACGGAGAGAATATTTTTATGATAAACCCACACTCTGTATTCTAATTTCTATAATCTTTTAATAATGCGACCCTTTCCACCATAAGGATCTATTTGAACAGTAACTTTATCTCCTACTAGCACTTTTATCTTATGGACACGCATACGTCCACCAAGATATGAAATAACAACTTTACCATCTACAGTTTCTACACGAAAAAGAGTACTTGGAAGAGCTTCTATAACACGTCCATCAATAGTTTCAATATCAGATTCATCCATAAGATTAGACATTTAGTGTAACAGAAAATACTAGATAAATCAACGCTTAGGCAAAGATTCTATTACTTCTATTTTTTTAATCTCATTTGGGAAACTAGAAAGCCACAAAGGTGAGAAGCTTATCTCTGCTCCTATGACTGTATTTATATTTTTCATGATAGGTTTAAACTCTGATCGTTTCTTACCTTTAACAGATTCTCTTATTCCATCTACATCACTTACAGTGATAATTCTAGGCTTCCCTTGAGTGAGAATAGACAGTTCTGTTGTTGAAGATACATGATCTGTATCTTTTCTTGTGTAGACTAGAGACTCTTGATATCCTAAACGTACTTTTTCATTTTCGTACCCTATTGAATCGGTTGCTATAGTTGAAGCTAATTTTTCTTCATTTGCTAGCATTAAATATCCCGTAGCAGTGACTTCATAGACACCTGTTGTACCATTTAAAACTTCTGTTTCGTTATCTTTATATACAACTTCGATAGCGCTATAAAGTCCAACATACTCATCTTTTTTAACTTTCATTAAAGTTGATTTAATTTCTTGAGCAAGTTCAAGTGCGAGTTCATCCTTTGCTGCGTTAAGATCTGAAAGTGACGCCATAGAAACATTACCAGATGAACCACCTGTTATAGTTCCTTTACTTCTCGCATAAAAACTCTTTTCACGTGGAGTTCCTTTAAAACCAGGTATAGTAAAATCTGTTTCTGCAGAATTATATTCTGTTCCGTAACCATCAGCATACACAGTAACTTCAATACTTCCTGGCGTGTCACCATCTTTACCTGGTACAGTTACAGACTGATTAATTCTATAAATCTTTCCAGTGTGTGATTCTAAACGAGTATTTTTAATTAATTTCTGAGGAGATTCATCGTGGTTATTATAAATAACTACTTTACCAGAAGCTTTTGCTTCTATTTTTTTTGATTCAGAAAGTGATAGTGTTTTACTTTTCGTTAAGGATGATGTCTCAACTACAAAAGGTATCACTGTATCTTTTGTAGGTTTTTGAGAAAATGATATTGTCTTATTAATATCAACATCTTTATATTTTGGAACTATAGTTACTGTCGCTGAGTCAAATACATAGGTTAAAAGTCCTGCACTTACAGATATAACAACTACAACAAGAATAAAAATCCATGTTCCTAAAGAACTTTCTTTACGGATTTTTCTTTTTGTATTTCGAGAATGAGTATCATCTTCTTCATATAGATCTTGCTCAAATGTTTCATCACTATTTTCTCGAATATCATCCATTCTTCTTTTTGGATACATATCCATATCATTAAGATTTCTTCTTACTCGTTTTGTAGGAATCTGAACTGGACCTTGATCTCTTTGGTCAACATACGTATCACGTTCATAAGAACGTGAT
The DNA here is from genome assembly GCA_018063165.1 of Minisyncoccota bacterium. Taxonomy (GTDB): domain Bacteria; phylum Patescibacteriota; class Minisyncoccia; order Phycocordibacterales; family UBA5272; genus UBA11704. Next base: position 5,814 of record JAGOQU010000011.1, on the reverse strand, counting down.
TCAAATTGTTCTACACGAGAATTAAGATCTCGATTAGAGCTTGAACGAGTGTATGGTTTGCGAATGTCGTGCATAAGAAAGAGGAGCTTCTGTTATACCTTCTATTGTAACACTTACTGGAATTCCGTCAGTAAAAAACTGTGTATAAGAAGTTTTTTCTATAACTTCTCCTATCCATACAGAATAACGTGGAGATGTTATTTTAAAATTTGTAGGTATTCTGTCTTGAAGAGAAATAAATTCTAAAAGATATAAAATACCATCAATAAATTTTGAACCTGCGACTATATTCATACCTTCAGCTTCTATATGCTTATATCCTACAGGGTGAGTATGCATGACAACAACCTCACCATCAACAACATAACTAATAATTGTTGATGTATCTCCAACTTTTACAGTAAGAAATGGTCTTGTTTCATTCATGAGTATAGTATATAGCTAATAGTCGATAGACGATAGTAATTAATACACACGAATATTGAATTCAAAATTTGTAAACATGATATACACTAATTAAATACAAAAAAACGACCACTTTCGTAGTCGCTCTAAAAAAATTAATCAAAAATTAATCGTAATCCACATAACGCCCATCATCCCAATACTCAGTTATCTCAAAAACATCTTGATTACTTTTATCTTTAATTTTTTTCTCAAGCCAATCAAAAAGTGATATCTCATCATCAACTTTTTCTTTTAAATATATTGAGTGTGATGGTGCTACACCTTTTCTTTGAGTACGACCAAAACTAACCTTTGCACCATCTAATTCTCGAAAAGCATAATAACACCTTACACCAAATATTTCAGTTTCCTTGAAATATCTCTCAACAAAACATTGGACCACTTTTGGAAATCTGGGTACAGCTTCCACTTTCATAAAAAGAACACTTCCAGTTACTTGAGCCATAAAAACCTCCAATAAAATAGAATTAGCTTTGCACTGTAAAACTACCAAATTAAAAAAATAAAATCAATATTATTAATGAAACGGTAACTTATTTCTCAAGAACCGCTTTAATACGGCGAACACCTGCCGAAACAGCTTCTTCTTTTACAATTTTAAAGACTCCAAGCGTATTCGTGTTCTCAATATGAGGACCTCCGCACATTTCAATTGAAAAGAGATTAGCATCACCACGAGCTTTTCCTTCTCCAATTCTATATATACTTACTTTTTCACCATATTTATCTGTAAACAACCCCATAGCACCACGATTCTTTGCTTCTTCTATACTTATATCCTCACGAGTAACCGGAAGAGCTTCTTTAATTTTTGCATTAATCAAATCTTCTACTTGTTTCTTTTGCTCATCTGTCATTTTTTCTCCATATGCAAAATCAAACCTAAGTCTCTCAGGTGTAATATTTGAGCCCTTTTGTGTAACTGTGTTACCTAATACTGTTTGAAGGGCTTGGTGAAGCATATGTGTCGCTGTATGGTACTTTATTTCCATTTCTCCATCACCACCTAGACCACCTTTAAACTTTCCAGCAGACGCAGTACGAGAACTTTCTGCATGTTTATTTTTTTCTTCAGAAAAACTAACCATATCGACACACAAACCTTTTTCCTTTGCAAGCTCTTCTGTAAGCTCTATAGGAAATCCAAACGATTGAAGAAGATCAAAAGCATCAACACCAGAAATATTTCCATGTGCTAATTTATCAAATTGCTTGATTCCATTCTCAAGAGTCTTTCTAAATTTACTTTCCTCTCTGTCAATCTCATTAAGAATACTCTCTTTTTTTTCTTCGAGATTCTTATACTCTTCTTTATATGTCTCAATAAACGAAGATGCAACTTCTTTTGTGAAGTTCTCATTCACTCCTAGGTTACGAGCAAATCTCACAGCTCGACGAATAAGTCGACGCACAAAATACATCTGGTCTTTATTCCCAGGCATAACACCGTCACCAATAAGAAAAGTAGCTGCACGAAGATGGTCTAGTGCTACACGATATGCATATGTCTCTTTTTCGTTTGCTCCATATACCTTTCCTGAAAGTCTCTCAATTGTTTTCTTTGGGGTATCAAAGACGTCAATATTAAACATATCCGGATCATTATTAACAGCAGCTGCTATACGTTCAAGACCTCCACCAAAGTCAACATTCATTTGAGGAAGTTCTTCGAAACCACTCGCAGTCTTTTTGTACTGCATAAACACGTTGTTACCAATTTCCATAAAGCGTCCACAGTCACAGTTAACATGACACGGACAGGTACTCCACATACTCATTTCATGAAGTTTCTTTTTTTGATCTGGATCAAAATCATAAAACATCTCTGTGTCTGGTCCACCTGGTTCTCCTTCTGGCATATTAGCTGGCACACCAGAACGTGACCACCAATTCTTTTTCTCCACATAATAGAAAATCTTCTCGCCGTCATGCATTCCTTCCTCCGGTGTCTCACTTATCTTCGCAACTATACCCTTACTTTCAAAAAGCTTTTGCCAAAGTTCTGCAGAAAATGTATCTCGTGGTACACCTAGATTATCATTACCAATAAAACAACTTATATAAAAATGTTTAGGATCAAGTTTAAGTTCTTCAATTAAAAAACCCCACATCCATGTGATCTGTTCTTCTTTGAAATAATCTCCAAATGACCAGTTACCTAACATTTCAAAAAAGGTTGTATGACGATTATCCCCTACTTCTTCTATATCACCAGAACGAAACGCCTTCTGCGAGTCTGCAATACGAAGTCCAAGTGGATGAGGTTGTCCAAGAAGATATGGAAGCATCGGTTGCATTCCAGAGCCAGTAAAAAGTGTTGTTGGATCATTTTCAGGTACAAGAGAAGCTGAAGGTACAACAACATGCCCTTTATCTTTCATATACTCTAAAAACTTTGAACGAATTTGATTGACTGTTAATGACATAATTATTTGATTATACCAGATGAAAGCTTTAGATTCTATATTTTAAAAACTAGACAAAAAATAAAAAAACAGTAGTATTTACCATGTAAGATTGCTGTTCTTTTTAAAAACACATTACACGTTAGGAAATACATGAGTAATTTTTATCTTGGAATTGTCTTACTTCTATCATCTTTTACAGCTACTTACACTTCATTTATAGCAATTAGTAATAAGTATAAAGAAGTTTGGTGGTTTCGTTTAATTGAACTAATTTTTTCTTTACTATTTTTTATTATATCTGTATTTATTGCATCATTTATAAAATAAATAAATTAGAAACAACGTCCTGTAACAAATATATTTGTTACAGGACTTTTTTGTAGATAATTTACTGTATAAAAAAAGTGTGCTTCTTTCGAAGCACACTTGGAACCCAACGAGTTTGGCAACTGCTTAATGTTGAGAATCATAGTATATCATAAAAATATTAAAACAAGAAAATATAAGAAGGGTAACGGCTAATAATGTATGTCTACGTCTCGCTATTGAGACCAGCGAGACATGACACTGTCTCAATTTAAGATTTAAAAAAGATTTTCGTGGAATACAAGATGCATGAGGATATATGCAAATTATTTATGTCTATGCTTCACACGGAACCCAGTGAAGCTAGACATGATTGAATTCAAAATTTAAAAAGCCCCTTACGGGAGTACAAGATGCATGAGGATATATGCAAATTATTTATGTCTATGCTTCACACGGAACCCAGTGAAGCTAGACATGATTGAATTCAAAATTTAAAAAGCCCCTTACGGGGCTTTAGTTAAATTTTGAATTCAATCACATCTCCATCCTTCACCACATATTCTTTCCCTTCTGTTCTTAGTACTCCTTTTGCTTTTGCTTCTGCATAACTACCACATGTTACAAGATCAGTATATGCAACAACTTCTGCTCTAATAAATTTTGTTTCAAAATCAGAATGAATAGCAGCAGCAGCTCGTGGTGCTGTTGATCCTTTTTTAATAGTCCACGCACGTGTCTCCATTTCACCAGTTGTAAGATATGTCTCAAGACCAAGAAGACTATACCCTGCTTTAATAAGACCATCTATTCCACTGTCGTGCGCATTCATTTCTTGTCTCATTAATTCTTTTTCCTCTCCTTCAAACTCTTTAAGTTCGTCTTCTATTTTTGCGTCAACAATCACATAAGTAGAATTACTTTCTTTAAAATAAGAAATGAGTTTAGTAAATCTCTCATCATTCATCTCATCTAAATTTTTACCACCAGATTGTTTATTTAAAACATACAAAAATGGCTTCATAGTAATAAGGTGCAAGTCTCTTACTAATTTTAATTCTTCAGCGTCAAAAGAAATAGTATTCGCTAGCTTTTCGTCTTCAAGATGTTTCTTTAAAATCTCAAGCAACCCTTGAAGCTTAACTGCTTCTTTATCGCCACGCTTCACATCACGACCAATAGTTTGTGTGCGCTTTTCGACAGTTTGCATGTCAGCTAATATAAGTTCCATGTTAATAATCTCAATGTCACGAAGAGGGTCCACTGTTCCTTCTACGTGTATAAGATCACTGTTTTCATATATACGAACAACTTCAGCGATAGCATCTGTCTCACGAATATGAGAAAGAAATGCATTACCAAGCCCTTCACCAGAAGACGCACCTTTTACAAGACCTGCAATATCCACGAATTCAACAATAGCAGGAATAAGCTTTTTTGAACCAGAAATTTTTGAAAGCACTTCAAGCCGTGTATCGGGAACAGGCACTACTCCTACAGATGGATCAATAGTACAAAATGGATAATTATCAGCTGGAACTGATTTATTAGTAATGGCGTTAAATAATGTTGACTTCCCTACATTTGGAAGACCCACAATTCCGATAGATAAAGACATACTCGATAAAAAAAGTTATTAGTTAGTGGTACAAGATGATGTAATTATCTTATTCTAACATATTTTTCGATATTGTTTGATTTAAAAAATTTCTGAATGACTTCCTATGTCAATGAGCACTAGCACAAGCTCACTCTCATATATCTGATATATCAAAAGTAAATCACCTTGTATATGGCACTCTCTGTAACCATCTAGTTCACCTGTTAGTTTATGATCACGGTATAGTGATTCTAATTTTTTACCAGAGGAAAGTGTATCAATAACTTGATAGATATCATCTATATACTTTTGTTTCAATCCATTTTTGATAAGTTTTTTAAATTTCTTCAAAAATTTCTTATCATACTTAACTCTATACATTTACTTTTATATTAAGGTCTTTAAACATCTCTTCTGCATTTTTGTAACCTTTTGTTTTAAGGGCTTCCCTTACTTCTTTATCCCAATCTTCACGAATCTGTTTTGGTGTACGAGATGGTTTGAACGGAAGACCTTGTTCTACCACCACTTGATTAAGAAACATTTTTACCGCAGAAGACATATCCATCCCTAATGCAGAAAAAGTTTTATTTGCATCTTTTTTTAATTTTTCTTCAATTCGTATGCTTAATGTTGTCATAACATAAGTGTATTACGTTGTCTATACAATGTCAACACATACCTTTTGTAACTAAAAAGACTGATATTTATATACCGCCAATGTATTTATACACCTGATTATAGAAGTTGGTTGTAGCTGTGGCATATTTCGCTAAACCATATAACCTTTCTAATTCTTGTTTAGATTGAATGTCTATAGTAGAACATACTGCTCTTTTTTGTAGTAAAAATCAACCAAAACTAGTACAGTTTATCGTTGTTAAATAGCACTAATTTTAGATACTAGTGAGTTCAATAAGTAAGTGCAACACTTCTAGTAAAATAGAAGTATATGAAATACAAGCATTTAAGTATTCTGGAACGTGAAAAACTCCAAGTATTACTTTGGCAAAAGAAAACGATTAGATATAT
>JAGOQU010000005.1:67922-68397 GCA_018063165.1 Minisyncoccota bacterium | reverse complement strand
ATCTACGTTATCAGTAACACTTGCTCCTAATTCTGTATATGTTCCTCCTACAGTAACTTGTACTGGAGTAGATCCATTTAATGTGATCACTGGTGCTGTTGTATCAGGGGTAGGTGGTATTACTGCATCAACAACATTCACTGTTCTTGTTACAGGAGTAGCAACGTTACCTGCTAGATCTGTTGCAGTATATGTAATTGTATATGTACCAGTTGCATTTGTAGTAACTGATCCACTTACTGTCGCTACACTAGGTGCATCTACGTTATCAGTAACACTTGCTCCTAATTCTGTATATGTTCCTCCTACAGTAACTTGTACTGGAGTAGATCCATTTAATGTGATCACTGGTGCTGTTGTATCAGGGGTAGGTGGTATTACTGCAAATGTAGCAGAAATACTATGTCCACTTGTTACATTACTAAATGTATAACTACTTATAGCACCCTGATTAACACCATCTACCACAACAGAA
>JAGOQU010000005.1:0-67822 GCA_018063165.1 Minisyncoccota bacterium | reverse complement strand
CTAATTGAATATCCTGCTTGTGGTGTAATGGTATATGTTTGTGAACCTCCATGATTTACTGATGTATTTCCTTGAGGTGATAGTGTTCCATTTGCACCTGCTGAAGAAGAGATAGTGTAGGTGTTAACACTAAATGTAGCAGAAATACTATGTCCACTTGTTACATTACTAAATGTATAACTACTTATAGCACCCTGATTAACACCATCTACCACAACAGAACTAATTGAATATCCTGCTTGTGGTGTAATGGTATATGTTTGTGAACCTCCATGATTTACTGATGTATTTCCTTGAGGTGATAGTGTTCCATTTGCACCTGCTGAAGAAGAGATAGTGTAGGTGTTAATGATGTTGGATATCGAAGCTATTACCGAACCGGTGTTTCCTGCAAGATCTACAAATGTAAATGTAAAACTACCATTTGTTGTAAAAGTATGAGATGTTGAACCTCCGTTATTTGTTACTGTTATCTGTTCAGATGGGTTAATTGTCGCTATAACAGAATTATTTGTTAAAGACAGGGTATTATAAGAGACAGTTGCTGTTGGTGGATTTTTATCAATATTGGATACAACTGCAGTAACTGAACCATTGTTTCCAGCGTTGTCAACAAAATAAAATGTAAAAGCACCATTAGATGTAAAGGTGTAAAATGTCGACCCTCCGTTATTGGTAATTGTTACATCTTCAGATGGAAAAATTGCTACAGTTACGTCGTTGTTTGCTATAGAAGCTGTACTATATACAACGGTGGCTGTGGGAGGTGTTGTATCACTTGAACATCCTCCTGTATATGTAACAGTACCTGTACAACTGTTTTGTGTAAAAGTGGCTGTCCCTATTGTTGCATTTGATGGTATTCCATAATACCCAGCATATGAACTACATTGATATGTGCCATAGACAGGATTTTCGGTACAAGGTGCAGAACATCCACCTGTATACGTAATAGCACCAGTACAACTATCCTGTACAAAACTTGCTGTTCCAACGGTTGCATTAGCTGGTATTCCATAATACCCAGCATATGAACTACATTGATATGTGCCATATACAGAGGTGCTTTTACAAGAACCAGCAGCATACACTTCTGTAGAATTAATGCTAAATATAGAATAGAAAAAAACAAAAAACGCAATTAATGTAATTGCTTTCTGGAAACTTTGTATAATGAAAAAATGTGTAGATGAAAATGCTTGTCTCATAATTTTGAGTAGCTTAGAAATAAATAAAAACTAAACAAAACTGAAACGAAACTTTTTCTTTATAAAAAGAACTAATATGACAAAAAAGTACTTTATTTTTAAGGTTTTATTAAAAATTACTTTTAAGTATCTGTGTGATGAAATCTACCAAAACCTTGTTTTTTTGTCAAGCATTTTGTCTAATTTTAAATAGGGTTTTATTTTATATAAAAGACATTAATTTTCTATAAAAGACAATAAATATAGACTTTGTCTTTTATATAATATAAAAAGTGCTCACAAAATTATTTTGTGAGCACTTACTGTGTTTATTATTTGCCTGATATTGGTAAAGGAAGTATACAATGTCCTATACCATCAGGAATTGTGGGGCTAACACAGACCGGTACAGGTTCTGGAGCTGGTATTGTGATGGGCACAGGAAGAGGGAGAACACAGTTTCCATTACCATCAGGAATCAGAGGTAACAAACATGTTGTTATTGGCTCTGATGTTACTGGAGGTGTTGGTGTAATTGGTTCAACTACTTGAGTTGTTGTTCCGTTCGGACAGGATACAGGTGAGTGTACAAAAGTTTTTAAAGTTGAGTCTAATGCAAACTGTATGCAAGTGTTAGTGCTTTTTACGTGAGCAATAGCACCAAGACTATTGCCGTATACCCAGTCAATTTCTTCTGCTATTCCACCAGAAATATCTTGACCAAACGGACTCCCGGTATCTATATAAAACGGTAACACGTTCCACATTCCATCAACGCCAAACAGATTAGTTGTGTTTCTGAAGTAAGCAAACATGATATTTTGTTTGTTACCTTCAAGTACCAACGATGACGTAATAAATTTAACGGTGTCGTTTTTGATAGATAAAGACCAGCATGCATCTTTCCATGTAGAGCAACCCAGCGGAAGCTGTTTTGCTATTTCCACTTTTGTTTCAGCTTTAGCGATACAGCTTTTTAAAGCGGTATTCCATGTTTTACCTTCATCGCAAATATTTGGAGGTATTATGCATACTGAAGTTACTGTATCAAGAATACTTGGTACTTCACAAGAGCCTTTCACTGTAAGAGATGTAACAACAGAACCACTATTACCTTTGGTATTAAGCGTAAAAACGTTATTTCCATTGATAACTGCAACAGGTATTGTGTCATTTAAATTAGTAGACAACACAGCGCCTTGTTCCGAAAATAGTGAAACGTTTGAACTATTTACTGTACTGTACGTAACAGAAACAGAACAAGATCCTTTATTAACAGGAATAATACACGAATCAGGTGTAGCCATCATCGTTACTATTGGTAACGGTTCTGGAGTTACAACGGGCGGTGTAACAGGGGTTACTTGTTCACTTCCTCCTCCACCACATGCTATAAGTAATGTTGAAAGAATGACAGGTAACATTAAAAACTTAGCCATAACAAACCTTTCTACGCCATTTAGGCACTATTTTCTATGTTAAAGAACATGTCCAAAGAAGTGTATTTGTGTATTTTAATGGTACAAAAAATAACAACTTTTGGTATTTTTCACACTACTCTTTTTTGTATATTTGTCAAGTTTTGTGACCCTACGGAGAACGGATATGGAACTCCTCGTCATAAACTCCTCGAGTTGGTTTCGCGACATCGTATTCGATTCTCCCGTAAGTGACGTAGGCCACTTACTTCTTTTGATTACAGTCAACAAAAATACACAGAAAGAATCTGTGTATTTTTGTGGATGTGTGACCTCACGGAGAATCGAACTCCGCTTCCAGGCATGAGAAGCCTGTGTCCTAGCCGATAGACGATGAGGCCATAGAGTAGTGTATATTTATTAAAATTATACAAAATCAATAATAACACACTTTTTGTCCTTTTGCAAGAAAGTGTTGTAAAATAGGCTTTTTTTAGTCAATACTATTGACATCTACTGTTATTTTATTGTGTAATGCTTGACTTTTGCTTCTAAAGGTGCTATAATTACATTACACAATATTAAAGTAAAAAGTCAATAAATTACCAAGTAGGTATTTTATTTTTTACTAAAATTCCAGATTCGAATCGTTGGTGAAGCGTAATCACCGCAATTATGATAAAAAATATTTATAAGGTTACTCGGATGCTTGCATTTGTTCCATTTATGGCAATACCAAGTGTCTCATTATCCTCACATATTGGTTCCCTTGATATCAACCCAGTAACAAAGGTTGAGATCTCTGTGAACGATTTACGTAAAGAGAAAGCTGAAAAAATAGATTCTTTTTTTAAGCGTCGTAATATGCCCCTTGAAGGAACAGGTATGACGTTTATACTTGTTGCCGAAAAATATGGTCTTGATTGGAGACTTCTTCCAGCCATTTCTGTTCGTGAATCTTCTGGTGGTAAGCAAGCTTGTGGAAACAATCCATTTGGTTGGGGGTCATGTAAGTTACATAATTTCGTAAGTTATGAACAAGCTATTGAATCTCTCGGTAAGAATTTAGGTGGTGCTGCGCCTCGTACAGCTAGTTATTATGCAGGAAAAACTACTATGCAAAAATTGTATTATTATAATGGTACAGTACTTCCAAGTTATCCTGATGAAGTTTTCGCAATTATGAATATGATCGAGACTGATACAGATTAAAATGTATCGTCTCGTACTCAATACCAGAGTAAAACAAAAAGAACAGTACAAATGTACTGTTCTTTTTGGTATAGGTTTGTATTTCTAATCTTTTTTGTCTATTTTATTAATAGGAGATTTAACAAAAACAAAATATACCACAGCAAGTACAGCGATAAAATCAATTAAACTTGAAATAAAAGCACCATACTTAAAGCTAATTGTAGTTAGAGGAACGGTGTATTCTAATGTTATAAGGCTTCCTGCCGCACCGGTTACTGCACCTATGAGTGGATTGATAAGATTGTCTACGATACTCGTAACCAATTTTGTAACAGCGCCACCCATGATAATACCAACAGCAAGACCAAGTACACCTTTCTCACGTATAAATGTAATAAATTCTTTCATAAAATTTTTTAGTTTGTATAGTATAAGTATACGTAATAAAACAATAGAAAGCTATAGTTAAATATGATAGAATGTTTTTGTTAGGTATATTGAGTTACATTGAAATGTTAAGTTTAAGAATGTGGAAGTGAGCTAGTAAGTTACGTCAAAATTTGCTAATTTTGACGGGATTTTTATGCAAAAAATAGGGAGACGTGGCTCGAGAAGCTTGGCTTCGAAGATATCCGAAAACAGCAGTTTTAGGATGCGAGTCTGGTCGTCACAACTATAAAAACGTGTACGAATAATTGTCGGTAGAAAAAATAACAGAATGGAGACGTGGCTGAGCTGGTCGAAGGCACCTCACTGCTAACGAGGCAGGGTAGTAATACCCTCATGAGTTCGAATCTCATCGTCTCCGCCTTGACAACTTAGTATCGGAGTGTTCCCATATTCTCACGAGATGGTAGCGATCCGAGTACATAAGTTATCGCAAAACACACGACGCTTCGTGTGTTTTGTTTTAGAAAGAGTAAAATGTCTTTATGATAAATAACACAACCAAATTTTTCTTTATAGATGAACAAGGAACACTTAACAATGATCACGAGTGGTTACTGAGAGGAGGTTACATGATTGATATTCATGACTATTTAAAACTAAATAAGAAAATAAAGAAACTTAATCTTGATTTTCTTAAAGAAACAAAAGAAATAAAGTGGTCTCATATTTCATCTGCAATTTTTTTAAAAAATAAAAATAAAGCTCTTAATGAGGACATTCTTTACCTTGATAAATTTAGCATTAAAGAATTGCATGAGTATCTAGATTCATTTTTTAAAATTATTTCTGATTTTGATATAAAAATAGTTACTAATGTCTCAAGAAAAAGCGATTTAATAAAAGTAATTAAAAGACAAGATTCTTTTGTAAAAATGCAACTCCAAAATCTTATGCAGAGGTGTCAGTTCGCTGGGCAGGAAAATCATTTTGTAACAATTCTTGTCCATGAAAACGAAAATTCATCTAAGGATGATAAAATTAAAAAAGAAGTTTACAAAGAAATAATTAACAGTGATTCCTTTATAAAAGATTACAATCTCATTGTTGATAACCTCTTTATTGAATTTTCAAATTTAAATATTGGTATCCAGATTGCAGATTTTATTATCGGTGCAATAAGTGGGACACTAAGAGAATATAAAACCTCCACAGACATTTACTCACAATATCTAAGAAATAAAGTTAGAAGAAGTAAAAAAGATGGTAGTTCTATTGGTTATGGGATAGTTGCTATACCAAATCCAAAAACAAACCCTGATTTTAGCGCTATGTTGTCTAAAGTTTTTGATTAGCAATTGTTTAATTTTAACTCCTTATCCTTATACACAATCCTGCTCCTTAAATTAGCAAGTAACTCACGCTTTTCCATCACTGTACCTTCCTTAAGAATATACTTCGCATAGTTACGAATATCAGTGACATGATCTTTGTCTGACTTTACTGTCGTTTGTAACACTGATCTTTGGAATATATTAAATCTTGCTATTTCTTCCTCGAGCTTTTGTCTCATGCCAAGCTCGTTAATATCTACCTTGTCTAGCATTTTGAGTAGTTCCCCAATCAATTCTTCTTCTCTAATATATTTATTCTTACAGTTTCTATCCCTCGCCCTACTACAGGAGTAGTATATGTATTTTGCATGTGTACCATCTTTTAAATCTTTCCACTTTTCTTCTGCCGATATACCGCTACCACAATATCCACAAGTAAATAGTTTAGTGAAAGCAAATTCTTTATTTTCTCTCTGTATATTATCTCGCTTCAGTTGTGCTTGTACTTGATCAAATAACTCTTTTGTTATAATCGGCTCATGTTTACCTTGATACCAGTTGCCGCTATTTTTAGGTCTTTCAAAAACTCCATAATAAAAGCTGTGAGTGAGCACTCTGTAGACACCGCTTAGTGTAAGAGGCTTATTGCCTCTCGTATAAAAATTGGCTTCAAAACGAAGCCAATTGTACACCTTTCTTCCCGACCATTTTTCGTATGCTACTTTCTCAAACATTTTCTTTACTACAGGAGCTCTATCAGGATCTATGACTACTTGGCACTTTCTATCCATATGTCTTTGATTTAAATATCCGAGTGGTGCTGTACCTGCCCATAGTCCCATCTCAGCTCTTGTGCGAAGTCCACGCTTCACATTCACACCTCTGTTATCATTTTCTAGCTTTGCTTGTGAGCCCAGTATCATCAGCAAGAACTTCTCATTAGGGTTGTTTGAAAACTTTTGCCCATAGGTGCGTATTTCATGAAGCAGTCCCGCATCCATGAGGTCTACTATCTTTCCGAGATCTCCCGCATTTCTACTAATACGATCTGGTGCCCATGTGAGTATTGCATTATATTTCTTAGCTTTGATTTCATCGACTATTTCATTAAATACAGGACGCTGTCCTTGTTCTTTTGCTGAGTGGGACTCTCGCTTCATAGCAACTATTTCAAGACCTTCTCTTTCTGCAAGCTCGAGCATTTCTTTAATTTGCGAATCAATTGAAAGTACTTGTCTTTCTTCTGACTCTGTTGATTTTCTTGCATACAAACAATATCTTGCTTTAACTTCTTTTGTTTGAAGTGTTATAGGTACTTCATATCCTTTTGGTGCATCTATTTTCATATGTTTTTATATACACATTAATGACGCAAACCACATAGGAAGTCTAGGCGTTCTTTTGTCCTTATAAGTTGATAAGTAGTCCCTAAACCCTTCATAAAAAGCCGTTTTTATGCTATTATGTAACAGTCTACCCATAATTAGTTTTTAAAAAGTCGCAAGGCTATCTGTTTTTCTGTATCCAATCGTGGACAGAAACGGGTAGCTGAGTTCCATGATTGGACTCCTTGCGACTCTAGTTATGGGTAGACACTCGGCTACCCATTTTTGGTTTTAAGCTGAGGCATAGACGTCTACCCTATGTCATCAAACACAAACTCACAACAAGAGCTTTTTGCTCGCATCAAAGAACTTGAGGAAGAAATGAAAAAACTCAAGTCTCGTAAAAAATATGGACTCGTCTGGGAAGATAAACCAGAGGATGTGGTACTTCAATGTGAAAAGCAAATTCCAGTGCTTAAAGAAATTAAAAATAGAAAAATCGTTACAGATAATACTCGCCCAACGAACTTATTGATTGAGGGAGACAATTATCACGCTCTTTCTGTTTTGAATTATACCCATAAGGGTAAGATTGATGTCATCTATATTGATCCGCCATACAATACTGGGAATAAAGACTTTATATATAATGATGATTATGTAGATAGAGAGGATAGCTTTAGACATTCTAAGTGGTTGTCTTTTATAGAGAAGAGACTAAGACTTGCAAAAGACCTACTAAAAGATAGTGGTGCAATTTTTATATCTATTGATGATAATGAGCAGGCACAATTAAAACTTTTGTGTGACTCAATACTCGGGGAACATAATTTTATAGCAAATTTAATATGGGAAAATAAAGAAGGAGGTGGCGGATCTGATAGTGCACATTTCAAGATTAAACATGAATACATTTTGGTTTATGGTTTGAAAAAAGATTTAGTTGTTATAAAAAATTTAAAAATAGAAAATGATAATGGTTATACTTTTGAAGACAACTATTTAGAAATACGAGGAAGATACAAGTTGATTAAGTTGAATAGTTTTAGTATTCAGTATTCTAAAAGCCTTGACTATCCAATCATTCTGCCAAATGGAGAAACTAAAATGCCTTCAGAAGATGGGAAGAAGGGGTGTTGGAGGTGGTCTGAAAATAAATTTTTATGGGGATTAGAAAATGATTTTATAGTTTTTAAGAATGGTAATGTATATACCAAGCAATATTTTAACTGTGATAATGAGGGAAATTTGATAGAACGTTCAAAAACTCCAATAGCTGTCATATCAAGTTATTCCAGTACAATGGCTACCAAGCAACTCGAAAATATTTTTAAATCAAAAGTTTTTAATTACTCAAAGCCATACTTGTTAATTAAAGACTTAGTAGATTTTCATCAAGATAAAAACTCCGTAGTCTTAGACTTCATGGCAGGCTCTGGTACAACTGGCCATGCTGTTATGGAATTAAATAAAGAGGATGGCGGTAATCGCCAATATATTCTCTGTACTAATAATGAGAATAATATTTGTGAAGAAGTAACCTATGAAAGACTCAAGAGAGTGATTAAAGGCTACACAAACAAAAAAGGAGAAAACATCGAGGGTTTTGGTGGTAATTTGGAGTATTTAAAATGCGAATACATAGACAAGACTCGCCATAGTGACAATATGAAAATGAGACTCATGCGAGCCTGTAGTGAAATGCTTTGTCTTAAGGAGAATACTTTTAATCTAGAAAAAGAAGTAAAAGATGGCGACACTCTCATGTATCGTATTTATAGCGGAATAAAGGTTATATCTCAAGAGGGCGACAGTACTACCGTAAAACATTATATGGGTGTGTATTATGATCTTGATGATAGTTATCTCGAAGATATGCGAAGTGAGTTAAAACAATATGAAGATTCACACAAGACTGCCTATATTTTCTCTCTTCGAAGTGTCTCTGATTTTATAGATGACTATCGTAAATGGAAAGGAATACATATCGAAGAAGTACCAGAAAAAATACTTGAAATATACGAAACTATTTATAAGCGAAATAATCGCAGATAACAAAAACACTATGAAAATAATTTTAAAAGACTATCAACAAAAAGCTGTCGATACGCTTACTGAAAAAGTGTCACTCTTTTTAGACAGTAATAATGACCACAAAAAGACCGCTGTTCTCCAAGCTCCTACTGGATCAGGTAAGACTATTATGGTGGCAAGTTTTATAGAGTCACTGATAAACAAAAATAAAGAAAGTGAAAGCTCTCTTGATTTTACTTTTGTATGGCTCTCTATCGGTAAAGGAGATCTACACAATCAAAGCAGGAGAAGTCTTGAAAGAGTATTTGATGGATTCCCTATAGTTCAAAGTGTAGATGGTGTTTTTGGTACTTCACAATATGAACTTTTAAAAGACTCAGTTATGGTTGTAAACTGGGAAAAGATACGTTCGAAAGATGGTAAGACACAGGAGTGGAAAAACATTATTATGAAAGATGGTGAACAAACTAACTTTAGGGAAATACTTTTAAACACCACCAGTATTCATAGAAAAATAATTCTCATTATTGACGAAGCTCACAGCAATACAAAGACAAAGATTGCCGAAGATATAATTCATCTCATAAATCCGACTGTCACGATAGAGGTATCAGCAACTCCGAAATTGATTTTGTCAGCAGAAGATGTAATTGCAGGTAATGGTTGGATAGAAAAAATTAAACCTCAAGATGTTATTGACGAACAAATGATAAAAGATCAAATTCTCGTTAACTTTGATTTTGATTTTAAAGATACAGACGATAGTGACGAAGCGATACTTCGTACTGCAATCAATAAAAGAGATGAACTCGCTAGGCTGTATAAAGAAAATAATATAGATGTAAATCCTTTACTTCTTATACAGCTACCCAACAGCGCAAATGGTGAAGTGGTAAAGTCTGTTGTTTTAGAACAACTTAAAAATACTAGAGGTGTCTCTTTGGGTGATGACAAGTTGTCAGTATGGTTAGACGATGAAAATAAAATAGATAGGAATTTGGATAAAATATCCGACAATACCGCCCCACAAGAATACTTACTTTTTAAACAAGCAATTGATACTGGCTGGGATTGCCCTCGTGCACAGATACTACTTAAATTTAGAGAAAGTGAAAGTGAAGTATTTAATATACAAGTATTAGGAAGAATACTTCGTATGCCTGAGCAAAAACACTATGAAGTAGAAGCTCTTAATAAAGCTTATGTATACACCAATACAAGTAGTGCGAGTTTTGACATTGAAAGTTACAGCCCAAAGATACTGGGTGATCAGCCTGCAAAGAGACTGCCGTCGTATAACCCGATAAACTTAACATCTTTTTATAGAGAACGTGCCGATTACCAAGATATTAAAGCTGACTTTCGGAAAGTTTTGTTAGAAACCATATCTACTAAACTTGGTCTTGTTCAGGGTGAGTATAAAAATAATATAAGTAAACTCAAAAAAGTAAAACCTACAACTACATCTGATTTAGGATGGCAATTTGGTACTGAAGAGATACTACATACAGTTATAAAGGATCTGTCTCTTGATGTTACAGAGGTAGACAATTATAAAAATGTTTTCGAAGACGATGACGGCGATGTGCAGTCTCTTAAAATAAATGAGCGCCAGATTGAATTTATTTCACGCAGTCTCTTTAAAAGTATGATGGCTCCATTTACTAACATCGCTCGTTCGGTACCGTCTATGAATACTGCTTGGTTTTTAGTATGCCGTGAACTCTTTGGTGATGAGATAATAAATAATGGAACACTTAGCTCTCAAGCATTTCTCATTTTAAATAAAGATAAAATTAAACCTATCTTTTTAGATGCAGTACAGACATACTCCTTGGTTCGTGCAAAGAAAGCAAAAGAAGAGACCGAACATGTTATTACAGGTTTTGAAATAATAGAAAAAGACTACTTTAATAAAGAAGTAGACGAAGAAAAAAACTATGCAAAATGTGTTTTACAACCTTGCTATCTTTCAAAAACTAGATCTAAACCAGAGCAAGAGTTTGAAAAGTATCTTGAATTACTTATTGCTGTAAATTGGTGGTATAAAAATGGTGAAATGAGGAGGGACTATTTTGGTATCAGATACGAATATCAATCAGAAGTACACACTTTCTATCCTGACTATATTGTTGAGCTTTCTGATGGAAGAATTGGTATTTTTGAAACAAAAGATGAGAACGACAGAGATAAAGATACGTATACAAAAGCAAAAAATGAAGCCTTGCAAGAATATGTAAAGAAAGAAAATAAAACACGAAAAGCACAGAAACTATTTGGTGGAGTTGTTATATTTAAAACTGGTGAGTGGCATCTAATAAAAGATATAGAGAAATTAGAATCGCTTGGGAAAAGTCTTGAAAACATGAATGACTAAAGAAGCCCGGTCGAACTTTTTTAGTCAATGTTACTCATATTAAAGAAATAATCATTCTTTAATTTATTAGATACTTTATAAGTATCTGCATGAGATAAAACACCAAGATAAGACATTAAGGTTGCATGTACTTTATCTTTTGAAATCTCTTGTTGCTTGCACAAAGATATCTTTTCGTTTATTTTTCTAAAAGCACATTTTTGAGTGAGTTTACGAACTAAAGTGAAGTGTGGGAACAAAACATATCCAAGATAATCAATGCCTAGTGCGAACTTTGTTAGGATAATTTTCTTGGGATGTGTCTGTAACTTTAACTTCTCATTTAAAAACAATTGTATTTTGGGTAATAAGTCTATTAGATATTCTTTATTCTCACTAACTATTACAAAATCATCGGTATACCGTGCATAATATTTTACTTTAAGTTCATGTTTCATGAACTGATCAAAAATATCCATGTAAACATTAGCGAATAATTGAGAGGTTAAATTACCAATAGGTACACCGCACAATCCGAAAAGATTAGACTTATAACTCGAAAAGCTTCCGATTACTTCAGTGAGTAAGTCCATAAGTTTTTGATCTTTGATTCGTGAGTGAAGAGCGTCAAGCAAGATCTCGTGAGAAATAGAATCAAAAAACTTCTCTATATCGCACTTTAAAATATACACATTTCTTGTATTATTTTTACTTGCTTTGTAAAGCATGGATCGTAGTGCATCAACACCTTTATGAGTTCCTTTCCCAACACGACAAGAAAAAGAATTATGAATAAAGGTTTTGTCGTACAAAGGATACAAAATACCCATAATCGCATGATGAAGTACTCGGTCACGAACTAAGGCTTTGTGTATATGTCGACGTTTCGGATCTGAAAGATAAAAAGAAGTATAGCCACTGTGCTTGTAAGTGTCAGAAGTCAATTCTCTGTGAATAGAGAATATTTCTTGCTCGAGATTTTTCTCAAAAATAAGTACATCTACTTTCTTTTTTTTATCACGTCGAAAATCCTCCCATGCAGAAAATAGGTTTTCTGGAGTAACAAGTTTATTAAATAAATTAGTATATATTCTCATATGAATGATAATGATGTGCCAATACTTCGTAAGATTCATGAGTTGTACAAAACATTTCATGAGTACAGAAATCTGGTTCCAAAACAAGACAGATTCTCTGTTTACGAGCGTACAGAAAATATAATTATAGATATCCTTGAATTAGTTCTTGAAGCAAGTTATGTTTCAAAAGAAAGAAAAATAATTCTTCTAGAAAAGACGAGTGTAAAACTTAATATCATAAGGTTTTTTATTCGTCTTATGAAAGAAAGTAGAAGTCTCGATCTAAAGAAGTACACACTTCTCCAAGGAATCATTGATGAAATTGGTCGTATGCTTGGTGGGTGGATAAAGTTCCAAAAGTAAATAAAGCAAAAGGTATCCGATATGGATACCTTTTGTGCTTAATTGATACTTCGGAAGACACACCGAAGCCGAACCATAGTTGTCGTTAGCATTGTCAACATCGTTGGTGTCGAACTTGACCTTGTCGTCATTGAACTTGAAGTACGGAGACTTCGAGAAGTCACCATCGGCATTCGGAGCTTTTACTATTTTCCATCCAGACCACAAACCACGAAGTATGATATTGCACATAAATCACGATTCTGTATTTAATCCAACAACACAATTACTTGTTTGTCTTAGAAAATAGTAAGCAGTATCTCTAGAGCAACAACACTGTCACAGAAACCTTGGTCTTTGTGATGCTGATTGTGATTTCTCATAGGAGAAAGAGTTCGGTGATAGTAATCCGTAAACTACTATACACTAACCTAGACTCAAACTTATTTTACCATAAAAATACAAAAATTGCCTTCGGCAAATAAAAAAAGTGGGTTTGCTTTCGCAAACCCACTCAAGGATTCAAGGATCAAAAAATCAAAAGACTCAAGATCCCAAAGAACAAGTATCAACCTTGCGGAAGACACACCGAAGCCGAACCATAGTAGGCGTAAGCAATGAAAACATCGTTGGTGTCGAACTCGACCTCGTCGTCAAAGAACCTGAAGTACGGAGACCTCGAGAAGTCACCATCGGCATGCGGAGCAAACTCGTCACCAGCGGAGTCAATCCAGAGATCATCAAAGTGCTGAAGACGCTCAGGATGAGTCAGGAGCATGATGCCGATGGCAAATGCACCCAGACCGCATTCGTTTGCGTTCATTAGCGCGCGGGCACGGCGAACCGAGCGACCGCGATGACGGATACCGAATTGGGCAGGTACCACCAGAATGTCCTGATCTTTTTGCTCGCCACCGAGCATTTGGAACATTGACTTTGCTTTCGCGGACTGACGGAGCTGGTTCGGACCAAGTTGACCTTCACGGTAGTTGTAGAACGCACCGTTTCTGGTTTGCTTGATCAGATCGAGCACCTTCTGCACCGCTTCGCCATAAGTCGGGGCAACCTTTTCCCACCGCGGAATGGCGAACCATCCTTCGGCGTTTTCGGGCAGACCAGCTTCGGCAAGCTTTTCGTTGGCGTAGCCGATACCAGGGAACAGGGCGCGGAGTAAGTTGGTCTGCTCGGTGATACCCTTGGGCGTGTAGCCCGACAGGTAGCCGTAGCTGGATTTCACTTCTTCGTCCGCGTACTGGTTGGTAATGGAGAAACGTTCAACAAGCTTTTTCAGCTCGCTTTGGAATTCTCCTCCGTTTTCGATAAGGCGCTGTGCGCCGTCTTTTTGAAGGTTCACGGCATCAATGCCATCCTCCACGAATCGAACGATTTGTTTACGTTGATTCGACGTGATCTTTTCAGTCATCATCTTTTCCTTTTTAAAAGAACACCAAGAATCTGCTTGGTCAGTAGCTGTAGTTTACAGCTTAATACATCATAGCATACTTTGTATATTAAGTCAATACTTTGGGGGCTACATTAGTCCTTCTAATGCAATAAAGTATTGCTTTTTTCTCTAAACTCATAATCAAAAAGCTCTCTAAATTGCTCAATGTATTTTCTATAAATATTTCCAGTATATTCTCTGATTGGTTTTTCAAATAGGACTTTTCTTATCTGAATATCTAAAAAGAATTTGGGCTTATGTTTATCATAAAGCTCATCCTCCATTCTAGATAAGAAATACACCACTTCCATATTTAGCTGGTGTATTGATTCATCTAATTCACTCAATAAGTCAGATAGATAATAGCCTATATCTGCGTCATAAAGTTCAAGCAGAACTTTATATATATCTTGCAGTGCTAGTATCTCGCCATAAATTTTAAATAACTGCGACTTTTGTATAAACAGAAAAACATTAGCAAAATATTTATAGTATTCCAACTGTTTCTTGTACTCAGTCTTAAGAATGTGTGTGTGAGGTAGAGACATTATACTTTCTCCAGTAATTAAACTTACCGTTCGCTTCATGTCTAGGATTTGGTCTTCAAAAGTGTAGATGATGAGTTTATTTTGTTTTATAAGAGTATCTAGTTCGCTTTTAAATTTAGGGTATTCTACTACAATACTGTCATAGTTGAAACCACTATTTTCTAGCAAAAAGTCTGTTATCTCTTCTTCTGAAACCAAACCGTCGGACAATAAAATATCATGAGCTTTGATGTTTTTATACCCACTAAACATAGCATAATCAAGGACGCGTGATACTCTGGCTAACTTTAACTGAGCTTGTAGATACTCAAACTGTATATCTACCTTCATTAAATTTTCCGTCTTCATGCCATCTAGATATTTATTGTATTCATTAACCTCAGCTTGAGTTTTTGGCTTCCATCCTTGACTCAAAGCATAAATATCAGACTCAGAGAGTATTTCTGCTCCTGTTCTTTCAAGGTGTAGATAATGCTTGACTTGAGCCAGTATTCTTTCTTTTGGGGTCATGTTTCCAGACCCTAAAATGTTTGATAATTTTTGCATATATTATTTTCTTCTTTTGAGAGTTTGTTCTAGTAATTCGACTCTGTCTTTTAGTTCTACACTCACTATATTTTTAGAAAGTGTAGAGGCTAGTTTTGCAATCATCGTCGCTTGCTTATGTGAGATATCTCTATCTACTACTTTTCTTAACGTGTCAGATAGTATTGTATTTATTTCTTCTAAGTTAATATCTTTCATATTAGTTGTTTTCAATTAATTCATACCAAGCTCGCACCTCGTGAGCACGACCATTTTTAGTAATGTTTTTGTACAGTGCAAAAATGACATTAGGAGTTAGCTTTCTTGCCCACGCATTGATGTCTTTACTGAGCCCATCCTTTTCCAACCTCTTATTCCAGTCCGTGAGCGTACCAACATCAATGCTGTATGTTTTAGAAAACTCAGCTTGAGTTTTGATTGCAAGTAAATCAAAGATTATTTCTTCGTTGATACCAAACTTTTCAAGACTTACTCTTGGTTGACCCTTTAAAAATGAAGGAAGGGACTTCCAAAGAGCATAGCTTTCATATGTTTGTTTCTTGTATGGATCTTTTATGAATTCTTCTTCCTTCATATTTTTAATTACTCTTTATGGCTTTTTCGCCAGTAAGCTTTTCAAGTCTTTGTAGTATTATTTCTACATACTTAACGTCGAGCTCTATACCAATACATTTTCGACCTAAGTGTTCACAAGCAATAGCGGTTGAACCACTTCCTAGAAATGGATCATAGACCATGTCACCAATAACAGTATTGTCTGGGATAAGTCTACGAAGTAAACCTATCGGTTTTTGAGTTGGATGCAGTTTAGATTTATTTGGTCTTGGGTGGTATATGACGTTCTTTGACTTAGACCTTTCTGTTTTATGCTTTCCAAACCATCCATATGCAATGAGTTCATATTGAGATAAATAATCTTTACGACTCATGACTGGTTGATTTTTAACCCAAATGAGCATCTGACTATAATAGAATCCCCTGTTAGTCATACCAACTCTAAGTGACGGATACATGAGGTCAGCATTGAATATATAGCAAGCATTATAATCCTCTAGATACGGAACCACTGCTCCTAAATACTTTTGAGTAAAGTCAGTATATTCAGAGTCCGATTGTATATGATCTCCTGCAATTTTCTTTTCATCTTTCACTCCAAGTTTTAAAAAGTCTTTTTTATTTTCTACATACGCAACACCATATGGAGGGTCTGTAACTATTGCTCGTATCTTATTTTTCCCAATAACTTTACTGACAAACTCTCTATCCGTAGAGTCGCCACACCCCACAGTGTGATTACCAATTGTGAATATATCTCCTTTATTTACTTTCATATATTCTCATTGCTTTAAGTCCTGTAAACTTTTCCCATCTATCTATAATCACGGTAGCAAATACCAAATCTTTTTCGACCCCACGCCAAACTCTATTTAGTTGCTCGCAGGCAATGAGATCAGAACCACTACCACCAAAACCACTATAAATAACATGAAGTGGAGCACTGCATCTCTTGAATGGCTTTTCGTTTAGAGTAACTGGCTTCTGTGTCGGATGTTGATAAGTTTGAGCACTGTCTCTTTTTTCAATCCATATATCTATCATGTCGAGTATTTCATCATGAACTTGATTGCCGGTAGTTACTTCTTGATTAAGTATTTCATTGGTGTTATTCATCGAAGAATTAAGATAGGGTTTACCAAGAGTGCCATATACACAAGGCTCATAGACTTTGTTGAATGCAATTTTATGAGTTGGGTTTTGATTATTCTTAATCCACATGCAAACCCTTTTACTATCTACTTTATGTTTTAGGTAGAGAGATTGGAGCATTCCAATAAATGAAGAATCTCCCCAATAGAAAAAGTGGCTATCTTTTTTAGCAATAGACTTGGCTACTTCCATACTTGTATCTATGAAAGCTTCATATTCTTTTTTGGTCTTTGAATCATCTTTTGCAGAATATGACCCTCCATACTTTTCTGTATTTCCCACACCCTTAGAGTAGTCGAGTCCAATATTATATGGCGGGTCACAGTAAATGATATCTGCTAAATTCCCATCCATTAGTTTTTGTACAGAAGCAAGATCAGTTGAATCTCCCACGAGTAGCCTATGTTTTCCAAGTTCCCAAATCTCGCCAAGTTTTACTTTGGGAGTAATAGTTTCTTTTACTGCTTTTTCTATATCATAATCATCTTCGATCATGTTTACATCATCAAACATGCTTTGTAATTCCTCATCTCCAAAACCAACATCTAAAAGCATGTCTATATCAAAATCTTTCAAGAGGTTTTCATCCCAAGATCCAGTATTTTTATTGAGCCTTAGATTTAATTCCTTTTCTTCTGTAAGAGTAAGTTCCCGAGAAGGAGTCATGCACTCAATACTTTCTATACCGAGGTCAGCATAGACTTTAACTCTTTGCTCACCACCAATAATAATGTTATTTCTTTTACCGATGTTTAGAATTACAGGTACAACCGTACCAAACTCTTTAACAGAGTTTTCTAAATCTCTTTTTTCATTCTCGCTTATCTTTCTCGGATTGTATCCGTTTTTTGTGAGGTCATTTACTTTGCGTGTAGTGAGTGACCATGTTAGTTTTTGTTGTATTTTTTTAGCCATATTAATTTTGTTTAATTAATATGTGGAATAAGAAAAAGCCTATTCCACACACGAAACAAGAGAATTCGAAGTTCCTTCTGTTTCTTGCGCGGAATAGGCATGGTTTCTTAGGCGATACACTATTCTACTTTTTACTACGCAGAGTAATTAGTATTTAATTGTTTTTATTCATCCCTCTTACGAGTCTTTTTCCATTTTTACTGTTCATGAATTCAACAGCATCTTTTCCTGGTGTTAGAGTTAACCCATTAGGAATTGATAGATAAACTCTTTTTCCTTCTTGTTCGTATTTTTTAACTAGAGAAGTCAGTTGAGTTTGATCTAAATAAGGTAGTGTGCTTTTTATAACACCATCTTCAAAAACAGATATTATCTGATTAGTTTCTCTACTAAAAGTAGAGAATAGCCTACCTCCTTCTTTCTTTTTTGTTGATTTTTCAACAGTTTTTGCAAAGTCGGATGTTCTAAATAAACTAGTATGAGCTTGAATATCTGTTACTTGTAAAATAATATCCCCATGTTTAGGTGGGTGAATTACTTTATGAGCCATTGCGATATTTACTGTTTTCATATTTAGTCTACTTTAACCCAAGTAACTTTTTCTGGATGTTTTTTAGCATATTCTCTAGAAGCTATTTGTCCATTATTTGCTTTATGAGGTTGCTCTTTTTTCCAGTCACGTTGTTTTGCCATAAGTTTAAGCTTGTTTATTTAATAATCTGTAAGAATAGTTTCTGTACATTACTTCTATTTTAACAAAATGAATTTTCATTGTCAAGAATTAAGTTTTGTTAAGATATAATACCTAAAATAGATTGACAAAAATATAATATTTTTGCTATAATCTACACATATGCACAAAATACAAAACGATATTTTAACTCTTTCTAAGTCTGCAGACCTTAGTAAACTAACCTTAAGGGAGATTGCTGAAAAAATAGGAGAAAAAAATAGCTCACCACAGAAAATTAAGCACCATATAGAGCAATTAGTGAAAAAAGGGTTTGATGTATATAAAAAAAGTAAGCCTTCTGATCTGTTTGTCCAAATACCATTAGTTGGTACTGCTGATTGCGGAGATGCTTCTGTTTTTGCAGAACAAAATTACGAAGGTTTTGTTGTTGTATCAAAAAGCTTTTTACATAAAATAAAAAATGTAAAAAATATTTTTGCAGTAAGAGCTGAAGGAGATTCTATGAACAAAGCAGTTGTGTATGGTACTGATAAAAAAATAGAAGATGGAGATTTTGTACTTGTAGATAAAACTCAAGTTAATCCAAAAGATGGAGAAATTGTTCTCGCTGTTATAAACGGAGGAGGGACAATAAAAAAATATGTAGATGACAGAAAAAATAATAACCAAATACTTTTAATGCCAGAGTCTACAAAATTTTACAGCCCTATTTATATTCATGAGGATGATCAATTTCTCATAAATGGAAAGGTTGTAGATGTTATTAAAAAACCTAATTTAAAGTAATATATGAAGCCAAAGATATTTGTAAGTTTTGACTACGAACATGATAAGCATTATAAGTTTTTATTAGAAGCTTGGAATGCTAATAAGGAATTTGATTTAGTATTTGACGATTACTCCTCAGAGGAAATAAATTCTAACAATATAGGAAGAATAAAAGCAGCACTAACTAATAAGATAAAAGAGTCTACTCATGTCCTAGTTATTTCAGGTGGGCATACAAACACTCCGCACAGAAATAGAAGTTTAATAGGTCATGTTAATTGGATTAACTTTGAATCATATCAAGCTGTGTCTTATAAAAAGAGGATTGCGGTAATTAAAATAAATTTTTTATCACAAATACCCACAACGCTTGTTGGTGCAAAATACTCTACAGCTAATTCCTTTACCCATCAGAATATAATTAATGCAATAAATCAAGCGCCTTTTATTTTTTAAACATGAAAAAAGAAATAGAAATACTTTACGATCATTACAAGGAGACTTGTTTAAATAATAAGGATTTAGAAAATAAAAGAGAGAAACTTATAATTTATATACTTCTAATTTTAACACTATTTAGTATACAGTTTTATTCTCCAGATCAAGCTATTAATGCCATCAGTAAAGCGATAGAATATAAATTTGGATCTAGTTTTAATATAAGCTTTTCTGGATTTCTTAGTTTGACATGGGGTCTACTTACTATTATTAGTATAAGGTATTTTCAGATTTGTATCCAAATTGAACGCCAATATAGCTATATACATTCCTTAGAGCCATTAATAGATAAAGAAATTGGTGGTGATATTTTTAAAAGAGAGGGTGCCGGATACTTAGATAGATATCCAAAATTCTCAAACTGGACATGGATACTTTATACATGGGTATTTCCTTTAGGATTAATATTAATCGTAATAACTAAAACAGTATTAGAAATAAAAACATATAGTTCTAGTTATTTTGGTCTATCTATTTTAAATATAATACTATCAATAATAATTACAGTATCGAGTATTCTTTATCTATTTGCCATACATTATAAAAAAGATAGCTCTAGTTAAAATTGGCATTTGTTGGCATTTACACCCCGACCCACTATCCTAGTTTTACATACCAAAAGTGTGCTAAAATACCCTTATAACACTTGAGAGTGTGGGTACTTAACCCATATTCACCGCAGAAAAAACAATTACAAGATTATCTTGTGATTTTTTTTATTTATCCTTTATTTTGCTTTTACCGTAACTTCACCGGTGTATCTATTGAAGGTAATATCAAATTCATTTTTAAAGTCTTGGCCAACTTGAAGTATTTTACGAGATGTAAGATCGTTAAGAGAAGATGGGTATACCCCATATTTTTTCTTGAAATCACGGCTTATTGTTTCGAGTGTTTCCTTTAAGATATCTATTTTTATACCTTCTTCTAGCATCTTTTTTGTTGTTTCACTTGTTGTGGTGTCGTAGATTGCTTTTACAAGGTCTTTACCTGATGCAGATTTTCCTGAAATGGTGTTTTTGAGATGTGTGGCGTACACTTTATGAATAATCTCAGGTGCATCCTTGTTGGATGAAGCAATACTTAGATAATATAGTGCTTTTTCTGTATTTTTTGTTAATTGAAAACCTGTACCTAAATAGAAAGGTATTTCCCAGTTATCTGGAAGATTTTTCATTCCTTTTTGTATGAGAGGTTCAATTGTTTCTAAAATGTGAGGATCTGCGTTTTTGTTATTTACTGCTGTTGATGTGAAGGTTAATATAGCGAGAAGATAAGGGTATGAAAATTTTGGATCAAGAGTTGCAATGTTTTCATATTCTTTTACATAAAAAGGATCTCTTCCATCCCATATAGAAAAATCTTGTATAGCTTTTACCCAATAAAGATCTGCTATGCTATTTTTAAAACCAAAAGATAGGTTTTTTACTACAGAAGCAGGAAGGATATACCGTGTCTCTGTTGTAAAAAGTATATGAGGGTGTTCAATTTTGTCATAGGTACGTTGTATTAATACGATACAGACAAAAAGACTCAGTATAAGAAAATTTCTTGTCAACGTATATATGTTTTTTTGCAATGGATTCATAATACTCCTTCCTTAAAATTCTTTCTTTTTAAAATTTATTTTAGCTAACATAAATATAACAATCGCAACACATAGTGCATATACTAGTGTTAAGAAAATAGAATAGAGTGTTGGTATCTTTTCATACACAACGTCATTACGGATATTGAATTTTTCTAAATTTGGAAGTAGATAATACGCAGATTGTAAAATATATAATTTTAATGATGGAGCCATTTGAAACATAAAAGAACGATATATTTCTGTGGAATGTCCAATTAAAAAGAATCCTACTGTATAAACAGCTGAAAGTATAGGAGATGTCATTCCTGAAAATAGTATAGAAAGTAATATGATAATACTAGATTCGAGTATGCTGAATAACATAGAGAGTAATATCGGAACAAAGAATATATTTCCACCTTTAAAAAATAGAATTATATATAAAGCTATAGTAGATATAACAGTAACAACGGTGGTTGTTGCAGTGAGTCCTAAACATTTACCAATGATAATAGCTTCTGTTTTTATTGGTTTTGGAAGGATGAGAAAAAATGATTTTCTCTCAACTTCTTTATAGATAAGCATTGAACCAATAAAAATAGCAATAAACATCTGAAGTATGTATATTGAGGTTAGTGAAAAATTAATAATAACCCTAATATCTTGATCTATAGAAATAGTACCTATAAAGAGAGAAAAGCCTATCATGAGGAATACAAGGGCGCATGCCGCAAGTACAATACGATCACGCATTGTCTCCCTGAATGTATTTTTTGCGATAGTGAAAATATGATGCATCATGATTGTGTATTTATTTAGTTCTTCTTGTGGTAATAAGTGACACGAAAGCTTCTTCTAAGTCCTTGTGATTAGCTGTGATATTTTTTGGTGAATCAACAATAAGTAATTCTCCTTTGTCTATAATTCCTACTTGGTCACATAATTCTGCCACGTCTGAAAGTATGTGTGAATTAAGGAATATCGTCTTATTTTTCCCTTTAAGTTGAAGGATTATTTTTTTTATCTCTGCTCTACCTAAAGGGTCGAGTCCATCTAACGGTTCGTCAAGAAAGAGTATATCTGGATCATTGATAAGTGCTTGGGCAAGTCCAAGACGTTGAAGCATTCCTTTTGAATACGTTCTTATTTGTCTATCTGCTGCATCAAGAAGTTCAACTGATTCAAGTAATTCATTTATTTTTCCTTTATATTGTTGTAATGCAAAAATCTCTGCAATAAACGTTAAAAATTCTCTCCCTGTTAAATAGAGATAAAAAGAAGGGGACTCTGGCATAAAACCTATCTTTTGCTTTACATGCATATCGTCTGGTTTTCCTGTTCCGATAGTTATTGTACCTTCTGTGGGTTTAGCAAGGCCAACAAGCATTTTTATGGTTGTTGTTTTCCCTGCGCCGTTTGGCCCAAGAAAACCAAAAACACTACCTTTTTTAATTGAGAGGTTTAGGTTTTTTACAGAATACTTACCTTTTGTTTTTGTTCCGTACCATTTTGATACATTTGAAATAGTTATTTCTGACATATGCGTATACTATATCAAATATAGAAGATGCGAACAATATTCAAAAAGTATAAACATATTAATGTGCTATTGTAAGCGCATATACCTCTTTTGCACCATGTTTTAGTAATATATTTCTTGCTTCTGAGAGTGTTGCTCCTGTGGTCATCACATCATCGATAAGTATGATATGTAGCCCTGAGACATCTTTTGATACATAAAAGCTGTTATGTTGGTTTTTTAGGCGTTCTGATCTTGTTTTTGTTGTTGCTTGGCGTTCAGGTGTTCTTGATCGTTTGAGTATAGAAAAATCTACTATTGTATTAGAAGTTTTTTCAGATACATGGCTTGCTATCCATTCTGCTTGATTATACCCTCGTATCAATTTTCTTATTTTTGGCATTGGAATAGGAATAAGTGTATATGTCTGGTGATTATTTTTAAAATAATTGATGTCATTTTCCATGGATGCAACAAGGGGCATAATTAAATCTTTTCTATGGAAATATTTAATAGCGTGAATTATTTTTTTAACTCGAATGTCATGAAAAGAATATGTGCTGTGTGCGTACGTTAGAGGAGTGTCTATGTTTTTTTTAAAAGTGTGTATACATTTTTTACATAAAGGTGTTCCAGATTTTTTACACAAAAAACATGATTCTGGAAAAAGTAGCTGAAGTAAAGAATGATAGAAAGAAAAGAGAATACTCATAATGTGAGTATACACATAAAACAGTCTGTGTATGGGTGTATACTATAAGATATATGTTTGAGCTTTTCAAAAAAGAAGAAGTTGGTCAAGCTATTGGTCTTGATATTGGTACGTCATCAATTAAAGTGGTTCAACTTAGACGTGAAAAGGATATTATTATTTTAGATACATATGGAGAGGTTCCTATGGGGCCTTATGGTGGTGCGTTTGTAGGTCAAGCTATACACCTAGGTGAAGAGAAGTTACTCGAAGCAGTACAAGACCTTTTTAAAGAAGCAAAAGTAACTGCTACAAATACAGTGGTTGCTATAGACCCTTCGTCAACGTATGTTTCTCTTATTAAAGTACCAAAAGTTGACGATGATCAGTTGCGAACAATGATACCAATAGAAGCACGTAAATATATACCGATACCTCTTACGGAAGTTCAAATGGATTGGTGGCATATTCCCACCACTATTAATATTGGAGCAAATGACGAACTGGTTAATATAGTGCTCGCTGCTGTTAATAATGAAACTCTTGGTATGTACGATAGATTAGTAAAGAAAATGAATTTAACTAATGTAGAGTATGAGATTCATGGATATAGTTTGGTTAGAAGTTCTTCCCCCCACACTCATAAGATGGTTTTGTATGTCGATATCGGTGCACAAATAACGACACTATCACTAGTTTTTCAAGGTATAGTACTTGATATGCATGTAATTAGTCATGGATCACAAGAGGGAACTGTTCAATTGTCAAAAGCGTTGTCTGTACCAATAGATACAGCAGAAGAAACAAAACGCACGTTTGGATATAAAGGTGATTTTTCTAATCCTTATCTAAAAGATATTATGCAACTTTCTAGTTATCCACTGTTTGGTGAGGTTGCAAGACTATCCCTAATGTACGAAAGAAAGTATAATCAACATATAGAGGGAATAATTTTATCAGGAGGTGGTGCTCGCGTTATGGGTGTTCTTGACGTATATAGTCAGACGGTACATATCGCAGGAAGAATTGCTACACCTTTTGAGCGTGTGAAGGTTCCAGAATTTCTTTCAGAAATGATAGAAAGAATAGGTCCGTCATATGCAATAGCGCTTGGATGTGCGCTCAAAAAATTAGTTACCTAAAATATATACATGGCATTTTCATTTAACCCTAATCAAGAACAAGCAAGTGCTCCAGCTCAACAAGTAACACAAACAAACAGTAATGGTGTTCCTGCTCTTGTTGTGCCTGCGCCAGTTATAACCCTTACGCCTGTCGCAGAGGTTATTTCTCCGTTTGCATATAAAAATAGAAATAAATCAAAATTTGGTGTCTATGTACAAGGTGCTATTTTTTTTGTATTTCTAAGTTTAGTGATTGCTAGTGTCATTCTCTTTGTGTATCAAAGTTCTATTAAGGTACAAATTGATAATAGAAAGGATGAGTTAACTGCCTTAGAAGAAACTTTTAAAAAACCAAAAGATTTAGAAGAGATACGAAAATTATCTGCTAGACTTGCGTTAATAAATAAAATAATTGACGAGCGTGTATCAGTAAATACAGCGTTTACTATTCTAGAAGAGAGTATTAATAGTCCTGTTGTGTATGATAAGTTTTCTCTTTCAAAGAGTAAAAAAGATAAAAATTATGATCTTGCATTCTCTGGTCAAACTAATAGCTATAAAGCTCTCTATCAACAAATAGAAGTGATTAACAGTAAATGGTTTAAAAATTATTTACCAAAACTTGAGATAACTGGTATAGGTCCTCTTGATAAAAAAGGTGTTACTAGTTTTAAGGTTAATGCTAGTATTGCTATCGGCAGTATAGATCCTGCAGGGTTTTCTGCTATAGCAAGTTTGAAAGCATCAAGCACTCTAGAAGTTGCATCTTCAAGCGATCCTGTAACAGCATCGTCAACTACAACTTCGATTGTGGATGTGATTCAATAATTATATTAAAATTATGACACCAAAAAATTTAAACATTTTATTAATAGCGTTGTCTGTTTTTTTATATATGTACGTAGTTGATCCACTTTATTCAGGAAAAAGTTCTTTTATTTTTAAAGAAGGCCAAGGATTTAAAGAGCTTATAAAGAAACGAAATGATTATGACAAAATTTTACAAGAAATACCAAAAGTAATTAAACAAGCAGAGGTGGCAGAAAAACAATATGGTGATATTTCTGAAAATGATAGAAAGAATATACTTGTTATGGTTCCTACATCAGTTGATAATATAAAACTTATGAGTGAACTTACAAATATAGGTGTTGAATCTGGTGTTCCAATAGATAATATGGGTATAAAAGACAAAGAAAAAGGTGTGTACATTGTTTCATTTAGTGTAAACACTACATATACTAATTTTAAAAAAATTATGAATGTCTGGGAAAAGAGCATGCGTCTTTTTACAATAGATTCCGTTAGTTTTTCTCCTGGTAAAACAGAGGAAGAAGAGGTTAAGTTTAATGTATCACTTAATACCTATTATATGAAATAATGTATGCAAGAAAAATTATTATCACAAAAAAATAGTATTATTATTGTAGTTCTTATTCTTTCACTTATGGTGTTTGGTGGATATGCCTTTTATAATTTAAAAAAAGAGTTAGATTCTGTTGATAAAACTGCCGGTATCAATGTTAGTCTTTTAACCAATAAAGACTTAAAAGAGTTTTATGGCATGAAAGATAAAATTAAAATACAAGAAAAAGATACAGCTTTTTTGAAAAAGCATTTTTATGAAGAGCTTGTGGATCATACAGTAGAAATACCAACAATAGACCCAACTGGTAGACCTAATCCTTTTTGGATGCCATAACTTTTCTATCTTCGTATGCTTCTCCTAGACTTATTTGTTAGTCAAAATAAACTAACTGACATTGAAGCAAAAGAAATCGATGCTGATGCTTCTCTACATGATGAATTTCTTGTAGATGATTTTCTATTGAAGAAACACATTACCAATGATGAGGTTACAGAGGTGAGAAGTATCTTACACGGTATACCTATTTATACAAAGGAGGTTGTGGAAAATAAAGAATTAACGTCATTTATTAGTATAGTTCAATCAAAACAGCTTCTTGTGGTTCCTCTTGAGATGAAAGACGGTGTTCTTTTTATTGGGGTGGTTGATCCTGAACGTGCAAATGTTTTAGATAGTCTTCAATTTTTATTTGGATCTACCCATCAGGCATATAAGGTGTATCTTATTACCTACGAAGCATACAAGCGTCATTTTGGTATAAAAGATGGTGAAGCTATAGCAGAAAAAGAAGTAAGTGTTACTACTCAAGTTGATCAGGCGGATATTTCGTATATAGCAAAAGAAGATGTCGACAAAGAAAGTGATGAAATTTCTGATGAAGATCTTGACCTTGATAATACTACAGCTACACTTGATAAAAATCTTGCAAAGTTGCCAATACCTGAAATATTTAGTGTGATACTTCGTTACGCTATTGATAATAATGCCAGTGATATACATATAGAACATGTTGGTCTTAATGTACGTATACGTGTGCGTATGGATGGGCGTCTAGAAGAGATTGCAGCATTACCAAACAAAATGCACCCCATGGTTATTGCTCGTGTTAAGATTTTATGTGCAATGAAATTAGACGAAAAACGAAAACCTCAAGATGGTCGTTTTAGTACTAAGTTTGGAGATAGAAAGATTGATTACCGTGTGTCATCATTTCCTGGGTATTATGGAGAAAAGATCGTGATTCGTATTCTAGATAGTATACGAGGTGTTAGAAAATTAGATGATCTTGGTTTTTCTGAACTTCAAATGAAACATGTGCGAAATGCATTAGGTGCACCATATGGAATGGTACTTATTTCTGGTCCTACTGGATCAGGAAAGACCACAACACTTTATTCTATGTTAAATGAACTAGATAGAGATCATAAGAATGTTGTGTCTCTTGAAGATCCAGTAGAGTACAATATAGGTGGTATGAATCAGTCTCAGGTGTTTCCAGATATCGGATATACATTCGCATCTGGCCTTCGTTCTATACTTCGTCAAGATCCTGATATTATCATGGTGGGAGAAATTCGTGATGGCGAGACGGCTGGACTTGCTATTCAAGCTGCTCTTACTGGACATCTAGTGTTTTCTACAATACACACCAACACATCAGTGGGGGTTGTTACACGTCTTCTTGATATGGGTGTAGAACATTATCTTATTGCACCGGTGCTTATTGCAGCTCTTGGTCAAAGACTTTCAAGACAAATAGCAGAAGGATGTGGCGTTCCTATGGAAATGACTCCTGCACTTAAAGAGCTTGTAACAAGACAATTTGAAGATATGCCAGAAGAATTTAGAGTAAAAATGGATTTAACAAGACCGTTGTATGAAGCAAAAGGAAATGCTCAATTCCCGTCAGGTATGAAGGGGCGTCTTCCTGTGTTTGAAGTTCTTAATATAACTGATGATATAGAAGAAGCAATACTTCGTAGTAAAGGTGAGGAAGAGATATGGAAAATAGCACGTAAGGATGGTATGGTTACGATAAAAGAAGATGCTATGATGAAATGTTTTGCTGGTAAGATACCATTTATTGAATTAGCTGAATTATAAACACATTCTATCCACCTTATACAATTGCTCTTATCTAATTGCTTGCTATACTTACATATATGAATTATGAAGTAGAACTTGATGACTTAATTATGACACTCGTAAAAGAAGCGGGTTCAGATCTTCATCTTAACGTTGGATCATTTCCAACGGTGCGTATTAATCGTGATTTGATACCTCTTACAAGAAAAAAAGAACTCACCGCAGAAGATACACTCGGTTTTTTGCGTCAAATGGTTGGAGAAAAAACACTTACTAATTTTGTTGTGACACAAGAACTTGATTTTTCGTATCAGCACCGAAGAGAATATCGCCTTCGAGGCAATGCTTCTTTTCAGCGTGGAGTTATTACTATAGCACTTCGTCTTATTCCAAAAGTAAAAAGTATGGCAGATTTGAAGTTGCCTGAACAAATAGCACAGATATCACGAGAAAGACAGGGTTTCTTTTTGGTTGTTGGGCCTGTAGGTCAAGGAAAATCAACAACGTTAGCTGCAATGATAGAAATGATTAACACAGAATCAAAACGTCATGTGGTAACAATTGAAGACCCTATAGAATTTAGATTTGATAATGGAAAATCTCTTATAGAACAACGAGAAGTAGGTGTTGATACTGCAGATTTTAATACAGCTCTTATTCATATATTCCGCCAAGACGCAGATGTTATTATGATAGGAGAAATGAGAGGGAGAGAGACTATTTCTGCAGCTGTTACCGCAGCAGAAACTGGTCATCTTGTACTCTCTACACTTCACACTAACTCAGCAGCACAGACAATTGATCGTATTATAGATACATTCCCAGGTGATCAGCAAGATCAGATACGCCTTCAACTTGCTTCATCATTGCTAGGTGTTTTATCACAACGACTTATACCTTCTATATCAGGTGGTCTTGTTCCTGCGTTTGAACTTCTTCTTAATACTAATGCTGTTTCCAATTTAATACGAGAAAGAAGAACACATGAAATTGATGTACTTATAGAAACAGGATCACAGGAGGGGATGATAGATTTAGATAGATATTTAGCAGAGCTTGTAAGGTCTGGTCAAGTTGCTCGTGATATTGCATATTCTTTTGCACGTAGAAAAGGTTTGTTTGAAAGACTTATTTAAAAATAGCTATAGTATATATGCTTTATCATTACACCTCGTTAGCACAAGATGGAAAAACAATAGAAGGTGACATTGAAGGAATGTCTCTTGATAATGCTATTTCACTATTACAAAAAAAAGGTATTACCGTAGTAAGTATAGTAGAAAAAAATAATGAGGAGAATGATGATATTTTTGGAAATATAAAATTATTTAAGAAAAAAATAACCACAAAAGATATTGTTGTTTTTTCTCGTCAGGTTGCTACGTTGTTTCAGGCTGGAGTGTCTGCGCTTAAAGCTTTTAGATTACTTGCTCAAGAAAATGAAAACGAAACATTACAGGAACAGTTGATTGGTGTTTCTGATGATATAGAAGGAGGTGTCTCTCTTTCAGAAGCTCTTTCAAGACGTCCTGAACTCTTCTCTAATTTTTACGTTAACATGGTTAAAGCTGGTGAGGAAAGTGGAAAACTAAATGAAGTGTTCCTTTTCTTGGCTGATTATCTTGATAGAGAGTATGAAATGAGTCAAAAAATAAAGAAAGCACTTACATATCCAGCATTCGTTATTGGTACTTTCTTTGTGATTATGATAGGTATGCTTACATTTGTTATTCCTAAGATGACAGCACTTTTTGCCGAATCAGAAGCAAAGCTTCCTACGGTAACAGTTGTTGTTGTGTTTATTTCTAATCTTTTCGTAAAATATTGGGCTGTTTCTTTTCCGACTATTGCTGTGCTTGCTTTTATTTTCTATAAATGGTCAAAAACAGAAGATGGTGCCACAACACTTGACGATTTTAGTACAAAAGTTCCTGTTCTTAAAACGTTGCAGCAGAGAATTTTTTTGCAACGTTTTGCTGACAACATGAACACTATGCTTTCAAATGGTGTACCTATTGTAAAAGCCCTCGATATTACAGCTTCAATTATTGAAAATAGAGTATATAAACAAGTAGCTCAAAGAGTGTCTCAAAAAGTTCAGGTAGGTAAGTCACTGTCAAAATCTCTTTATGAGGAACCTCTTGTGCCAAATATTCTAGTTCAAATGGTACATATCGGAGAAGAAACAGGAGAATTAGGGTATATTTTAAAGAATTTGGCAGAATTCTATCGTCGAGAACTTGAGACAACAATAGATACCATGATTGGTCTTATCGAGCCAGCCATGATTGTATCCCTAGGTCTTGGTGTAGGCGTACTTGTATCTGCAGTGTTACTTCCTATGTATTCTATGTCGTCACAAATAGGGTAGGAGAATGGGAGACATTTTAAAAAATTAACCTTACAAAAAGTAAGGTTTATTTTTTTGTATATAATTATTCTTGCTTAATAAAAATCATAGTAGAAACATCTGTGTAATTACTTTTTGTATATGATATTTTTGAAAGAATCTTTTTTCTTACATTGCTTATAACTATTTTTTGAGGAACGTCATAGTTCTCGCTTTCCTTTTCTGTGAGAGTGATAACAAGTATATTTTTTACGTCAATATGCCATACACCTTTTTCTGTAACAGAGAAAATTTGTATTTCTTCAGGAGTATCACTATCATTAAGGCTATCTTTTTGTGTTATTTGTAGCTCTGTAGTATTATCTTCTCTTAAGATAAGAGTGTATAGATTTTTGCATGTCGAAATAGAATTACATGTATACACTCCAGGAATATCTTCTACGACAAGTGGCACAAGTGTGTCTTGTGTGGTGATATTTCCTGTAAAAATATTACCAAGCATACCTCCACCAGCTAGATTCATATAATACCCACCAGAAACAATAAACATAAGAGCGATAAGAACAATAAGATATTTATACATATTACAGAGTATAACACTAGCTCTTTGTACAAATAGTAATAAATGTGTATATCATTTATTCTATATGTAAAAGTATGCATAAACAAAGACTAGATGAAATATGTAGGTTATCCACACTTTTTTTAATAAAAGTTGCTTTTTTAAATTCAAAAGGTATATACTAAAATAATCTACAAAAGATAGAAAATAATTTATGTCAAATACATTTACAAAAACAAGTTTACGAGGTTTTACCCTTATCGAGCTTCTCGTGGTTATTGCTATTATCGGTCTTCTTTCTACTGCTATTATGGGGCCAGTACAAACAGGTCTCAAGAAAGGACGTGATACACGTAAGATTTCTGATTTATCACAGGTTCAAGGTGCTCTTATTCAATTTGCTGGTGATAATAATGGAGAATATCCTAGTTATTTAAATTATCTTGATCCAACTTATATGAAGACAGATGCAAAAATGCTTTCAACAAGTGCTACTCGAGATAGATTTATGTATGTTACTTTTGCTGATGCTCAAGGAAATATAGTAAATTATCACTTGGGAGTTGCTCTTGAGAATCAGAACGCTTCTCTGCAAGGAGATTCTGACTGTGGTGTAAGAAGTGGTGGAGCTGCTACTGTTATAGGTAAGGTTGATTCAACAACGGCATGGGCAGAGATAGATACTACTGCACCGCTTGCTGTACTTGAAGCTGGTACAGGAGCTAATCCTCCGGCTAATATCGCTGGTCCTGCTTGTGGTTCCATATCCGGTGGTTTCTTGGCATTTTCTAACTGGGGAACTGCTAGTGCTGGAAATCAGGCAGCGATTACTGCTTCAAGTTCTGATTTTGGAGGAGCTGGTACACAAGAAGGTCTTGCTGGAGTTTGTTCATCTTCTCTGATTACATGTATTTTTGATGTTAACCCTAAGTAATCTAAAATATTGTTAATGTGTTCTCAATTCTTTCTTTCATTTTTGGTGCTTCAATAGGGAGTTTTGTACAAGTAATTGCTACGAGGCTTCATGTTGCACCTATTATGAAGGGGAGAAGTAAGTGCCTCTCCTGCGGAGAGGCACTTCGCATTTCTGATCTTATTCCGGTAGTTTCCTGTCTTACTTTGAAAGGAAGGTGTCGTTATTGTAAGTCTACTTTCGGGTACTCATCTCTTGTTGTAGAAAGTATTTTTGGTTTTGTGTTTGTTGCGCTGTATCACTTTGTATTAGCTGGACAGTCGACACTTTTATTTTCTTTTTTGTATCTTCTGTATTACACATTATTATTTGGTACACTGGGTGTTATAGCTCTCTATGATAAAGCGCACACATATATACCCATGTCTTTCTTGTATGTATATGCATTACTGACTCTTGTTATGTTTTTTGTTAGATATAACGGAGAACCGATTCTTATCTTTTTACTCGCTCCGTTACTTGTGGCTTTACCTTTTCTAATTATTTGGCTTATTACTAAAGGAAAAGGACTTGGTTTTGGTGATGTGCTTTTATTCTTAGGTGTTGGTGCGTTTTTTGGAGTAAGTCAAGGTATTGCTGTACTACTTATCTCTATCTGGTCAGGTGCATTATTTGGTTTATATATCAAATATATATCATCTCAAAAAGGAAAAGTAGGTATTGCTATTCCTTTTGTGCCGTTTATCGTGTTTGCGTTTTTATTTGTATTATTTTTTGATATAGATTTGTTTTCTATTGTGTCTGTTTTTGCTAGATAAATAGTTTCGGGTAATAGATGTTCACTGTTCACACTTATAATATATTTTGTGAAGGATAGAGGTCTATTGCATGGTATTATTATAGTAATGAGAATATCTTTGTTACATAAAAAATCTTTTAGAGGTTTTACTCTTATAGAGCTCATGGTAGCGCTTTTCATCATGTCTGTATCTACTGGACTTCTTCTTGCTAACTATCCAGATTCTACAATAAGACTAAATTTATTAAATAATACACATGATGTTGCGTTACTTATCCGTGAAGCTCAAATGAAAGGAAGTGCTGTGGCATCAGATAATGGTTCTATCGGAGGTTACGGAGTAACTTTTTCCCATGATAGTAATATAGTAACTCTTTTTAGTGATAGTAGTGACAATGTAATACAGTCATCTTTTCCTGCAGAAGTGCTTTTAAATTCGGACATAATTGATACCAGTATCGAAGGTCCTCATTATGTTGTATATCAAGCAAGGGATGCATCTGGTAATGTTTCAGGAACAATGACAAGAACGGTTATTGTTGATCCTAATATGGTGGCACCACCGGCAGAAGTAGATTTAGTTAAACCTGTTATTAGATTAATAGGTCCAGCATCACAATCTATTGTAATTGGTAGTGTATACACAGAACAAGATGCCATGGTCTCAGATGATGTTGATGCACCTAGTTTAGTATCGGAAAGTGGAACAATAAGTGGCAGTGTAAATATAAATGCAACAGGAACATACACTATCGTATATTCAGCAAAAGATGTAGCTGGCCACGACGCTAATGATGTAGAAAGAAAAGTCTATGTAGTAGATGTGCTTGAAGGGGTAACAGGCAATGATGTAGTTAGTCCTGTTATTTCTGTCAACGGATCATCTTCGCTTACTATTTATAAAAATAGTACATACACAGATAAGAGAGCAACACTTAATGATGATGTTGATGGCGCAAAACAAATTGACGGTGTCTCTACGGTTAATACGTCTGTAGTTGGCGTATATGAAGTTGCTTATTCTGGAAGTGATATGGCTGATAATCCTGCTAGCAATAATGGCATAAAAAGAACGGTCACTGTTGTTAATACTCCTATTCCTATATTGCCTGATACTGTAGGCCCAACTATTACTGTTAATGGTTCTCCTTCAAGAACAATCCCTCTTGGTAAAGATTATATTGAGCAAGGATCTACCGCTAATGATGATGTTGATGGTGCTTTTGTAGCAACATCTACTGGTTTTGTCGATACCAATACTGTAGGTACATATGTTATCACGTATGGTGCAACAGACAAAGCGGGTAATAGTGCTTTAGAAACTAAACAAAGAATTATTAAAGTGATTCCTGTTTACAATAATTATATAGAAGATACTGTAGCTCCTACTATTACAATTAACGGACCTTCTATTGTAACAATTCCTCTTGGCTCTGTATATGTAGATAAAGGAGCAACAGCAAATGATGAGACTAGTAGTAGCGAGATTAAGAACAGTGCTGGTTTTTCTATCGGGGATGGACTTTTTACCTCAAATCAATTAACTGGGGATGAAGAAAAAGATGTAATCACTTTAAAAGATGGTTTTACTTTCAAAAAATTATGTGTAGCTGATAATGGTGGAAGTCTTATGTGTGGTTTTGTTGACGGTGTTCCTAATATTCCTATTGAGACTTTAACTATTTCTTTTATACGACCAAGTCAAACAGCTCACATTTATATAAATAATGATACAGTTAAAGAATATTCAAATGCTTGTATAGAGCTTAATTCTTTTAAGGCGCCAACATTTGGCCATATTCGTTCAGTTCATGTATTTCATTCTGGTGTTGTAACAACAACAACAAAACCTTGTAATTAAAAAATATGACACACTATAAGCATATACAGGTTGAAATAAAAAAAGGATTCACTCTTGTTGAAATGCTTGTAGTTCTTGGGCTTTTTTCTTTTATTATGACACTTTCTACTGGAGTGCTTTATTCTACGCAGGCAATTAACGTAAAAATGCAAGAATCTCAATCAGTACTTAATAATGTGAGTGTTTCTTTAGAAACAATTACGAGAGATATTCGTTATGGTTCAAAATTTTATTGTTTAGACACACTACCATTAAATAGAAGTATTTGGGCCGACTATGTTTTATATGTACAAAACAGAAGAAATTGTAGTTATGGAACTGAAGGAATGAATCATGGAGGAAAGGTTCTTATTTTTAAAGCTGTTGACGCTGTTAATGTTAATGACAGGGTTGCTTACTATGCATCAACAACTTCAGCTGGTAATGTTATTTTAAAAGAAGAATATACTAATGGTGTTAGAAGTATTTATCAAGTTACTGCAAATGACGTAAAAATTAGCTCACTTGTGTTTTATGTTTCAGGTGCTAGTAGTACTGTTTTGACAAAAGATACTTTATTAAATATTGATATACCAGGAAGTAACGATTACATACAACCACTTATATCGTTGATTATTTCAGGAGAAACAATTCCTTTAAGTGATGGATCAACAACGACTCCATTTATAGTGCAAACAAGTATATCATCTCGTTTTCTTGATAATTAAAACTATATGCATTTATTTTTTCTACAACGAACATACAAAAAAATACAAGCCTTCACTCTTCTTGAAGTTCTTACTTCTTTTTCTATTGTTACTTTGGTTATTTTGGGACCGCTTACATTTTCTGTTAACGCTTCAGCTGTTGCACGTCAAACAAAAGATATTATTACAACTATGTATTTAACACAAGAGTCTTTTGAGTTGATACATTTTCAATATGATTCTCTTTATATAGCGTGTATTAATGATGTTGCTCCTTGTAGCGATATCGCTACAGAGATTGGGGAATCTCCTGGAAACAAAGCATGGAGAATATTAAAAGAAAGATTAAGTGATGTTTCGTCAGGTCCTTCTTGTTTTGATAATGAAGGTTGTTCATATGATTTTCTTGATATGATAAATCCTTCTTCTATTACAAAATATGAGCCAACTGGTACAGAATGTCCTTATATTTCTATATTTCGTGGTTTTTTAGGTGCAGATGATGACGATGTTAGGAATTATTATATTTGTAGTGGTGTAGAAAGTGACGATATTCGACTTAATGATACACCAAGAGATATAAGAAGGACGAGCTATACCCGAAAAATATTTATTACATCAATACCGACAATCGACGAGAATATTGTACCTATTGCTCCTGTAAATCTTGAATTATATCAAGATGATTTAGAAATAACTGCAACTGTTTCCTTTAGACGTTCTAATGGTGTTATTAGAACAATGAAGTTTAGTGATATCTTGCATCCTAGAGCATAATATATGATACACATTATACAATATACAGCACATAGAAATAAATATAGACAAGGTTTTGTACTACCTTTTACACTACTCATAGCAGGAATAATGCTTCTTATTTCTGTTAGTATATCAACTATACTTATTAAACAGATATATTTTTCAAATTTAGGAAGAGATAGTCAAACAGCGTATTATGCCGCAGATAATGCTCTCACATGTGTTCTTGCTATAGAAGATACGTATACATATGGTATTTCTGGTATTTTTCCTTATGATACCACTATTTTAACAACTGAAGCTCATTTAGCTAATATGCAAGATAAATTAAATAGTATCAACTCTTTACGGGCATTATCTCAGACACCCTTAAAATCATTAGCTGAATTAGTGGATGAAATTAGGTGTGCACAGTCTGATATTTTTAATACTGCTGGTGACTCTCAATTTACTGTTGCAGATGAAGATTTTATTTTAAAATCTGAAACAGGTGTTGATTTGGAAGTTGGTCAGACATCTAGCTTTAATATGAAGATGAGGCTAAGTGATGGAACCTATCGTTGTGCAAGAGTTACAGTTAATAAAACTGCAACATATAAACAAATTATTTCTCAGGGATTTTCAAGATGTGATAGACCAGAAGGTTCCGTGGAAAGAGCTATAGTCTTTAGAACAGAAATAGAATAAAGCGTATATATACTAATGCTAAATACCCTTACTACAAAAGGTTTTTATGGTATACTTGCTTTAATATGAATAAAGAAGAAATAGCAACAAGAGTAAAAGAACTTCGTGGTCTTTTGGAAAAACATAGAATCTTGTACCATGTGCATGATTCACCTACTATTTCAGATGAATTGTATGATAGTTTGATGTCAGAGCTTTCTTCTTTGGAAAAAAAGTATCCAGAATTTGATGATGACAACAGTCCTACAAAAAGAGTCGGCGGAGATATACTTGATCATTTTGAAAAAGTGGTGCACTCTATAAAACAGTGGAGCTTTGACAATGTTTTTTCTTTTGAAGAACTTTCTGAATGGGAAGAAAGAAATAATACACTTTTAAAAAAATCAGAAATATATACAAAACCTACCTATATCACTGAAATGAAAATAGATGGTTTAAAAGTTGTTCTCAGTTATGAAAAAGGTATACTTGTGCGTGCTGCCACTCGTGGAGATGGAGAAGTCGGGGAAGACATTACAGAAAATATAAAAACAGTAAAAGTGATACCGTTAGTGTTGCCAGAAAAAATTTCTATCACTATCATTGGTGAAGCATGGATGAAGAAAAAAGATTTAGAAAGTATTAATAAAGAAAGGGAAAAAGATGGACTTCCTGTATATGCTAACACACGCAATCTTTCTGCAGGTACATTAAGACAGCTTGATTCAAAAGTGGTAGCTAAAAGAAATATACAAATTTTTGCATATGACATAGAAGGGGGTGATTATCAGACACAGGAAGAAGAATTAAAGACACTAGAAAGTTTTGGTTTTCTTGTTAATAAAGATAGAAAAGTCTGTTCAAATTTAAAAGAAGTTCAATTATTTTATGAACAGTGGTCAAAAAAAAGAGCTCATGAAGAATATGGAATAGATGGTCTTGTGATAAAAATAAATGAACGAAATATATGGGATGCTTTAGGATATACAGCGAAGTCACCTCGAGGTGGAATAGCATATAAATTTCCAGCAGAAGAAGTTGCAACAAAATTAATTTCTATTACTCTTCAGGTAGGAAGGACAGGTGCTATAACCCCAGTAGCTGAGCTTGTTCCAGTGCTCGTCGCAGGATCTATTGTGT
The DNA here is from genome assembly GCA_018063165.1 of Minisyncoccota bacterium. Taxonomy (GTDB): domain Bacteria; phylum Patescibacteriota; class Minisyncoccia; order Phycocordibacterales; family UBA5272; genus UBA11704. Next base: position 29,952 of record JAGOQU010000005.1, on the reverse strand, counting down.
CTCGTGCTACTTTACATAATGCAGATGAAATAAAGAGACTTGATATACGTATTGGAGATACTGTTGCTTTGCGTAAAGCAGGAGATGTTATACCTGAGATACTGTCTGTCTTTAAAGAACTTAGACCATTATCATCACAAGAGTTTGATATACCAACACATTGTCCAGAATGTGATTCATTACTAGAAAAAGAATATGTCGGTAAAGAAACCTCTGTAGCTCTTTATTGCAAAAATAAAGATTGTCCAGCAAAACATCTTGAAGGTCTTATTCATTTCGTTAGTAAAAAAGGAATGAATATTGAGGAACTTGGTCAAAAAACAGTAGAAATATTTCATGATATTGGTATCATTACAGATTTTACTTCTATATTTAGGTTACAAAAAAAGGATATACAATTTCTTGAAGGGTTTGGTGAAAAATCGGCAGACAATATACTTTCTTCGATAGAAAAAGCAAGAGATGTACCATTACATCGATTCTTGTTTGCACTTGGTATACGTCATTTGGGTGAGCAAACAGCAAAAGATATATCAAAACATTATAAATCTTTTGAAGAAATATCTAAAGCAACATATGAAGAGCTTTTAGCTGTTTCTGGTGTGGGAGACAAGGTAGCTCTTTCTATTATTGCATATTTTGGTGATACTCATACAAAAAATATGTTAGACATGTTGCAAAAAGAAATTACAATACTTGCACCAGAAATAAAAATAGTAAAAAACATATTTACGAATAACACATTTGTTATCACAGGCACATTACCAACTCTTTCACGTGATGAGGCGAAAGAATTAATTGAGTCTCATGGTGGAAAAGTATCTTCTAGTGTATCTTCTAAGACGTCATATCTTTTATGTGGAGAAAACGCAGGTAGTAAATTAGACGACGCAAAAAAGTATAATGTAAAAATACTAGATGAGTCTGAATTTTTAACAATACTACAATAATATTTGTGCTCAATAAAAAATACTAGCATGTAGCTAGTATTTTTTTAAGTAGTTATATTAGTAGCAAGCAGTATAGCCGTTTTGCTGGTAACATCTACTTCCTCCAGTAAAAAAATCACCAAGAGTACTATGTGTGTATCCTCTATGCCATCTACCTTCTTGATATCCATATGTATAATATGGTGAGTATTGTGTATATGATGTTGGTTGATAATAGTTTTGATATGTAGGGTATTGTGCTTGGTATGTGTTTGTATATGAATATGAAGGTGCTATTCCTACACAATTACCATAATACACAGCAGGATTTGTGTTTGTATAATAACAATTACCAAGTTGTTTTACTTCTTGAGTGTAATTTTGATACTGATACGTAGGATATTGATTTTGATAATAATATTGAGCAGATGCAAAAAATGTCCCAGCTATATAAACTGCAGAAACAACAAGAATATTTTGTATTGTTTTCATATGTACTCATTGTATACTTCTTTATCTGAGCGTCAAGAATTGACAAAATAACAAAAATTGTTATATAAAAGAATCTAAAAAACTTGCAAAAGTCTTTAAAATATGGTATTATATGTAGATGTTAATCGATCATGTAACACTCAAAATAGAAGCAGGAAAAGGTGGTGACGGTGTTGTCAGATGGCGACGTGAAAAAGGTATACCTTTTGGTGGTCCTGCAGGTGGTGATGGTGGTAAAGGTGGAGATGTATATTTTCGTGTTATTAGAGATATACAAGCTCTTTCGGTGTATAAGCACAAAAAAGAATGGTCAGCAGACATAGGTGAAGCAGGACAAAAACGTAGTATGCATGGCAGTAATGCAAAAGATCTTTTTCTTCAAGTTCCACTTGGTGCTGTGATATATAATCGTGAATACGACAAAACATATGAATGTCTCGAGGAAGGTGACATTCTCATTCTTCGTGGTGGAAAAGGTGGACTTGGTAATGAGAACTTCAAGACATCAACTAATCGTACACCAGAAGAATTTACTAAAGGTGAAAAAGGGGAGTTTGCAACATTTGATATAGAACTTAAATTAATCGCTGATGTGGGGCTAATTGGTTTACCTAACGCAGGTAAATCATCACTTTTAAATGCACTTACTCGTGCTGGTGCGAAGATTGGAGATTATCCTTTTACTACACTTGAACCTAACCTTGGTGTATATTTTTCGTATGTACTTGCGGATATTCCTGGTCTTATCGAAGGTGCTAGTGATGGAAAAGGTCTTGGTCATAAATTTCTTCGTCATATAACTCGTACACATACACTGGTGCATCTTATTTCTTCAGAAAATGAAGATGTTGCAAAAGTGTATACAACAATACGAGAAGAATTAGGAAAGTATGATAAAAAGCTTCTTGATCGCGAAGAAGTTATTGTATTGTCAAAAGTAGACACTGTTGATGAAAAAACTTGTAAAGAAAAAATAAAAGCATTGGAAAAAGTTTCAAAATCAAAATCTATAGTAACACTTTCTTTGTACGAAGATGCTACTATTAAAAATTTTGGAGATATGTTGATACAAACTCTTACTAAGTAGTTTGTTCGCTTCTTTGACTTTTTAAAAAAGTATGGTATTCTTAATATTGGAACCATACGTGGTACAGCATTCTATTTGTCATTGAGGAGTTATTTTATGCCAGATATACCTCTTTCTGATTTTGATCCAAAAGAGATAATTACTCATTTAACGCTTGAAAGTTTTAAATACAGAAAAGCATATTTAGAGTCTCTCGAAAAAATAAAAATTCTAGAAAAGGAATTTCAAGATAGTAAAGATGAATTGTCAAAAACTATCCCTGTAAGGTATTTATCAGAATTTGTTAAAGAACAGTTTGCCTTAGGTAAAATTCCTTATCCGTTAGATGTCGTTGACAGTGCTCTTTCTGTAACACTTCATTGCGGACCTGAAAATATTCTTTTTGGAGAAAAAGGGGTTGTGACAGCAGATGTTACTTTTTCTTTAGGAAGACATGATTCTTCTACTCATACATATTTTTTTTCGATCAAAGAAAAAGTATAAAAAAGTGGAAAAGCGTTTAAAAAACGGAAATCGTACGATTTCCGTTTTTTTATATATAGAATTAAGCAAGTTCTATTTTAAGTAATTCATGAAATACTATCTGACTCTCTAATCTTTTTGATTTTTGTAGTTTAGTGTGATAGTGTTCTTTTTAGAGGTATATCTATATTGTATAGATATATTGTTCTATACATAAGGAAAAAATATGTCCACGAATTCTAATGCTAATGACGTAAAACACTTCAAGATGATTGAAGTAGTAGCCTGTTATGCAACAAGAGTTGTTGAGCTTGATTACGCTATTTCAAATTTAGAAGAAGATAAGAAACGCCTCGAATCACAACTTGAAGAACTTAAAAAGTCACTCGAAATGGAAAGAGAAAAATCAATTCCTAAAGCTCTTATTTCAAGAATGATTGTTGACTCTTTTAAAATAGGAGATATCCCTGTTTCAGAAAGAATACTTAAAGAGTCTAAAGGTGTGTTAGATGTTTCTTGTATTCCAGATAGTATTTTAATTTTTTCTGATACTGTTCGAGTGCCTGTAACCATTACATCAGATCGTGGTGATTATGTACTATCTTTTAATATTGATTTTGTTCCTGATTTAGAAAATAGTAGTACTCGAACTCATCATTATCCTGATTTTCATGTGGGGTATGAAAAGGATGTATCGAAAATTACTAAACCAGGACAAAAGATACAACAAAAAAAGCAAATTAATGTTATGAAAGAAAATGGTTGTACAGGTAATCCATCATAGCAGATGCTGTGTACATATTTAAAATAAATGCGGAACCGTACGGTTCCGCATTTTTCTGTAGCTATACGTAGATAATCATTAGATAAGAATTTCCTTTAAGAGTTCTTGAAATACTCCCGGGTTACCTGCACCTTTTGATTTCTTCATACACTGACCAACAAAAAACATAAACATACTTTCTTTTCCATTTTTGTATTCAGCTACTTGATTAGGGTTTTCTATTATAACTTCATGTACGATAGTTTTAAGAAGTTCTGGATCATTTTTTTGTATCATTCCTTTTTCTTCTGCAACTTTTTTTACATCTATAGTTTTATCTATGATCATAAGCGGAAGAAGGTCTTTTGCGCCACGTGAAGAAAGTTCTCCTTTTTGTATCATTTCTAAAAGAGTTTTAAACGAAACAGAAGAAGGAAAGTTGTTTGCAGTAATAGTTTTACTCTCTTTTTTGAGGATACCGAATATATCTGCTACAAGATAATTTGCTGCAAGTGTTTGATATGTTGTATCGTGTCCATTAGTTACTTCATCAAAATACACAGCTATACTCTTATCACTAAGAATAATTTCGACAACATCTTCTTTTAAACCAGCTTCAAGCATTCTCTTTTTTCTTGCCTCAGGTAATTCTGGTATTTCTAAACGTAATGCTTCTATATCAAAAAGTTTTGAAAGGTATAATTTTGGAAGGTCTGGATCAGGAAAATATCTATAATCATGTGCATTTTCTTTTTTTCTTTGACTAAAGGTTTCTAATTTTACTTCATCCCAGCCACGTGTTTCTTGAATAATAACGCCTCCTTCTTCGAGAGTTGCAATATGTCTTTCCACTTCGTAACGTATAGCACCTTCTACAGAAGCAAATGAATTAATATTTTTTACTTCACATTTAGTTCCAAATTTCTTAGGATCTTTTGATACAGAAATGTTTGCTTCGATACGCATTTGACCCATTTCCATATTTGCTTCAGACGCTCCAGTGTAGCGAAGTATTTGCTGGAGAGATTTTGCAAAAGCCACAGCTTGCTCAGCAGAATGAATAACAGGTTCTGTTACAAGCTCCATAAGAGGAACTCCTGCTCGATTATAGTCCACAAGAGTAATACCATTTTCATGAGATGATTTCGCAGTATCTTCTTCCAAATGTATACGAGTGAGTTCTGTCCCGTTTATTTGACCACCTGAAACAATAGGGTATTTATATTGAGTTAATTGGTATCCTTTTGGAATATCTGGATAAAAATAATTCTTACGATCAAATTCTGTAAAATCAGCAATAGTTGAATGTGTAGCAAGACCAACTTGTATCACTTTTTTTATAGCTTCTTTATTTGGTACAGGAAGTGTTCCTGGGTGTGCCATACATATTTCACATATGTTGATATTAGGTTTTTCTGCTTGTGGGTCATTTTTACAACCGCACCACATTTTACTATATGTGTGTAGTTCTGCATGAATTTCGAGCCCTATTGTTATGATGTATGGTGATGACATGTTCATAAGTATACCATTTTGATCTTTTCTTTTAAAGAGATATAAAGAATAGTATATATTAATTGACTTATGTGTATTATATTGTATAATAGAAAATAGTTTTTGTTGTGTGTCGTAAGAAAGGTAGTTCTTTGTATGGATAATGTAATACATTGTTTGGTTTCTCGTAACTGTTTTTTTACTGAGCAGGGTGCAATTGCTACCTTTGAAAAAAGATATGGTTACATAGCTGAAAGTAATATGAAAGAGGGAGATACACTTCTTGCAATAGAGTATGTAAAGATTCTTTATGCGTCTGTCGAGTTTTCGGAAAAAGGTAATTTTTTACAAAAAATGAGAATACCGTATCTTTGTTATCGTATGTATATGTGGACGTCTGAAATACGAAAAGAGATGACTTTTTGGCATAAAGAATATACATCAGAGCAGATTATTATTTTTGTGAAGGTGTATGCTAAAATTCTTCTCTTTTTAAAGAAAACGTTTTTATTACGTTTTTTTAATTCATATAAAGAGACGTTAGTTACTATGTTAGAAGATGATTTTGATATGGTAAAAATGTACGCAAACAAAGAAAATAAAGAAGGTATGCTTCATGTTAGTTTAAAAGATCTTGGTGATCATAATCTTACTCTTCTTGTTTTTGAAAGTTTGTTGTATGAATTATATAAAGATGAAATTATTGACTTAAAAAATTCACCAGATATTTCTGATCGTTTATGGCTTTATGCAATGCATAATGCGAAATCTGATAACAGAGAAACACTTGATCTTTGTTTACGTTTTTTTCATATAACTAAACATTACGATGAAGAGAAAAAGATACTTGATCGTTTTGAAAAAGAAAAACAACTTGTTAATCATTTAACTAATAATAATCAGTTTGTGAAAACAGTGTAGATTGGTCTATGAAACAAGGTTATATATAACCTTGTTTTTTTATTGCAACACCTCTATTAGAATTGCTTTTTCTTTATATTTTTTATTCCACGTTTGTTGTCTTTTGGCATATTGCATAGAGTGTGTAATAATTTCATTTTTCATGTCTTCTTCTGTTATTTCGTTACGTAATAATTTTGCTATTGCTACGTATTCAATGCCAAATTTTTTACACTCCGTAACGTTATATCCTTTGTTAAGAACTTCTTTAACTTCTTCAATCATACCTTGTTTCAATCTTTTTTCTAGCCGATTGGTTATTTTTTTTCGCAACAATTCTCTTTTTATGTCCATAAGATAAAGAGTTATATGGTTATTATTTTTTATGATTTCTTGTTGAGGTACGTAACCTAACGTATCTATTATTTCAAGAGCTCGAACGATGCGAACCTTATTATGCTTATCTATTTTTTTTGCTCGATTTTCATCTTTTAGTAAAAGTTCTTGGTATAATTCCTCGGTTGTTTTTGTTTCTAAATAGTCTCGTAGTTTTTTATTAGGAGCAACTTCAGGAATAGTTTGATTAACTATAAAAGTATCTATATATTGTCCTGTTCCTCCACAAATAATAGGGGTTTTATTTCTATTAATTATATCGTGAAGTATTTTTTGTGACATTTTTTTATATGTTGCTACAGAAAAATCATCGTTAAGTTCACATACATCAAGCATGTGATGTTTAACACCTTTCATCTCTTCTTTTGTTATTTTACCTGTTCCAATATCTAATCCTTTGTATAGCTGTCTTGAGTCTGCAGAGATAATTTCACCGTCATGTTTTAAGGCTAACTCTACAGCGAAGTCACTTTTACCACTTGCTGTTGGTCCTGTGACTATAAATATCGATTGGAGTTTGTTCATAGTATAAAGTATACTAACATGTATTATTATAATATCTATAGTATGTTAATTTTATATACAAAAAATAAATGCATGTATTGTGAGAAAGTAAAAAATGCTTTTCTTGAAAAGGGTATAGTTTACGAAGAAAGAAATATCGAAAATGATGAATTTTTAGCTGAAGCGCAAACAAAAAATATTAAGTCTATGCCATTTCTAATAGATACAACAGCGAATATTTCAATGGGTGAATCAGATGATATTATAGATTATATTAGTGAATACGCTTTTTAAAAAATAAAAAAAACCCGCTATATAATTATATGTGATATAGCGGGTTTGTTGTTGCACGTTAGGACATCGTAGACACCGGAGATGCGTGTGTCATGAATTTTGAATGGACGATCAATGTTCTTTTGAGTTTTTTGTGTTTGATATGAATTTGTTGATCTTCTGTCGTATGTATAACTCGCATAGGTTCAGACAGTTCTTCTCCTGTAAGGCCTGTTCTGTTTGTTATTTTTTTTGCTTTGTCTGGATCAGACATAATTCCTGGATGAACAATAACATGATCATCAATTTTAAAGTCAATTTTTTTATTCGACATTATTAAAGAACTCCTCAGTAGTCTGCTCTCTAAACCAATTAGAAAGTCAGTATTCTATAATACTACATATAGTACTTTATGTAAATAGATCATTTTTAATGAAGAAAAGCTATACTATTTTTTGAATTTGATTCAAACAGTGCTTCACGACTTTCATAAAGAATTATGAAAAGTGCTATACCGTATTCTGTAAGTGAGAAGAAATTTTTTTCTAGATCTATTTCATCATGATATTCTGACAGGTAACCTCTTTTTAATAAATCTTCTATCCAGTATTTTAAAGTATCTATGTTATATTTTTTTCCAAAAAATCTTTCGATTAACTTTTGTATTGTCTCAATATTAGCATAAGGAACACTGCATATTTCTTCATTAGTGCTTAATACAAAATGAAGACTCATGAGTATTCTTGCGTGTCTTTTTGAAGCTGTGCTATGATCTAATTCACCGTATTCTGCATTTTCTTGCAGTTCATAAAGTTCTTTTGGGGATAGTACTTCAGTAGTCATATAAAGAACTCCTTTTCTAAGTATTTCTGGAATGTATTCTACAAAAAATAGACAGATTACACAAACGGTATGACGTGGTATAATCATACTGTTTATTAAAATTAAATATATGCCGGAGTGGTCGAGAGACTTGGTCTCGAAGATGTCGGAAGTCAGCAGACGTACGACCAAAGAATGGTTACCATTCCGAGAAAAGATAAATTACTTATTTGATATTCTATAAGTAATGAAGGTTAAAAATTAAATATATGCCGGAGTGGTCGAGAGACTTGGTCTCGAAGATGTCGGAAGTCAGCAGACGTACGACCAAAGAATGGTTACCATTCCGAGAAAAGATAAATTACTTATTTGATATTCTATAAGTAATGAAGGTTAAAAATTAAATATATGCCGGAGTGGCGGAATGGTAGACGCGCACGACTCAAAATCGTGTATCGCAAGGTGTGAGAGTTCGAGTCTCTCCTCCGGCACATGACCACAAAAACACCCAAGTAGCTACTTGGGTGTTTTTGTGGTCACTGTGTTTCATGAGGAAGCAAGCAAACTGCTTTGCTTGCGGAGACGAGAATAGGGGTCGCGGTTTCTATTATGACGAGCTTGCGAGGAATAGAAACTGTGACCAAGTCTCTCCTCCAGCACAGCTCTTAATAATTATAAATATTTATGGTATTCTTATATTTATAATAATAAATTCTAATATAATATGTCTGTACATCAAATGAAGCTTACTCAAGAGCCTTATGAAAAAATTGTGAACGGAAGAAAAATTATTGAGTCACGACTTTTCGACGAAAAACGTTCAATAATTAATATTGGCGACGATGTTATTTTCTCTCAAAATGAAAATCCTGACAATATGGTAAAAACAAAAGTGACGGCACTATATCGTTACCCATCATTTGAAAAGATGTTTTCTGATTTTCCTTCAGATTATTTTGGTGGAGACTCAAAGGAGTTTCTTCTTGATGAAATTTGTAAATTTTACCCCAAAGAAGAACAAGATAAATATGGTGTTATTGGTATAAAGATTGAGCTAGAATAAAAATAACCCCTAGGCAAGTATATTGTCTAGGGGTTTTTGATTACAGCTTATTTTTTGATCTCAAATACCACAACACCAAGCTGTTCTTTGTGAGGTGAATAGATGTTTCTGAGTAATGTTAACAATTCTTCTGAAGATGAAACATCAGGAGCTATGCTTGAAAACTTTTCACTCAAAAGCATTTCTTTGAAGTTGCTATACCGACGAATAGCACTAACTCGAACACTGAGTTGGCTAGTATGGGTTACTAGGTTGATCTGTTCACCACTTTGAATGTGGTTAATAGTGTCATACCCAACACGAACCTCGAGAGTTTTCTTTCCTGACTTAATCAGATTAAAAAACCTTTGTTTAATTCGTAGTGTTCTCATAAGAGTTTCCTTTATGTTTATGCTCCATTGCTGGGTAGTAACACCCAAGTAATAAGCATTCGGTAGTGCAGCATCAAGTTTCCACCCAAGCCTTTGAAGAGAAACCACTTCTTCTGGAGTTGGGTTGATGTGGGTGTAGAGTTTATGGCCATATGGCACTAACTGATGTGGAATATCAATTAAAAGTGCTTCAAAAGCAACAGTATTAGTTGCAATAAAAGGCATGATTTTAATCGGGCTTCCTTTTTTAGGTGTTGCTCCTGCTACACCAATCACACAACCATCACTATCAAGTGCAACAAAAATTAATTTGTATTTAAGGTTGATATCAGAAGTGTTTCGGCGCTCATACCCATTAAAAAGTGCTGTCACCCATTCGTCGGTTATACCTTCAAAAGAGTTTGGCAGTTTTTCGAGCAACAACTTTGCAACTTCTTCTTTTGCCTTCGAATCAACTTTTTCAAGTGGTAAAACAGAAACATGTATCTTGTCAAGAGACAGGATTTTACTTTCTCCGTGTAGAGGTTTGTAAAGCATTGTCTCCGTAATATCATTTTTGTAATGACTATCAGAACTTCCTGCACGAATGAATCCCTTTCGTAAAAAGAATTGCATCGCAAGATTATTTTTTTCTGCTACCGTACAGTAGAGTTGTCGTGCTTGATGTTCGCGTGCGTGGTTTTCTGCGTAATCAAGTAGCATTGTACCAAGCCCTCCTATACCCTGGAATTCCTGGGCGAGGATTAGAGGACTGATTTTATATGTTGACTGTCTCTTGCCAACTAGATGGAGAATTCCTGCGCTCTTGTTTTCTACTTCCAGAATGAACATTTTTTGTTCAAATGAAAAGAAGCCAACGCGATCATGGCCACCATCAATATGGGCGTCAAGTATACGTTTCGCGTGCGCTCTATGGTCTCCACCATAGTATGGTTCAAGTGAGGTGTGCATAAGATCTGCCACCCATTCGAAATCATTAATTTCTGCGGGGCGAATCAAAGTGCTTACTTTCGTCATGGTATTTCTCCTGTGATGAGTACTGGCTTGTTAAAACAAGTTGTGTAACTCAAGGGTTTTGCAAAGAGCTGCGGATACTTCAAGATTATTCGAGAAGTTTCTACATAATAACATTAACACAATAGGTAGTCAATGTTTGGTATTTGGTAAATTTAGAGAATTTTCCAATGATTTTATAGAAGTTTTGATTGAGAGAGCACACTTTAAAAGTTCGGATAGCCACCCATCTTGTGCACATGTGTGAAATAAAAGACCTCACGATTTAGTGAGGTCTTTTATTTCACACATGATGGGTATGAAGTACATGACCTGCGTCATGTACGTGAGACGAGAATAGGGGTCGCGAAACTACTTCGAGCGAAGCGAGGTAGTTTTGTGACCGAGTCTCAAATCTGCGTCTCGTACGTGACCGACACGAACTGGGGTCTCGAAAGCTTCTTGAACGAAGCTAGTGCTTTTGTAACCTATTCTCTTTTGAAAAGTTATTTTCTGATTTTCCTTCAAATTATTTTGGTGGAGACTCAAAGGAGTTTCTTCTTAATGAAATTTGTAAATTTTATCCTGTAGAAGATCAGGATAAATATGGTGTTATTGGTATAAAGATTGAATTATTATAATTCTGTATAGATTCGTCTTTCTTTCTTTTTTGTTGTAGTATGTATTTTATCTTGTTCTTTATATAAAAAGGTGAACTATATGAGTATTTTTATGTTTATATTACTTGTAAGTGTTTGTTTCTTAAATGTTGTACTAGTTTTGTATTTATTTAAATCCCTATATTTTGGTGAGCAAGTTTTAAAACAGAGAATATCTTTTATTAGACATCATAAAAAATATACCGATTCTTTTTTAAAAATCTTTTTTATTTCTATCTGTCTTACGATATACATATATTATCAAGAAGGATTTTTTGTAAAAGAGTCTTTGTTGTTTTTTATTTATGTTTTTCTGTCACTATGTTTTTCTGGTGTTGTTTTTCTTTTGAGATTTATATGGACATGTGTGCATGATGTAAAAAAATATACGACGCTTTCAAAAATAACCCTCGTTTTATTTTTTATAACATTTTGTTATCAATCTATTTTCATTTTGTCTTTATTTTAAGATGGTCCACTATATTTAAAAACCATATTAGTACATGTACTTCGTATGGTTTTTTATTTTTTTATAACTTTATTATATATAGCTTTTAAAGAAAGTAGTATTGACTTTTATAATATTGTAGGTTATAATTATGTTTGGTGTTTTGTTATTTTTCTAATGAAAGAGGTGAGCATGAATCAATCCCCAGAAAAAACAATGACAGTTGAGGATATTGAAGGTGTTAAAGATGTCCTTCGGTCTCCTTGTGTTCTGTACATCGCGGAAGATAAAGAGGGTATTAAATTTCTTGCATATTTGAAAGAATGTGCAGAAAAAGGGTTGCTCTGTTTCCGAAGTGATATGTTAGTTTCGGCAGTTCTTCAGAATCAAATCTGGGGATATACCCATGGAGTAGTCGCACTTACGTTTTGTAATATTAACGAATTATTAAAAATGGAAACGTTTCTTAATTTTGTACAAGAAGGTATTATCGAAAAAATTTTACCAAAAAAAACCAAGAACGCTTTTTAATTCTTTTTGCATAAAAAAATGAATATAAAAACCCACACTTTTGTGTGGGTTTTGTTTTATTTAAAATACATTGTTCCGGAAGCTGTCATTAGTATCATGCTCTTTGTTGTAGTACTAAATGTATATTTTGTAACATTTTGTAATGCTTGCATAAAAGTACTTTCCTGGGCATCTTCACAGTACATCATTGTAGATCCTAATTGACCAAAAGAAAGGTTGTCTGCATTTGTTGTAAAACTACCAAAGAAACTATTGCAATCTGTTGTTCCACTTAAAGAAGAATCTTCTTTTAATGTAAAACTAAAGGCGTCAATTTTTTTTGGTGTAACAGTTACTGTTCCATCGGTAGCTATATTTTTTTCCCATGTCCATTTTTTGGATAGTATATTTGAAATAAAATCAGCAGATAGCATGTTCACTGGTAATGAAACAGAAGGTGTGTTTGAAGCATCTGTGGGTGTATTTTCTTGTGCTGGAGGTGTTTGTGTTTCATTTTTTGTAACAACCGGAGTATTTGTTACCACGGGAAGTGGTTCTTCCTTTTTGTTAAGTGTTGTTGCTATGCTTCCACCAATAAGAACTATAGCAAGAACAATAAGTATATTAGCTGTTGTTTTAGATGTTGTTGATTCCATAAGTAAAAAAGTGTGTATTTAAAAATGATTTATAAAGTATATACAGTATACAGTGTTATGTGTCTTTATAGAATAATACAATTATACACATATGTGTATAATTGGTAGTACACAACTAAAATTATTTTGCGTGCTATACTTATACGTATTAATGTATATGGGAAACATAGAAAACTCAATTTTTTGGATAGAAATAGAAAAAATAGTACCTAATCCGTATCAACCAAGAAGAGAATTTGACGAGGATAGGTTAAAAGAACTTTCTGATAGTATTCGTCAGTATGGGGTACTTCAACCACTTGTTGTTTCTAGACAAGAAACAATGCTAGAAAATGGAGGAGTAAAAGTAGAATATGAACTAATAGCAGGGGAACGTCGTTTAAGAGCTTCTAAGCTGGCAAAATTGACTCAGGTGCCTGTTGTTGTGCGTACGGGTGATGATAGTAGAGCTAAGCTGGAGCTTGCGATTATAGAAAATCTTCAAAGAGAGGATCTTAATTCTGTTGAGCGTGCACAATCTTTTCAACGTCTTGCAGATGAGTTTAAGTTAACATGGGCAGATGTTGGTCGTAAAATGGGAAAAAGTCGTGAATATGTATCAAATACAGTACGTATACTCATGCTTCCACAAGATATATTAGACGCTCTTTCTAAGAGACAGATAAGTGAAGGTCATACACGGCCCCTTCTTATGCTTATAGATAGACCAGCAGAACAAATGACACTTTTTAAAGAAATGATGGTTCGTAAAATGACTGTACGTGAAGCAGAACAGATTGCTCGTCGTATCGCATTTGAAAAAGTTCGTAAGAAGGATCTATTTATGACGCCTGAAGTTGTTGATATGGAAGAGAGTCTTGCGGAGACTCTTGGAACACGTGTACAGATCGAACCTCGTGAACGTGGTGGTCGTATTTGGATTGATTATTTTTCTCATGAAGAATTACTTGCGCTTTCTATTGCTATTCGTAAAGCCGGAGAAGAAAAAACACACAAAGGAATGTTTGATACTCTTAAAGAAGAAGACATGGAAACATTACAAGCTGTTCCTGACACTGAAAGATATATAAAACCAATTACAGAATTTACCCATCTTCGTGAAGATAACATTCCTGAGGTTCAGTTGGTAAAAGAGGTAACACATATAGAAGTAAATCCTATAGAAGAGACACAGACTTCAAGTGAAGCAGTGGAGCAAGATGTATATGTAGATACTGACACACATGAAGAACATATATCACTTGATGATCGCTCTATACAAGAAATAAAAGAAGAGGAGCAGAATGATGATTTGTACAATCTTACTAAGTTTTCTTTGTAGAATAAATGATGATGTGTGAAAGATCTGCGTAGACAACTATATGTGTAACTGATAGACTCCTTTTAGAATGTAATGTGAAAGGAGTATGGTATGGATTTAGAAAATAACGGTCTCTCAACAGAAAGTAAGAAATCACAACGCAAACCGTATTTACATCAATGGTTTCATTATGATAGCCCTCATGAGCATTGCTCTAATGCTGTAGGTAAGACATTTGAAAGTATTAGTGATAAAAATGTGTTTGTAAAAGTTGAAGCCGTCTATCCATGTATAGAATATTGGAAAGAAGGAAGACAAAATGAAGTAGGTTATTCTGATATACCATCAGGTCTTGCTCATCCATCTTTTGTTATTACAGCAAAAAGTGGAAGTTATAAAGAGAAAACATTTATAATGGATGCTCGTAATTTTTTTGAAAAATTTGAGCTTTGTACTGTAGAAATGTGATATGTAGTATCATGCGAAAGCGCGAGCCGAAGGCTCGCGCTTTTTTATCGTGTCAAAAATTTATCTATTGCTCCTCCATGTTCATTGATATAGTTACGTACTTTACGTTTTGCTAATGTTGTTTTTGACATATCTATCCATTTACGTTTTGGGCAAGCGCTTTCTTTCACATCAATATCTACAACGTCACGATTTTTTAAAACTGTATCCAAAGGGACAAGTTTTCCGTTTACTTTTGCTCCTGCTGTATGGTTTCCAATATCAGAATGAACAGCGTATGCAAAATCAATTGGTGTAGAACCTTCCGGAAGATCTATAACATCACCTTTAGGTGTAAGAATAAATACTCTGTATTGAAAAAAATCATCTTTTAAGTGTTTTAGAAAATCTTGATTTTTTTCAGTATTTTCTTGCCATTCAAGTAATTCTTTTGTCCATCCTGTTTTTTTACGTATTTCTTCTTTATCTATGTTTTTACCAAGCTCTTTATATGAAAGATGTGATGCAATACCGTATTCTGCTTCTCTATGCATTTCTTTTGTTCTAATTTGTATTTCTAGAGTATTTCCGTCACCAGAAAAAATTGTCGTGTGTAGTGATTTGTAACCATTTGGTTTTGGTACAGCTATGTAATCTTTAAAACGTCCAGGGAAAGGACGGTAGAGTCCATGGATAACACCAAGTGCTTGATAGCAATCTCCTACAGTAGGGACGATGATACGAAGTGCAACTATATCATGAACTTTTGATGCGTCCATTTTATAACGTTTTAATTTTTGACAAAGAGAATAGAGATGTTTTACTCTGTGATCTATACGTTCTATCTCAACATCAAAAGTCACAAGCTCTTCTTCAAGAGTAGCTACAACTTTTTCTAATTGTTCGTCAGAGATAGGGCGGATACTTTCAAAAAGCTCTAAAGTTTTTTTATAATCATCTGGATATACATAAGGAAATGCTGCGTCTTCTAATTGTGCTTTAAGACGCCCCATACCTAAACGGTCAGCAAGTCTTGCGTGTATTTCTAATGTTTCAAGAGCAATACGTTTTTGTTTTTCTGGAGAAACATATTGCAATGTCTGAATATTATGTAATCTATCACACAGCTTAATAACAACGACACGTATATCATCTGCCATTGCTACGAAAAATTTGCGAAGTGATTCTACGTGTCTTTCTGCACCTGAGTATCTTAGTTTTCCAAGTTTTGTAACACCTTCTACTAGTTTTGTGATGTGTTCACCGAATTCTTTTTCCATTTCTTCGTGAGTAACTGTTGTATCTTCAAGAACATCATGCATAATACCGGCTGAAATTGTTTCAGCGTCCATTTTTAATGTTGCAAGATTAAAACCAGTAGCAAATACATGGTTGTAGTAGGGTTCTCCTGATTTTCTTAGTTGTCCTTTGTGTGCTTGTTCTGCAAAGTGACACGCTCTAAGAATGAGTTCTTTATCGTGATCTTTTAAATCAGGAAGAAGAGCAAATATTCGAGCTGGATTAGTATCATTAAAATTTTGAGAAGCCATTACCTTACAATACCAGATATTTTTAGAATTGTGAAGAATGCTGTATAGTACTTTTTATATTTTATTTTTTCTCAAGCTTGTGAGGGTTGTGGTTTGGACAGGTTTTATCACTACATCTTTCTGGTATTGTCTTGGTTCCTGTCATCATGAGTTCACCACATTCTGTACCATCTGTTTTTTTAAAGATGCATCTATTACCTGTTGGTTTTGTTTTTATAATATGTTTACATTCTGGGTAATTTGAACATGAATAAAAAATACCAAAACGTCCTTTTCTTTCTTCCATGTAACCGTCCTTACATTTATTACAGTGAACACCTGTTGAATTAGCTTTTCTTAATTCTTCGTCTTGTTCTATATATTTACATTTTGGATAATTATCACACGCAATGAATCTACCATATTTTCCTTCACGCTCCATAAGTTCTCCTTTTCCACATTTTGGACATGCTTTACCTAATTTTTTTGGACCTTCCATTATTTCACCGTCTATCTTTCTAGCACCCATACATTCTGGGTATCTAACACAAGAATAGAATTTCCCATTTTTTGCTAATTTGATTACCATATTTGCATCACAAAGAGGGCATTGCATTCCTTCGGGTGCATCTCCCATGCTTGTAGCTTTTTCTAAAGTATCTTTTGCTTTAACATCTGCAATGAACGGTTTATAAAAATCTTTAAGAGTTTTTAAGTAAGTAGCTTTTCCATCTGCTATCAAGTCTAATTTGTCTTCCATTTCAGCAGTAAAAGTGTCTCCAATGTAATGCGCAAAATGTTCTTCAAGAAAAGAAATTACAACTTCTCCAGTGTCTGTTGGATGAAGTGTTTTATTTATTTTCTCTATATAACCACGAGCTTCTATGGTTGAGAGTGTTGATGCATATGTTGAAGGGCGTCCAATGCCACGTTTCTCTAATTCTTTAATAAGTCCTGCTTCACTGTATCTGTGAGGTGGCTCTGTTTGTTTCTCTGTTGATTGAAGTGTCTTTAGATTGAGTTCATCTCCCATTTTAAGGTCAGGTAAAATAACATCATCCCCACGAGCGTCTTTATCAACAGCTAGCCATCCTGGGGAAAGTAATACTGATCCTGTAATAGAAAAATTAGGAATACTTTTAAGAGGGATATTTGCTGTTACTTTACTACGTTTCATTTTTGCATCTTTCATTTGGCTTGCAACAGTTCTTTCCCATATAAGTGAGTACAGTCTTTTTTCATCATCGGTTACTCCACCACTTCTTTGAGATGCATGAGTTGGTCTTATTGCCTCATGTGCTTCTTGAGCATTTTTTGATTTTGTTTTATATCTGCGAACTTCAATATTTTCTTTGCCATAATTTTTTTCTATCACAGAACTAATTTCTGCTATCGCTTGTTCACCAAGATTAGTACTATCTGTACGCATGTACGTAATGAGACCTTTTTCATATAGTTTTTGAGCGATACCCATAGTGCGAGATGGTGCATACCCAAGACGAGATGAAGCAGATTGTTGTAATGTAGATGTTGTGAAAGGTGCTTTTGGTGAACGAGATACTTCTGTACTTTCTATAGAGACTATTTCCCAAGAAGAGTTTTTTCCTTCCTTAACAATTCTGTCTGCTTCTATTTTACTATTTGGTTGCGTTTCGCATTCAAGGATAAGTGGATATGTTTTACTTTCTTGCATGCGTCCTATGGTCTGAAACTCTCCTACTATTACATAATAAGTAACAGGAATAAAAGCACGTATTTCTCTTTCTCTTTCCATGATGATACGAAGAGCTGGAGATTGAACACGTCCAGCTGAAAGCCCATAACGTACTTTTTTCCATATAACACCAGAGAGATCATATCCAACTAAACGATCAAGAACACGTCTTGCTTCTTGAGCTTCTTTTAGATTCATGTCTATTTCTCTTGGATGCTTTAACGCTTCTTTTATTGCTTCCTCTGTTATTTCATGAAAAGCAACGCGCTTAGCTCCTTTAAGGTGACACGCTTCTTGTATATGCCATGCAATAGCTTCACCTTCACGGTCGGGGTCAGTTGCGAGAAGTACCTCATTTGATTTTTTTGCAAGCGCTTTAATATCAGATATAACTTTTTCTTTACCAGCACTCACTTCATAGTGTGGAGTAAAACCATGCTCTATATCGACAGCTTTTTTATTGTTTTTTGGTAAGTCTCGTACATGACCAACAGAAGCACGGACCTCATATGATCCGCCTAGATATTTTGCTATTGTTTTTGCCTTTGAAGGACTTTCTACAATTAAGAGTTTCATGGTGTGCTGTAGTTTTTAGCTACATAGTAGTAGCTTCTAGCTTAGCATAAAAATATACTTAATGTATCTTTTTACATACACATCTGTATATATAGATACTATGCTTGTCTACAACACTCTACACCAAACGTCTAACTTCGCCAAACATTTCTTCTATATAACCTTTAATTTCAAGAGAACTAAGTGTTGTTAAAAATAATTCAAGAGGCATTTCACTTAATAGAAGAAGTGTATCTTTTTCTGTTGTTTCAGAAAGAATATTCATGATTGTTTCTTCATCTTCTGTTAAATTTAGAGTTTCTTTATCTTTTTTATCTATAGATAAATGTAGAAGTTCATAAAGATCTTTTTCATTTGTAATACTGTATGCACCTTCTCGAATAAGCATATTTGTTCCTGCGGAAGTTGGAGAAAATACTTCTCCTGGAATAGCTCCTATGTCACGTCCAAGTTCTAGTGCTTGTCTTGCTGTAATTAATGTACCTGATTTTTCTTCTGCTTCTACAACAAGGATAGCATCAGATAATGCAGCCATAATACGATTACGTGCAGGAAAAGTCCATGGTGCAGCTGATGTATTTGGTTCTAGTTCTGATATAAGAGCACCACCACATTCAACAATATCTTCTGCGAGATGAAGATGTGTGCTGGGGTATAATACTTTTTTTGAAAGACCGCTACCTGGAATGGCGAGCGTCGTTATTGTATGTTTAAGTGCAGTAGTATGAGCAAGTCCATCAATACCAAGCGCTAATCCAGAAAGAATTATGGTATTGGAACCTTTAAGAGATGAGAGTAATTTTTCTAAAACATGTTTACCGTATTGTGTGTTTTTACGCGAACCGACTACGGTGAGAATTCTTGGTGTTGATCTTCCATACTGATCAATGGTAACGTCTGGAATATTTCCAATGATATAGAGTTTTTTTGGTACATCGTGAAGTTCAAGAAGCCTGGCAAGAAGAGGGTGTGTAGCGAAATCTTCACGTGGTATACATTGTATAGTTTTTTCCATGTTCTATATAAAAGTATAACAGGTAAAAAAATAAAATGACTATGTATATTCATAGTCATTTTAAAAGAGTTGTGTATTTAAAAACAAACAAGTCCTCCACCTGCTTTTTTCTCTACCAGTTCATGCACATCAAGTGCTTGTGCTAATATTGAGTATTTTTTAGCATCTACATTACTCCATGTATTTATTAATGTAGTCCATGTGACTTCTTTTAAAAAAATATCTTGACCTCTTGTAAACATTTCTATTTTTTCGAACCATGTTAATGTTTCTTTCTTTTTTACATAGAGAACAGTATTTTTCATGTTAGCAACATATGTTGGAACCATTTCTGTTTTTAGTAGTATTTCTTTCCCATATGGTACAAGTGAACAAAGATTATTTTTTACATATAGTAATGGAATTTTAGCGTCATTTCTTTTTTGATAATAAAAATAAGGAATATCTATAGGACGGTCTTCGTAGAAGTAATATAATATTGTTTCATGATCACCTTTTGGAATGAATCTGTCGGCACTTGGAAATATATACCCCTCGTTATTTCCTAGTTGAACTGTTATAGTAATATATTTTTTTTCATTATTAGAAGAAATATATGCACCTAATGTTTCTTTTGGTTTGAAAGAGCAAGTTACAAGACCTGGAACAAATGTAACAGAAAGTATAAATGATATAACAGCAATTCTAAATGAATTTGTACGAAGTTGATGTTCTCCTTCAACTTTTTCCCATCTACATATCCATGAAAAAAAAGAATTAATTCCTTTACCTAAACCTGTGCCAAGCTCATCTCCTAGATTTTTAAAGAAACTCATAGCTATCTCCTTTTGGTCTACAATGTGCAAACTTTTTGTATACTACAGATAAAATAGCATAAAAGCAATCATATTCTTGACACACTACTTGTTAGTGTGTTTCTTTTGTAGTAGTATTTCAAGTGGTTAATTGTTCTTTTCATATAAGGAGATATATATGAAACTTTCTAAACAAGATGCACATATATTAGTTATAATTTTTGGTTTGCTTCTTGGTTTTATTACATATGTATATATGTCTGGAGAAGGGGTGTATTCATTTCTTTTTTTTGATATTAATAAAAATATGTTGGCAAAGACACTAGGTGTTATAGTGTTTGGTTTTTATGGAAGGTGGTGTTATGAGTTACCAATACTTCCAAACGAACAAGGTATACAATTATTTTTTGGTGCTCAAAATGGTGTTGTGTGGAATGAAGGTAATTTTCTTTTCTTACCACGGCCATTTTGGAGTATATGGAAGAGAGTATCAATACAGCATTTTTCTTTTACTGTTTCTTCACAAAATAGAAGTATGGAAGGGCATTCAATGATGGTATTTGCTACAGGAAGAGCTAAACCTGTTAATGTACAACTTCTTTCAAAAATGTCACAAGAAGGAGTTCAGGAACAGACTCTTGGTTTTTGTATGACAGCCATAGCAAGATATATACATAGTAACACTCGAGAAGTTCTTCTTAATTATCCGAATTGGGATATTACCGAAACCGTGGAAGATGTGTTTGGTGAAAGTGATTTTTACGGTTTAGAAATACAAGTGTTTTCTACAAAAGTTGTTGAAGTAAACCAAAAAACAATGGAACAGTTTGACATGCTTGCAAGAAATAAAGATATGGAAACTGTAATGAGTTCATTAAGAATAAGTTTTCCTAATATGTCAGATGTAGAATTGTATTCTATGTATGCTTCTATGGTTGGTGTTAACCCAACAGTGATGTCATATGTAGTACATGGTAACGGTAACAATGCTATGATTTTTGGAAGGGATACTAACTCTAATTAATACTAAAGTTATAAAAACGCAATTATATGATTGCGTTTTTATTTTTTTGTATTGTTTAAATTATTTCTATGTTCTTTTTTATTTCACTACTTTTATATATAACTTTTGCTATATTCTCCCAAAGTAAGACTTCTTTTATTTTTTCTTTTTCTAATTTTGAATTACCTTTTTTATAAAATACTCTCAATAATTGATTATACCTGTATACCAGATTAGTTCTTGATGATCTAAAAAACCCTGTATTTTTTTCTTCTAATTTTACTTCATAATCAAGTTGTTTTGGTGAAGATAAAGAACCTCTTAATTGTGTATCAGTAGTTCTTATGTTAATTCGTATTGGGAAATTATATGTATTTTTTATTTTTAAATCTATTAAATTATAAAAAACAGTTGCACCACTAGCAAACGGAATATTTCTACCGCTATCAGGAAAAACATCTCTCGAGTGATGTTTTCTTTCTATAAAAGTACACTCACTACAAGCGAACATGTATGCAATTAAATTAGATAACTGACAAAGACCTCCACCAAAATCTTCTTTTAAATTACCATCAGATAATACTATACCTTTTAAGAAGCCTCTATTTTTACTCGTTCTGCCTACATGTTTCCAAAAAGAAAATATTTGATTTGGTTCTAATATAAGACCATCAATTTTCTGTATAGCAATTTTTATATTTTTAATTTTACCATCATCTAATTCTCGTTTGTTATATTTTCTATATAAAGGTGAGGAATGATCGGTGATATGAAACCACTTTTGGTCTACTGAGACTTTCGTATGCTTTAAATTATAAGAATTAGGATATGTATAGTTTACTTTTTTATAGAACCTCTTCATTTCTATTACCGGGAAAAGTAAAAAAGGGTACTTTTTAGTAAAAGCAACTCTTTTATCACTCTCTATATTGAGAATTAACTTTTTAACATATTCTCTCATTTATCCATATATACTAGCATTATTTGTGGTCCACAAATAGTAATCAGCAGGTCACAGGACTTGGTCACCAAACATATACTTTTACACAATGAATACATTTGTAAAAGTATTGTTTCGCGACCCCGACTTCGACACAACAGTTTTTACGGCCAAGCCGTGAATCTGCTGATTCAAAAACTGGCTTCGCTAGTGTCTCAGTTCAAGTCCTTTCCCGGGTAAAAAATAAATCACGCAACGTGTTACGTTGCGTTCATTATTTTTTGTGCCCGGGAAAGGACTTGAACCTTCATGCCTTGCGGCGCTTGCTCCTAAGGCAAGTGCGTCTACCAATTTCGCCACCCGGGCTTATTTTTTAACACATAATTACGTGTGTCTAGAGATTATACACGAAATTATGATATAGTGCGAGTGTACATGGAAAATACTCATATACCTCTACTTATTTTTGAAAATGAAGATTTTATAATCATAGATAAACCGTCTGGCCTTGTTGTACATCCTTTTGATTATTCTACAGAGTATACACTCATGGATTTTTTAAAAGAAAAATATCCTAATATTTTTCTTATTGATAATTCAGTAACTCTTCAAGATGGAAGAGATATTTCTCTTGGTGGTATTGTACATAAATTAGATAGAGATACTTCTGGCGTTATGGTGATAGCTAAACACATAGATTCTTTTAATGAATTACGTTTACAATTTAGAAATCATAGTACACAGAAAACATATATAGCGCGTGTTGAGGGGGTAATAGAAGAAGATTCATTTACAATAGAGGCTCCTCTTGGACGTGGTAAAAAAGATTACAAACAAACAACGGAATTGCATCGTATACGAGGCGAGGCGAGAAGTGCTATTACTGATGTTGAAGTCATATTACGAGACGTGTCTACTACTCATGTAAGACTTATGCCAAAAACCGGAAGAACACATCAACTTAGAGCGCATATGTCTTCTATTGGTCATCCTATACTTGGAGATATAGCTTACGGTAGTTCTGTTTCATCGAAAAGAATTATGCTTCATGCTGAAAAACTTTCTTTTGTATACAGAGGAGATGTGTTTGATTTTTCTGTTCCTTTTGATGATATATTTATTTTATAAAATATACATACAATGTATTTTTAGTGTGTGTGATCGTGATGACTTTCGGTGTTTTCTAAATTTCTTCCGTGAAGCATATATGATGCTATAAGTGTTGTAATAGGAACAGCAAGAACAAGCCCTATGCTTCCCACAAGAATACGTATTATTTCAGTTGAAAAGACTTCACTGTTTAGAATAAAAAGAATATCAGTTGTTGAGTTTTGTATAAGTAATAAAAGAGGTAGAGATGCTCCAACATATGCAATTGCTAGTGTGTTCACAAGTGCCCCTATGTGTTCTCTCCCAATTCGTATACCTCTTTTGTATACCTGTAAACGTGTAAGATGTTTACCTGCACGAAATAATTCTTCGATAGCAATAGCTTGTCCAATTGCAATATCATAAAGAACACCAAGAAGACCAATCATGATACCACTAAAAAGAAGCCCTATCATATCGATTGCACCACGAGTATTAAGAGTAAGGAAAGTGCTTTCTTCAGAACTGTAACCACTTAAATGAGTTTTGTGTACTATATAGTAAGCACCTATACCAGTAATAATAACTGTAATAATCATACCAAGTACTGCAGAAGATGTGGTCCTGTTAAAACCATGTGTAATATAAGAACCAACTATAATAATTAGAGACGCAACTCCTATACTTATAAGTATTGCGTTATATCCTCCATAAATTCCAGGAATTAGTAAATAAAAAATAAGAACAAAACTTCCTATTAAACTTGCCAACCCTCTAACACCTTGCATTCCTCCAAAAATAAATATAAGAGCTATAAAAATAAATGTAAGCAGTAGAAGGCTATCTAGTCTGTAGGGGTCAGACACTGACCAGTATTCAGAATTATCGAGGTGATTAGTTTGATGTCTAACATAAAAAATATCACCTTCATGTAATTGTGTGTAATCATTTTGAAACGTTACTTCTTTTCCAAGGTTCTCGCCATCTAAAACTTTCATTTTAATTACTTGGGTATGAGAAAGAATATCAGTTCCAGGAATAGTGCTAGTGGCTTGATTTTTTATTTCAAGTACTTTTGCTTTTTGAAATACCTCTTTATCAATAACAAGTGTAGCTTCTGCGTAACTTGTGTGTGGCACAAGGAATATAGTACAGAATAGTAAAAAAAGTATTGTTTTGTAGTTCATATGTATAAGTATACACGTTTACTGTGTACATGTTTTACATATACCAAAAAATTCAAGAGAATGAGATGTAATACTTTTAAAATTATGTGATTTTGTAAGCATTTCTTTTTGCAATGAATGTTGATTACATGTTGTTATATCTTCTATTTTTCCACATTTTTCACAAATAATATGATGGTGATGGTGATCCTTATATAGGAATTCATAATACGTAACAGGGCTTTGTAAATTTATTTTTATTACTATTTTTGATTGTGTAAAATCCTCAAGCGCTCTATATAGAGTAACTTTATCTATGCTATAAGTAAGTTCTTCTTGAACATCTTTTACGGTTACAGGTTTTTTTATGTTTCTTAAAAAAGTAAGTAAAGCAATTCTTCCTGATGTGACACGATATCCATTGTCTTTCAAAATTGCTTCAGATATAAGTGTATCTTTCGATTTCATGATGAAAGTATTCTATCACTAACGCAACTTAGTTGCAATATATAGATATATATTGTAGTATATATAGTATATGAAAATAGCATTTGTAGGAAAAGGGGGGAGTGGAAAAAGCTCTGTGTCATGGCTCGCAGTAAGAACATTAGAAGATAATGGTTCTTTTGTGCTTGCTGTTGATGCTGATCATAATATGGATCTGACAAGTAATCTTGGTCTTAATCCTGAGAATACTCCTTTGATGCATAAAACTGAAAGAGAGTTTATGGAACATGTCGGTGTTTTGGAAGAAGGAAAAGTAAGTAGCGTTCTTACTAAAGATGCTACATCACTACCTTCTTTTACTATGCGACCACAAGATACATATACAGCTAGTATTTCTGCAAACGTAAGTGATACTATTTCATTAATTAATATTGGTCTTGGGTCTCCTGAAGTTATGTTTTCTGGTAAATGTGCTCATGGACTTTCTGGGCCACTGAAGTATTATTTGGGTCTTCTTGATGAGAAAGATGATTTTGTTGTTATAGATAGTGTTGCTGGTGCTGATATGCTCAATTATGGTTTGTATGCTGGTATTGATGCGGTGATTGGTGTAGTAGAGCCTCATCGTAATAGCATTAAAGTATTTGAACAAATTCAAGATATTTGTCGCAAGTCTCTTATTCCATGTTTTGCTGTTATTAATAAACCTGTAGATAATGATTTCTATAAAAATTTTGTTGCCAATAATAGCAATTTGATATTAGGAAGAATTCCTTTTGATGAAAATATAATGAATTATGAATATGATAGTGTAAAGAAAGAAACAAAAGAAGCCATGTCTCTGATTCTTGAAAAGGTTAAACAATTGAGAAAAAGAGGTAATTTAGCTTCTATTAAATCTTTTCAAGAAATGAAAACAGCAAAGTAATATTCTTTACACTACATCTTTATATAATAAAGTTGTAGTGTTTGAGTGTTCCTTTTACGTAACCAAATAGAAAGAGGTGTGTATATGTCGCTCCCATCAATTGCCCATGTTGATACCACTTGTATGAGTGAAGAACAACTAAAAGATACGCTTTTCGAAGCTATTAAAACAGATCTTCCTCTTGCATATAAATGGTTTAAAGATCTGTCTGTCGGTATTCATTACAAAGAAGATCCAAAAACTGCATGCGCTGCACAAATTAAACGTGTGGTCGCTGACGGCATGAGACAAGTTCTTGAAGAAAAATTATTTGATGGTAAAAAAATAATTTTTGCAAATTGTTGTGATGTAATTGTTGATCCTCCTGTCGGTTTTAATGCTGTTCTTTTTCAGTTTCAAACACAAAACGGAGTACTTAACTATGCAGACTGTTAAGAAATCTTTCAGTGATTTTCTTAATGAAAACAAACAGCGTATCCTAGAACTATGTCTTCTTGAAGGATTTACATTTTCTATTAAAGAGAGTGTTAGGTGTGTGACAGTAAAGTGTACTCTTCCTGATGGTCATGTTCGTTTTGTTATTTTTGATGATCATCGAATCGAGAATCCTCATGGTGAAAAACCTCATGTGTGTAATCAATGGCATAAAGCTATAGGTGATCCTATATCATATAGTATGGGAAAAGATTTGACTGATATGTCGAAATTTCAAAAGGCGCTCAGCGCAACTGCTGTTATGTGTCTTACTCAAAGTGAGGCATATAACGACATGAAAGTTCAGATTTTTTCCTGATAATGTTGTTAGAATACAAATAAACATTTTTGTATACATAACTACAAAAACTCGCAATACAGTATTGCGAGTTTTTTTTATTATGTATTGAAATGTGGCACAACCTTTTAATACCTTTATCGTTCAATGTATGTTAGTTGATATTTAGGGGATCAGTTCTCGACCAACTCTCATGTTTAGATTGATTCCTTTGTTCCAGGACCTATATGTTCTACTGTATCTCCATCAACCAGAATTGCTTGACCATCTTGCACTAAAAATATTTTCCATGGAAATTCTGCTTGATAATTCTTTTTTAGTTCAATAAGATTATTTTTATTTTTTACTAAATCATTTTCATTTTGATGAACAGCTAAAGCAAAGTTAATTATTCCGAATCCAATACGATCTAATTTCCATCTCTTGTTCCACCATGTAAGACCAATATCAGGCATAAGTAGTCCATTTCCAGCACTTGAGGCTATGTAGATAACACCATTATCAAGAAGATCTTTTAAATATTCTCTAATACCAGATTTCTTTGCCCAATCGAGTAACCAATTTCCATCTCCACCAGGTATGTCTATAATATCTACAGTAAGTAGTTTTTCTTTAATACTTTGTGGATCTTCCTTTAAATCAACAAAGATGACATCAAAACCTTTATTTTTATAATAGAGATAAAGTGGCCAATTTTCAAAACCATCTCGCACTTTTGTTAATTTTGCAACGCTATCATATGGAGCGACATCACCTTCTTTTTCTAAAATCCACTCAATTGGATCACTTGCAGTGGGTATAATAGCAACTTTTAAATTAGTACGATCATTTATTAATTTTTCAAATGCCTGTTCAATTTCAGGACTTGTAATACCGTTTGAGGTAAGTAATAGTTTCATGTAAGAATTATATCAGAAATATGTGATTAGTGTTTATAGATAAAAATTTATCGTACTATTCTGCGTCACGTACAACAGTGCAAAAGTAAAATGGTTTACATGTAAAGTATAAATCCACTCGGTAATCCAAGTGGATTTTTACTTTACTTCTGTGCTCCCAGTAGGGATCGTTCACAAACCTGCCTTGCTTTGCTCGAAGCATGTTCGCGAACCCTATTCGATCCCTAACACACGACACGCAGGTGTCGTGTTCTGTTGTTACTAATAATAAAAACATCTCTCACGAATACATGAGAGATGTTTTTATTATAGTGCCCCCAGTAGGGATCGTTCACAAACCTGCCTCGCTTTGCTCGAAGCAGGTTCGCGAACCCTATTCGATCCCTAACGAAAGTGACGCAGGTCACTTTCTCTGTTGTCACTGTACATTA
This sequence comes from Minisyncoccota bacterium, assembly GCA_018063165.1. Classification (GTDB taxonomy): domain Bacteria; phylum Patescibacteriota; class Minisyncoccia; order Phycocordibacterales; family UBA5272; genus UBA11704. The sequence goes on along the minus strand of JAGOQU010000005.1, from coordinate 2,080 downwards.
AAAAATACAGGAAGAACCTGTATTTTTTAATGTATGTGCCCCCAGTAGGGATCGAACCTACGACCTGCGGATTAAGAGTCCGATGCTCTACCAGCTGAGCTATAGGGGCATTGACATAACTTGTATACTATACCATATTATATATTTTTTTTCTAGAGTCTTCTGTTTTTTTATGATAGAATATATACTGTTCATATATACATAAGACGCGGTGGCGAAGGGGTTCAACGCTGCGGTTTGCAAAACCGCCATTCGTGGGTTCAAATCCCACCCGCGTCTCCAGTTACATGGTAGCTGAAAATAATAAAACAATATATGTTTTGTTATTTTGTTTATTAAAAAAATATGCCCGGGTGATGGAATGGTAGACATAAAGGACTTAAAATCCTTGGTTGGCAACGACGTGCGGGTTCGAGTCCCGCCCTGGGCACAACATAAAAAATCCGATAGCTTTTGCTATCGATTTTTTAGTTGTGCTCAGGGAGCACATGAACTACTTCATGTGCGTCGGGACTCGAATGGGGTTCGCGAAGTATAATATTTTTGTAATCAAAAATAGACTTTGTGAACGAGTCCCGCCCTGGGCACATCAATAAAAATACATAGGTTCTTCCAGTGTATTTTTGTTGATAGTGTCAGTAGAGAGCATATGACCTGCGTCATATGCGGGGACGAGAATGGGGACTGCGGAACCATCTGTTCTGAACAACGTGAAGAACTGGTTCTGTGGTCGAGTCCCGCTGCCAAGCTTCGAACTTGTTAGTTCGCCTGGGCACAAAATGTAAACACAAAAACAAAACCCCGTGACGATTAAACGTCAAACGGGGTTTGTGATAGGTGGTATTACTTATGCAGTTTTTTGTGCGTATTTACGAGCCTCGTGAGCTGAAAATGCAACATCAAGTTTCTTCAAAAAGAATTCTCTCACTAGCACAAGGTGGCGATAATGTTCCGCATGGAGCAAAATTTTTGCTGTTTCAGAAATTGGTTTATCTTTATTGAGGTTAATACCTTGTAGCACAAACCCTTCCTCAACACCTTCTAGTGCAAGACAATGCTCAGAGTGTATTTTTTTGATACGAAGGTATGTTTTACCTCCTTTTTCAAAATACTCAACCATGCAGTGTGGCTTCATGTTTCCTTTTTGGTCATTGAAGTTGTAACACCCAAACGCACCAGGAACGAGCTCATAAAGAGCCATAATCGGTTTTTTCTTAGGTTCAGCAGTGACATTTTTACCGTCGCGTGTAGCTAAAAAAATTCCTTCTGGTTTAGCAATCGTGCATGATGAAGGCTTTTCAAGTTCATCAAGAATTTTTGTTGCCTTTGTTTCGGCTTCACGTTCTTTTTGATCAAAAATTGCATCTTGCATTGCTTCTTGCAAAAACAAGAGCATTTGCATTTGGATTTCTCCAACGGCACCTTCTTGCATGTTGCATTCATCAGGATATTTGAATATCCAAGAAAGGGGAATGGATACACCAGCTGTTGCTTCTTCATGTGTTTTTACATCCCCTTCGATGACCTTCACATCGTAGGCTGCTCGACCATAACCTTCAGGAACGTGATGGTTCCTGACGGTGAATGTATGAGCTTCGCTTACGGTGTGTCCGCCTTCAACGGTCCTGTTGAGCCCGATCAGGTATCTTCCAAAAATACCTTGCAGCATTTTTGGGAAAAATACTTTCGCATCTGCAATTTTCTTTGCAAATGCAAGACGGTCGTGGTCTTCGGCACGTTTTTCGTTCTTTGTGTAGTTAGGGACTTCTCCCTTTTTTTGTTGCTCAACGATTTTTTTCGGAACTAACCCCTCAGTTTTTTTGTCTTTCAGGGTTTTCTTGGGTTCGCGCTTTGCCATTTGTATACTCCTATGTATGCCTATTAAATAGGCGGTTTAAAAAGATCAACACATAGTATAGTATACACTATTTATAGAATTTGTCAATGTTTATCTAGCTGAATTCAATAATGAAGTGCAACACCCATAACTTGTAATGGTGTTGACCAGTTCAATCTTTTTCTTGGTCTTGTGTTAAGTATATACTCAACCTTAGCTATTTCCTCATCAGACACTAAGGTA
>JAGOQU010000015.1 GCA_018063165.1 Minisyncoccota bacterium | reverse complement strand
TTTTATTTAGTGTAATGTTTAATATAGCCAGTACATACTTTTGTATGGTACTATTACATGTATGGAATGGCAAACTCGTCGCAAAATTATATACGCACTTTCTGTAATTGTTATTATTGTAGCTTTTTTGATATACATATTTCGTGAGCAAATATCACCAACTCCTACATGTTTTGACACAAAACAAAATAATTTTGAATCAGGTATAGATTGTGGAGGGACATGTAATCGTATGTGTGAACAAGAAGTAATACCATTATCAGTTCTTTGGACGAGGTATCTAAAAACATCTGATAATGTATATGATTTGGTTGCTATGATTTCAAACACTAACACTAATAATTCAGCATATGCTGTTTCTTATACCTTTACAACATATAATGAAAAAGGTGATGTGATCGACGTGTTTACAGGTTCAGCCAAAACACCTATTGCAAGTGATTTTCCTATTATTCGTCAAGATGTATACCTTAAAGAGGAGCCAAAAAATGTAACTTTTACGATCAAAGATGATACTCATTTTAAAGTTGCAGAAAAAACAACATCACCTATTGTGCGAATAAGTGGTGAGCGATATGAAGATGGTGAAAAATCTAGAGTGTATGCAATTGTTAAAAATATGAAACAAGTAAGAATTATGGATCTTAAAGTCCGTGTTCTTTTATATGATCAGGATAATAATGTGTATGCTGTAGGTAAAACAGAAATACCTTTCTTAGAACAAGAAGAAAATAGAGAAATTTCATTTACATGGAAAGAAAAGCTACCTTTTGCGCCTCTTCGTATAAAAGTATATCCCATAATAGACCCTTTTTTATCTACTGATTTTACTAACTAAATAGTGTATGTTTCGTACTGTTACAACTTTTTTAAAGTCTATAGATGGCACCCTTCTTGGTGCAATGGTGTTTATTTCTTTCGCAGGTCTTTTTACTATGAGTTCGTTTCAAATCAGTGACACTTATTTTCTTAAACAAAGTGCATGGATACTTATTTCTATTAGTGCTTTTGTTTTTGTATCTCGTTTTGAATATCGTTTTTTAAAACAAACAGAAGTTGTTGTTATTCTTTATCTTTTTTTGCTGTTTGTATTGTCACTTCTTTTTGTTCTTGGACACGTTTCAAAAGGTACGGCGGGATGGTTTCATGTTGCAGGAGTAGCTTTTCAACCAAGTGACGTTATGAAGTTAGTACTCATTATTGTTCTTGCAAAATATTTTTCAAGGCGCCATGTTGCTATTGCTAATATTAGACATATTATTGTTTCTGGTATTTATGCACTTATTCCATTTTTACTTGTCGTTCTCCAACCAGATCTTGGGTCTGCGCTTGTTCTTTTATCTATTTGGTTTGGTATGGTACTTGTTTCAGGTATTTCAAAAAAACATCTTTTTGCGGTTATTACAATAAGTGTCATACTTTTTTCTTTTGCATGGAAATTGATTTTTAAACCATATCAAAAAGCTCGTATTATGAACTTTGTATACCCTCTTCAAGATATACGTGGAACGGGCTATAATGCCTACCAATCAACAATTGCAGTAGGGTCTGGTGGTTTATACGGAAAAGGGGTTGGTTTTGGCACACAATCAAGACTTAACTTTTTGCCTGAATACAGAACTGACTTTATTTTTGCTGCTTTTGCTGAAGAATGGGGTTTTGTAGGGGCTGTGCTAGTGCTTCTTTTTTTTGGTGTTATTTTATATAAACTTTTAGTATTTGCATTTGTTGCAGACTCTACGTTTGAAGCGCTTTTTACCTACGGTGTAGTCATCTGGATATTGACTCATATGGCTATTAATATTGGTATGAATATAGGTATTATGCCTGTAACAGGTATACCATTACCTTTTATGAGTTATGGTGGGTCTCATCTTCTTGCAGAATTTGTAGCTCTTGGTATGTGTGTTGCCATGAAGAGATATGCAAGAGGTGGTCATAAATATCAAGTACAAAATGAATTTCTTGGATTAGAGTAATTTATAATAGGTCGCGTATTCCTTCTTGTAATGTTTTAGTTGGTTCCCATGTGAGTATTTCTTTTGCAAGTGTATTGTCACCTAAAGATGAACATATTTCATTTCTTTTTTCTATGTATGTTATTTCTCCTCCTATAGTTTCTGCTATTTTTTTAATAGAAAAACTTTCTCCTGTACAAATATTAAAACAAAAGTTTTTTGAAGTAGAAAGTAACGTAATAGCGAGTATGTTTGCTTTAGCAACATCTTCTACATGAACAAAATCTCTTGTTTGTAATCCGTCCCCAGTAATAGTAATGGGTTTTTTTTCTCGAGATAATTTTAAAAATTTTGCAATAACTGGCGCATAAGATCCTTCTTCATGATGTCCTTTTCCATAGACATTAAAGTAACGAAGACATACTGTGGGGAGATTGAAACATTCTGTGTATAATTTTGCCATTTGTTCACCCATTGCTTTATGTAAACCATAGGGTGTTTCTGGTTGAATCATATCTTTTTCACTCACTACACCTTCTTTATTGCCATATACTGCTGCCGAGCTAGAAAAAATAACACCAGAAGCTTTTTTTATACGAGCAGCCTCAAAGACGTTATACATACCACGAATGTTTATTTCGTGTGCTTCATGAGGCTTTTCAAGCGAAATAGGGACACTTACAAGTGCTGCCAGGAAAAATATAATATCTCCTTCTTGAATACAAGAAACAAGAGCTTCATAATTACGTATATCTTCTATTGTCAGACTTACAGATGAAGGTACATTTTCTTTTTTTCCTGAAGACAAATTATCTACAACAAGAACTGTATAGTTTTGTTTTAATAGATTTTGGACTACATATGAACCAATAAAACCCGCTCCACCTATAACTACAGCCCTTTTTTTTGTCATATTTTAAAGATGTGTCTAGACACCACTTTTACTAATAAGTACTTTAAACGTTCTTAAAATGATGGCAAGATCAAGAAGAAGACTACTATGTTCTAAGTAATATAAATCGTACGAAAGTTTGGTAGATGTTTGTTCTATATCTATTCCAAACTTTGGAGCTCCATGTTGTTGTACTTGTGCCCAACCAGAGAGTCCAGGTCTTACAACATGTCTTACATTATAGAAAGGGATAGTTTTAGAGTACTCTTCTACAAGAGAAGGTGCTTCTGGTCGTGGCCCAATAAGAGATACGTCTCCACGAATGACATTTAATAATTGGGGTATTTCATCGAGTCTTGTTTTTCGCAAAAAAGCACCAACTTTTGTTATTTTTTTTGTTTCATTTTTTTCATTAGTCTTTTTATTTTCCATCGTTCTAAATTTATAGATAGGTATTATTTTTCCATGTTTTCCGATACGATTATGTGTAAAAAATAAAGGACCTTTATCTTCTATTTTTATAGCAAGATAAATAAAAGGATATAATGTAAGAGACATTAGATATGCAGGAATGCTAAGTGCTAAGTCGATAAACCTTTTGAAACCGTTATATCTGTATGACACGCTCACATGTCTAAAAATCCACTCTTGGTTAATAATAGAAAGTGGTACCATGTCAAAAATATCTTCATATACGTCAACAATATCAATAACCGCAGAGCCAGCAAACACTTCAGAATAGAAATGTCCAAAATATGGCTTGATACGTTCATCTCGCATATCAACTATGACAGAGTTAGGTTTTGTTGTTTTAAGAACTTCAATAAGTTTTGACATGTCATAGGTATCAACATCAATAGTAGAAATAAGTGTTATTCCTGTGTGCGGGTTTCTTGTTAATTCATCAACTAGGGTTCTAAATGTTTCACCGCTACCTATAATGATACTTTTTTGTTTTTTGTAACGTAATACTATAGAAAAAGCATAATTCCTCCATATATTAATAAGAAGTGATGAAATAAAAACATAAAGTATAAGTACTGTTTTTGGTGCTATACCTAGTGTCGGTAAAGCATAAAAAAGAATAACAGCACTAATTGCTGCCAGAACTTGACTTGTAAATATTCGTTTGCTTAATTCTCGTATAAGACTAAGTGAAGGTTTATCATAAAGACCATAACTATAAAAAATAGAGACACTAACGAGGCTCACCAAAGAAAATGGAATTAAAAAAGATACAAACAATGAAAAGTTGGGCAACTCAAAAGCACGAAGTGTAAGCGCTAAATAAAGAGAACTGAATAATATAAAACAATCAGAAAGTAATAAAAGTATTCTACCAGGGGTATGTCGAATAATCATAAAAGATAGTATAATGATACTACATTAGCGTCATTATGAAAACATTATACTTGATAACTAAGTCAAACTGGGGAGGCGCTCAAAGATATGTATATGATTTAGCTACGACGTTTGCTTCAAACGGACACGATGTTGCTGTTGCAGTTGGTGGTGAAGGTGAGCTTATATCAAAACTTGAATCTGCTAATGTGCCTGTTTACAAAATTTCTCGTTTAGTGCGTGATATTGGAATAGTATCAGAAATAAAGGCTTTTAAGGAGATTTTTCATAGTATACAAGATTTTAGACCTGATGTTCTTCATTGTAATAGTTCAAAAGCGGCAGGAATTGGTGTTGTTTGTGGTAGATTGCTTGGTGTAAAAAATATTGTTGTTACTTTGCATGGTGCGCCGTTTAGAGAAGATAGACCGTTTTTTGCAAAAAAAGCAATTTATTTTTTTACATGGCTTACATGTTTACTTTCTCATCGTGTTATTACGGTTAGTAGACAAGATGAACATGATGTGGGTGCTATGAAATTTTTAAAAAGAAAGGTAAGTACTGTATATCTTGGTCTTACATATAAAGATCCTCTAGAAAGAAAAACGCCAAAAACAAGACAGACTCATATAGTAACTGTAGCAGAACTTCATAAAAATAAAGGACTTATGTATGCACTGTCAGCTATAGAGGGGTTACATAAAGAAGGTATTGATGTTGTTTATTCTATTTTTGGTGAAGGAGAAGAAAGAAAAAATTTAGAAGAATTTATTGCTATGAAAAAACTAGAGAATGTTGTTTTTTTACGTGGACACGTAACAGGTATAGCAGATACACTTCAAGATTTTGATTTATTTTTACTTCCTTCTATTAAAGAGGGTCTACCGTATGTACTATTAGAGGCCGGTAAAGCAATGCTTCCTGTTGTAACCACGACAACAGGGGGTATACCAGAAATAGTGAGACATGAAGAAACCGGTATTCTTGTTGAACCAAAAGATGTAGAACGTCTTACAAAAGAATTAAAAAGACTTGTATTAGATAGAAAATTTGCTAAAAAGTTAGGTCAAAGCTTGCGTGAACATGTCGTACAAAACTTCTCAAAAAGTAAAATGCTCGTTGAAACAGCTCTTGTATATGGTTTTATTCATAAACCTAAACCTTTTAAAAAATAAATTTTTTCTAGCGTTTTTCTTGATTTTACTTAGAAAGTAATGTATAATCACACAACTATGATGCAGATAACAACGAGTGTTCGCGCTCCAAAAGAAACCAAAAAAGACGGATTTATTCCTGCTGTATACTACGGTGCACATCAGGCGTCTACTCCTATTTTTGTTGATTTTATTGAATTTAATAAAGTATTATCAAGTGCAGGTGAATCAAGTTCTATAACACTTGCTACAGAACATGGAAATGAGGTAGCTATGATACAAGATGTACAACTTCATCCTGTAAA
>JAGOQU010000001.1 GCA_018063165.1 Minisyncoccota bacterium | reverse complement strand
TTTACCTTAGTGTCTGATGAGGAAATAGCTAAGGTTGAGTATATACTTAACACAAGACCAAGAAAAAGATTGAACTGGTCAACACCATTACAAGTTATGGGTGTTGCACTTCATTATTGAATTCAGCACTGTATATATTGACATTTAACATATTTATTATATAATTAATAAAGGTGACAGCATTTCGTTGTCGTTCATTGTAAATGGGTATCCATACCCATAAACCTTAAAGGGGTGCATAAAATGGTTCGAGTTCATCATGGTAAGAAAGCTGCATTTTTTCGTCTTTCTGGAAACAGCGTGACCCCTACACTTTGTGTTGGTAATGAAGAACGTATGTACTTACCCGGCTCAGATTCTTATCGCTGTCTCGATGAAGCGTTGAGTTTCCTTGCTGACAAATGGAAAATTAGGCCGTTTGGACAGTACCATGAGGACGGCGAAAGTGGGTTTTACATTGACTATGTTTATGGCGAACAGCAAATTATCGTCGAACTCCCGCAAGAAGGAGAACTGACCGAAGAGCAAGCATTTTTCTGGGCATTCTTCAACAAGGAACACCTTGTTCACAACATCCGTGACAGGCAGTTGTGGAAAATGGGAGTAGAGTGCATACATGACCATAATAGACGTAAGTGTATTACCACAAACCACCGTCCTGCTTACCTGGGCAAGTGGTCTGTTCCGAAAGAACCTGATCACTTTTATGAGAAGTTTGTTGCAAGGGTTACTCAAGAGTTTCCGGACTTGAACACTGTTCAAGACATGGAAGCGCCATACGGCCCTGTTGCATATCTCGAACGTAAAGGACTGACATATGTCCGTTCAGTTGCGATTGAGGAAAGTAGTAAGCAACTCGTAAGCATCGCCTCTTCGGAAGGAGCTCATGTTCAGCACAACTGTGCTTACGAAGGACTTCATTCGGAGAAAGGCATCTTTACGGATGTTATCCGCAAGCTCCACGAGAAGCAACAGCAAGCTTCATGGGAAGCGTTGTTCCCTAGAGAATGGGACGTTGTTCACGTGCAAAGGAGCTATTTCTACGACAAAACCTTTGCGGGTCATTGCTACCAAACCAAGAATTTCTTTGGTGCTACAGGTTTGCCTGCAGGTTACGTCATTGCGTGGGAGAATCGCTACAACGACATGCTTCTTCTTCGTCTCGGTGCCAATGGAAATATTCGTTGTCCTGCTGATCTGAAAGGAAAGGTTATCGGCACAGGAGGAGGAAACATCAAAGGTATCGCCAAAAAGTTTGGGCGTGAACACTGGCAAATAAAGCTGGTATAAACACCAAAACAAGACACTATATCAAAAGGAGGCTACGGCCTCCTTTTTTTCTTTCCTCTATTTCAACTCAACCACGAAACTAAAGGGTATTTTACAATCTAGAAAGTTTGGTGTTGCTTCCAAACCATTCCGATAGATAGTGACATATATACTAGATTTTAGATTATATAGACTAGGTTATAGAAAATACCAAGTTCTTTGTATTCTAGCACAGAGATTTCATTATTTAAAAAAATATTTTTATGCAACTTTACCCAAAAATGGAACAGTAAGCTTTCTTCTTAAGACTAAACTCTTTCTATGTTTCGTTGATACAAAAGAAAAACCGGCAAAAAGTTTATTCATCTCTTTGAATGTAGATATACTTCTACTCTTTTTTGTATTATTTTTTGCATTATTAAAAGCTTCTAGAGTAGATGCTTTAACAATAAAAGTAATACCAATCTCTGATTCTAAATCTATCATTATTTTTTGAGTCATTTCTCTATATGACATCTTAAAAAAAGTACGTAGACCTGTAAGATCAGCAAAACACTCACTATCTTTTCCTTGTATCACTTGTGGAGTATAACGTCTCATGATTGCATACATGCGACGACTATAGTTAATTTTTGAATTATTTTTATGTATAGCCACGATACGAATAATAGCTGGTTGTGTAGATGAAGTCATGATGATAGTTATTAGTTAGTAGCCAATAGTAAATACAAATACTATTGGGTAAGCTCTGAAATATTGATAAGTTTTGTGATAAAATCTGGTCTCCTGCTCATGTAAATTGATTCAATATTTTTTGTGGTATGTATTATTTCTATTGATAGGTTTAATATTTTCATATTTATCTTAATTTTTATTTTTGTTTTCTGGTTTAGAGATATTATTATCTATATTTTCGTATTACTGCTTTAAGGACTGCTTCTATTCTAAATTTATCTGGATCTGGATATATTTTTTTAAATGCTTTGTTTGCTGGCACAAGTATAGGTCTTCCTTTTTCTGTTTCTAAATACTTGAGAGTGTATTCGTTATCTACAAGAGCAAGCACTATATCTCCTCTTCTTGCCATTCTTCCTCTTTCTACTAGAACCATATCTCCTTCTAATATTCCAGCTTCTATCATTGACTCACCTTGTACCTCAAGCATATATGTTGCATTCTTTTTTTCTACTAAGAAATCATCGAGTGACATCAGTTCTGTTTCTACATCTTCATCTGCAGCTGTAGGAAACCCTGCCTGTACTGTACCTAGTCTCATAACATATCCACATTCAGCTAACATTAATTTAGAACCCTCTTTTATTAAAAACCCACTTTCTAATAATTTATTAACTCTGTATGCAACAGTATTTTTGGACGCGACACCGAAGAGATCTTTCATTTCTTCATATGTCGGCATCCTCCTATTCTCTGCAAAATATTCTGATAAAATGTGTTCGTCGTTCATGTATTAGAGTGTAGTAGAACAAACGTTCTAATGCAATAGAACAAACTGGGGATAACTACCACCGCTTACAAATACTATGTTTTACAGTATAAAACAAAATAATTATATATACTTTTATGCAAGAAGTTCTTCTACTAACACATCTATACCAATAGTATTTTTTGAAGAAACTTGAAACAATGGTGTATCTCCTGTTATAGTTTCTATCGCTTGAATATTTTTATGGAATTCTTTTTGAGTAATTCTATCTATTTTACTTAATACGATAACTATATTCTTTTTTGCTTTTTTTAAATCTTCAAACATGTCTATATCTGCCTTTGTCATACCAACGTTACTATCAATAATAAGAACGACTTTTTTCTGAGTATATGTTGTATTAAATAAATATGAATGTATAAGATTACTAAGTTTATCTCTCATTTCAAACGAAACTTTTGCATAACCGTATCCAGGCAAATCAACAAAATAGATAGCTTCATTAATGAGAAAAAAATTAATCTCAGCAGTTCTTCCTGGTGTTGAGCTTGTACGAGAAATAGAACTCTTTGTAAGAGCGTTAACAAGACTAGACTTACCAACATTAGATCGTCCAATAAATGCAATCTGTGGTATTCCATCATCCATAATAGGATCATCTCCTACAAGACCTTTAATAAACCTAACTGACGTTATTTTCATCTATCTATACTAGCAGATATGCAAATAAAAACCAGAAAGTTTTTCTTTCTGGTTTTTAATTTATTGTTTTCCAAATAATGTTTGCAATTCTTTTTGATATTTTTTCATCACATCTAGCGCTGCGTACATTTCTGGTTTACCCTGCTTTTTAAGTGCGTCAATCTCGGTTGCAATTTTTTCAAACAGTTTTGGATCTTTTTCTACTGCTTTTGCCAGCATTTCTTGTTGTTCTTTTGGAAGATTTTTTGTTCCATGTTTTACTGCTTGTTTTAAAAGAAATTCTTTAATCATATTATTTTATATATAAGGTATCAAAATACTAAATATGTTATTGGGCTGTTACTGGTGCTGATTTTGAAGCTTCAGCTGCTTCTAAAATAAGTTTATCAAAAGCTTCTAAAGAAGAAGGTGATTCTATTCTTTTTCCATTAAGGAAAAAAGTAGGAGTACCTGGAACACCAAGCTTGATAGCTTCTTTCATTTCTGCAAAAATTTTATCTTCAACAGCTTTACTATTCATGTCTTCAGAAAACTTCTTCGTATCAAGTTTGAGTGCTGAAGCGTAACTCATAAGAATATCACGCGCATTCATACCTAGTGACCACTCTCGTTGTTTTTCATAAAGCATATCATGCATCTCCCAAAACTTTCCCTGCATACCAGCTGCTTCTGCTGCTTTTGCTCCAATTAATGCATTATCATGTATCTGTGTCAAAGGAAAATTCTTAAAAACAAATTTAAGAACAGTTTTATTATCTTCTATTACTTGTTTTACAAGTGGTTCATATACAGCACATGCTGGACATTGATAATCACCAAAACCAACCAGTGTTACTGTACCGTTAACAGCACCTCTTACATGGTCAGTTTTTACAATAGAAATATCTTCTACTGTATCACTTGCAGATGAAGGAGAAGCATAAAAATAATAAGCAAACAATGCAATAACTACAGCTATTACACCAAAAACAAACTTGCCTTCAGTTTTCTTTAAATAATTTTGTACATTTTTCATATTGTAGAATTATACCATGAAACAATAAATACAAGATATTAAAAAAACAATGAAGTCTTCTGGTAGAATTCTATAGTATCTGTGATTCTATACACATGAAAAGAGGTATTTCTTTTCGAGCTTTGTCCTCTGCTTTCTTCTTTGGGCCACGTTCACTTTCTCTGTGACTTACCCATTCTTCTAAACGAGTTATCATAAGATTATTTTTACTAAGAGCTTTTACATATACCTGAAGTGGTCTATGGAATGATACCGTAAATTTCTTATCAACATCACTTCCTGGAGTCATGTCTATTCTTACATGCGATTCAGACATATATTCATCTACACGTCTGTATTGTATATTTTCTGCTTCGTTATACCCCCAATATGTTTGTTTTGGATTTCTAAAACTTGGATGATTCAGTACAAAAATAAATTTTCCATGTTGTGTGAGTACTCGTTTTGCTTCGCTAATTGTTTTTTGTATATCCTCTATATTTTGAAGAGCGAGAATACATACAACGATATCAAAACTAGCATCTTTTAACATATAAAGATCATCTGCAGATGCTACATGGTACACGACTTTATGTGTTCCTTTTTCTTGAACACTTTTACTTTTTTCTTCTGCAATAGCAATAAGTTCTTTACCGAGATCAACCCCAGTTACGAAAGCTCCTTTATCCCTAAGCCGTTCTGCAAAAATACCTTGTCCACACGCCATATCAAGAATCTTTTTTCCTGAAACATCACCGAGTATTCTAAGCATGTTAGGGAAAACAACTTTTGTATGATATGTGTCATCACCTTTTTCGAGATGTTTATTATACCAATCAGCAACACCTCCCCATGAAGTAGTGTTAGCTGTTACTGACTTTTGACTAGGAGCTATTTTTTTTGATTCAACGTGTTTTGAAATAAAAGAGGTCTCTGGTTTTTTTGTTCGTGGTGCATATCCTGAAAAAACACGTGTCTCATTTCTTGTTCGTGCGCCAGCTAAACGATCTTCTTTTCCTTTGTATACAGGCTTTTCAAAACGAGGTGTGTGTGCAGACTTTTCTGTATAACCTCCGTCACTTTTCTTAGACACAAAAGAAGGTTTAGAAGCAGTTTTTTCAAATCTTCCTTTAGGAGAAAAAGTAGTACGTGAACCAGCATCTTTTGTACGAGTATATGTTTTTTTAAATTCTGGTTTTTTCATAAGTAAATAGTAAGTAACTAGATATTATAATTATACCATATTTTATAAAAATGTACAGTGATATCGTAATTCTTGTATACTAACATGCAATTACTTCCATCATTCATTTGTCTTTTAAGTTAATATTGTTTTTCATTTTAACTTTTCCATCTAAGGAAACAGAATATACTCATTTAATTTACATCGAAGTGTGGTCACTTCGATGCGATTTTTACGCATAAAAATCGAAAGTTTCTTCTGCCTCGGACCGTCGTCCTACGGCAAGTTCCTTCTCATGGAAAAATTCTATATTGTTAAAAAATCAAATACAAAACAAAATCTAATGTCTTTCGACACTAGGTTAAAAAATAAACACAAAATAAAAGAATTTTATTTAGGACGATTTGAATATTAAATATTCATTATTAAAATAGAACTATGATAACCATCTATTTATATACACTTGTATTTTTCCTCTCCTTGCTACACCACTTGTTGCCATATATCTTATAGTGCCAAATATTGGACGAGGGAACCACGCTCTATCATGTAACCCACCAATAGACCATGCACACCCAGCATACCCACCAGGGTCTCTACCATCTAATTCATATGTATCATTTAGGTATACTGCCGTATCCATAGCATCTTCTGGAGTAACAGACCACTCAAGAATTTTTTTTGCCCAATACATACGCATGTAGCCGTGCATCTTACCGCTCGTTACCATTTGCATCTGTGCAGCATTCCAAAGTTCATCATGAGTTTTTGCTTCTTCGAATTCTTTGCGAGTGTAGATATAGTCTCTTTTATCTGTCTTTGCTTTTGTAAGTGTAAGCTTTGCCCACGCTGGAAAACCATTGTAAGAATCATACAATTCATTATAAAAACAAAAATTCTCACATATTTCAGCTCTTACAAGCGTCTCTTCAATAAAAGCAGCCAAAGACCCCTCTTTACCATTTGATCCATTTTTTACTGTATCAAATGAATCCTCTATATGTATACCTGTGCTTTTAATAAGTTCAAGCAGAATTCTTCTTCTTGAAATATTTCCATGAGAAATATATGCTGATAGATTACTTTGACCATCACTATTAATCTCATTACGAGACGTATCATACGTATCCAGTTTATTATGTAAAAAACCACTAAGCATCTTCTTCGCAGCTGTTTGCCCTGGAACAAATACTCCAGTCCCAAAAACACGTTCATCGCATACAATATTTTTTGCAATATAATCCCAGTCAATTGGTGCATATTCTTTCATAACCTTTTCATTCTTTGTATGAAGAGTGATCTTTCTATAAAGGTCAAGAAAATTATTAATCTTTTTATGTACTTTATTTCGTATTGTATGCGCAGCAAATTCTTGCTTTTGTGAAAGTTCCCACACAGGAATACAATTATGAGCATCAACTTCATACAGTGGAACAGTACTATATTGTTTCAAAAAAAGTTCTTTCCATTTTCTCATAAAAGAAAGTGGTAGCTCGTCTATAACCACAGCACCAACATCTGCAAAAATTGTTTCAGCTCTTTTTTTAGAAAAAATCTTTTCTTCAAAAAGAATAACAAGCGGTATATTATGTTTTCTAAGTTCAGATTCAACCTCTACAAGAGAGGGAATAACCCAATCATAGAACCTACGTGTTGCACCTTTCCAAAGATAATTCCATATTGTGTAGACAACAACAAGCTCTGCATCTTTTTCTTTTGCAAGATCCTCCGCAAAAAGAAGTGCGTCATTGTCATGCGTACGTATATCTCTACACATATGATAGATAACCCTACTTCCTTGATATGATATATCATTAATTTTTCTAACACGTAGTTGGTTAACTTTGTTCATCCTGGTAAGTATATCAGAGGTAGCTCTTCAAAAGTAAAATAGTAAAAACTCATTACTATTTTAAAAACATAAAAAAAATCCCCCACATTTCTATGAGGGATTAATACGTATCAACATGCTAAAAGTCTAACAACTTTTTGTAATCGATACTGAGTAACTCTTCTTTGGTAAGTGAGTCATCTTTAGCAAGATCGTGCAGTTTAAGGCGTAACCTATTAGTCAATTTTGCAGCTTCATCAAGAGTAAGACCTCGTGTAGAAAATTTCGAGCTAGATACAAGCACCTTTAGCACTTGTAACCGTTCGATTATTTCATGCACTTTTTCACACTCTCTCTGCGTCAGCATCACATCATCTCTTCCTGTAACCATACGCAATAGATGTCTATTACGCGTATTGTCTACCAATCTTGTAAGGTACTCAAGCACATGATAGTAACGTACTGTGACATTGCTAGCGTGCGGAGATATTCCTTTATTGACCGGTCGACCATTGAGACACAAGAAAATGAGATTACAATTCCCTCGATACTTCTCTTTGACGATTTGACTGTAGTTTTTCGTATCCTTTTCTATACCGTTCGATGTTGTTTGAAGCTTTACGTCCACAATCATCACCTTACCCGTACCATCGTACTCGTAGATAAGATCAGGGCGTAATTCTTTTTTTCGTCCATAAAGCATTACAGCAGGTTCGACGAAAAGTCGTGTGTTGCCAACTAATCGTAAAACTATCTCCAGAATGTATTGCAACAGATATCCACGGTCAGCATAAATCATCGAAAGTTTACGAGGGAAAATCTGTTCCATTATCTCGAACTGCTTCTTTTTATTTCCACACGATTCTCTTTTTGCAAACGTACGAAATGCTACATAAAAAGGTTGACCTCCTTCTACTTTTGCGATTCCGCTCGTCGACAAACCATGCCATTCAGGATGTGTATCGAACTCGTACTTAAAGTCAGAGAGAGTGTAATGATTACGATCAATTTTTTCTGCCTTCTTTGTATAGTCAGGAAAAATCTGCCTCATCATTTCTACATATTTCGTGTCATCACCGTTAGATGATTGTTGTACACGATCAAGAAATGCTTCGTAAAAAGATAGACCTCCTTCTACTTCTCTAATTCTCGCCGTCGACAAACCATGCCACTCCGGATGTACATCGAATTCCTTCTTGAAGTCAGAGAGTGTGTAATGATTACGATCAATTTTTTCCGCTAGTTTTGTATAGTCAGGAAAAATCTGTCTCATCATTTCTACATGTTTTGTGTCATCACCTTTAGATGATTGTTTTACACGACCAAGAAATGCTTTATAAAAAGATGTACCTCCTTCTACTTTATAGATTCCTACCGTCGACAAACCATGCCATTCAGGGTGTACATCGAATTCCTTCTTGAAGTCAGAGAGTACGTAATGATTACGATCAATTTTTTCTGCATGCTTTGTATAATCAGGAAAAATCTGCCTCATCATTTCTACATGTTTCGTGCAATCACCGTTAGATAATTGTTCTACAAACGTACGAAATGCTTTATAAAAAGATCGTCCTCCTTCTACTTTACCGATTCCATCCGTCGACAAACCATGCCATTCAGGGTGTACATCGAATTCCTTCTTGAAGTCAGAGAGTAGATAATGATTACGATCAATTTTTTCCGCTAGCTTTGTATAGTGAGGAAAAATCTGCCTCATCATTTCTACATATTTCGTGTCATCACCCTTAGATGATTGTTGTACACGATCAAGAAATGCTTCATAAAAAGAATATCCTCCTTCTACTTTTGCGATTCCGCCCGTCGACAAACCATGCCACTCTTTATGTGCACCAAACTCGTACTTAAAGTCATCAATATTGTAATCTTTATACTTACGATTACAATACTTCCTTTTTATTACAGTTGTCATTAAAGAATACTCCTTATATCAAATAACAATAGTATTTGTTACCAAACACTGCTTTGCACAAACTACCACACTTTTTTTATATTGTAAATAGCCCTTAAATTAGGTACTTGTATTTTAATACACAATAACTTTTCCATGAGAAACAACCTTGGATCCCCGTATTCACGGGAATGACACAGATACTTTTGTATTTAAAAACTAAAGACTATAAGCTACTAGCTAACAGCTATACCTCCTATCTATCCGGAGGGACTTCATAATACGAAATCAAAAACTTTACTAATTTGAAAAAAGGGTCAGTGAGTGTTGCTGACGCATACTCTGCTCCTTTTGGATTCGTATGGAAAAGGAAAATAATATATTTTGGTTCGTATGCAGGGAAATATCCAAAGAATGAGTGAAGATACCTATCTTCATAATACCCTTTTCCTGGTTCCACCATTTGAGCAGTACCTGTCTTTGCTGCAATACTATAATGTTCCATTTTATCTTTTCCATGCATAAGAGCAGTATCCACAACATGCACAAGCATTCGTGATATACGTTCACTTGTCTCAGGTGAAATCACTTGCTCAAACTGTGACTCATCCCCTGTTAGTTTTTTTCTATCACCATTTTGATACACAATACTATCAACAACATGTGGTGTTACGAGCTTGCCACCATTACCAAGTACTGCAAGTGCTCGTATTGTTTGTATTGGTGTAATAGCAATACCTTGGCCAAAACCAGCAGTTGCACTATCAACAAGAACATTACTCTCAATATTTTTTGTAAGGCCACCAGCTTCACCTGGTAAATCAATACCAGTTTCAGAACCAATACCGAATTTTTTAAAATAATTTTGAAATCTCTTAGTACCTAATTGTTCAACAAGAAAAACAGTACCCACGTTAAGAGACTGATCAAGTATAGCCTGCATTGATGTATTTTTTCCTCTTGATCTTCCATCAAAATTGCGAACTTTATATCCATTAAGATCACGAAAACCAGTATCGTTATATGTTGTCTTTGTTTCATCAACAGCACCAGCGTCTATAGCCGAAGCCATGGTTATAGGTTTTATGATACTTCCCATCTCATATACACCGGACACGTTTTGGTTAACAAAAAAACTAGCATCTTTAACATGTTGAAACTTATTTGGATTAAAAGATGGGAGTGAGTCCATTGCAATAATTGCACCTGTTTTTGGGTCCATGATAATACCACCTATAATATCTGACTTCCATGTCTTTTGTGTATCAATAAGTGTCGCATGAAGTACACGCTGAGCTTCTGCGTCAATAGTTAAAATAATATCCCCTTCTTCTTTATCAACATTTGAAACAATTGTTTTTTCTATATCAGTAAATAACTCTGCAAAAAAGTTAACAGTCTTGTCGTCACTGCTACGAGTAAGTATATCTTCATAATATCTTTCTAAACCATATTGCCCTTTAACCCTGTCACCATTATTACCCACAAAACCAATAACTTTTGCACCAACATTTTCTTGAGGATACGACCTTTCATTGTCACGATAAAAAGAAACTCCTTTTATTTTTTTTGATTTTAATAATGTAACTACGTCAGTATCTACACCTTTAGCTATTTCTTCATAAGGATCATTTTTCTTAGAAGCTCTTTCAATAAAAGTATCCTTATCTAGCGATATATATTTCGAAAGAGTAGTGTATGTTGTAAGTGGGTTTTCTATTTGTGTAGGATCAATAGCTATACGATACGTTGTACGAAGCTGTGCAACTGGTACTGGTGTTTTTTTGTAATTAGAAAAAAAAATAGTACCTCTGTCAAAATTAATAGGAACAGAAGATACATATTGTTTACTACCAAGAGAAACATAATATGTATGTTTAATTACCTGTACATAAAAAGCTCTTCCTATAATAAAAAGAGCTACAATCATCCAAACAAATAAAATAATATATGCCCTATCGTTAGAACGTAAAACCTGATCGTTTGTTAGAGGTATCTGCTTGTTAGCGCTCATATAGCACAGTATAACTAGCTATTGCATCTTTTCTCACAGCAAATGTTGTACTATCTATACGTGTATATTCATTCGCTTCTAACACTGTTTCGTTAATAGAACTAAGCTGATTTGCATAATTAGCTTCAAGCGCACTTAATTGTGATACAAGATCTCTATTAGCTAATGTATTTTGCTTACGATCAATCACAGAAAAAACAAGAGAAAGAAGAACAAAACAATACACAAGAGCTAACACCGAAAGAGTACCAAACATAGCATGTACTGTTTTTTCATATAGAGTTGATGATTTATATTGTAATGGCATATGTTTATATTCTTTCTACTATTCTAAGCTGAGCACTTCTTGCACGGGGATTTTTTTCTAATTCTTCATTATTTGGAATAATTGCTTTCTTGGTAATTGGTTTAAGCATTTCTATTCTTGTTCGTAACCCCTGCTTTACTATCCTGTCCTCTGTGCTATGAAATGTGATAATACACGCACGACCGTTTGAAGCAAGTACATGTGGAAGAGCTTCTATCAAATCATTAATACTACCAAGCTCGTCATTTGCAGCCATACGTAGTGCTTGAAACGTTTTCGTAGCAAAATGTGTCTTTCTATGTCTATACATAACAGGAACAGCACTAGCTATAATATCTACCAACTCAAATGTTGTTTTTATTTGCTTCTTTTCTCTACTTTCAACAATAGCTCTAGCAATTCTTCCTCTGTATGTTTCGTCAGAGAAACCAAATAGAATATCAGCAATAGTAGACTCACTCCAATAATTAACAATATCAAAAGCGGTGGTCATGTCTTCTGTAGGGTGAGCGTCATATGTCATAAGGAGTGGCTCATCAAATCTAAATGAAAAACCTCTCTTTGATTCATCGAGTTCTTGTGAGGAAAGACCTAAGTCAGCTAATATACCATCCACATGACTAATACCTAATTCTTTAAGAATTGATTGTATGTATCTAAAATTTGAATGAACAAAATGAAGTGTTGGTGGATTTTTTATACTTGAAATTTCTTTTTCCGCTTCTTTAAGAGCGTCTTTATCCAAATCTATACAAATAAGTGTACCGTTTCCTTTAAGTGCTTTTGCGATTTTTATACTATGCCCTCCACGATTAGTAGTACAGTCAACATAAATACCACCCTCCTTTATGGCGAGTCCTTCTATTGTTTCATCTAGAAGTACAGGAATATGCATAGATTTAATAGTGGTGTTTGATGTTGAATTATTTAAAAATGAAAATTGAGACAGAAGTGTTTCCATATTACAAAATACCTAAGTCGCTTAGTTTTCCTGCGAGAGCGTCTGCTTCTCCATTAACTTTTGCGATATTAGACTCCCATGATTTCTCGTCCCAAATTTCTATTCGTGAATACATACCCGCGAGCACAACTTTATCGGAAAGATTAGCAAAAGCTTTTAAGGTATCAGGAATAACAATACGTCCTGCAGCATCTACGTCAGTTTCAAAAGCATTTCCTAAAATAAATCTATTGAAACTACGAGAGTCATGATTACCAAAACTTGATTGTGCTAATTTTTGTGCGACTACTTCCCATTCACTCATTGCAAAAACAAATAATGAATTATCTAGCCCACTTGTAACCACAACTTTTTTACCAAGATCAGTACGCCACTTTGAAGGAAGCGTTAGTCGTTTTTTTGGATCTAGGTCGTGCGTGTATTTTCCGATTAGCATACAAATATATGAGGTAAAAAGAGTTAATTTGAAATAAACACAAATTAAGAACTTTTTAAAAAGCTCCCACTTTCCCCCACTAGGACCCATTATACTCCACTTTAGTACAAAAAGACTAGAAAAATCTTGTGGATAACTAAAAAGAAGCATTTTTAGTCGCTCTTTAGAGTTATTTTTGAATATCACTGCTGAAAAAACAAAAAGCGCGAGCCTTCGGCTCGCGCATTTTGTATTTCTTTCTAAAGTTACCCTGTGTTCAACTAATTAATATTTATTTAATAAATCTTTTAAATTCTTGATTTCAGAAATTATTTTTTGATTTTCTTCCTTGATAACTAAGTCAGATTTAATATTTAGATCTAATAATTGATTTTGTTTATTAATATAATCATCTAACATATCTAAATATTTTACTAAAAGAATTTTCTCTTCTGAGCTTAGAAGACTTATTCTTGATTCCAATAATTCAAGCACTTCAATTCTTACATCAATTGAAATTGATTGATTAGAGGCAACTTTAAGAACCTCATTAATTAACGACAAATTATTTGTTTCTGCTTTTAATTTTTCAAAGTTTCTTTTTATTATTTTAGAGTAAATATAACCATCTATGTAATTAAACGACTTTGAGCCATTCTCTAAGTTACCTAAATAAGAGAAAATAAATGAACCCATAATATACAGAATAAATATACTAGCAAAAATAATTCTACTTAATTTATTTGATTTTCTAAAAATAGAATTAATTATCCAACCATAAATAAAAAATATTACTGGTGTGGTAATAATAGTAACAACAAGAAAACCAACTCTAGATAAAGAATGAAAAGCAATCCAGAAAAATGGATTATATACTAGGACTAAATCACCAAAATGATTTGTAGATATGGCAACGGGTTGTAAGAAAATATGCCCAGTTAAAATTCCTGTTATTCCAATAATAAAACCAATCCAACTTCCATACATTTTAAAAGGATTATATGATTTTTTAGTTTCATTTTCCATAAATTCAATTTAATTATTATTTTGGTTTTATAAGTGGAAACATTTGTGTTTCTCGTACAGGTTTATCCATAAAGAAAGCAAAGAGTCTTTCTCCAAAACCAAAACCACACGTTGGTGGCATGCCATGCTCAAGCATTTCTACGAATTCCCAGTCAGCCATCATCGCCTCTTCATCACCACTTGCAAGTAATTCTTGTTGTTTTTCGAATCGTGCACGCTGATCAAGAGGATCGTTAAGCTCACTATATCCACGACCAAGCTCACTTCCACCAAGTATTGGCTGGAATTGTTGTACAGTGAGACTATTTTCATTTTTCTTTGCAAGCGGTGCAACGAGCACTGGATGGTCAATAAGAAACGCTGGACCAGAAATATTTTTTCGACAATACTTCCAAATAGTATCAGTCAAACGTTCACGATTCGTTCCATCATACTTCACTTGAAGTTTATTTAATTTTTGAACAATCTCTTCATCTGTTGCTATGTCTATATCAATTCCTGTCTGAGAAAGTATTTCACCTCTATACGAAATGTGTTTCCATTCATCTTCTAGATTAAATGTGTGTCCACGTGTTGTGAATGTACTTGTTCCGAACACTTCATGGGCAATAGTTCTATATAATTCTTGTACAAGATTCATTCCATCTTCATAATTAGAATACGCAGTATAGAATTCACAATTAGTAAATTCTTGAAGATGGTCCGGTGATGACCCTTCGTTACGATACGCTCTTCCTATTTCATATGTTCTAGGAAAACCAGCTGCCATGAGACGTTTTTGCCAAAGTTCGCCAATACAAATACGCATATATACATCAAGATCAAAATCATTATGATGTGTAGCAAATGGTCTCGCCTCTGCACCTCCTGTTGTTACTTCAAGTGTTGGTGTCTCCACTTCAAGATATCCTTTACCGTTAAGAAATGTGCGTACAACCTGCCAAAATTTTGCCTTCTTTTCGAACATATCACGAAGCTCTTCATTTGTAAGAATATCAAGATATCTTTCACGCATACGAAGCTCTTCATCTTGAATACCATGAAATTTATCAGGTAAAGGAAGAAGTGCTTTTGATAACATTGATATCTTAGATACTAAAATACTCTGTTGTCCAGATTTGGTTATAAATACTGTGCCTGTAACTTCAACAAAATCACCACTATCTACATACTCTCGATAAAAACTCATAACCTCTTCTGTCGATTCAGGAAGTTTGATAACCACTTGCATACGAGCTGATCCATCATATAAATCAATAAAAGAAATAGCTCCCTGACCACGAGATGTCATTACACGACCATTTATACATATAACCTCCTGTGTTGATTCAAGTGCTGCAAAAGTAGCGATAACATCTTTAAGCTCATGAGTTCTAGAAGATTTACTTGGGTATGAAGAAATACCTTTTGCTTGTAGCATTTCTAATTTTTTTATTCGCTCAGCACGAAGTTCTTCAAGTGACGCCATATAATATAAAAAAATATTAATTAGTAGGTATATGCTTAACCAATAATGATTAGATATATTTTCATCATAACAAAAACTAATGATTAAGTCGATAAAAAAAGCGCGAGCCGAAGGCTCGCGCTTTTTTATCTAAAAAACGTATTTTAGTTTACTTCAACAACAGAATACTCGATATCACCTTTAGGTGCGTGTACAATAATTTTATCTCCTTTTTTCTTTCCTAAAAGCGCTTCACCAAGGGGCGATTCATTTGAAATCTTTCCTGAAACAGAATCAGCTTCTTCACTTCCAACAAGTGCAAATGTCTTTTCTTCTTTACTTCCTTTTTTAAGAACAGTAACAGTAGATCCAACATGTACAACACCAGCAACAACACTACCTTCCATTATGACAGCATTTTTGAGTATTTGTTCAATGTGATTTATACGATCTTCACAATTAGCCTGATCTTCACGAGCCTGATGATATTCTGCATTTTCAGAAAGATCACCAAGAGATTTAGCATACTCGAGAGAGTCTGCAATTTCTTTACGTCGAACTGTTTTGAGCTGTGCAAGCTCTGCTTCTAATTCATTTTTCTTTTCTAATGTTAAATATTCCATACATCATATACTAACATAAAAAGTCATTTTAGTCCAAGAATACTACTGAATAGTTACTTTGTGTATTCAGTATTATCCCTCATCCATTCAAGAGTTTCCCTCATAGCAAATATAGCTCCATAAGGGTTATGTCTATCACCTTTTTCCATTACTACAACAAAAGCATACCGTGGCTTTTCATAAGGGAAATAACCTGTAATAAGTGAATTAACCTGTTGCTTACTAACACCGAGTTCTGCTGTTCCTGATTTTGCCGCTACATCAACACCAAGGATGTCTAAAGCTTTTCCTGTGCCACCTTCTCCATGCACAACTAAATGCATTCCTTCATGAATTACTTTTAAATCTTTTTGAGGTAAATCAAGTGATGTACTTGAGGTAGGTAACCCCAAAAGAACGTGTGGTGTAACCAAATAACCGCCATTTGCTAACGCTGCCACACCTCGAATGAGTTCAAGTGGTGTTAGTTGAAAACCATACTGACCAATAGCAGTGTGATACGTGTTACCAACTAACCAATCTTCATTAAAAACTTTCTTCTTCCATTCTGGAGAAGGTATAACACCATATTCCTCTCCAGGTAAATCAATACCCGTAGTTGTACCAAAACCAAACATCTTTCCGTATTTATTTATTTTTTCAATACCAATACCTTTCTGATCTTTATAACCACCACCTACTTGATAAAAATATTCATCAGAAGATTGCTCTATCGCTTTTCTCATGTCAACATATCCATGAGCTTTCCAATCTTTAAAAACAGTATCTGGTCCTCCATATTTATTTTTGATAACCAATTTACCAGAACTATAAATATTTTGTTCAGGGGTAATCACACCTTCCATAAGAGCAGCTAAAGCCACAAATGTTTTAACCGTAGACCCTGGAGTAAAAAGACCACTCACTGCCCTATTTAAAAATTTACGTCTCTTATCAAGAAGATCTTCACCTAGTTGTTTATTCTCTTCTTTTGATTTTGCATTAGTCATCATGTTGTTACTGTATTCTGGATAACTTGTTATAGCCAAAATTTCACCATTGGTAATATCCATAATAATACCGGCACCAGCCACAAAAGGTGCTTTTTTTGCAAGATTTTCAATACTTTCATATAATTTCGCCTGAACTTCCTTGTCTACACTTAACTGAAGATTGGCACCATGTTTCGGATATACGACAACATTTTGTGCTTCTATTTGACGGAGTGCACTAATTGCTATAATTCTTTCTCCTTTTTCACCTTGAAGAGCGTCTTGATACTGCTTTTCAACACCATCTTTACCTATATATTCATCTTGCCAAAAAACTCCACTAGTATCACGCTTTGGATAACTTACATATCCTAACAAATGTGAAAAACCTGCAGATTCTGTATAAACACGCATAGGAATATCATCAACAGACACTTTTTCTGAAGATGATGCCTGTGTATTTTTATAAATATAATTTCCAAGCGTATTCCAAGCAAGTAACTCACCATTTCTGTCTGAAATAGTTCCACGAAGAGCAAACAGTGGTAATTTTTTTAAATGATTATTATTTGCTTTTACAGCATACACTTCTCCATTAAGTATCTGCATACTAAATAGTCTATATGTGTATAGACTTAAAAAAATAAAAACACCTATACCAAAAAAATAAAAAACTTTTTTACCGAGAGGTTTTTCTAATTGTCCTTCCATCTGGTCTATGTTCAAAGAAGAAAGATTTTGTGAATCTAAAAAAACATCCTCAGGATCTATTTCATGAGACGCTGCTTTTCTAGCGCGATGTGTAGATAAAAGGTGAAACATATATGTATATACTTACTATACCACAAAGAATAATAGTAAGAATTGGATATCTTGATGTACCTAAAACAGTATCAAACATAAGTGTAAAAAAAATAGCTAAAAAAATAATCAAAGTTTTGTACGACATATTTTATTTTCTTCTTATGTAAAATGTAGAAGAAGTAACAGGGTTATAAGCCCCTCTAACAAACACCCTCCACGAAGTATCTTGATTATTATGTATAACATCTACAACATGACCTATACGCATAGATTGATCACTTTTTAAAAAAACTGCATCTCCTACAACTATCGGCGTATCCCTTGCTACATCAGCCAAAAACGCTCCCCCTCCTCGACCAATCAAAGTAACAGCTATTGTCGATGATGAGGTTTCGTTTCCAATAACAGCTTCTACTTCTCGTCCTGAAGCAGATAAAAGTTCACAAAGAGATGTAGAAGTAAATACTTCTTTTATACTACATACAGGTTGTAATCCTCGAACATACACATTTGCATCTTTTTCTACACCGTCTTTGAAACCTTTTGAAAGAAGAATAGTGGAATATATTTTAGTAATATCTTCCACAAGTGGATACATCACTATAGTAGATGATACATAAGAATCACCTAAATCAACAGATATAACACCAAACTCTTTTAATTTTGCATTTTTTTCTGCCAACTCATTTTCAAGCCTTTCAATAGTAATTTCATATGTTTTATTTTTTTCTGTGAGTAATGCGCGTGAGGTGGTGTATGTAGAAAAAAAATCTGGCACATGCATAATAGAATATTTAACTGAACTATATTTTGTAACTACAGTGACAAAAAAAGGGTACAAAAAACCTCGTGCATACACCCAATACATAATACAGAAAAAGAAAAAAACTATCGGAAAAAAAATATACATTATTTTTTTCTTTTTTTGATCTCTACCTGAAAGATATGTCATTGGTATCTTGAATTAAAACATCTTTATAAAGACCAACATTTTCTAAAATAATACCAGCACCTCGAGCAACAGCAGTAAGTGGGTCATCAGCTACTGTTACAGGAACTTTCAACTGCATTTCGAGAAGTTGTGGTAAATTTTTAATAAGTGCTCCACCACCAGAAAGTGTCATACCTTTTTGCATAATATCCGAAAGTACTTCTGGCGGAGTAGTCTCAAGAACTTCTCTTATTGCATCAACTAATTGAGAAATAGAACCATACATCGCTTCACGAATATCAACATCTGTTATAACAGCTTCGCGAGGAAGACCTGTAACAAGATCTCTTCCTTTTATACTTAATTCTTCTCCATTTTCATCAGGAAGCGCTGAACCTATTGTTATTTTTATATGTTCACCAGTTTTTTCACCAATCAGCATTTTAAACTCATCACGCATATACGCAATAATATCTTCTGTTAACTTATCTCCAGCAATCTTTAAACTCTTTGCTCTTACAACACCAGAAAGAGCTATAACAGCAATATCTGTAGTTCCACCACCAATGTCCACCATCATACTTCCAACAGGATCATGTATAGGCATGTGGACACCTATAGCTGCAGCCATAGGTTCTTCTACAATATATACCTCACGTGCACCAGCTGATTTTGCAGCATCATACACAGCACGCATTTCTACGTTTGTTATTCCAACAGGAATACCGATAACAACACGTGGTCTAAAAAGTTTTTTTACAGAATCATTAGCTTTATTAATAAGATAAGAAAGCATTTCTTCAGTTACTTCATAGTCAGAAATAACTCCATCAACAAGAGGTCTTACTATACGTATATGATGAGGTGTACGACCCATCATATTTTTTGCTTCAAGACCTACAGCCACAACACGATTAGTTTTTGTATTAAGTGCAACAACTGAAGGCTCATTAATGACGATACCTCTACCACGAAGATACACAAGGGTGTTCGCCGTTCCCAGGTCTATTCCGATATCATTAGAAAAATTTTGGTACAAACGATTAAACATGTAATCATTCTAACATATTTATATAGTCTAATCTTCTTTGACAAAATATAAAATAATAGTAATATAATACCAGCTCTTTACTCATCATATTCAAATAAGGACACTTCTATGAAATACAACGATGAGCATTTTTATAAAATGCCTTTTACATTTAATGGATTTCGTTCGTCTATTCTTGTGTATTTTATTGCAGAGTATGCATTAGCTTTAAAACCATACAAAGAAGGCTTGTATATTAGTAAACAATTACAAGAAATACCCGACAAACTTAATGAAAAAGGACCTTTTATAGTTCAAGGCATATATCAACATATACGGAAGAAGAAAGTTTTTATCACATTGCAAGAAGCGATAGTAAGTGCAAAAGAAATTGATAATGGAACATTATCATTTATACGGGATAAAGATGATAAAACTATTGCAAAAATAGATGCCGGATAAGAAAATATCTTTTAAATAATTAACGAAAGTGTAGCTATAATAAGCTACACTTTTTATATTTTTAATACGACAATTCTATTCTTTACCTATTGCTGTACCTGCAACATATCCTGTCGTCCAACATAGTTGTAAACTATATCCTCCAGAAGGTCTATCTATATTAAGAACATCTCCAACTATATATACATTTTTTACTATACGTGATTCCATAGTTTTAAAATCAACTTCAGTAAGAGCAACTCCTCCAGAAGAAACAATAGCTTTATCTTTTCCTAACAATTCTTTTACAGAAAGAGGTATCTCCTTCATATACTTAACAAGTTTTACTCTATCTTCACTACTTACACTGTGGTTAGGTGTTTGTCCATCTATAGTTGTTATATCAAGAAGTGGTGTCACTAGCGCTGAAGGTATCATCACACCAAGAACATTTTTTAATTTTTTATTGCTTTCTGTTACAAGAATATTTTGTAACTCATTTTTAATTTTACTTCCATCTTTTCCAGGAAAAAGATCAAGCTTTAGTGTAACCTCTCCATATTTCAAAAGTTCACCTATATCTTTACTCATATTAAGAACCATTGGACCACTTATACCAAAATGAGTAAATAATAATTTTCCTTTATAAGCTTCTTGCTTTTGCCCATTTTGATACGTAGTAAGACGTACATCATCTAATGTGAGACCACTTATCTTTTTAACCCATGTATCAGAGAGAGCAACTGGCACTAAAGATGCACTACTTTCAGTAACAGTATGTCCTAATTTTTTAAGCCACATAAACCCTTCTCCAGTTGATCCAGTTTCAGGACGAGATGTTCCACCTGTTGCAAGGATACACTTTTTTGTATGTATATCATTACCACTCTTAGTACGTATAACAAGAGAGTCACCATCTTTTGATTTTTCTATGCCTCCAACAATACTACTTTTTCTGATTTCAACATTACCTTTTTTCATGTAAGCGTAAAGTACATCGTACACAGATTGGGAAGAATTAGAAACAGGAAAAATTCTTCCTTCATTTTCTTCTTTTGTAGGCATACCTTTTTCATTAAAAAAAGAAAGTGTTGACGTAACATCAAATTGTGAAAAAGCAGAAAAAAGAAATTGATCATTTCCTTTGTACTTCGAAAGCATCTCTCGTGTGTTTGTTTTATTATTTGTTACATTACATCTACCACCACCAGTAATTAAAAGTTTTTTACCAAGTACTGTATTTTTTTCAAGAAGAAGAACCTTTTTACCGAGCTCCCCTGCACGTCCAGCAGCCATCATACCCGCAGGACCACCACCAATAACTACGACATCCCATATCTTATTCTGTTGTTCTGGTACTGACATGTATTTTTATTATAATTCCAATTTTACTCTAACTAATTTTGCTTTTTCCATTCATAAAGCACAACAGCACTTGCGTTTGATGCATTAAGTGATTCACACAAATCACTTGTTTCAATAGATAATCTAAAATCACACAATTCTAGAGTCTTTGTACGTACACCATCTCCTTCACCTCCCACTACGATTACTGTATTTGTATCAAATGTTACTGATTGCAATTTTGTTTCACCTTCACCGGTTAAGCCATATGTCCAAAAACCATTATCTTTTAATTTAGTTAATAGTGTATTAGTGTTACCAATTTTTACTACAGGAATAGCGAAAGACATGCCAGAAGAAGTTTTTATAACTGTACCAGAAAGAAGGGCTTGATCATGCTCTGGCAGAAGGATAGCATCTGCGCCAAAAGCTACAGATGAACGAATAATTGCTCCAACATTGTGAGGGTCCTGAAGTTTATCAAGAAGCACAAAAACTGAATTACCTTCTTTAGCTTTAGCTGTAGCTAAAACTTTTTCAAATGAAGTATATAACTCACTTTCTTTAAGGAGAGCACATACACCCTGATGAACAACTCCTTTACCAACCATACTTTCAATTTCTTGATACGTTACAACATCATACGTAAGTTTATTAGCTTGAATAAGACTCATTATTTTAGGATCTTCTTCTGCTTGTTTTGTAATAAAAAGTTTTTCAATAAGAGATGTCTTTCCGCGTTTAATTGCAAGAAGTGCCTCTTTTAAAGGGTTTCGACCATATAGATAGATTTTTTCTGTCATAATACTAGACAGTATAGCATATTTATTGTAATTTAGATACTTTTATGTTTTACATCTATTGGTAGAATTTTAATTGCTTTCGCAATTCTTTATGATTAGGAATTTTTTCTTCAACCAATTGCCAAAACTTTTTTGAATGATTCATCTCTCGTAAATGACAAAGTTCATGTACAACAATATAATCCACTAATTCTTCTGGTAAAAGTGCCATCTTGTAATTAAAATTAAGATTACTTTTACTTGAACAACTCCCCCATCGTGTAGTTACATTTTTAATAGTCACTCTATTATATGAAAAATTATAATGTGCATTAAAGTGTAGCAATCTTTTTGAAAGAATATCTTCTGCCTGTTTTTTGTATGCAATAATTTCACCAGCTGAATGTATAATTCTTTCTTGTTGTGGTTTATTTTTAAAATACTCAATTTTTTTTAATATCCAAGATGCTTTAGCAATAATAAAATTATAGACAGACGATTCAGTTACAAAAAATGGCGATGTAACAATAAAATCTCCATTTTTATACACAGCAAGTTTAATACTAGAACTAGTTTTACTCTTTTTATGTGTATACACTATATTTTTATTTAAAAGAAGTATTTCTTTTTGAAATTCTAATTTTATTTTACCCATACTATATTATAACTACATTCTACCATTCAAAAAAAATAACTTGCATTATATTTAAAAAAGTCCAGTATTGTATATGGTTTTAAAGTTCTTTAACAAACTTCAAGGAGAAAAGTATGTTACCAAAAAATAATTCCACTCGGAATGTATTTGAAGGAAAGCAAACTCGTTCACGTCTACAACAACAAGCAGTAAACTTGTCATCTCAAAAAAAAGGAAATCTTTCTCAAGTTGAAAGAAAAAAAGTAAAAATCATTCCCCTTCGGAAATTGTTTATCTTGGATACAAATGTTATTCTTAGTGACCCTAATTGTATCTTTAAATTTGAAGATAATGATGTCTACATACCAACAGTTGTACGCGCTGAGCTTGATAATCACAAAAAAGGTACCGACGATACAGCAAGAAATAGTAGAGAGTTTTCTCGAACTCTAAAAAGTGAATTATCTAAACATTCTCAGAACATTAGAGACGGTATCCCACTTAAGGAAGCGTCCAAAAAATTGCAACTGGTAGACTGTATCTTCAGACAAACGATATTGAAATTGACGAGAGTACAACAAAAGCAGATACAAAAATTCTTTCTGTTGCCAAAAAGCTTACTGAAAAATTTGAAGGTAAATATCAAGTTATTCTTGTAACCAAAGATAACAATATGTTTATTGAAGCAAAAACTCAAGGCATTCTGGTTCAGGATTATTTTAATGACGTGGTAATTCAAGATATAGATTTACTATACCCAGGATCAACTGCACTTCATCAGAGATTTTGGGACAAGCTTGATAATTTTGCCTCTTCTAAAAATGGAGTACAGACTCAGTATAAAACACCTCACGAACTTGCAAAGCCACTACTTCCTAATGAATTTATTTACGATTTAAGAGAGTCATCTTTTAAAAAAGATCTTCGAATTGTTGATAAAGATGACGCAGTAACAATTCTTGAAACAATTACTGATTATTCGATACCTAAAAATAATATTCTTGGTATTATGACTCGTAACAGAGAGCAGAATTATGCTGCAAATCTGCTTATGGATCAAAATATTGACATTGTTACTTTACTTGGTGTTGCAGGTACAGGAAAAACACTCCTTGCATTAGCTGCGGGCATTGATCAAGTAAGAAAAGGGATATACTCAGAAATTATCATAACAAGAGCATTAATTTCTACAAGTGAAGATATCGGATTCCTACCTGGAACAGAAAAAGAAAAGATGGATCCATGGATGGGTGCATTACACGACAATTTAGAGTTTCTTGCTGAATACACCCAAACCAGTGAAACAAAAAAAATTGAACGACCTAGTACATCTAACCATTCTCACACAATAAGGGAAATGGAAAAACGAGAAAAAGCAAAAGAAATCACTGAAATGATTTCAGTAAAAACCTTAGGCTTCATGAGAGGAAGAACATTTCTCAATAAATTTGTAATAGTAGACGAAGCTCAAAACCTGACACAAAAGCAAACAAAATTACTTGTAACGCGTGCAGGTCCTGGTACAAAAATGGTTCTCCTTGGAAATTTAACGCAAATTGACGCACCATATATGACAGAAGGATCTTCTGGTCTTACATATGTTGTAGAACGCTTCAAAGGATGGAAATATGGTGGACATCTCATACTTCCAACAGGTGAACGTTCCAGACTTGCAAGTTATGCAAATGATGTATTGTAATATATAAACATAAACAAAATGGTGATTCGCTACGCGAATCACCCTTTTTATTTTATACACTTTTACTATTTCATAAAATAATACTAGAATATAGATATTATATATCACTTGCACACCTTATGACTTACAAAAACTTATACTCACTTCAGCTTCGGAAGATAGATTGGAAAATCTTATTACAGAACGATTACAAAAAGGTACCAATAAAAAAGAAATAGACAAAAGAATATGGGATTTGTTTGGAGAAGAATGGTGTGTCATGTTTACAGATCTATCTGGTTTTCTAGACATGTAGAAAAGTTTGGTATTATACATTTTTTGCAAACAATACAAGAATCTCAAAGATTGCTTATTCCTATATTAGAAGATCATGACGGTATACTTTTAAAAATTGAAGGCGATAGCTATTTAGTTATTTTTAGAAATATTTCTAAAGCACTTCATGCTTCGGTCAAGATGCAAAAATCACTCAAAATATACAACAAAAAGAAAAGTAAAGAAGAACAAGTACTTTTATGTGTAGGCCTTGGCTACGGAAAAGTACTAAAGATAGGAGACACTGATGTTTTCGGTGAAGAAGTAAATGCAGCAAGTAAACTAGGAGAAGATATTGCAAAAACAGGAGAAATTTTTGTGACAGAAGCAGTAAAAGAAAATATTGATATACAAGAAAAATTTTCTTTCATGGAAGTTATAACACCAACAAAAAGAAATTATAAAACGTATCGTTTAGAATACTAATTTATTCTTTATTAAGAATAAATATATCTTGATTAAATCCACCAATACCAACTGGCTCGACACGAGAATCTCCAGTTAATATCCACTCATATGGACGACAGTGTACACAACCACCCTCTTTAGTATCCTTATCATACTTTCCAGAAGGACATACAAATACTTGTTCTTCGCCTTCTTTCTTTGCAATACGTCTAGCTTCTTTTACTTTCATTGCTGTATCAAGCACATCTCGTTTAGCAACTTCGATATCTGGTAATTCTTTTTCTACCATTTTTCCACTATCTAAATACCAATAACTTGCTTTAGTTACTTTTCTTTTTTGAAGAGCGTCACAAAGAAGAAGATAAATAGGAAGTTGGAGAGACCCTTCTTTTTCTTCATGTTTCCCAGTTTTAAAATCAACTATATGAAGAGAGTCAGTTTCTGGTAAATATTCTATCCAATCCACAAGACCATTTAAAATAATATTATGATCTTCACTAATATAAAAATTACATGGCATAGTGTCACGTTTAAGTTTTATACATTTGTTAGATAAAAATTTTGGATCATTAATAACATTAGAAATCATTTCTTTTCCTCTGCTTTTAAACATTTCTTCTTCTTCGGTTGAAGTGAAACCACCCTTTTTACCACTTACTTTACTCCACGCTTCTTCATACAAAGCAAATAAATCACGATCAAGCCTTTCGTGTGCAGGATATTCTGCTAGACCTTCTAACACCTCATGAACAGCAATACCTAAAGACATGTAAGGACTTACAATAGACATTTTTCTGCCTGTCTTTCCACTTTTATACATATTATGTAAATAATACAAACGTGGACATTTAATAAAATCCCCCATAGAAGAATGCGATACCCACACCGCAGAATATTTATCAGCCATAATAAATTTTAGTATATCAGGTGATACACAAATTAAAAACACATCATATGTTATATATGATGTGTTTATACGTTATTCCCATGTTATTTTTTTTGAAAAACGAGGGTCATTTGCTGCACTTGGAGATAACAATTCTTTTAAAACTGAATCTTGTAGTTCTATATCAAAATAAAACTCATACGTATGAAGCACAGGAATCTGATTAACCCCATATTCCCACCGGATAGTAACTGACGCAAGTTCTATCGATGGTAAAAAAGTTCCAAAAAATAAATGAAATGTTGGATGTTTTTCAGCAAACTTTTTTCTTTGCAGAAAAGTACTATGATGATAGCACCTCACAATACAATCTGTATAATTCTTGTAAAGAAAAATTTTAGACAGAATAATACTATCGTAAGTTCTTTTATCACAAAGACTCTTCATTTGTCGTTCAAGATACTCTTTATGTTCATAAGCAAAAGGAAAGTGAATTTTAAAATCACATTCATCTTGCACAACAGCATCGCTCCAAAAATTTCTTCCATAGAACATACACATTCTTATCTCCTTTTATTACATATAAAAATCAAAAGGTTTAAGCATAAATTTCATAAAATCTAAATCTTTGATTTCCATAGTGTTAGAACAAAGTGTCAATGTGGGAGCTTTATCTGGACCTTTTTCCCAAACAAGACCAATTTTTACAAGAACTTGTCTATCTAAAGAATCAACAAGCTCCTTAAAAGTTAATCCTTGCAATGTTTCTCTTTCCAAAGAACTGAGTTCTGTGTATTTATCAAAAAAAACACATTGATACCCTAACACTTTTTTATCATTAATAAAAAACCTTTCAACAATTTGTGGAGATAAAAAATATTTTTCATAATCACAAATAGCACCCGCTTTTAAAAAAATACTTTTTGCATACATAAAAGCAGCATTGTATTTCTCACCAAGTTGATTTTGTTTA
This sequence comes from Minisyncoccota bacterium, assembly GCA_018063165.1. Taxonomy (GTDB): domain Bacteria; phylum Patescibacteriota; class Minisyncoccia; order Phycocordibacterales; family UBA5272; genus UBA11704. The sequence continues at coordinate 177,340 of JAGOQU010000001.1, read as the reverse complement.
ACCAATTGTGCACGGTCAAAAAAAACCGGGAAACAAGCATTATTCTTTAAAGAATCATTCATTAGTGTCTCCTTACATTAATTAATGTTAACAATATACTCCACACACAATACTACAAGAAAAATCAATAAAGTCAATATTATCTACTTTACACAACACCAGCAATCAAATCTTCTTCAAACTCTTTAATACCTTCTAACGTTTTTTCATATTTTTCTGTATCTGGAAAATCAAGTGTAGCAATTTTTTTATATACAGATACGATAAGTTTTTTAAAACGAGGAAGTTCATGATCTATATCATGACCAGAAAAAATAAGAGAGAGTTCTTGTATCTTCTGTTCAACTTCTTCTTCAACAAATTCAAGTACACCAGAAGTTACTGTGTGTACACTATAATCACGTGAGTTATCAACAAGTATTTTATACATCATAAGTTGATATTTATAATGATGTAATTTAATTTCATCATAAGCACTCTGCCCCTTCTCATTCCACTCACTGAACCCTTTACCAGTTTTTAAATCAACCACAATCCAATTTTTATCCTCATCTTCTATAACTTTATCTATTTTACCAGTGAGCAACGCACCATCTACCATAACAGATTGTTTTGAAAAATTAATTTCTACTAAAGACCCTTTTTTGATTTCATCTTTTTTTAATTCATAATATGTTCTGAGAACTTTTTCACCACGATTACGTAATTTATCTTCTTCAAAATCTTGTAATCTTCCATACTTTAATTCTTTAGCAAATATACCTATAAGCGCTTCTACTTTTGGAAGCTTTCCATCTTTACGCACCATAACATGTGCATCCTCAAGTGCTTTATGTATAGCAGTTCCATAAACACTACTTGCTGTTTTTGCTTGAGGAAAACGAAGAAGATTTTGTTCAAGAAACATCATTGGTCCACCATCTATAATATTTAAAAAATTATTTAAATGTGTTGGTGAAAGCATATATCCTTCTACAACTTTTTCAAGAAGAGCTCTTTCATCTTTTGCAAATGGTGGAGCTTGATATACAGAAAGTCCATGAGCCAAAAGTTCCGAAGAAGCTACTTCAGCGTATTCATTTTTTGTTTCTGGTAATTCACTTGTTTGTAAAAATCTAAGAGGACTTTTATGATGTGTAATATATATAGTATGTCGTGCACGTGTGAGCGCTACATAAAAGAGTCTAATGAAATCATCTTCATTGTCACCCGCTCCGGTTAACGGTAAATTCTCAGGAAATGAAAGCTTACTACCTTTTTTACTTCCAGCCCAAACAGCATCATTTACAGCCACCACAAAAACATATTCAAACTCAAGACCTTTTGCACCATGTGAAGTAAGTAATTGAATAGAATTTTCATTATGTGCAAATGAAGTTTCGTTAATAAGCGGTATTGAATATGATACATGCATATCAACAAAATCTCCTACATCATGTGCCCTAAGAGACTCCCCTTCTTTATACTCACGAAGTGCTCGCATAAAAACTCTAAGTGACGAAAGAAAATGTATATACGAACTCGCATTTTCTTTAAGCGCACTTTTACCAAAATAAAAAGCTTTGTATGGTGATGTGAACTCTGTTGTAAGGGTAATATTTTCACGCAAAAAAGAAGCGTCGTCATCAGGTGATTCACTAGTAAGAGGAATATCTTTACTTCCAATAAGAGTGTCTAAAATAATTTCAAGTGGTGTTGTTTGAGATGCTATCCCCAGTTCGATTAAAAACTTTGCGAGTTCAGCAATATTTTTATCGCTTGATTGTTCCATAGCTGAAAGCCAAGAAACATTTTCTCGTTTAGCTTGCTCGGCAATTCTCCAAATAGAAATACGATCAAGTCCCCAAAATGGAAACGCAAGAATACTTGGTAACAAATCATCACGTTCATATTTTGTGTCACCGATAGTAGCAAGGAAACGACAAAGAGTTATAAGTTCTTTTACATGTTGTTCATCAAACACGTTTTCTTTACGAGTATATATATACGGAATATCTAATTTATCAAGATACGGAAGAAGTAAAATAAGTTGTTTATGTTCACGTGCTATTAATGCTATCTCTTTTGCTTCTACTTTATTTTTAAGCAACGTAGCCACTTCTCCTGCTATATACGCATACTCTTCTTCAGGAGATGGAAATGAAAGCGTATAAATATCACCATCATGTAATGTATTATTTTTTGCTGTAAGATTTTTACTAATCTTTTCACGTGTCTCTAAACGCTCAAAACCCTGGACAACAATAGCTCGAGCAAAATCAAGAATCTTTTGTGTGGAACGATAATTCTCAGTAAGAACAATAACTTCTACATCATCATATAATTTTTTAAAAGAAAGAATATTAGAAATTTCTGCACCTTGAAATTTATAAATTGCTTGATCGTCATCACCCACCACACATACATTAGGTTTTCCTTCATGAACTGGATTACTTGATATTGCTTTTACAAGTGAAAGCTGAGCGTTGTTCGTATCTTGAAATTCATCAACCATAATATACTGATACATTTCTTCTAACTCAGTACGAAGAGAAATATGTTTAGTGAGTGCTTCAACCACTTGAAGTATCATATCTTCATAATCAAAATACCCATTCTGATGGAGAGCAACCTGATACATCTCATATACATCACCAAGAGCAAGTAATTTTTCTGTAAGTAAAAAATCTTTGAGCACTCTGTTACCTGCTTCATCTTTTGTTGTGTTCTCACTTTTCCATGCAGACAGCGGAGTATTCTTTTCGGTCTGGTCTACTGCCTCGAGCGCTCTACCTATCGAAATAGCATACCTCGCACCGAGTGATGTTTCCGACTGTATGAAAAGGTCTCTCATTGTTACAAAAGAATTGTATGAATCCTTCCCGACACGATCAGGTAAATTATCTGCAAGAATTTTATTAAGCATTGGATATACAAGTGCGTTTTCTTGTATTATTTCCTTAAACCTACTTGGTGTTAGCCCTCCTTTTTTTATATCTTTTATTTTTGATTGACACTCTTTCAGATATGAATACCCCCGCTCAGGATGAAAACCTCCAAGCACATGTTTATATGGAAGTCTCTCAAATATCTTTTCCAAAATTTCACTCTGTGCCAGATCACTTGCCGGCCTAAAATGTGTCGCATTAAAAAAATATTCTGGATATCTACCAATGATATCTGTACAGAAACCATGAAATGTATAAATAGCAACACGGTATGCATCTGCTCCTATAAGTTTCTCAAGTCGCTCTCTCATGTTACGTGCGGCAGTTTCTGTAAATGTAAGACAGAGAATCGATGACGCTCGTGCAGTGCCAGCTTTTAAAATATTTCCAATACGGAGAGAAAGAAGTTCCGTTTTACCTGACCCAGGACCTGCTATCACCATAACCGGTCCATCTATAGTATCAACTGCTTTCTTTTGAGCTTTATTTAAGGCTTTATAACGATCTTCAAATAATATATTGTGTGCTTTGCTATTTTTATTCATACAAGTAATATACATCTAAGTATACGTTATATTGACTAAATATACATGTTACTGTAAGTTAGATATAGATTTTGTGTGAAATAATTTCATAGAAAGGTTTTTATGTTCTCTGTAATTGATCCTGCATTAATAGAAATTAGTGAAAAAATACTACATACACTAGAAATACATACATCAATAACTAAGAAAAAACTTATTTATATTTGTACCACTTTTCTAAAAATAGTTAGTATTATTTCTATTGTATTTTTAGTCTACAACAATCAAGATATTATTTTACAACGCTTAGCGGCTTTCTTTAATCTTATTATGTATTGTGTGCTTACTTTTATACTTAGTAATCAACAATACAAGATAATAAAAAAACAAAAACAAGAAAGTACTTTACCGAAGGTAATTATTTCAAGAAAAGATATCAGACTTATTTGGCTCTTTTCCTTTCCTATTAATATTTTCTTTTTGTATCTCCTTTTTCTTGTTGAACATGATATATATAAAAATAGCGTATGTATTGTTTTTCAATTATTTCTTACCATAATGGTTGAATATTTTTTGTGTGCCAGATCTCTACCTCCACACGAAAAAGAAAAAAAGGTACAAGAAAAAGAAATAAAATATATGACACTTCAAAGAATGTAAAAAGTGCGAAACCTTTCGGTTTCGCACTTTTCTTTTATCAAAAAATATCTTACACCTTGTTGACGAAAGACGGATGTTAATGTAGTCTACTCTTAGATTTTCAACAATATTTATTCAAATATAAAGGAATTAGCATGTTCTCTACAATCGATACAGGACTTATTAACATGACACAATGGTCTGTAAGGCAATTTGAACTCTATACAAAAATAACTAGGAAAGACTTGACTAACTTTTGCTTATCACTTATAAGGGTAGGATTACTTGTTTTCTTTCTCGTAGGAACAACAAGATTTATACTTGAAAGTAATTTTATAAGTGCAATCATAAATTTAGTTTTTATGACTACATGCACCTTAAACCTCATGATATGGGAAATGATTTCGAAAAGAAACCAGCCGCTCGGAATACTTCCAGCTGAAATAAAAAATAGGAAAGAGCCTAGAATTATACTAATTTTAGTTAGTTTTCTTTGTATACTTTCTCTTCCTTTCTTTATATTTCTTGGCAGTAAAAATGAAACAAATCTTATTGAGTTAATTTTTTTGTTTAATTTTCTTTGTTTTTCAATGTTGATATTTTTGTCAGTTCTAATTGAATATCTTCTTTGCACAACATCTCTCCCTCCACACGAAAAAGAAAAAAAGGTACAAGAAAAAGAAATGAAATATATGACACTTCAAAGAATGTAAAAAGTGCGAAACCTTTCGGTTTCGCACTTTTCTTTTTTTATCTAACCTTTTCAAATACTCTAACCAATACACTTTTAATAGCATATACAATATCAACAGGAATTGCGATAATATACTGCAAACTTTTAAGAACAGGATTAGAAATACGTCTAACAATAAAACTGTGTTCATACCATACGGTAAACAACGCTATAGAAAAAACAGTTACAAATTTACTAAATTCAGAAATATGAATATGCATAAACGTTTCTATAAGAAGAGTTACACCAACAACACCCACTATTGTATACGCAGCTTGAGGCATCCCATTATACTTATGTATAAGCCTCGAAAGTATTGGTGTGATAAAGAGCATTGAGATAACACCTATACCAACTCCAAGCATCACAATATAAATATTTTCTGAAAAGCTTACAGCAGAGATTACATTATCGAGACTAAACACAATATCCGCTAGAGCGATTTGCAAGATAACTCCCCTATATGTCGTCTTTGCTTTAATTTCTTTACCGTCTTCAGAAACAACTCGCCCAAGATGGTTAATTGCCAAATAGACGAGATAGAGACCTCCCGCTATCTTAAGCCAAATGTTTTGAATAATAAGTGCTGCAAGGAAAAGTGCAACAACTCGAAAGAATGCACCCAAAAGAATACCAATACGAAGTGCCTTCTTTCTCTTTTCTTCTGGAAGTGACTCAGCGAGTGTTGCATTCACAAGTGCGTTATCTACCGAAAGAAGAACTTCAATAATAAACAGAGAAAAAATAATAGAAATATAAGTTTGAATCATACAATATCTAGACTAGCTATCTATTTTCGCACAATTTTCTAAATTCTTCTGTGCATAACACAAGTCTTGTAACAAGAGGATTATCATTGCCTAATTTTTGACTCACAATAGCAAGAACTTCTTCATGAAACCAAAGCTTATTACGAAGACTTGAATGAAAACGAGAAAGAAAAACATCACCTTCTTTTGCTACATCAAAAAGAAAACTTTCAGTATTATGTATTTTATCTGCCGCACTTACCATTGCGCTTTCTTTTTCTCCATTTCTAAGCACATGTAAATATGCTTCTTTTCTTTCAAGCCACGGAAGCTGTTCATCTTCTCTTTTGTTAGCATCAAGTGGCTCTGTTACGTGTGTTACGATATCTGCAACTCTTTTACCACAATCTTTTACAAGCATGTCATATGAGTAGTCTGGTACATCTTCCAAGGAATCATGCATAAGACCTGCTATCATAATTTCTTCATCATTGGTCACAGAAGACAAAATCATACCAACAGAAAAAAGATGACTCACATATGGTGTATTATAAAAATCTTTTCTTGTCTGGTTTCGGTGAAGATGGCACGAAAGCTTAATAGCCTCATTAATACGTGGAGTAAACATCATATACTTATAAGTATAGCAAATTACAGAGGTACTAAGCGAATAATCGTATATTTAAATAAAATATTATTTAAAATATGTAAATATTGACAATTACACATAAATAGTGTATAATATAAATATAGGATCTTTGTTTTTATATATTCTATTAGGAGATTTCATTGAAAAATATTTTAAAAAAAGAGTATATACACCCCGTATCATCTCTTCTTACTTGTTTATTTAGTATAGGTATTATACCTATACTATTCTTTAGGTGGGGAATCATCCCTGCATCTTGGTTTGTAATACATTCATTTGTTTTGATTTTGTTTGTCTCACCTTGCATTGTCATACTGACAACGCTACGCTGGATAACAAAATACCCAGCTCAAATAACTTGGATAACCACTTGTTATGGACTAACAAATATATGCACATCATTATACGCAAGCATAATTCTGCTACGTATATATTCAGAAGATGGCGTCACTACAAATATCTTAGCTTCAATGCTGGTTATTCCGATGATACCCATATCAGCACTTGTAATATATACAGGATACATAGGATTAAAACACAATAATTAGCAGGAGGTATACCTTCAAAACAAAACCCCATCGACTACGTCGATGGGGTTTTCTACTACACATTATTTAGTAACAACTTTCTTTGGTTTCTTTTGTTCTTTTTTATGATATTTTTCTTCTTTTGCCATATATACAGTATATAGACTTTTACAAAAAAATAGTGTGGATAAATACACATTATTTTGTATGGAATAGACAACTTAAATAAATGTGTTACAATATTACGTGCGTAGACGTTTCAGAGATTTTCACCTCCCACCCTCTGAATAATTTCTTTACGTAGAGTATGAAAAGTGTCGGGTGTCCGATTCACCAAATACTCTAAACCCCAGCATTAATGTGTGCTGGGGTCTTTTTTTTGATTATTTTTGACAAAATTTTGAAAGTGTTCTACCTGTTTTCTTTGCTTCTTCTTCGTTATTAAAATAAATTTTATTATATTCACGTATCATTTCTTGTTTTTTACACCAGTAAAAAGTATATGTTGTACCATGTTTACTTCCAAAAGGACGAATATCTTGCGCGTCAACAACAGTTGAAACAAGTGGTTTACCTACTATATACGAAACGGGAATATTTGAACTTTTTTTCTTTATGATTAAAAATACCACACAAATCATAATAAAAAGCATTGTAACTAAAAGACTTACACAATCAAGCCAAGTTAGCTTGCTATTGATTTTTTTTAAATAATCTTGTATACTGCTACCCATATAATATTTATTAAGTATACGCTATGGCAACAAGAAAAGCCGCAGGTTCGGCAAAAAACCTAACAGACAGTAAGCCAAAGTACCTAGGTACCAAGCTTTACGCCGGAGAAACAGCATCAGCTGGAGCAATTATTGTTCGTCAGCGTGGTACAAAAATCATGCCAGGAAAAAATGTTGGACTTGGACGTGATCATACACTATTCGCTCTTGTAGAAGGAAAAGTATCTTTTTCTGAACGTCGTATGAAACATTTAGACGGAACAATAAAAAGAAAGAAGCTAGCTAATGTCGAACCAAAGGCATAACAGTTACAAGCGACACCTTACGGTGTCGCTTTTAACTATCTCATTTACTCATGGCTAGACAAAAACATTTTGATGGTAAAAGCAAGGCTGGCACACACACAACAATTATTACAGGTGCTAGAATTATTCTTGATACACTTACCACATCTTTTCCAAATATACGTATACAAAATGGTTTTATTGAAGCAGGAATCGGTGCACGAAATCAGTCCATCAAAATTGTCTCTACCTCTTCTATGGTACAGATGACAGTTATTACAAAAGCAACAAAACAAGTATTTATGTTGTATGGTACATTAGATGCAAAAGAGATAGCAAATAGTTTAGAAGCAAATAAAAAGTTACGAGGGTTTATTATCAATTACGAATAATCATTGGAACTGAATAATCTCACTACCCTATTTTTCTTCTGGAAAAAGATCTTTCTCCTTAGCACGAAGAATACTAAGTAGTTCATTCCAATAAGGAAGAAGCTCTGGTGACATTTTTGCTTTATTTTCTTTTTTACCGATAAGCATTTCTAATGTTACTTGATGTTTCTTCCAGTCTCTGCCTCCATCCAAATATATTTGAAATACTGGATGAAGTTTATCTAGAACATAAATAAATTTACTCTCATTATTTTCCTGCATTTCATATTCTAAAATAGTGCTGTGTAATTCGCTAAATTCAGGAAATTCATTTTCTAAACGAATACGAGCAAGCTCTTCTCTTTCCTTCTTCGTATCGTGATGCTCTTTATTTGTGGAATAAATATATGTGTCACCAGCATATACTTCAACAAAATCATGAATAAGTGCATATCTAAGAAGAAGATTTCTATCAAACGAAAGTCCATTTGAATCAGCAACATACCATGCAAGCATAGCTAAATGATAACTATGTTCTACATCATTTTCTCTTCTTTCGGTTTCTGGAATTCGAACAACTCTTTCTACACCCTGTAAAGCATTAACAACCTTCGAAAAACTAAGCAACTCAGAAAGTTTTTTGGAAAACATACTTATTTTATCTCAATAGTAATTTTTTCTTTTTTGTCTCCTTGTTTTATTTCTAGAGTATGTACACCAATAGATTTAATATGACCAGTTATAAGTATCTGCTTCGGGTCAACAGATAATTTAGTTACGGCAAAAATAGCATCTACTATATCATTTTCATGCACAGCAGCAAAAAGCTGTCCTTTTTGATCTGCTTTTTTTCCAGTTATCACAACTTTTTCATTACGAATAGCGTCTATGAGTTGTACAAATGTATTTGTCGCAAGTGCTTTTTTATGATCTTGAGAATCGGCTTTTTGTTTCCACTTCATCAGTTCCTGAGGTGTAGCACGAAGTGCCATCTCTTTTTTAATAAGAACATTAATAGCATATCCATCTGCCACTTCTTTTACATCACCACGTTTGCCAATTTTTGATATATCTTTTAAGAGTATTACTTTCATATATTCTATAATACAGCAAAAAAGCCTTATAAACAAATGATAATTTACTTGACTTTTATACTAAAATGTGCTATAATGTAATACTAGTTTTTATATAAAAACTACCCTGTTCTTTTTAATTTAAAACTGGAGATAAGATGAATTTTTTCATTATGTTGCTTTCTATTATTGGAATGTTTGGCTGTTCTGAAAAAGAACAACAAGCATACGAAAAGAAAGTAATTGAGAAATCTATTGCAGTAATACCTACAACCCGTGAGGATCGTAAAAATGCCTCTCTGGAAGCTCTGAAGACTGCAAAAGAGGAAAAGGCTGGTGATAAAAAAACTATCAACCTTGGTCCACTTGCTGGCAGAAAACTAGGAGACCTGTATGCAAAATACCTTGGTCTTCCTAATGGGTCTGTACCACCTCATACAGATATTTCTTTCGATGAAAATCTTTCAAAGTTATTTGAACAAAAAATAAACTTTGAAAAGTGTAACAAAAAAGGAGTGTGTAAGGAGAGTACAGAAACAGTACTAAGTAAGGTACCAGAACTTTACGAGAACTACCTCATCTCGGATAGAAAAAAGATGAGCTTCAAGAATTTTGTTTCAGTCGCAAACCAAAAAGTTGCTTCTGGAAAAAAATCTCTTGATTGGAATAAATTGTGTAAGCATTACAAACTTACACAAGAAAAATGTCAGGTCAACAAAGCAGTCATTTCTAATCTACAAGGAAAAGATTTGATTGCCTATGGCATGACAGAACTCCTCCCTTCTTCCGAAGGAAGACTGAACGTCGAGTATATGGATGTGCTTCTGCAGAACGCAGGCGCTGAATTTGTTTATAACATTCCAGCACTCGGTGATGGCCTCACTTCGATCGGATTCTATCAGTTTACTATGTATGCTGTTAGAAAAGATAATCAATCTACTGATGGAGCATCTATTGTCAACGCTTTTGTAAAAGAAGGTGGTGACAAGATAGCTGATTCAGTCGTGAAATTAAAGGGACACGAGCATCATACCGCCGCATTTTATTTTGCGGTACATAATCTCTCCCGCCTTGTCGCCTCGCTTTCTCCTAAAGGTGTAACAATCTTAAAAGAGAAGCACGGTAACTACCAAGACGAGATAGTGATGTATATAGCAGCAGCACATCATGCGCCAGAGCCAGCAAAAAATATGACAAAAGCATGGATACAAAAAAACATGTCAAAGTCTATCTTTGCTGCCTATGGCAAGCATAGAATAGCTCCTTATGCACTTAAAACAAAATCCAATCTTTTAGCTGTGTATCAAAATACGTAAATGAAGATTGATGCTAAAGGGCGACATGCGAAGCATGTCGCCCTTTTCTCTACTATACAGAAACCCTTGAACACTATTTAAAAGTATGTTTAAACTTATACATGAGTTAAACGATGGTTGAAGACTTGTTCAACTCCCTGTAACAACCCAAGCAAGAACAAGCACCAGATCGTTTCTTAAAGACCGCCTCATCAGCGGTCTTGTCTTTTTCTAACTAATACAAAAAGAGTGGACGCTTCGCGTTCACTCTTTTTTCTTATTGTTTAAAAGTTATTATTTGATACTTTTTACTACAGCAATAGCTTTTTCAAGCTGTGCATCATATACCCCTTTAAATCCTTTTGGTGTTGTTGTAGCCACAGCAACTTCTATGTCTGGCTTAATACCACTTTCAGAAATATTAACACCGTTTGGTGTATACCATTTAGCAATAGTTACTTTAAGAGATGAGCCATCATCAAAATTAATAAGTTCTTGAACAGACCCCTTACCAAAAGATTTTATTCCAACAACTTTTGCTATACCATGATCTTTCAATGCTCCAGCCAAAATTTCTGATGCAGATGCAGAACCTCCATCTACCATTACCACCATTTTAATACCAGAAGGAAGACCAGTAATACCCGAACTTCTATGATTGACAACTGTTTCATTTTTACCCTGTCTTTCACTAACTACAACCTGTCCATCTTTTAAGAAATAACTAGACATATTAACAGCAGCTTCTAGATATCCACCTGGATTACCACGAAGATCTACCACAAGGTAGCGCAATTTTGAATTAACAAATTCAATAAGAGCATTCTTAAATAATTCTGGTGACTCTGCAGAAAAATTATACAAATGAATAACGAATACTCCGTTTTTCTTTTCAGTATCGAGTGTTGGTATTTTTATTTCTTTACGGACAATAGTAATATCTGTAACTTCTTTATCACCAACATGAAGTACTGTTATTTTTACTGAAGTATTTAATTCACCACGTATAAGAGAGACAGCTTCATCTGACTGCATACCTAGCATGTTTTTTCCATCTACAGCTGTAATAATATCACCCGCTTTAATACCAGCTTTCATGGCAGGACTATCTTTTAGAGGAGCAATAACAACAATGTTTCCATCTTTCATTCCAACATTCATACCAACACCTCCGAATGAACCCTTAACATTTTCAGCAAAACTTTTAGCTTCTTTTGGTGGAAAGAAGACAGTGTATGGATCTTTATAACTAGCAACGTATCCTGATATCATGCCATATTCAAGTTCTTTTGCAGTAGGAAGAGTTGAGGAAGATTTCCAAAAAATAAATTTATCTGAAACAGTACTCTTAACTTTAGAAAAAAGGTCACCGCCATCAAGCGCTGTTACAGTAATATTTGAAGCATAGGTTTTATTAGCTGTAGCATTTCCAATCAAAAAACCAAGCGCAAATAATGCAAAAATAAAAGAACCTATTGCAATACTCTTAATAGCCATTTTCTTAGAAAAATGATGAGGCAGTACACCATCTGAAAAATTGTTCATTGTAGACATATGTTTCTTAGTATACATCGTATATGTGCTAGAATGAAAGGAATAAGTAATATATAGATACCTATGAGCTCTACAGCAATAAAACTTTATAACACAAAATCAAAATCAGTTGAGGAATTCATTCCTATTATACCAAATTCTGTTGGTATATACTCTTGCGGACCAACTGTATACCACTATGCTCATATAGGCAATTTACGTGCATATATTATTGCAGATACACTTCGCAGAATGTTTATCTACAATAGATACAACGTAACACACATCATTAACATAACAGATGTTGGTCATATGGTTGGTGACGGTGATGATGGCCAAGATAAATTAGAAAAAGGTGCTATACGTGAAGGTAAAAATGCTTGGGAAATTGCAAAAATGTATACAGATGCTTTTTTGAAAGATCTGGAAAGTCTTTCTATACCAACTAACGCATATACATTTCCTCGTGCAACAGATCATATACGAGAACAAATAGCTCTTATTTCAGCGCTTGAAATATCTGGACATACATACACTATCTCTGATGGTGTCTATTTTGATACATCAACATTCAAAGCGTATGCAGATTTTGCACATCTTGATATAGAAGGTTTAAAAAGTGGTGCACGTGTAGAAGAAAACACAGAAAAAAGAAATATAACAGACTTTGCTCTTTGGAAATTTTCACCACATAATGAAACAAGACATATGGAATGGGAAAGCCCTTGGGGAAAAGGGTTTCCAGGATGGCATATTGAATGTTCAGCAATGTCAATGAAATATCTTGGTAATCATTTTGATATACATACAGGAGGAATAGATCACATACCAGTACACCATACAAATGAAATAGCTCAAAGCGAATCTGTTACAGGAGAAACATACGTAAACTATTGGATGCATGTTAATTTTTTGAACGATAAACAAGGTAAAATGTCAAAATCTAATGAAGACTTTTTACGATTAGATACGTTATCAGCTAAAGGATACTCTCCTCTTCTATTTAGATATTACGTTCTTACAGCTCACTATAGATCAGAAATAGATTTTTCTTTCGAAAGTCTCGAAGCATCTAGCAATGCGTACAACAAGCTAATTGCATGGTCAATAGAACACAACAAAGAAACAGGAACAATCTTAGAAACATATAAAGAAAAATTTAATGAAGTTCTAGCAGATGATCTTAATACACCAAAAGCAATTGCTCTTATTTGGACAATGCTTAAAGATGATACAGCGTCATCTGCTGATATATATACGACATTACTTTCTTTTGATTCAGTGCTTGGTCTTGGTATACAAGAAGCAAAAAAAGAAATAATAGAAATACCAGAAGAAGTGAAGAAACTACTCGAAATGAGAACCCTCGCTAGAAATGCAAAAAACTATACTGAGTCAGATAGATTACGTGATGAAATAGCTAGTTTAGGTTTTTCTATACAAGACAATGGTAACGAGCAAGAATTAGAACGTATTTAATTCGTTATCCACAGTATCCACAGATTTTATAAGTAACACAATATATATTTCTTTTGTGCAAGTGGTACCTACTCGTGTACACTTAATTCTATTATGATTCCACTTGACCAATTATCATCATCTTCAAAACAAAAATATAAAGGAAGAAGTAAATATGGTGGAAACTATGAAAGTTACGATCGTAAACCTACAGAAGACCCTCTCCGTGGTCCACGTATACCTCCACAAGATTTAGAATCAGAAAAAGCGTTACTAGGCTCACTTCTTCTTTCTTCTGATGCTATGTTTGACATAGCAGATGTTGTTAATTCTCAAAGTTTCTATGCAGCAAAGCATCAAATCATTTACGAAGTTATAGAAGACCTTGTAAACAGAAAAGAACCTGTAGATATACTTACAGTAAGTGCTGCGCTTCGTGAACGAAAAGAATTTGATCAAATAGGTGGTGCTTCATACCTTTCAGATCTTCTTGGTCTTGTTGGGTCTGCATCTAATGTAAAATACTATGCACAGATAGTTAGAAAAAAAGAGCTACTTCGTAAACTCATAGAAGCAACAACACACATAGGTGAAATTGCTTATGAAGAAACAGACTCTCTTGAATCAATTTTAGAAGAATCAGAAAAAAGTATATACGAGATTACAACAAAAGGAGGTACATCTGATAGACTAATAGGCTTTAATGAACTTATTGATGAAACATGGTCCCGTATTGAAAAAATGTCAGAAAAAGAAGGTGGTATGCGTGGAACACCTTCTGGTTTCAAAGACCTTGACCACAAACTATCTGGTTTTCAACCATCAGATCTTATTATTCTAGCTGCACGACCTTCTGTTGGAAAGACATCGTTAGCACTAGATTTTGCTCGTAATGCTGCAGTAAAACATGGTATACCTGTTGCAATTTTTTCTCTGGAAATGAGTAAAGAACAACTTGTTGATCGTATGCTCTCAGCTCAATCACAAGTTGATAGCTGGAAACTTCGTACAGCAAAACTTTCACTCGATGAAGAGTTCGAACGTCTTCAACAAGGTATGCACGAACTCATGCGTGCACCAATCTTTGTAGATGACAAAGCTGCTAATACTATTCTTAACATGCGTAGTACACTTCGTCGACTCAATACAGATAAACCTATTGGACTTATTATCGTGGACTACCTCCAGCTTATGGGAACGTCTAAAAGCTATGACAACATGGTGAATCAAGTAACAGAAATTTCTCGCTCTCTTAAAGCGCTCGCAAAGGAATTTAACGCTCCGGTTATAGCACTGTCACAGTTATCTCGTGCCGTTGAATCTCGTGGAGGAAAACCAAGACTCTCTGACCTTCGTGACTCTGGATCTATCGAGCAAGATGCGGACGTGGTTATGTTCATACATCGTGAAGACAAATATGGAACTGAAGGAACTGAACGTAAAAACATTGTAGAAATTTTAATTGAAAAACACCGTAATGGACCAACTGGTATGGTAGAACTATACTTTGATGACAAGAAGACCTCGTTCGTTTCTGTTGAGAAATCAGAGTTTGGAGATTTTTCTATGCCGAATGTTAGTGTAAATATACAGGACTTCTAAAGAGCTTTTAGTGATTAGCATGTGATTCAGTAGAATTATCTACTGGGTAGACTGTAACTAAAAATACAAAGAGCGAAACCTTCGGTTTCGCTCTTTGTATTTATCATTCCAGGCTTGATATGGAATCCAGGTCCGTATTCTGTATAAAATATTTTATATTCTTATTTTTTGAAATATAGAAATTTTCTCTGTTTAAATATCAAACTCTTCCTTACATCAATTCTTGTTTTCTTTTTAGTTTTCCATTTTAAAAGTCGCGTAATTGCTCGGCTTCGCAATTCGCTCCCTCTCGACTCGTCAGTCTCCGAGAAACTTTTAAAATGAAAAACTTGAGTCTGTGAAATACAATATAAAGCAACTCAAGCAAAATCTTCTTTATTGCTTTGTTTTCATTATTTTAAAAGACTTTTTTACTATTTTACTTGACTTTTTCTATATTTAGTGTATAATATAATTCTGCTTTTTGAATTGAATTTTGTTCATTTCACTAAAGATTTCTGTACTTTTAAACAACTTTTGGAGATAAAATGAAAGCAAACCGCTTTAAACCAAGTTCACGTGAAGTTTCTGAGACCTTGACCGCACTTGTTGTAATGGGCCCTTGGGGTATCGATGGTCTGTATGATGATTATTTTGATGATCATGATGATGAGGTTGCATGGGAACTATATTACGATAGATGTATTGACTGTAACGGTAATGGATACCTTGAAAACTACCGTGAATGCAAAACATGTAAGACAAGCGGATCACTGCTTGTTGCACTACACCTAAAAGACCAGACTGAATCCCCTGAGTTATATCTTGGTGCTAAACTACGTCAAGTTTTACAGGAAAAGACTGATCTTCGTTTTGCTGTAGACTGGTGGGACTCACGACCAAGATTAACCTGGGCTGTGATACCCGCTCGCTATTCATGGCTGAATCCTGATCCAATATCTGCACCTGAGAAAGAATATCTCGAGGAAACATGTTGGCAAGATGGACCGCTACAAACTGCATACTGATAGACCGCTAGACAAAAACTGCATTAGCGGTTTTTGTTTTTCATATTTAATAATACTTTTCAATTCAATTTTACTTGACTTTTTCTATATTTAGTGTATACTATAATTCTGCTTTTTGAATTGAATATTGTTCATTTCACTAAAGATTTCTGTACTTTTCAACAACTTTTGGAGATAAAAATGGCTAAAAATCGTAAAGTTTCTGGTTCGAAAAAATTCGTCGCAACCCTGCCGTACCTTACGGCACCAAGCAATGAAGAAATCGACCGGATGGAATTTAATTACCATTTAAGTCAAGAACTTGAATCGCACTTTCACATCTTTGACTTTGAAGATTTCGGTGAAGATGACCGTTTCCTTGACTGGATGATGGAGATAAGAGATAGTAAATTCGATCGGATGACCGACGATTACCTTTGTCTTGCTATGGAACGCGGATGGCGTGAGCTTAACAATAACGAAGCAAAGCTGTTCCACAAACTCGAAAGAATGGAGGATCTATGGTTTGAAGCAGGAGACCCAAACTGGGATTTGTACAGATATGACTCAGATGACAGATTGTTCCCTGGTCAATATTCATATGAATTTGATACTTTTATACCTTTAGATGATGACTGTCAACTTCAAGGGTATACTGATTTCGATTACTGGCGAGAATCCTATCTTACAGATCTTGCTGAAGAACAAGCAAAGAATAAAAGAAAGTTTTGCGAAGAACAAGAACTGATTCGCAAGATTCCTCTTCGTGGTCTTAAAACATCTACACGTAAGGAACTCATTCGTGAGTATTGCGTTCACTAAACCAACCGCCACGCAAAAACTGCGTTGCGGTTTTTGTTTTTCTGTTTTTTTTACTTATTTCTATGTCGTCAGTATGTATTTAGCTAAAAACTATCAGCTAATAGCTAAGAACTGTTAATTTGTTATACTTAACAAATTAACTCTATGAATCCTACAGATCGTCTCACTGAGCTTTTTATGCGTTTCCCTGGAATAGGACCAAAGCAAGCTAAACGTTTTGTATACTTTCTTCTACGTGAACACTCACACTATAAAGAGCAACTTATTAAAACTCTTGAAGAATTAAAGTTTACCGGAAGACAATGTGAAAAGTGTTATCGCTTTTTTGGTGATAAAAATACAGAACTTCCAAAACCTTTATGTTCAATATGTTCATCAGAATCTCGTGATATTACACAATTAATGATACTAGAAAAAGAACTTGACTTAGATGCCATAGAAAAAGCTGGCTCATACAATGGTCTATATTTTATTTTAGGAGGTCTTGTTCCACCTCTTACAGAAAAACCTTCTGAAATTATACGCATACGAGAACTGACATCACGCATACATACAGACATAACAAATAAAACGATAACAGAAGTCATTTTTGCTCTTCCTGTAACAGACTATGGGGATGTTACTACAGAATACGTAGAAAAAACCATCAAACAAATAGTAGGTATAGAGACCGTTACCCTGTCACATTTGGCACGAGGGCTTTCTTCTGGTCTTGAACTCGAATACGTTGATAGAGAAACCTTTAAAAGCGCACTTGAAAGAAGACATTAAAAAACACCTCCACATAAGTGAAGGTGTTTTAACTATTACATCTTTTTTTGTATGTATTCTTGTTTATAACGTTCAAGAAATATAAAACAAAATAAACAGACAGCTAAAAAAAGATTAAAAATAAAAGAAAAAGTACTGTAATAATATTCTTCAATCTTTGTTAATAAAAGATATGTCAGACCTATATATATACAATACATTCTTATTCTATTTCTATCTAAATAATTATTTTTTTCGGTATTACGTTCAAAAAATGTGTATGGATTAATTGCCATATACATAATTGTATTCAAAAATGTGGACATGGACAAAGAACCAAAAACTAAGAAAAAACCTATAATTGATCTTTGTGTTTCAGAAAATTCTTTATCTTCTGATTGAAAGATATTAAAATAATCTCCAAATAATAACATATATCCAAATCCTTGAAGGATGTAGAAAAATGATACTACGGTTACACCAAATATATACATAGCAGGTAACACAGGTTTTACCCTTTTAAGAATTTCTTTTCTTATCATAATACCCTTTCACATAATAAAAGAACTAACGAATGATACTAGACTATCATTTTATTGACAAAAATGCAAAAAGTGTTATATATAAAGAAACTAAAAACCGCTCATATGAGCGGTTTTTATTGTTACTTAATTGCGTCTATTTTAAGAGTCATGTACGGCTGACGATGACCATTACGTTTATGATAACGTGATTTCTGACGATATCGAACCACCATAACCTTGTCTAATTTACCTGATTCTGTAATAGTAGCAGAAACAGTAGATCCTGCGATATACGGAGCACCAAGTTCTGTAACCTTTCCATCATCTTTAAGAACAACTGATTCTATAGTAATTTTGTCACCAACGTTGTAATCACCTTTGATTTTCTCAACTGCGATTTCATCACCAACGGCAACTTTATATTGTTTTCCCCCTGTTTGTATAACTGCGAATGACATAGTTTTGAAATTATACACTATTTAGTAAAACTCTGCAAGGGAAAATCATAAGATGTCTTGACATATTATTTTATAGTTGTAGACTATTTTAGTGTGTGTGTTAAAGTATACTTGATCTTTATACAGTGAAAGGTTTTAATGGAAACATATTTAGTAAAAGCGTACCCTGGGTATTCGTACTTAGAAAGTGTCGATGAGGTCAATTGGCCTCTTTGGTTATTATCTTTTTTAATAGGTTTAGCAATCTTTTGTTGTATTATTTATATCTTTTTAAAAAAAGAAGACATTGTTAATTCGGTACGAAGATTTTTGCAAAAAAAATACTAATTACGTAAATTTCATTATATAAAAACTGCTCTTGTAAGAGCAGTTTTTTGTTATTCTTCTTCAAAACTAGGCTTATCAAGAAGTGTTGGCTCTATACCAATAGTATCTCCTGTAATACGAAGAACATCTTTATCTACCTTTTTTAACTCTTTATATGCAGTATTATAATGATTAACACTTGTACCTAAAGTAACACCTAGTTTTTTCATATATTCTTCAAATGCTTCAAGATGTTTACCAAGTTCTTCCACACGCTTTTCAATATGTTTTGCACTTTCTTCTATTTTAAATGCTTTAAAACCATACAATACTGACTGTAAGTATGCATAAAATGTAGTAGGAGAAACAATAATTACTTTACGTTTGTTATATGCATATTCAATTAAATTTTGAGTATTAACAGCACCACGTGACACTTGATTAACAAGAAGGTCATAATAGATACCCTCAGCTGGTATAAACATAAATGCAAATGGGAGCGTTCCTTCTTCTGGTCGTATGTATTTTGAAGTTTCGTCGATACGCTTCTGTATATCTTTTTTAAATTCATTTTGATAATATGCTGTATCTTCTTCATCTGTTGCGTTCATAAGACGCTGATAATTATCAAGTGAATACTTTGCGTCTATTGGTATTATTCCTTCTTTTGTATGTATAACAGCGTCTACAACTTCTCCATTTTTAAAATAATACTGCATTTCATATTGACCTGGTGCAAGCATATTAGAAAGAATAAGTTCAAGAGATGCTTCTCCTAGATTTCCGCGCTGCTTTTGATGAGTAAGCACTTTTTCAAGATTCTGAAGTTGCTCAGTCATAGAAAAAACTTGTTTATTACCTTCTTTTACTTCAGTAAGCTCACGTGTAATTTCTGTAATAAGTCTTGTTGCTTCTGTATTCTGACGATGAAGCACCTGATGAAGATCAGAAGACGATCTTTCTAATTTATTTTCTACAGTATTGCGTAAGCGCTCAAGTTGATCTTGAAGAATAAGAAAAGATTGATCGTCTATGTCGTCTTTTTTGGAAGAATATGTACGAATAAGAATAATAACAAGGAGTACAACGATAAGAACACCGAAAATAATAATAGCGATTGTTGTCGAAGTCATATATTTTTAGTGTATCATGACAAACTTCTCAAACATAAAATTTGCAAAGAAGTATATAAATATGTTATTAATAAATACTCAGTGACATTATGTTACTTTGATATTTGTTCTTTTTTACATCGAGAGGAAATGATAATGGTTATGCTTAGACAACTTCTTAAAAAAGAAAGAATACTTTTTCTTGAAATTTTTGTAAGAAAAACACCTAAATGTCATTTTTGCGAAGAAGCAAAAGACTGGATACGTACTAATTTACCAAGTGTTGAAGTTGTTGAATATTCAATAGACAACAACAGCAAAGATCTCGGCAGGTGGAGCGAATTTCTTTTACTCCATCCAAATGTAGTATCTGTTCCTCAGGTAATGGCAAACATGGACAATGGTTCACGTTGTTATGTTGGAGGTATTTCAGAATTACCTAATGCTTTCTATGTTACAAAATTAGAAGAAGTCTAATACACCACTTCTTATATAAGAAGACCCCACATAATTCATTATTGGGGTATTTTCTTTTTATAATTATCAAGCTCATGATAGAATACATACATTATGCAAGAACAAATTAAATCAGCACTTAAACCAGCTATGATAGCTAAGGATAGTGTGCGTGTAGGTACTATTCGTATGATCATGGCTGCATTTACTAATGAACTCGTTACTCAAGGCCACCCTCCAACTGATCCATTGTCAGATGCAGACTGCATGAAAGTTATTAAACGTCTATCAAAACAAAGAAAAGACTCTATTGAACAATATATTTCTGGTGGTCGTCCAGAACTCGCAGAAGATGAAAAAGCAGAACTTGCTATCATTGAAGAATTTCTTCCAGCTCAAATGACAGAAGCTGAAATAGAAAGTAAAGTATCTGCAAAACTAGCAGAATCACCACTTGACCCTACTAAGAAAGGACAATTCGTAGGACTCATGATGAAAGAACTTGGAGACACAGCAGATGGTGCTATTGTAAAAGCTGTTATAGATAGACTTACAGCGTAAAACAACTCATACCGCAGTAACCAAAACATTGACACTTTATCATTTTTATGATAAAGTGTTTTTGTTGTTTTTTATGAAAGGAGGCTTTACATGGCCACAAAAAAAGAGACCCTTGTTTTCACTGAAGAAGAGCAAGAGCTTGCAGCAAAGATCAGAGAGCGTGCAAAAATGTACAACTACCCGATACATATTTACAACATCTGGGAAGCAGCAAAATACTTTGGCTATAATAGCTACCGTGATGTTCCTTTAAGGGTTAAACAGTGTATTAGCTCTCTTGGTGGTAAAAGAAGTGGTATATCAAAAAGAAGGTCAGCAAAAATAAAAGTGGTACCAAAAAAATAATGTACCCAGACCTTAAAAAGCATTCCTATTTGGAATGCTTTTTGTTTAAAAAAAATATTATAATCAATTATTATAAATTTGACTTTTTATCATAAATATTGTATAATAAATATACACCATCACTAAAGAAAGGTACCTTTATGGCTATGTTTACTGAGGAAGATGTTTTGCTTCTTGAAAAAATGTCTACGAGTGACTTTGTTGCAGAAGCAGAAAGAATCATGGGGAAAGATTCTTTTGATAAAATCATGAAAGAAACTCCATTTAGGGATGTAATAGTGGAGGAAATAAGGGCAAAATATATTAAAAAAGAAAAAGCAAGAATGCCAAGAGTTAGTCAAAAAAGAAAAGACTACAAACGTGCAGCCGCGGGTGATCTGTAAGATCATATAACAACCAGGTTACACAAAAATCGCTCACACAGTGTGAGCGTTTTTTTATTCTCTAAAAAAATTAATTACAAATAAATGGTACAGCTACACGAGATGGTACAGCTTGAGAATTTTGAACCCGTGCCTGTTCAAAAACCATAGTACAAGGTATTTTATTTGCTCCAACATTATTAATTGTAACTTTAAAACGTACCCAACCAGGAATAGCCCAATCGGTTGTCGCTTCAGCAAAAGAAACAGATATTACTCTTCCTGTAGCCTGATCGACAATTACAACAGGAAATTTTCCTTGCAAAAACATAATGTTTTTAGCTTCGCCTGTAAAAGAAATACCCTGATATATACGACCATTTTGATATAATGAAAGATTTCGTATGTAGAGACTCTTAGGTGCATTATTTGTATTTTGAACAGATGAAACATTCGTACTTGTGGCTTTTTTTATCCCCTGATTTGCATATGATGGATACGAATAAGAAATATATTCTACAGTATTGTTATGCTCATATTGTGTGTCACTCTTATATATATACAATGTTCCGTCATATACATTATCTTGACTACTTGGCGCTTTTACTTTTCCAAATAATCCATTAAAATTTCGAGGTGAAGGAAGCCACCCTTCTTTATCAAGTGCTGTAGCTGGTCTTCCTAATATCAAAGCTTTTGGACTAAAAGATGGTGCAAGGACAGACACAAGCCACCACACAAATGCAACTAAAAATATAACTATTGATATTCTAAACAAAAAAGTAATAAGAAATTTTATTGATTCCATAAATATAAATTATCGTTTTATTTTTTTACTACCATTACAACTCTCTGGTGACCACAAACCTCTTTCACTATTTCTTGCAAACGCCTGCAAATCTCTAAATTCTTTTTGATATTTATATGGTGTTAAATACGTATACTCATAAGCGTATCCTTCTGCTATCATTTTACGATTAAGCATTTGATTATCTTCAAGATATACATATGCGAGTATTCTATTATATGTATCTCTTGTACTCTGAGATTCGTCATACTCTAGACGTACAATTTTGCCACTAGCGAGCTCTTTCATACGAGAACTAGCCTCTTTACCAAAACACTCTACTTCACGTCGTGGGTCAACTGTTTCTGGTGTATTGATACCAATAAATCTTACCACCTCGTCACGACCATCCATTTCTATATGTATAGTGTCCCCATCTGTAACTTTTGTAACCTTATAATACACCCCAACCATATTTGGTACTGTGTTTGGTAATCCAAGTTCAACAAGCCCAGAATTTTGAACATGATACACAAATGCAGAGATAATAATACCCGCCAAAAAAATCAAAAACTTATTCGCTGTTTTCGGAATACCTGCTCCATGTGCTGACATATATAGAGTTTAACACACATTAGGTACTGCCACTTTATGAGCTAGTGTATAGGTCGCTATACACAAAAGAAGTAACCCTATATAACCAATTTCCTGACCTTGATACGGCAATACATCCAGCATTGCTGAAAAACCAAAAAAACTAAGAATAATACTAAGAAGTGCAGTACCACACGCAGCACACCCGATACCAAAAAAAGCAAAAAGAAGTCCGATGCCACTATATAGTCCACTATGTAAAAGCACTTCCCCCCTCAACCTCATATATGTATATGCTAGTGATAAATTAATACCTCCCAAAAAAGAACCAAGTACAGCAAGAATGAGAGCACCCGCTGTAAAAGTATTTTGTATATCAAATAACGTTCTTGTTGCAAGAGATATACGTTTACCAAATGAAAGTATTTCAAGGTTAAGTATCTCATTAGCAGCTTTACCATTTTGCAAAAGGAGTAACAACAGCATACAAACAAGTGTTGCAATGATAATAACCCATCTACTATCTTTTCTGTGCATGATAAGCGTGAGACTCGTAACTAAATGTTTCATAGTATATACAAGTGTATCACATGTATATATCAAGAAAAATATCATAGTACCCACAACAAAAAAAGTGGAAACCTTCGGTTTCCACTTTTTTATATATGTATCTTAACGTATCTCACTGCCAACTTTTTTTCTTTTTGCTATATATTCTTCAAGCTGAACTATTTCTGTTTCTATTGCTTCAGACCATTCTTCTTCTGTGCCATGTACTGCGCGCAACTTCACTTTAAAATTAATATACAAAGGATAAATTAATTCTGGATCTTGCTTAATAATCTCCATGAACTCATCTTGTTCTTCTGGAGTAAGCAAAAGTAAGCCTGTTTCAAAAGCCCTCACCTCTTCAAAAGTAAGTGCGGATTCCTCAAGGATCTTTGATAAGTCTTTACTAAGTGCCATGTTTTTAATTTTACCTTTAATTTATAAGGTCAAATATACTTTTACTCTCTCATAAAAAGAAGAAAACGTCAAGATATATCTGTGTATACCTTTTTTTAAAAAAGAATAGTATGTTATGCAATTTGAGCACCTCGCAAACTTGCAATAGTAAGAAGTGACGCTGCGTATACTGCATTTCTTCTATATGGAACAGATGTCTCCTCTCTGTCATCTATATTTTCTGCAATTGAAAGTGCTTTATTATATTCTTGTGTAGCTAATGTATGTTTGTGTAAAAACTGTCCTTCTAATTTAAACAATGATCGTACTGTATTTGCATCAACGTTCTCGGTAGCTATTTGTGTTGGTGAAAATTCTTGCGACATACAAAGAGGAATATAAAAAATAACGTAGTAATAGAAATGAGTATACTCTCTCTTTCTATTCTCGCGCAAGCGATTTTTTTGTGTTGTTGTGTAAAAAAATATACATCAACATATCTGTTCAAAAACAAGACAAAAAACATAGTAATAATTGACAAAAAATATTTTTCTTTGTTTGTTTATTTATATAAAGATGATTATACTTTATATATATGGAGTCACTTCAAAATAATTCTACTATTTCTTTAGAAAAAAGATCACCCATATCACCTTCTAATGAAACAATTATTGAATTTGTTCCAAAATTTAGACACATTCAAGAAGATTTACTTTTTCTTTTTAACATAGAAGTAACTAGCGAAACATCACTTACATATGAATGGGTAAAAAAAGAATTATTAGATAAAGCTTTTGAAGAAATACGTTTAGGTACACCATTTGCACTTGACTATATGTTTGAAGAACAGTTACTTTCAAAAGAAGATATTCGAAAAGGTTCTATACAAGATATACAACCCTACGCAAAAACAATACTAAAAACATATAAAGGCCCTCGTCTTACACGAGCAAAAAATCTTTTTTTAGATACAGGTATTTTTAATCAAAAAGAAACAGAAGCTATTCTTTCTTTATCAAAAGAAATATAAAGAAGTATCATTTCTTTATTATCTATTTTACACACATACTTTAATGGAAAAAAAACTTTAAATATGATAGTATCTTCTAAGTGTAGTCTCTCGGTTATCTAAGAGATTACTGTCCTTGATATGAAGGACAATAAAGAGTAAGTACGTGCTACATATTACATTGGGGTATCGTCTAATGGTAGGACATCAGGTTTTGGTCCTGAGTATCGAGGTTCGAGTCCTTGTACCCCAGCCAAGTTGAATCAGATTCAAGTGCCCGAAGAGCTTAAAACTTAAAAAGTGAAAAATGAATTTAAATTAAAATTTAATTTACCTCAAAATGGTTTTTTAGAACCGGTTGATTTACAGGATACTCAAGTTGGCTTTTCTGTTTATAAAGAAAGAGAAACTAAGGGGTTTAAATCTCTTTTTAGGGTGTACATTAGAAATGAAGACATAGAGAAAGAGTATATACTGAAACCTGTTGTTGTATCAGTTAGTTATGGTAAAGAAACTGAAAATGGTATAACAATTTCATCTTCAAATTTTAAAAGAGGAAGAGATTGGCCTATAGAGTTAATTTCTGAAAAAGATTATTTTTATAATATAAAAATAAACAATTTTTTTGATAAAAATAATAAAATAATTTCCGGCATAGACATACTAAAGCAAGTAGATATTCAGCATTTAAAACCAACGAGACCTATTGCTGGCATATCAATAAGAACGAAACTATTTTTGTTTCATGGAATTCTTGCTTCAATTATTATTTTCGTATTCAATATATTTTCAGGTTTACAGTATTTCATATCCGGTAAAAAAATACATATTTTTGAGAATTTAACTGAGTCAAAATATTACCTAAACCAATCATTAAAAAAAGATATTGTTAGTACAAATGGTAGAGGTATTAAAATCTTTGAATACGAGGTTGAAGCATGGGTTGCTGCATTATATTGTTCTTTTCACCTTTTTATTTATGGATTATTTTATTTTTTTAATTATAAACCAGCTTGGTTAACTAATATTTTTACAAATAATTTTCTAACAACTATGTATGGAATAGTTTCTTTAGGTTTAGCAAACACAATACTACCTAAAATTTTAAAAGCAAATAAGATCTTTTACCCTATTCTTTCATTTCTACAAACCCTCTACTTTAAGTGTGCATTTAAAAAATTTAAAATCTAAGAAACTTACTAAAGCTATTTATGAACAAAATAGATCTTAATCAACTAAATAACGAAGAATTATGGTTGGCGTATGGTGAAATTCAACAAGAACTTAAAAAACGTGAGCTTGTTAGAACTAATAACATGGTTGGTGAACGAGGTGAATTTCTCGTTGTTGAGACATATAATTCAATAAATGGATTACCAAAATTACATGCAGCACCAGAAGGTACTCAGAATGTGGACGCACTAAGTAGGAAAGGAGAAAGATACAGTATCAAGACAATTTCAGAACCTGGGGCAACTACTGGTGTATTTTATGGATGTGGAGAAAATGATAATACTACCCCTGATAAAAAATTTGAATATGTTGTTATTGTGCAAATCTATAAAAACTACAAACCAAAAAAAATCTTAGAACTTTCTTGGGGACAATTCTTAAAATTTAGAAAATGGCACAGTACGATGAGAGCTTGGAATTTAAGTGTGACTAAGTCGCTAGTTTCTGAAGCAAAGACTATTTTAGATAATGAAAACTCGTAATAAAGTTCATTATTTGATAGTATTCATTTAATGACAAATACTCAAAATCGTGAGGAAACAAAAAGAAAGATAATCACTCTATTTGATAAAAAAGTTAGAGGTAAAAAATCTGACACCACTTCTTCAAATGCTGGACATGACGGTAAAGATGGTCATTGGCTTGAAACACAAATGGGAATTGCACATAATGGAAATAATGCGCCTGATATAGATGGTTTTGAAATGAAAAACCACACAGCAAGTAAAACCACTTTTGGTGACTGGTCGCCTGACTACTCATTGTTCAAAAAGAAAGTAAATATTTTAAAGAGAGATCAGTTTCTTCAATTTTTTGGAGCACCTAACGTAGAAAAAGAAAACCGTTACTCTTGGTCTGGAAAACCTTGTCCTAAGATTAATACATATAATGATTTTGGACAGAAACTTGAAATTGATGAATACGATAACATTCTCACGATATATTCATTTGAAAAAGACAAAAGACTAGATAAAAATAATATAGTTCCTAAAGATCTTCAACAAAATAGATTGATAATTGCAAGCTGGAGTGCTGAGTTAATGAAGAAAAGAGTTGAGAAGAAGTTTAATAAACTTGGCTGGTTTAAATGCAACAAAAATTCTGAAGGTGTTTACACAAGTATTGTCTTTGGTGATCCAATAAATTTTAAAACTTGGATAACGGGAGTAAAGAAAGGTTTAATTTTTTTTGATAGTGGAATGTATGCAGGTAACCCAAGACCATATTCACAATGGAGAGCTAATAATAACTATTGGGAATCACTAATTACAGATACCCACTAAACAGTAGCTTCTTTTTTAAGATTCAACATAACAGTTTTAACACTGTCCGCTTTAATTTTATCAATATCAATATTACTAAGATCTGAAGTTTTCTTCTGTTTCAAAGTTTTAAGAGCTTTATCAATTTCTTTAGCAAGTGCTTTAATAACTGGCACAGCTACACTATTACCAAACTGTTTATATACTTGCATATCACTTACTGGAAGTTTATAAGTATCAGGAAAACCTTGCAGTCTTGCAGCTTCACGAGGTGTGAGCTTTCTTGGGTTTTTACCTTCTTGCTCAATTAATATTTCCGAACCATCTTTATAGTATCGCGCAGAAATTGTACTAGTATATTCTGACTTCTCGTTAAACATAGAATACCCAAAACCATACCCCTTAGCGGCGTGCTCTTTCTTTCTTCTTTGGTGTCCTGCCCAAAGCTTGTCTGAAAGAGTGTACTTAGAATCTACATTTTTTTCTAAAATATCACCAAGTCTAGTCTTTTTTCCTAATGGTTCTGGAAATGAAAAATCAACTTCTCCAAGGAATCCAATAATATAAATTCTTTCTCTGTTTTGAGGAACTCCAAAATCCCTTGCGTTCAGAACTTTAGCATGAATCTGATAACCAAGATCCTCTAAAATTGATTTAATTGTTTCAAATGTTTTTCCACCATCATGACTTTTAAATCTCTTCACATTCTCCAAAAAAACAACTCTTGGTCTGTGATGATTAACTATCTTAGCTATATCAAAGAAAAGTGTTCCACGTGTATCAGCTAAACCAAGCTTTTTTCCTGCCTGAGAAAATGGCTGACATGGGAATCCAGCCAACAGAATATCAAAGGAAGGAATTTGTTCAGGATCAATTTGAGTTATATCACCATACGGAATATCTCCAAAATTTTCAGCATAAGTTTTTTGAGCGGGAGCATCCCACTCTGATGAAAAAACAGATTCACACCCAACACTTTCAAATCCCTGTCGTATGCCACCAATGCCAGCAAAGAGATCAATCATTTTAAGTGCATTCTTATTCTTTACCTCTTTTTTCTGTACAGAAAATAAATCTAGTGGCTTTTTTATTGTTTGAAGTTTTGTTTTTTTGTTAACAGGTGTCATAAAATTACTATTTAGTTTAACATTTTCTTTTAGTAAATGATTGTGTATTGTTTTATCCTTAAATACACACTGTTTTGCTTACATTATTATTGTATTAGAACATTTGTTCTAATACAATAGAACAAACTGTGGATAAATAAATTAAACTAAACTCAATTCTTTATTCTTTAGTAGAATCCTACTTCTTAGACAACTTAACAACTCTCTTTTCTCAATATCTTTCCCATCTCTCAAAATATACTTCGCATAGTTTCGTATATCCACATCACCTACACTGGTACTATCCTTAACACCTAAAACACCTATTTGGAAGCGTTTGAATCTATTAACCTCATCTTTTATCTTCTCTTTCATTCCTATCTCGTCTAGGTCAATTTCAATGGATAACATCTTGTTATTGTTTAGTATGATTATTGTATTTAGTAACACATTGAAAATATATAACTATATTTAAAAAATAATGTTAAAATCAAAATATATACAATGATATCGCTTACAAAGGAACAAATTCACGAAGCTCTACCCAAGGTTAAAAAAGGTCTTGATCAATACCTGTGGATTCAAAATGAAGTAATGAAGAAAGACGTAAGCAAAGATGCTGAGTTCCAAAAGAAATTTAATTACTTCTATAAAATTACACCCCACAGAAACAAAGAGTGGCAAAAAGAATTTTATTCCCTACTTCAAAAAAGTAAAAAGGATACTGTAACTTTTAAAAATACTCTGTCGAAACTTTTTAAGAAGACAGGAAAAATAGAATCTTCTTTTGCAAGTAAACTTGTTGCGACAATAGATCCAAAGATGCCTGTTATAGATAGTATCGTTTTGAAGAATCTTAAATTAAAACTACCCTACTCGTATGACAAAGAGAGAGAAGTAAAAATTCTTAAAATTTATCAAACCTTGGTTAAAGAATTTTCTCTATTTCTTAAAACAGAAACTGGTAAATATTTGGTTGAACAATTCACCAAAGAATATCCAACTTCTAAAATATCAAAAACAAAAATGCTCGACTTAATACTCTGGCAAACAAGAAATTAATAACACACAACAAGATAACAACACATAAACTCATTAGTGCTATACTTATATACATCTTGCAACAACATACACCAAAAAAATCATCATATGTTTTTCTAACTGGAATTATTTTTATTGTATTAGGAGGTTCTGTTGTGTATGGATATATACAAATATCTAGTTTAAAAAAAGATATACTTTTTCTTAACAGTGAATTGTCTTCTACTTCACATGCTTTAATGCAAAATACGAAGTTACTCTCAGAAAATATCACTGACTTACATACACAGACAACAGGAATTTCTGATGTTCTTAACAACACACAACAAAATATTGAATCAGTAAAAAATCAAGTTGGTGGCGTAGCACAAACAGTTGGTTCCATATCTGGTACAGTCGGTGATTTGCAGAAACTTTCTCAAATAGACCCTGAGCTTTTAAAAAAATATTCGAAAGTATACTTTTTAAACGAAAACTATAAACCATTAGATTTAAGTACTATTCCACCTGAGTATACCTACAGTTCAACAAGACAAGAATATTTTTCTACAAAGTCTTTGCCTTATTTATTACATTTATTTACTTCTGCTAAAGCAGATGGAGTTACTCTTTATGTAAAATCTGGATATAGATCCTTTGATGAACAAAAGTCACTCAAATCAGCATATACAGTGAAATATGGCGCTGGAACTTCCAACACCTTTTCTGCTGATCAAGGATATTCTGAGCATCAACTTGGGGTAACACTGGACTTTATAACAACAGGACTTAATGGTCAACTTACTACTGCTTTTGATAAAACAGACGCTTATACATGGCTTCTTAATAATGCTTACCGTTTTGGATTTGTACTTTCTTATCCAAAAGGTAATAAATACTACGTTTATGAACCGTGGCATTGGCGTTTTGTTGGTATAGAATTGGCTACATATCTTCACAAGAATACACTTAATTTCTACGATATTGACCAAAGAGAAATAGATACTTATCTCATACATATATTTGATTAGGAAGATATCTAATTGCTGTGAGAAGTGTATACTTAACGTATATGAAAAATATATTTATTGTGATTTTGGTACTGATCATTGGTGTAGGTGTATATATGTTACTTGATAGACCTGTAGAGAAAATAGATTTAACGACTGACACTGAAGAAATAAAGAACACCAACAATCACTCTTCTACCACAGAAACTGTTATTGATAAAACCAAAACAGTTATAGGTACATCTGTTGAAGGAAATGAGATTGTTGCATATCACTACGGAAAAGGAACGAATGAACTTTTACTGATTGGAGGTATTCATGGTGGATATGAATGGAACACGGTTTTACTTGCATACGATCTTATGGACTATTTTAAAGCAAACCCAAATAGTATTCCAGACACTCTAAAGATTACAATTATCCCTGTTATGAATCCTGATGGTCTACATAAAGTCGTAGGAACAACTGGAAGATTTTTGAAAACAGATGTATCAACCTTAGAAAGTGTTGTTACATCTGGTAGATTCAATGGAAATAATGTTGATCTAAGTAGAAATTTTGATTGTAACTGGAAATCAGAAGGTGTATGGCAAAATAAAACAGTAAGCGCTGGAAGTAACACATTCTCTGAACCGGAAAGTAAAGCTATTAAAGAATATACAGAAACACATACACCTATATCTGTAGTAGTTTGGTACAGTGCAGCTGGTGGTGTTTTTGCATCCAGTTGTAACAATGGCGTATCCACAGAAACAAGCGCGATTACAAAAGTATTTGCTACAGCCTCCGGATACCCTGCATACGACAGTTTTGATTTTTACGCAACAACCGGAGATATGGTGAACTGGTTTGCAAAAAATAATATTCCAGCTATTAGTATTTTATTAACAAATCATACCGGCACAGATTGGGCAAAAAATATAGCAGGAGTGAAAGCATTACTCACATATTACACCAAATAATGCAACCACTTTTATCCAAAAAAAATATTGCAATAGTTTTTATTCTTATTATCCTTAGTCTAGGAACATATATAAAACTTCACGAAAAAACACCAGTAATAGAAATTACTAACAAAAAAGAGGAAAAAGTAATTACCTGGCCAATTAAAACTATTATTGGTACTTCTATAGAAAAACGCGCTATTGAAAAATATACTTTCGGTGATGGACCTACTCATCTTGTTTTTGTTGGTGGTATTCATGGTGGGTATGAATGGAATAGTATTTTACTTTCATATACTTTCATTGATTATCTCACCAATAACCCCACAAGTATTCCAAAAAACATAACCATAAGTATAGTACCTTCTGTTAATCCTGATGGTGCGTATAAAGTTACAGGTAAAGAAGGTCGTTTTACTCGTGAGGATGTATCTAACGATAAAAAAATTTTAACATCCGGACGTTTTAATGCTAACAATGTAGACCTAAATCGTAATTTTGATTGTAAATGGAAACCAAAAAGCACATGGCAATCAAACATAGTAAGTGCTGGATCAGCACCCTTCTCTGAACCGGAAACAAAAGCAATACAACATTTCATGCTTACCGAAAAGCCAACTGCTGTTATTTTTTGGCATAGTCAGTCTAATAGTGTCTTTGCTTCACAATGTCAGAATGGAATAATGCAAGAAACGCTCACACTTATGAATCTCTACTCTCAAGCATCGGGATATCCAGCAATACAATCATTTGATGCATACGAAATAACAGGAGCTGCAGATGATTGGCTATCTTCAATCAACATCCCCGCTATTACGGTAGAATTACAATCTCATGAAACAATTGAATGGGAAGAAAATCTAGCTGGAATACAAGCCATACTTAAACAATACACAAATAACCAATCTTCAAACATAAAAAAATAATAGACGTTTAAAGACGTTATTATTTTTGATTAAACAAAAACCTTGTTACACTATATTTATTCACTTAAAAAAATAATACACTTTCATATAATGAAAAAAATACTACACGTATCAACAATATCTATACTTAGTTGCGTTCTATCTGCATCTTATTTGGCATACGCGCAAGAAACAATTGGTATATCACCAACAGCAGCAATAGAAAATACTCAAACCGCACCCGCTCCAGTACGTGCACGTATTGAAGAGAGAAAAGCTATGCGCATGGAGACAAAAGAAACCATCACTACTATGCGAGGAGACAGAAGAGAAGATGTAGATGTATTACAATCAGAAAGAAGAGAAGCTGTTAAAAATGTACAACAAATGAATGCTTCAAATACAAGAGCATTATTAAAAGAACGAGTAGGACAGCCGAAACTTAATGCTTCTACCACAAGAGAAGATATTAAGAAACAACGAGAAGAAAACAGACTTCAAGTAGAACAAACTAGAGCAGATTTTAAAGTTAAAATTGAAGCAAGACGAGAAGAAACTAGAAAAAACGTAGCAAACAAGAGAGAAGAACTGCAGAAAAATCTTACTGTTATAAAAGATGAAAAGAAAAAAAATCTAGCTCTTTCGATTAATGATAAATTCCAAGAACTCAACAAAAAAGCAACAGACACTCTTTCAAAGAAAGTAACACGTCAAGAGGAGGTTATTCAAAAAATTAAAGATAGATCAGCATCTCTAGCAGAAGAAGGCAAAGATGTTTCTGTTGTAACCAATAAGCTTTCTCAAGTAGAGTCAAGCATTACAAATTTAAGAACTCTCATCTTAAATCAATCAACAAAAGTGTATACAATAGACGTCACAACCGAATCAACTCTTCGTACTAATACAGAAAAAACCAGAGATGCCATCAAAAATGATATCGAATCTGTAAACACAGCAATAAAGGTAGTAAACGAAACATTGCGATCAATAGCAACTGATTTATCATCTATTAAATAATACTATTGTATATATACTATGAACAAAAAAATAATCATCTCAGTTGTTGCAGTAATCCTTATCATTATTAGTGTTGTTTTCTACTATTCAAAAAAAGATATGCAAAAATCTCCTGAAACAGTACTAACAACACCTGAGCAGGTCAAAACACCAGAAGTAGTAACACCTGAACCTAGTTCTATAGATGCTGATCTTAATGCAATAGATGGAGAAAATTTTGAAGCTGACATTACTAATATCAACGAAGATATTAACGGACTCTAACATTAAAAATCTTAAAGTAAAAATTGACATAAATATAAAATAATATTATTATAAAAAAGGTATTTTGTTACGAAAGGTATACCAATGGAAGCAGATCTAGTTATTGTAAATTCAGAAAATCAAAACATTCCACCTGTTGTTAACAAGAACAAAGTGTGGCAATGGCTTTACAAAACAAAAAATAGCCCTCTCTGGGATATTACACCCATGTATCTAAGTAAGAGAGGCATCATCGAATATGTTGAAAACTACAACGCTCAGATACAAATGAATCCAATTGTTGATTATGGTAGAGCAAAAATTACCAAGTCAACAAAATAAATACAACTAACAAAGTAGTCTCAATTGGGACTACTTTTTTGTAGTATATAAATACATACAAATACGCACATTAAAAAATCTACTGTATACTTTTAAATATGTATACCAAACAGAAAACTATTTCTTTAATCACACTCTACATAGTATCTCTGCTTTCTTCAAAAATAGCTTTTTGGTTTTTGAATGACCCCGAAGGACCAAACCTTCTTATTGTAATTGTGTTTGCAACAATATTATATTTCTCCTCTCTTGTTATATATCTATATATCATTCAAAAAATAACACATAATAATGTTACTCTAATACGTACTAATCTTGCCAAACTTTTAATAGTAATCTTAATACAAACACTAACGATATTTTTAATTTCTTTTTTTATATAAAGATACATAAAAAAAACATCAACAATATATTGTTGATGTTTTTGTATATCATATACAAGTTTCCCCTTTTTCATTTATTTTAATATACGGAGGTATATTAAACTTTGATCGTATATCCTTTAAAAGCTGACACATGGTACAAGCTGTAATAACAACATTTTCGTTACCTATTTTTGAGATAACAGCTTTCTTTCCACTTGTATTCTTACGACCACCACCAACTGCACCATTACCATGTTTTCTATGTGAAGAAATTTTAATTGTGAGACCGATTTCTTTATGTTCAGTCTTATATACCATACAAAAACCCCTTTCTAACATTGTTTAAAGAACAAAGAGAATACTATCCTTAAACACATTTAAAGTCAATAAGAAATATTTATAAATAAGTCTTTAATAGGAATCTGAATATCGGCTGAACGTGTTTTATCAGTAATAGAATCAGTTACAGTAATATACCCGGAATACCTGACAGCTCCAACTTCACTATACGCTAATATGCCAACATCAGTGTATAAATTATATTTTTTTACTTGACCAGCGCTAATAGATTTTGAACCTAAATTTAAGACACCGGTTGCTGGACTAGACATAGTACTTTCATTAACATCTTCCACCACTAAACGACTTACTTTACTTGAAAGAGCTGATGCTGTATTTGTTGCTGTCAACGTTAACGATTTTATAGTAACAGGTATATCTACAGAAAAAGTAATTGTTGCAAATTTTGTATTTTTTGTATCAGGTTTTACAGAATAACTATTATCTACAACTGACATAGAATAACCTTTTATAGAAACAGGTATCACACTGACACTTACACCTCCTTGGTTACTCAATGATATTTCATAATCACCTAAAGGAATTTCTTGTATACAACTATTACCACAAGACACTTTACGTGATAAATCTTTTGCTTGCAATGTAATAATTTTACCGTCTGAAGAAGGAAAGGTGCCTAATATATATTTTTGATTAGAATATTTAGCAGATAACGTTAAAGTATTAGAGGCTGTGAAATTTTTACCATACAGGACAAATGGTACAACTAATGCAGAATCTTTAATAAGAACACTTCTGCTAGTTGAAGCAAGATTTGGAACATCGAAAAAAACATGTGAGATACGCTCTATATTTTTGCATGCATTATTAAAATTACATGTTGCTTTAATCGTTATACCATTTTCTGCATTCTTTGCTATAACAGAAATATCATTAGTATTAGTTCTTGTTACAAAGTATCCAGTAAGAGTACTCGTTGTAGCTATTTTAGGATCTCGAGGAATATTCTTTAAACGATGAGGAGAAAGTCTTGTTATGTCTACAAAATTACTACATGGTAAAACTGGTATCGTAGCTGTAGCGTTTGCATTAATAACAGACTGAGGTACTACACAGAGCTCTTTCGGAATATCTAAAACTGGCATAGGAATTACACCTCCAGTGTATAAAAAGTCATTATAAAGACCCAGTAAAATAGTCTCAACATCTTTACTTCTTTTATTATTATTTTCTTCAGAAATTGTTTTTGTTTTAGTCTCTGGTATTTTTATACTCTCTTTTATTTCATCTTTTTTTTGAATAGTTACACTTTTTGTACTAGTAGCTTGTAAATGCGGAGTAACTAAAGATGAGCAAGTTTCTTTTTTTATAGCAGCTCTAGTTGCAGGACCAGCTACTCCAACTTGAGAAAGGTTAATACTCTTTTGATATTTTTTTACAGAAGCAAGTGTCCCTACACCAAAATAACCATTTGGTTTAGCCTGTAAAAAACCTTTTTCAAATAAAAAATCCTGAAGCAACTTAACAGATGCATTTTCTTGTGTCTGAGCAAGATTACTTTTAATATCTACACATCCTAAAGCAAAAAGATTAGGAGTTATAAAAAAGAACGATAATACAATAATGCTTATTTTTTTCATACATATAAGTATATCAATAATACCAACAATCTTATACTTATTATTTCGTTTAGTATGTAAATAACTCTCCTTTTTTAATTTTAAATAAAAAAACAACATCTACATAAGATGCTGTTTTAAAAAAATAATTAAATAGTGTCTTTTATATATTACTTAGAGGTATCACCTTTTCTTGTTAAATACTCAGCAAAAGAAATTCCTACAGCAGAAAGAACAAACAAAAAATGAATACACACAACAACAATCATCTCTACATACGGAACCCCTCCTTGCAAATATGTTTTAAGTGCGTGAACACCAGAAATCGCTATCATTGCAAATGCAAGTTTAAGTTTGAGGTTGTAAGTATTTACATGATCAAGCCAGTCTGGTTTTGAAATTTCTTTATTCTTGTCAAAATGTTCAGAAGTAACAAAAAGAGAAAAACCGGCAAGTGCCACAACCCATACAAGCTGAGCAACCATTGTCATATCAACCAATTCAAGAACTTTTATAATAAGAACAGTTTTCTCAAGTTCTTTATCAAATAAAGCATAAACAAGATGCCCTATTTCTAAACAAAATTTCCAAAGAATAGCAAAAATAACAACGATTAAACCTACAAAAAAGAACGACATTATAACTCTTAAACCAAATAATTTTTCTCCAATAAAAGATAAAAAATCTTTATTCATTTCTTTTCCTTTTAAGAACGTGTTTAATGGGCATTTTTATACTAAAATTTTTTTATACTTTTGTCAATAAATATTAACATTATTGACAACAACATAGATACATATAGAATAAGAATATATTACCCTTCTCTATGAACAAAAAACTTTTTTATTTATTCCTTGCTTTTCTTTGTATCAGTTATGATTTTGCCTTTTCTGCAACTACAGTATATGTAAGACGACAAAACACACAAAACAAAACATATCACACATCAACTTCTACTATTTTTAACACTATACAAGAAGCAATTGACTATGTTGAAAATGGTGGAACAGTTTATATTGAACAAGGAATATATAAAGAAAATATTCTTATTAAAAAATCATTAACTCTAATAGGTGAAGGAGTCATACCTTCTACAGGTGCATCAAAAAAATCACCAGATATACGTGGTGAAGCAAGTAGTACATTAGCGACTATTACTATAGAAGGAGATGAATCAAAACCAACAGTCACTATTCGTAATCTTATAATCACAAAAGGATTAAGTGGTATCAACGTCCTTTCTGATGCAAATGTTCGTATAGAAAATAATACAATACAAGAATATCAAAAAAATGGCATAACCTATGGTCCAACACTTTTTCCTGGATATGGCGGTGTATCAGGTGCAATTAATAATAATATACTAGTAGGAAACGGAAAAAAGAATGTAATGCCGCAAAATGGAATACAAATATCGGAAGACAATCAAGCCACCATAAGTAACAACACTATTTCAAATCATTTATTTATAGGTACATCTAGTATATGGGCAACGGGCATTCTCATACATCATACAAAAAATGTGTTTATTGTTAATAACACATTACTTAATAATCAAGCTGGTATAAATATAAAACAAGCATCAAAAACAACAGTAGCCAATAATACTTTAGAAGGAAACACTAGTACAAAAGCTGGTGTCATGGTGAGTGATTATAATGACAAAAGATATCCTGCTGTAGAAAATATAATTAAAGGAAATACTATCACTGGTGGACTTGTTGGTATATGGACTAGTTATACAAATAACAATACCTATATAAAAAATAAAATAGTAGATACTATAGAAAATGCTTTTTATTCTTGGGAAAGTAGCAATAACATATTTTCCCAGAACACTATTTCTTATACAACAAAAACTTTACACACTATTTCTGCAATAGAACTAGATGGAGACACACAAGGATCTAACAATACTATACTTACAGATAATACTGTTATTTCAAAAAATGCTCCTATTGCTGTAAGTAGAAATTCACACAATACAATTCTTTCACATAATTCTTTTACAGAAATATCCACAACAACAGTATTAACACAGCGAGACAAAAAAGATGCTGGTAAAGGTTTGGTACTCGGAGCCACCACTCTTATTTTCACTAAAGATATTTCTATTGGGGATGAAGGTGAACAAGTTATTGCATTACAAAAAATACTTAATGATACTGGTTTTCTTAATACAAAGATAACAGGTTATTTTGGTTTTATGACACAAGAAGCTTTAAAGAAATGGCAAAAACATAATGGTATTCATGTTACAGGTATTCTTAAAGAAGACTCTAGAAATATACTTAATACACAATAGAAAAAATTAATTTCTTTTTTTGCTTGATGCTTGTATAAAACCAATAAAAAGAGGATGTGGCGAAGTTGGATGTGATTTAAATTCTGGATGCGCTTGTGTACCCACAAAAAATGGATGCACTTTTTTTGGAAGTTCAATGTATTCCATAAGAGAACCATCAGGTGATGTACCTGAAAAAACTAAACCAGCTTTTTCTAATTCACTTACATACTTATTATTTACTTCGTAACGGTGACGATGCCTTTCGCTTACATGAAGCGAATTATACAATCCAGCAACCAAACTCCCTTTTTTTAGTTTTGCATCATACGCACCAAGACGCATACTACCTCCATATTTTGCATGTTTAATTGTTTCTTTTTGTGATTCCATTATAGTAATAACTTGATCCTTTGCATGTTCATCTAACTCTTTTGATGTTGCACCCGCTATACCTACAACATGCTGAGCAAATTCAATAACAGCTAATTGCATACCATAACAAAGTCCAAGATAAGGAATCTTATGTTCGCGAACATATTTAATTGCTTCAATTTTTCCCTGTATACCACGTGAGCCAAAACCACCAGGAACAAGAACTCCATCATAATCATTAAGTGATTTTAATTTTTTTACAACATCGGAATGCTTTTGTGTGTCACTTATTTCAAAATCTCCAGAATTTACCCATGTGATAATTGGTTTTTTATTTTGTGCATATGATGCATGTTTTATAGCTTCTATTACCGACAAATATGCATCAGATAAAACAAAATCTCCTGTATCAAAATACTTTCCTACAATAGCTATTTTTATTTCATTTTTAACAGTGTTTGCACGTTTTACAAAAAGTTCCCAATCTTTTTTAGATTGTTCTCCTAATGCTTTTTTTTCAACAGATACAGTACCAGTGTTTATTCCAAGTATTTCAGAAATAATATCTCCTACATGTTCTTTTTCAAAATTAACAGGTACATCATAAATACTTTTAACATCGGGGGCAGAAATAATATGTTCCTTTTTTACATTACAAAAAAAAGCTAGCTTTTCTTTTCGTTTATCATCAAGTGGTAATGCACTTCTCGCAATAATCATATCCGGCCAAAGACCTGAAGACTGAAGTGTTCTTACTGCATGCTGTGTTGGTTTTGTTTTCATCTCTCCTACAGCAAAAGGAATAGGAAGGTACGACACAACAACACAAGCAACATCATTTGGTTTCTCTGTTTTCATCATACGAGCAGCTTCCAAGAAAAGAATATTTTCATATTCTCCTACAGTACCCCCGATCTCTATCACAACAACATCTGCGTTTGTTTTCTTTTGTGCTGTTTTAATTCGTGTTATCACTTCCATAGGTACATGTGGCACAACTTGTACACAGTTACCCTTATAAAACATACTACGTTCTTTTTCTATAACGCTCTGGTATACCCTACCTGTTGTCATATAGTTATCACTTGGTAATGTGATATTAAGAAAACGTTCATAATTACCCATATCTTGATCTGTCTCATAACCATCATCAAGAACAAATACTTCTCCGTGCTCTGTTGGATTCATTGTTCCTGCATCAACATTAACATATGGATCTATTTTGATCGAAGTAACAATTTGACCTCTATTTTGAAGAATCTTTGCAATAGAAGATGCGGTAATTCCTTTTCCTACACCAGAGATAACACCACCAACAACAAAAATATATTTTGGTGATTGTGTATTTTTTACCATAGTAAAATTTATTTATACATACAGTATCTCAAAAGTAAAAGAATTAGTAAAGGAAAAACAAAAAAATATAGAGACATTTTGATGTATACTATACTAATCATGAAAAAAACTATACGAATTGTATTCTATTGTATACTTGTTACTGTAATATCTATTATTATAGCTGGAATATATCGTTTTAATTTTACAGACGCAGGTGACATATTAATGAAAAATGATCCAAAAAACATAGCATACATAATAGATAGTGAACTATTTGTATTAAAAGAAGGAAAAGCGTCTAAAGAAATAACTCCAGAATCTGCTACAAAAAATACACTTTCACTATTTGGAGAGCCTGTATATGGTATTTTTGGTGAAAAAGGTGTGCCTGGTGCAGCTGTTTTACTTGTTAATAATAATGGTGGCAGTGGCACATTTTATTATGCTGTACTTGCTATAGCATCTGGAACTTCATATATTTCTACTAATGCAATTTTTTTAGGTGACAGAATAGCACCACAGACCATACTTTTACAACAAGGTGTAACTATATATAATTACGCAGACAGAAATGAAGGAGAGTCTATGGTAGTCAATTCTTCTATTGGTAAAAGTGCTTATATATATTACAACGAACAGACTAATACAATCAAAGACTCATTTAAATAATTTAAACAGTATGAACACCCATACAAATGACCCACTATATGGAAAAACACTTAAAACAATACTAGAAGAACTTGTTACTGAATATGGTTTTGAAGAACTCGGAGAAGAAATCAAGATTAACTGTTTTACAAGTAACCCGAGCATAGCGTCTAGTTTAGTATTTTTGAGAAGAACCCCTTGGGCTAGAAAAAAAGTAGAAGAATTATATATAGCAACATCTAAAAAACAAAAACGATACTAGAATTTTTATTCTAAAAAAATATTTGATAAAGTCTCTATTTAGTATATAGTGTAATTATGGAAACAAATAAAACACAAAAACAATTTCTTGCTTTTACCCTTTTAGGTATACTAATACTCACTTTTTTTATATTTAAACCTTTTCTTTCAACGCTAATATTAGCTGGTGTGTGTGCTATAGTTCTGTATCCTTTGTATGCTTACATACTTAGAAAAACGAAAAACAGAGATTCACTTTCTGCTTGGATAACTATCATTTTCACTATTTTATGTATTGTTGTTCCACTTTCTTTCATAGGAAAAACTCTTTTTCAGCAAGCATTAACACTCTACTCATCATTAACAGAAGAAAATACTCGTCACTCTATAATCTATTCTTTAACTGATACTTTAAGTGTTTTTTCAAATGGTATCATTCCGGGAAGTGGTGACTTTTTTACTAATCTTTCTGCCAATATAGACGCTTATATAAAACAAATACTTTCTTGGATTATTGATCATCTTGGTACAGCTCTTTCAGGTATTTCAAAAGTTGCTCTTAGTTTCTTTATTTTTTTAATTTCACTGTATTATTTTCTTAAAGATGGTAAAAAATTAATTAAAGAAATAGAATCATTAAGTCCACTTAATAAAGAAGATGATGACACACTTATTTCGAGTTTTCATGGTGCAGTTAATTCAATAGTAAAAGGAAACCTCTTAATAGCTTTTATTCAAGGTGTTTTAACGACTATAGGATTTGCTCTTTTTGGTGTACCAAATAGTATACTTTGGGGTACTATTACCATAGTTGCTTCTCTTATACCAAGAATAGGAACATCTATTATCATACTTCCTGCCGTTGCTTATCTTTTTATTACAAACAACATAACAGAATCACTATTACTCTTCCTTTGGGGAATAGGTGTAGTAGGTGTAGTAGATAACATACTTGGACCAAAATTAATCGGAAACAAACTAAAATTACACCCATTGTTTATTTTACTTTCAGTTCTTGGTGGTATGCTACTTTTTGGACCAATTGGGATCTTTATCGGACCTCTTATTATCAGTATTTTGTTTGCTGTTCTCTCTGTCTACAAAAAATAAACTATTTTACTTCAAAACTAGCACGTACAATGGCAGTTACTTTTTTCTCTATTGTTGATGTATCATAACTACCGTAATCACTTACATCAGTACTATTCTTTTGCGTAACCTGAAAGACTCCCTGAGAAGCATCTTTAACACCTCCAATAGAGTCTCCTGTACTTTTTGCTATAGCAACAGCTCTTTCTTTTGCATTTTTTGATGCCATAGAAAGAAGATCTACCCGAAGATCAGCTAATTTTGTGTAGAAAAAATCAACTGAACCATTCTGTATTTGAACACCTTTTTGCATTAAAATATTTTCTGTATTAAGAGAAAGGTCATATATTTTTTTTACATCTAAAGAATCAACAGTGATTATTTGCTTAATACTATATGTAAAATAACCAGAACACTGTTGACGTCCTTGCCCATCATACATAACTTGACTTTGTGATTGACATACAACACTAGAAGTGACTGGTTGTAACGTTATATCTTTAGCTTCTATGCCTTGAGAAAGAAGATACTTCTCAACAACAACTTGATCAACCTTAATTTGTTTTGACATAGCAGGATACTCTTCTGGTGTAGCATTTCTAGTAACAGAAAATGTCCATTTAGCAGCATCACTATCTACAACACGTTCTGCAGTTCCTGTAACACTGATTGTGTCTCTCTTATTAATACCTGAAAGGCCTGAAGCAAGAACAAAAGAACTTACCACCCAAGCAAAACTAATAACAACACCAAAAGCAACAATATTATTTTTAAACAATTCCCGTAATGTTTCCATAGTAGTTATATATTATATGTATCTAATGATGTTAGAATACTCTTTTATAGAATATCTTGCAAGAAATAACC
This sequence comes from Minisyncoccota bacterium, assembly GCA_018063165.1. Lineage (GTDB taxonomy): Bacteria > Patescibacteriota > Minisyncoccia > Phycocordibacterales > UBA5272 > UBA11704. Next base: position 134,018 of record JAGOQU010000001.1, on the reverse strand, counting down.
TTTACTCTTAATGAGAAAGTACTATATACTTGTTTATATGGACCAAGAAATAAAAAATAAACTAGACGAACAAGCTACTAAGCTAGACGCGATGTATTCTTCGATAGAAAAAACAAGAAAATATTTTCTTGTTACTATGTGGGTAACGATACTTGCTATTGTACTTCCTATGATTGGCATAGCACTTTTAGGACCAGCTGTTGTTAATTCTTATACAACAATGCTTAGTGAAGAGTAACTACGTAATCAAGAAATAAACACCCAAGAATGCACCATGATATCTTCCCTATTAACAAAGGCATATAGTATTATAGTTATTTCTATCTTCGCTTTATACAGTAATGTTGTTTCAACGTTCACTAACGATGAATCAAAAAATAACACACAGGTAGTTACTCACAGTGTACAAAAAAAAGACGTGAGTCAGATAGAAGAAATAACAAAAAAAGAAAAACTAACTGATGATATTAATAATACAAAAGATACGTTTACTCAGGTTTTTACACTGGCAACTTCAACACATATCGCCCCTAAAACTGAACAAGAAACCATTGAAGAAGATTATGATCATGCAACATACTCACGAAGAAGCAATCCTTGTAATACTCCTATTTACTATACACTTGGATCTTTTGATACAAGATTCAACATATCTAAAGATTATTTTTTAAAAAAAATAGAAGAATCTACATCTCTCTGGAATAACGCAGTAGGTAAAAAATTATTTATATATGACCCACAACAATTATCTTCTAGTCTAAGCATACATCTTATATATGATGAGAGGCAGCAAAGAACCGATAATAATGTTTTAAATGGTGTGGAAATAAATAACACAAAAGAAGCTGCAGAAGTACTAAAAAGAGACTATGAAGCTATGGAAAAAGAGTTCACTGAACATAAAAATACATATCTTCAAAAAGTTGAAAGCTATAACATACATCAAAAAGCTTATAACGACAGTGTTGCTTCCTGGAATGAAAAAGGAGGTGCTCCAAAAAATATATTTGATGAATTAAACAAAGAAAAAGAATCTTTACAAAAAGACGCAGATGAGCTTACAATACTTCGTGATACTATTACTCAAGAATTATCAATAATCAATAAAAAAATAGACGCTTACAATAAATATGTTGCATATGCTAACGAAAAAGTAGCAACAAGTAATGCAGTTTCTCGCAAAAAGTTTACAGAAGGATTGTATAGTGGGCAAGAAAATAAAATATATATTTATCAATTTTCAAATGAAATAAAACTAAATCGTGTTCTAACACATGAACTTGGTCATGCTCTTGGTATAGGACACACCACAAGCGACACATCGATTATGTACGCGATTAATAAAGGTACAGATACTTCATTAGAAAAAGAAGATATAGAGGAGCTTATAAAAATATGTTCAAAAAAATAATATGAAAGAATTAAATAAAGAAGAAAAGCAGTTTCTTAAAAGTTTGAATACGCCTCACAAAATACAAGATTTTTTGGATAGTATTTCTTTTAATTTAGAAGAAAATGGCGAAACCTGCATGTCTCCTAAAAGAGTACTTAAAGAAAAAAAAGCTCATTGCATCGAGGCTGCACTTCTTGCTGGCGTATGTCTTTGGCTCAATAAAAAACAACCCCTAATTGTAAGTTTAAAAGTTAAATTAAGTGATTATGACCACATCATTGTTCTCTATAAAGAGAATGGCTACTATGGTGCTATAAGTAAAACCAACCACAATGTTCTTCGTTTCCGTGATCCTGTATACAAAAATGTACGAGAGTTAGTAATGTCATATTTTCATGAATACTTTTTAGTGGATACAGGTGAAAAAACTCTACTTGGATACACAAAACCAATTAACATAAAAAAATTTGGTACCAAATGGATAGAAAGAGAAGATAATCTATGGGATATTGCAGAAAACATTTATGACACTCCAGTTATAGAGATAGTTCCAAAAGAAAATAAAAAAAAATTAAGACTTGCTCATGAACTTGAACAAGACGCTGCAAAAATAGCTGAATGGACAACACCTACTCAATAAAAAAACTTATAAAGTAGATGATTCTAAAAGAACAGAATTGTCTCGAATAACTTCAAATTTTTGTATACCAACTATACGATTTTCGCCTATTTTCACAACAACCCTCCAAACCCCTTCTGTTATATTTTCTTTATATGAAAATGCTCTATACCCTTCTTCCCTTCCACCATATATATCAAAAGATATCACTGTTGAATCTTTCCATGTATCAGTAACAGTATCATAATATTGCCACACATGACTTACAGGTGCGGTAAGTTTTGCTGGTGTATCTATGCTAGAAAAAAAATATACTTTAGAATTAATGTCATTTATATGATGTATCTTTGTTCTATATGTGTTTAATATTCTTGTATCTTTCTCACCTAATGCTAAAAAAACTCCATCAACATCCTTTACAATAGAATGATAAATACCTTTTTCTTTGAGTGATAAAGGGACAGCTGGTATAACATTTAAAAAATAAAGCATACAAATAAACATAGGTACACCTACACCAAGAGCATATAATTTTGCTATTTCATGTTTTGCTGACTCAGAAGTGAATTGAAGGAAATATAGATATATAAGAGATACTGCTATTGAAATAATAATACTAATAAAAAAAATAGTATCATTTTGAACTTGCATTAATAAAGGTGTATTAAAAATAACATAAAAAACAATAGCAATAAGTAAAACACCAACATCAAGAGCAAGACGAAAACCATGAGTAGAAACAAGTTCATTTGCAGCAATACATACTATAAATAAAACAAATAATGGCCATGAAGCAACAAACGAGGAACTGCGTAAAGCATATACAAAAATAAACGATAATGCTGATCCAGAAAAATATGCCGCACCAAATGTGGCGTATGAATATATTTTTTGTTCAAGCGTGCTTGCTGTATTTCGTGATATCACCCATTCACGAAACATAATAAGGAAAGCAATAACAATAAGATACAGAGCACCTATATACCTAGTTATTGCATGTGTTATGTCAGGTAAAAATATAATATCAAAAATAAAACCGACAAAAAATAATATCGTTGTGGTGTGAGCTGTATATCTGTGCAACGACAGCAACTTTTTCATAATACTTGTAAGTGTACTAGGGAATATCAAAATATGCTATGCTAACACACATGTTAAAACAAAAAGCACTTCTTCCTCTTTTCTTTACAATACTTCTCGATATGATTGGTTTTGGAATGATTATTCCTATTTTACCAATAATTTTTACTGATCCATCATCCCCTTCTTTTCTTCTTTTTGGATATTCAGTTAAAGAACAATTTTTGATAGCTGGAGGCATTACGGCACTTGCTGGTATTATGACATTTATTGCAGCACCAATACTTGGTGAACTTTCTGATCTTTATGGTCGCAAAAAATTACTAAGTATTTGTATCACTATATTAGCTATATCTCAATTCTTTTTTGGTTTTGGTATTCTCATGTCATCACTCTGGTTACTTTTTATTTCACGAGCAGTAGCAGGACTAGCTGGAGCAAATATCAGTATCGCACAAGCATCCATTGCCGATATTACTGCACCAAAAGATAGAGCAAAAAACTTTGGTCTTATAGGTGTTGGTGTTGGTCTTGGGTTCATTCTTGGTCCAGTACTCGGAGGAAGTATTGCATCACTAACGGGTAGTGCTTCTATGCCATTTTTTGCCTCAGGAATACTTGGTATCATCAATCTTCTTGTAGTTGCTTTCTTTCTGCCAGAAACACATACTATACCAGAATCAAAACTACACAACATTACTATTCTAAAAGCGCTCCATAATATACAAAGTGCTTTTACAGGAAAAGAACTGTCTCATTTGTATACCGCTAATTTTTTATACCTTATTGGATTTACTTTTTTTACTTCATCAACAGGAATATTTCTTGTGCAAAAATTTGGACTCACTTCTGGTTCACTAGGTACCTACTTTGGTGTTCTTGGTATGTGGATAGTTATCACACAAGGTTTTATTCTTAGAGTTATCACAAAAAAATATACAGAAAAACAAATACTTCGTTTTTCGCTTGTTGCTGTTGCTTTAACCATAATGCTTATGCCATTTATGCCGTCATTAATTTTCATTTATGTTCTTTTACCTTTTATTGCAATTCCTCAGGGACTCTCAATGGCTAATGTAAGTGCACTTATTAGTAAGAGTGTCAGTCCTGATAAGCAAGGTGCAGCCATGGGCATAAATGGCTCACTCTCAGCACTTGCGCAAGGCATAGTACCCGCTATAGCAGGAGGCGTTACAGCATTATTAGGACTTTCTTTTCCGTATATTTTTGCAGGTTTCTGTATACTTATTGCGTGGAAAAATCTTTTCTATAAAAAAACGACACGAGAGTTACTCTGAAAATTTAACAACATAACTCTATATTTACATCGTATCTACATTATGGCTCTTTGTATTCTGAATTAAGAAAAAGTAAAAATAACATATACACTAAAAAACATCATGTATTATATTACATGATGTTTTTATTAAATAAACTTATGTGAGAGTTTTTTCTACCATCCTAAGAAGAAAAATAGTATCTACTGAGCGTTTGTACGAAATGAATTGTTTGGGCCAACAACACTTACATTACCAGAAGCGTCAGTTGCAATAATTGTGTAATAATACACAGTGTTTGGTTGTAAATTAGTAATAGTAACAATATGTGATGTGGACATATTATTATAACTATTAGCAGCATATCCTCCTATTGCACCGAAACCATTACTATTTATATCACCTTCGTTGAACATAAGTGGTGAAGTATTAAATACAACACGAGCTATAGTATTTTCATTAGTAGTAAAACCAAATGTTCCTGAATTATTATTTTGACTTCTATAAACGTTAGAAAAAGCTGGACCAGAAATATCAACAGTAGACCAACCACCTGTTACAATAAGACTATTTATTTTAGCAAGAGTTACTGGACCAACTCTACCAACTTGATCAAGACCATACTGAGACTGAAATCGTAATACAGCTGAACCAGTAAGACCACCAAAATACCCTGTAATAAGCCCTTCTGGATATATCACTTTATTATCTGCAAAGAACGTTTGAAGACTTGTAACATCTTGATTAGATTCCCCTAAATCAAGCTGAGAATTAATTTGAGTATATGCAAACACTTGTGTTGTAAAATACATAGAAGCAAGAACAGTGACACCAGCAAAAACCAAGGAACCATAATTCTGAGTAGTTTTTTTCATTATATTTTTTTGTAAGGTTGCAAAAACAACCTAGTTACATGACTAAGAAAACTTGTCTCGATATAATTCTTGTGAAGCAAGAATATCTGTGTAAGTCTTTCTTGTAACTCCGAAAGATTTCGAGATTACGAAATTATTTGTATTACAAATAATTTGAACGGTGTAAGTAGTAACTTTGTTACAGTTTCTACGCTAGATGAAGGAGGTTCAACTTCCTTACAGGTGTACCTTAATACTATCACACAGAAAATATAATAGCTATTAAGCTTTTATACGAAAATTTTCCTCATCCATGCATCTAATTTTTTATACCAATGATTCACATGATCATTTTTTGCAGCAATTCTTTGAAGATGGTGATGTATATATACACTTTCAAAAGATAGTAAAATAAAACCAAGTAAAAGAAAAATAACACCATTTAAAATAGGAAGTACAAGACCAAAAACACCAACGATAATAAGGAGACAAGCAATAAATATATAAAAAGTTTTTCTGACTGATCTCATATAAAACTAGTAGACTATTCTTCTAGAAAATCTACAAAAATCGCTAAGAAGGCAGTCCAAGCATGTGTATGTGAGACTTCTATTAAATATCTCTTTTCAAGAAGTGTCAGTATTGTTTTTGAGCCTATAGTATGAGGATACTCTGTTGCCAAGCGAAATAGTTCCCCTTTTTCTTCGGTATTTTTACCAACACGAATAAGAAGACCTTGTCGTATATATTCTATACATTCATCATACGTATCAAGAGCAGATGAAGTACGTAAAAGTGATATAACCTCAGTAATTTCTTGTGTATTTTTTGTACACAAAGCCTCAAGTAATTTCAAAATTAATTCTTTAGTAGGTGTACCTAAAAGAGAAATTACTTCTTCGTGAATTATATCTTCTTTAGACACAGCACATATTTGTTCCAAAACCCCAAGAGCATCTCTGTATGAACCTTTTCCATGTCTTGCTATTACTATAGCACTATCTTCACTCATCTTCTTATTTTCTTTTTTTGCGACATGTAACAGTCTTTTAGCAAGAGTAGCAATATCGGGTTGTTTAAAAATAATTTTTTGACAACGAGACACTATAGTTTGAGGTAATTTGTCTGGATCTGTAGTAGCTAAAATAAATACAACATGAGATGGTGGTTCTTCGAGTGTTTTTAGAAGTGCATTCGCTGCATCTTTTGTAAGCATATGAGCTTCATCTATAATATACACTTTATATGGAGATGAAAATGGCGCAGTACGTACAGCTTCTCTTAACTCACGTATCTCATCTATTCCACGATTACTCGCAGCGTCAATTTCAATAATATCTTCTGGGTTACAACCGATATCTCGAGCAAAAATACGAGCTACCGTAGTCTTTCCTGTACCTCTTCCTCCACAAAAAAGATACGCATGTGATGTCTTTTTTTGTGCAATAGTACTTGTAAGTAACGTAACAATATGTTCCTGACCTACTACATCTTCAAATGTATTTGGGCGATATTTTCGATACAAAGCTATATGTGTTTCTGTCATGGTTACAAGTGTATCATATTTTTATAAAGTTCTAAGAATTATTTTTTTGTAAAAAAATATGTATTTTTTCTTCAACCTCTTTTGCGTTTTCACATTCCATAAGCTCTGAACGTAACACATGAGCACCATCAAAACCATTAATATACGCCTTGTAATGCTTTTTCATAATAGCAAAACTTTTTATATCACATAGTTTTTCTTCAAAAAGTTTTGTATGTTCTACAAGAATAGTAAGTTTTTCTTCTATTGTTTTCCCTTTTTCAAACACATCTTGATTAAAAAACCATGGTGTACCAAAAATACCACGACCAATCATAACACCATCACAACCAGTTTTTTTTGCTTTTTCTTTGCCATCTTTAACAGAGAGAACATCACCATTACCAATAAGAATAGTACCTCCTTCTGATAACTCTCCTGTCATACCGCGTACAAGATTAACAATTTCTGGCATGAGCTCCCAGTGTGCAGGTACTTTTGACATTTCTTTTCTTGTGCGAAGATGTACCGTAAGCACTGGAATATTACATTCAAGAATTTTTGGTAACCATTCCATAAACTCTACTGTATTAAAACCAATACGTGTTTTTACAGACACAGGCATATCACCTGCGCCTTCTTGTGCAGCTCGTATCACCTTCTGTGCATTTCGCCAATCTTTCATATGTGCAGCACCAGCGCCTTGCTTTTCTATACTTTTATCAGGACACCCCATGTTTATATCTATTCCATCAAAACCAAGCTCCTTACAAAGCTTTGCAGACTCTCTCATTGTGTCTGGGTCAGCAGTAAAGAGTTGAGCTACTATTGGTCTTTCTATATCCCCAAATTCTAAATCACGCTTAAGCACCTCTCTTCCTTTACTAGAAAGACCATTTGCTGAAACAAATTCTGTCCACATAACATCTGGCCCACACGGCTTTGAGTACTTGGCTATCATGGTACGAAATGCAATATCTGTTACATCAGCCATTGGTGCCACAACAGAAATAGTTTCACCTTTATGTATCTTTTCATCAATTATGTTCTGCCAAAAACCACGAACAGGATTCATGGTAATTCTTTTATAAGGAATAGATCGTTTCTTATTCCGAAACAGTTGTTGTAGCAGTTGTTGTAGCATGATTATTTAATGAAGGAGTTTTGCTATCATTTGTAAATTTATAAAATATTTTATTACCAAAACGTGCATCAAGATACTCTAGCATATCTCCACTTTTTTGTAACTTTGTTTTAAGAGGTTCTGTATCTATTGCACTCACTATATTTGACCACACTATATCAACATCAGACATATCAGAAAATATAATGTTACGCACACCTTTATCATCGTACAACCTTATATCTCCATACGTATCAATTTCTATTTTTGAAACAGTAAACATAACAGAAGTAACTTTTGTATGTAAAGTAGCTATTTTATTGAAGATTTCTTCTTGTAAACCAAAAGCATACTTAAAGGGTATATTATTATTTTCTATTTCAATAACGGTTGAGGTTGCCAATATGATTGTCGGCAGAGACGTTATGTCATTAATTTCATTATATATTACTCCTTCTTTTGTAATAGCGCGAGATTCATCTATTTTAAATAATGGTTCATGATAGGTTACATGTATACGAAGTGTATGCAAACCAACTGGAGTAATTAACACTGAATTACTATTAGGTAAAACTTCCAGAACCACATTTCTTATATCTGAACGAGAATAGCTAAGAATCTGATTTCGAGGAATTATTTTAAAAGATTTTTTGAGTATTTTTTTTTGCACTTGTTCTGTAATTTGTGGAATATAAATATCGTTAACTCCTTCAAATGTATACGATGTGACTACACATACTGATGTAAAAAAATATGTATACGGAATAGAAAAAATAATCAAAAACCAAAAAGAGATTATGAGTCTTTTTTTCCAAAGCTCAAACGTAGCTCTTTTTATCTTCATAGATTACATGCGGAATGGTTTACCGAGTACTGTTCTCCCTCCCATAAAAGGCACAAGTACTTCTGGTACTTTAATAGTTCCATCTGCTTGTTGATAATTCTCTATAATAGCGGTAATAAGACGTGGTGTCGCTGCAGCAGTATTGTTGAGTGAGTGAGTATAACGAAGCTTTCCATCTATATCTTTGTAACGAATATTAAGTCGTCTTGTTTGAAAATCATGAAAATAACTAGCAGAATGTGTTTCTCTATATTTTTCTTGTGACGGCATCCATGCTTCAATATCATACTTCTTTACTTGTCCCAAACCAAGATCTCCACCGCAATTAACTACTGTGTGATACGTAATACCTAACTCTTCCATCATTTGTTCTGAATGTGTTCTAATTTCTTCATGATGTGTTACAGACATCTCATGAGAAGCTTCACAAAGAATTACTTGTTCACATTTATAAAACTCATGCACACGAACAAGACCTTTTACATCCTTACCATGACTTCCTGCTTCTTTACGAAAACAAGGACTCCATACTATATATTTTTTTGGAAGATCTTCTAATGCAAGCACTTCATCGCTATGATAGAACATTGTTGCAACCTCCCCTGTTCCAGCAAAATAATCATTACCATCTTTATACAAATCATCTTCACCTTGAGGTAGATACCCTGAGCCAAGTAGTGTCTCACGCTTTACAAGCGAAGGAACAAGCATAGGAGTGAACCCTTTTTGTTGCCAACGTGACATAACATATTGCCACACAGCCATCTCAAGCATAGCTCCATCATTTTTTAAAAAGTAACCACGGAACCCAGATGTTTTTGTACCACGTTCAAAATCAACCATATCACTTCCTTCCATGAGTTCTATGTGGTCAAGTGGCACAAAAGAAAATGAAGGTACAGTTCCCCACTTTTTAACTTCTATATTTTCTGCATCACTGCTACCTTCTGGAACAGACATATCAGGAATATTTGGCACGGCAAGCATAAGAGCACGCCATGATTTCATGATTTCTTCCATTTCAACCTCTTTTTTACCAAGATCATCTTTAACTCTTCTCATGGAATCAATAAGTCCATTTCTTTCTTCTTGGGTAGCTTTTGTAATAGCATCACTCGCAACATTTTGCTGAGCTCTAAGTTCCTCTATTGTTTTTAAAATTTCAAGACGTTTACCATCAAGAGCAATTAACTCATCCACATTAAAAGATAAGCACTTTTTTGTTGAAGCAAGTTTAATAAGGTCACTATTTTCACGGATAAATTTAATGTCTAACATATTTTCTATTTTACCATGTTTAAAAGATTTATTAAAAGTTTTTCCATTTTTTATATTGTAACGTATACTATAGAGATATGATACAGGAAAAAGATAGCACCATGTTCGAGCACCTAACACAGGTAAAACCGGTTATAGAATTACATCAAGAACAGTATAGATATATACCAAAAACAGTTGGCGACCATATTGCTAAAACAATAGTTCACCTTTCAGCACTGTTAGCTACAATACTATTCAAAAAAAGATATGGACATCGTGCTATAGTACTTGAAACAATAGCAGCAGTTCCTGGTATGGTAGGAGGACTTCTTCAACATTTGAAATCACTCAAACTCATTCGTGATGACCGTGGATGGATACGAGCTCTTCTAGACGAAGCTGAAAATGAACGTATGCACTTGCTGGTCTTTAGTGAAATAGCAAAACCAACATGGTTTGAAAGACTACTAATTATGGTAGTACAAGCTATATTTTTTGTAGTCTATTTTATACTGTATTCTATTTCACCTCGTACAGGACATCGTGTTGTCGGTTTTTTTGAAGAAGAAGCCACACACAGTTATGAGAGATATCTAGAACTTATTAAAGAAGGAGTTCATGAAAATAGTCCAGCAACAGCACTTGCAAAGTCTTATTGGAATTTACAAGATGATGCAACATTAACAGATATTATTATTGCAACAATTAAAGACGAGATGTTGCACCGTGACGTAAACCATCAATTTGCAAATGATAAAATAGGCACAAACCTTTGGTTTTAAATGGTTTTATGTATTGAAAATAGAGATATTTTTGTATTTATGGATAACAACAAATAAAACATAGAAGTTCTCTTTATAGCTATCTTTCTTCGTTTTATAACTACCTTCAAATCTGTCTAGTATTACAGAAAGCTCTTATTTCTGTGTAGGAATTCTTTAAAGATCTATTATGTAAAGAAAGCAGGAATGTAGAAGTTGATGAGAGTGGCAAGAGGTATTGCATTAGAACTTCACAGTGAAGTTATTTTGACTTTCTCCACAAATAGAGGTGCCTGTAATACATACTCTTACTTTAAAGACACTGTCTTTCTCAAATAAGCCTGCTGTTGGTATCCACGATACAGATAGCTTATCTGTTGCGGCATTACTGACATTTTGTTTTATCCAGTATTCATTTTCAGAATACACGCCAATAATAGCAACATCGAAGCTTCCAGATGAATTTTGTGGAGTCCAGCTTATATACTGAGTTATTCCACTTTGAAGAATTTCTCCATTATTTGGATATAAGATAACTGGTTTTGAGTATGAGTTTGGAATTGTAAAATTAGAAGCACTTTCAGCACAGATTTGAGTTCCACTTTTACAAACTCTAGCAACGAATACGGTATCTTTCTCATACGAGTTAGCTGTTGGCGTCCATGCAACACTTAGCTTGTCAGTAGCTCGTGATTGAACGTTTTGAGATAGATTGTAAATGTTGCCAGAACTTACTCCTCTAATAGAAACATCATAACTTCCAGTATAAGTATCAGGAGTCCAACTAATCCATGTAGATTGCCCATAATTTAGAACTTCTCCACCATTTGGATAAAGTATAGTTGGTTTACTATTTGTATTATTAGTAACAATTGGAGTTGGGACAATAGCTGGTACAAATACTTGTGTCTGAGTATTTGCCTGAATGGTTGCAGTATTTGTCGTTACTTGATTCGTTGCAGTATTCACTGTAGCAGATGGGTTAGCTACAACTTGTGTGTTCGTATTTACAACAGGAGTAGTGTTTACGCTTGTTGTGTTGGTGTTTGAATCTGTGCAACTAATTTCTTTAATCTTCGTTCGTGTATATGGGCCAACACTTCCAAGCGGAGTAATATTGTTTGCTCTTTGGAAATCTTGCACAGCTTTCTTTGTCGCTCTTCCAAAATAGCCAGTTGGGTCAGCATCTAAGAAGTTTGCTTGTGATAAGTATGTTTGTAATGTTGTAACATCTCCACCAGTATTTGCATCTCGTGAGCCGAGTTTAAGGGCATGAGTGATAACTACACAATCAATTTGATCTGAAACAGTGTCAGTGACTGTTTCTGCAAAAGCTAACATTGGTAAAAATGCACTTACGACAACTAAACGAATAATATTATTTTTCATATGACATAAGTGTAACATAGAAATATCACTCTAATTCTAATTATATAAACAAAAATTGATACATATTTAAAACTTTATTAGGAGAATTGGTCACAAAACTACCTCGCTTCGCTCGAAGAAGTTTCTCGTTTGTTCCAAGAACCGAATCTGCTGATTCGCACGTATTCGATTATTCCGCATGACGCGCAGGAGTGATGCTGTACGTGCACACTGATAAAGAAAAAGTACCCAGTTGAGACTAAGTACTTTTTCTTTATTGTGGACTACGGGAACGAGGTTTGGAAACAAGTTGTGAAGGAGATGGAGTATTTGAGTTGGGTTCTTAGTAATTTACCAAGTAAATAATTTCTAATTATCAGTCAAATATTCAACAAGTTCTTCAACCTCTTTTTCTGAAAAAATCTTATCTCCATAAGTTAAGTGACTATTAATCTCAGGAATTGTAACTATTTTAACGAACTGATATGTTTCTACAGGTTTGTGCCCCATTAATAATATAAAATTTTTAGGAGAGACCTGCTGATCACCCCAATTCCTACCAAAAGAAATTAAACCTCTATTGTTTATTAAATTATTTAATAAAATAAACATTGCATAACTTGTACGCTTTAGTTGCTTTACTGGTGAAAATAAATCTCGACTTTCTACTGAATTCTGACTCCAGTTCTTTGTTTCAATAATATAAACACCTGTTGGACCAACAACAACATGATCAATTTGAACAGAATAAATCCAATCATCACTTCTTTTGTCATGTAGTGGTCTTTTAAACTTCTTACGATAATCATTAATAACACTGTAGGTATCAGGTAATTTCAAAAGTTCATTAAGTGCTCTCTCTTCCCCTTCTGCACCATAAAACATATTTTTGTTATCATCGATAGCGGAAAGAACAAAGTTTGCTCTATCAACTTCTTCTTTTGAAAAGATATCTATCCACTTATCAGTGTTAGATTTTTTATCATCAATTTCATTTTTAAGCAGTTCACTCTTATGAATCTTAGATTTAAAAGGTTTCTTAACTTGTTCATCAAACTTTGTCTCTAAAATATATTTTTTCCTTATCCAGTATTTTCTCTTTATCCAATAAATTGGAATCATCAGTTTATTTCTTTTATTTTCTAACTCAGCAATCTTTGGAACTATTTCTTCCCTTTCTTTCTTTAATAAAACTTCTCTAATTTTAATTTTCTCATTTAATTCTTCAGATAATTCTTTATATTCAGATTCTAAGTCAGAAATATTTTGTGACAAAAGTTCTTTATTTTTAGATTTTATATCTTCTAATAATTTTTTAAAGTTGAAACGAAATGAACGAATTTCCTCCAGTGTTGTAAAATCATTAATTCCTTCCTGATCTAAAATATCAAGAAGTTCCCTCAATGCCCCAATTTGATTATATGATTTTGCCACAATTTAATATCTTATTGATAGAAATAGTATAACAGTTACGTGACAGTAATTAACATATATTATTAAGTAAAAAACAAAAGCAATGCCGCTTGACATTGCTTTTATCTATTGTGTGTGGACTACGGGAACGAAGTATGGAACCAAGTTGTGAAGGAGGTGGAGTATTTGGTGTGGGTATTAGGTAAATAAGAATAATAAAGTGGTTAGAAAAGATACTATTTAAACTTTAAAATAAAATACTAGTTTTTAATTGCTATAAAATGGTATACATGCCAGTGCTTCATGTTACCTGCAGCTGTTTCCTTGTCTTCTTCAACTTCTTTTAAAGAAATAACTTTAAAACCATTTAGAAATAATCTAATTTCTTCTTCAGTTAAAAAAGTCATTTGTGTACTTGTTGTATTCCATTCATCTTTCATTCCGAAAAATTGACCACAAAAAATACCACCAGTATCAAGTAAAGAAACTATTTTTGGGAAAACATCTTTGAATATAGTCTTATTTATAAAAGGTAACACAAACTGAGCATTAACTAAATTGAAAGTTTTATCAAATTCATACTTTTCTATTGGTACATTAATCGCCTTAAACTTAGTATGAGATATTGCATTCGCATATTCAAGAAACTCTTTAGAAGAATCAATCGCTGTAACATTCCACCCCTCTTCAAGCAAATGAACAGAGTCATTGAGAGTTCCTGCACCAATATCTAAAGCGTCCTTATATTGAAAATCTTCTCCATACGAAAGAGCTCTAACAAGTAAAGGTCGTGGAGGCTTATCTGCTAATTTTTTATAATAGGAATCCCATTGAGACATAATTTTATTATATATTACCATTAAAAAAGACATGAACGCTACCGTTTGGTAACACTCATGTCTTAATACACTTGCAAGTTTACTATTTACTTGTCTGGAACACCTGTACAAGAGGAGCAAGATTTGCAGTCTCCAGCCCCACCACCTTGGCAAGATGAACAATTCGAACCCGGAGGTTCACCTGCATTGCAATCACTCAATTTCATGGCAGATTGCCCAGTCTGACAGTTTGTAGTCCCACCACACTGTGTGCAGTCTGAACTGCACGAACCACCAACGCAACCATTTCCTTTTGTGTGTTTACCCCAATTGTCAGAAAGATTTCCGAAAAGTGACAATGCTGCTGACGTTGTCAGGTTTGCATTTTTTGGGCCCACAACAAAATACTCGCTGGTATTAGGTACATGGTGAATAAAAAAACCAAAGTGGTTTTGACAAAAAGCAGCATATTCTTTCGTAAAAAGAATGAAGTGATGCCATGCTTCATCAATCGCTTTTGACGGCGAAAATGATTTTCCTGGGTTTTTACTGACCAGATAAAGAAAACGCTTAGTGTCGTCAAAAAGCTCTTCAGCCTTTTCGCGACTCAAACCAATTTTCTCTTCTACCCGAAGAATAACTCCTTCGTTTTGGTATGCAAGAACCTTATCCAAAGGGCTTGCAGCACTTTGGTGAGAAGTCGACAGGTTAGTAACGGCTTTCATGATGAACCCCTTAGATCAAAGAACTCTCTGAGTAAAACACTCATTATTTTAACACTAATATTAATTTATTGTCATGTCAAGTAACTTGATAAAATTAATAAATATTACATTGTGGACCCTAGGAGAATCGAACTCCTCACCTCCGGAGTGCAAAACCGGCGCTCTACCATATGAGCTAAGGGCCCTGCTAATTGAATTAAAACATACGATTATTTGGATCGTAGGAATTATTCTACCATTTTTTATAATTTTAGGCAAAGATATTTTTAAAAAAAAGTGAACAACTTAATTTTACGTAACAAAATAGAAATAATTACAAAAAAGGTGGATAACTAAAAGATTTTTTGGCATTTTCGCTATATACTGTGCGTAATGTCTGTAAGTAAAGTTCTCATGTTTGGATGGGAATATCCACCACATCATAGTGGCGGTCTTGGTGTTGCTTGTAAAGGTCTCGCACATGCTCTCATGGATAATGATGTAGATGTATGTTTTGTGTTACCTAAAAGAGTAACCATACATGATGAAAAACGTGTTGATATACGTTTTGCTGATACATATACTCAAACACCTGTAAGTATTATGACAGTACACTTAGAAACTCTTGCTCGAGAACTTCAAAATCCTTATATCACCTCAATTGAATACGAAAAAAAATTAGCAACATTTATTAAATATGGAGGAAAAGTAATACCACGAACACTTTTTGAACAAGTGGATTATTATGGAACAACAACAAAAGAACTTTTTGCACAAGGACTTCCTGAGTTTGATGTAATACATGCACATGACTGGCTTTGTTATGGTGCAGGTATCGTAGCAAAAGAAATTTCAGGAAAGCCTCTTATAGTTCACGTACACGCAACAGAATTTGATAGATGTGGTGGCAACTCTGTTAATCAACAAGTATATGACAGAGAGCGTCGAGGTATGCATGCGGCAGATCATGTTATTGCTGTAAGCGAACTTACTCGAAAGATAATTATAGATAAATATGGTGTTGATCCAACAAAAGTAACAGTAGTACACAACGGTAATTCTGATGCAACAAAAAATCCAAAATCTAGATTTAAAGATTTATATAAAATACGTGAATCAGGTAAAAAAGTTGTACTCTTTGCAGGGCGTATAACCATACAAAAAGGAGTTGATTATTTTGTACAAGCTGCCAAGAAAGTTCTTGAATATGAAAAAGATGTGCAATTTATTGTAGCTGGGTCTGGTGATATGGAAGAACAAATAAAAGGCTTCACATCTTATCTTGGTATACGTGATAATTTTTTGTTTACTGGATATTATAAAATAGATGAACAATCAGATCTCTTTGCTTCAGCAGATGTTGTTGTTATGCCATCTGTTTCTGAGCCATTTGGCATCATTCCTCTTGAGTCAATGAGTAACGGCACTCCTGTTATCATGTCAAAACAATCAGGTGTGTCTGAAGTAGTCACTCACGCTCTAAAAATTGATTTTTGGGACACGGATGCCATGGCCGATAAAATACTCTCTATTATCCGGCACCCCGTTCTCAAACAGACTCTTAGTAAAGAAGGGCTCCGGCAAGTTAAAGAAATCACATGGGACAAAGCAGCAAAAAAAACATCAAAAATTTATACAAACACTTATTCAAAAACTAAATAAAAAACCATGCCAACAATCGCACTTTACTTAAAAACACATCAACCGTTTAGAATTAAACATTATCGTAACTTCGATATAGGACACGATCATGAGTACTTTAACGACAAAGGAGAAGGAGATACTAATAACGTCAAAATACTAAAAAAGATTTGTGAAAAATCATACAAACCAACAAACAAACTTCTTTTAGAACTTCTTAAAAAACATCCAGAATTTACTTTTAGTATTTCACTATCTGGCACACTGCTCGAACAACTTGAAGAACATGCACCATCAACACTCGAAACATTTAAAAAACTTGTAGCAACAGGTAGAGTAGAAGTACTCGGTGAAACATACTATCATTCTCTTTCGTTTTATTATTCTCTCTCAGAATTTGAAGCACAAGTTAAGATGCAAAACAAAATACTTAAAAGAATTTTTGGTATAGCACCTCCAAAAGTATTTTCTAATACCGAACTTGCGTACAGAAACGATCTAGCACTCTGGGCAGAAAATAATGGCTATAAAGGTATTATTGCTGAAGGATGGGATCCAATACTCGGATGGAGAACATCTAATTTTGTCTACGAACCAGCAGGAACAAAAAAAATAAAATTGCTTCTTAAAAATTACAGACTTTCAGATGACATAGCATTTCGTTTTAGTGACAAAAATTGGTGCGAATGGCCACTTACCGCTGACAAATTTTCACAATGGGTAAATGCCGTTAATGGTAATGGTGAGACTATTAATCTCTTCATGGATTACGAGACATTTGGTGAACACCAATGGGAACACACAGGAATATTTGAATTTTTACGTCATATGCCAAAAGAAATATTAAAAAATCCTGACAATGGTTTTAAAACGCTCTCAGAGACCTGTAAAGCCTATCAGGCAAAGGATGTCGTTGATATGCCACACATTGTAACCTGGGCAGATAGCGAGAGAGATTTATCGGCATGGACAGGCAATAGCATGCAACAATCTTCTCTTTCTGAACTATACAGAATAGAAGCAAAAATTCTTGAAACAAAAGATGCAAAACTCATTGATGACTGGAGAAAACTTCAAACGTCTGATCACGTCTACTACATGTGTACAAAATGGTTTTCTGATGGTGATGTACATAAATATTTCTCCCCTTACGATTCTCCATATGATGCATTCATAGCGTTTACTAATGCGCTCAGTGATATCAAGTTACGCGCTAATATTATCTAAACACACAGTGTATGGCAAAATCACTCATTCTCGCTAATGGAAACATCTTCGTAGGACTCAATCAATGCGGTCTTGTAAGTGATTTTTTCTATCCTTTTATTGGTGCCGAAAATCACGTACGAGGAATCACTCATAGAATCGGTGTTTGGCAAAATGGTTATTTTTCTTGGTTAGATAGCAATGAGTGGAATATCGAGATCAACTTAGACAAAGACACGTTCATTGGCATTATGAAATGTTTTCATAAAAACACCAATCTTGAACTTATTTTTAAAAATGTTGTCTATAATGAAAAAAATATTTTCTTACGACAAGTAGAAGTAATAAATCATACAGATGAAATAAAAGAAGTTAAGATTTTCTTTCATCAAATATTTTCAGTGTACGACATGCCGCAAGTGGGTACTGCATACTATGATCCAACAAGAAACACTATCATTCATTATGAAGGTAGAAGAGTATTTATTGTTTATGCTGAAGCAAGTGCTATTCCATTTGAAGATTATACAATTGGACTACATGGTGTAGAAGGACGTGAAGGAACATATAAAGATGCAGAAGATGGTATTCTTTCAAAAAATCCTATTGAACATGGTAGAGTAGATTCTACACTTTCAGTAGCTGTCACTCTTCATAAAAAAGAACACAAATACATATACTATTGGGTAACCGTTGGTGAAACAAAAAATGAAGCTTTTGAGCTTCATGAATATGTAAAATATAGAACACCAGAACCTTTTATTGAAAGTACATCAAAATTCTGGAACGCATGGCTCATGAGACAAGACTATCTCAAATGCTCTATTACAGAAGGAAGACAGATGGAATTATTTAAAAAGTCCCTCTTTTATATACGAGGAAACATAGACAACCGTGGTGCAATTATAGCTTCTGGTGACTCAGATATGCTTCAACATGGACGAGATACCTATAGTTATATGTGGCCAAGAGATGGTGCTATGACAGTGATGGCGCTCCTTATGGTAGGAGAAGACAACATATCGAAACATTTCTTTAAGTTTTGTAATGACGTTCTAGAACCAGATGGGTATCTTATGCACAAATACAGATCAGATAGATCTCTTGGTAGCTCATGGCATCCTTTTGTTAAAGATGGAAAAGCAATACTTCCAATACAAGAAGATGAGACGGCGCTTGTTCTTGTTGCTTTGTGGGAATATTATACAAAAACAAAAGATATAGAATTTATTGAGACTCATTATAATGACGTTATTAAAAAAATGGGTACATTTCTTGTATATTTTACAGACGAGGAAACAGGACTACCACTTCCATCATATGACTTATGGGAAGAAAAACACGGTGTATCTACTTTTACTTCTGCAACAGTGTATGCCGGTCTTATCGCTGTAGCAAAATTTGCAAAACTTTTTGGAAAAGATATTGATGAAAAATTGTTCACAGAAACAGCTGAATACATGAAAGAAGCAATACTAAAATATCTTTATAATGAAGATCTTAAGATGTTTGTTAAAAATCTTAACAAAAAAAATGGTGAATTTGTATATGATATGACTCTTGATATGTCGAGCATCTACGCTATTTATAATTATGGAATTTTACCAATTGATGATAGACGTGTTACCGAATCAATACAAACCATAGAAGAAAAACTTAGATTAAAAAATGGTATAGATGGTGTTCCTAGGTACACAAACGATAATTATTATAAACAAGTACAAGATGTATCTAATCCATGGTACATAACTACTTTATGGCTAGCACAATACTATGTACATGCAGCAAAATCACCTAACGATTTAGAACAAGTACGATATTGGCTTAATTGGGTTGTTATACACTCCCCTTCTTCTGGTGTTCTTTCTGAACAATTGCACCCATATACAGGGGAGCAACTATCAGCAAATCCGCTCACATGGAGTCACGCAGAATATGTCAGAACTATTATGCTTTATCATAGAAAGTTAGAGTCATTTGGACTTTGTGAGAATGAGTCAGCAGATATATTATAAAAAAATTATTACACACACCATGGACGACATTTTTTACCCATTACATTCCTTTAAAGAACAATTTTCTTTCGAGCCAGAAATATACAATAAAGAACAATTAACTAATAAAAAAAATATTATTGTATGTGGTATGGGAGGGTCTGCTATTAGTGTTTCTTTACTCAATGTTTTATACAAAGATGCACATGTCACACTTCATAACGATTATGGACTTCCTGTAATTACAGACAAAGACAATACATTACTTATTCTTAACTCATACTCAGGCAATACAGAAGAAATACTTGATGTTATGGAAGAAGCAAAACAAGCTACTATATCCATGGCAGCTATATCATGTGGTGGTGAATTAATCGAAAGAGCACGATACATGCAAATCCCTTACATTGTACTGCCTACTATTGGAATAGAACCACGTTTTGCTATTGGGCATCAACTTTTAGCGCTTCTTGCTTTGCAAGATAAAAATGATGCAATACAAGCTATCAGAAAAGATGTCTATGCTTGTGATGTGACAACATCAGAACAAAATGGAAAATTATTAGCGCAAAATCTTCTAGGAAAATATCCTATACTTTATGCATCAAAAAATCTTTTCCCTGTAGCATATCTTATAAAAGCTGCCATTAATGAAGGTAGTAAAATACCTTGTTTTGTAAACACAATATCAGAAGCAAATCATAATGAGATACAAGGTTTTATATCTCATGAAACAAAAAAAGAAGCTACTAATTTTATGTTTGTGATGTTTACGTCAAAACAAGACCACCCTCGAATACTAAAACGTTTTACTGTTATGAAAGAATTATACGAAGAAGAAGGTTTTGATATTGCACAACTAGAAACAGACCATATAAATCACACAAAAATGTTTGAACTTATACTTACTGGTTATTTTGCGGCAACTGAATTAGCATTGTTACGTGGTGAAGATAGTTACAAAACACCTTTTATACAATTATTTAAGAAAAGAATTATATAATTTATATATGTATATACTTATTGACATTGGTGGAACAAATACACGCATAGCAAGAACTGATAACAAAGAATCTTTCGGCGAACCTGTTATTTTTCCAACACCGGAACATTTTGATGAATGGTTTTCTATTGCCATAGGACATATAGATACTTTAAAACAAGGAGAAACTATAGAAGAGATAGTTGCTGGTATGGCTTGTATTTTTTCACCGGATCACTCAACAATACATTCATCTCCACATTTACCTATGTGGCAAGGAATCAATCTTAAAGAAAAACTTGGTGGGTGGTTTAATTGTACTACCACACTACAAAATGATACTGCACAAGTCGGTTTAGGTGAAGCTGTGTTTGGAAGTGGTAAAGGGTATGACATAGTAGTATACGTCACCATTAGCACTGGTGTTGGAGGTGTTCGTATAGTTGATGGAAAAATTGATAAAAATAAGTTTGGTTTTGAGATTGGACATCAAATAGTGAATGCTGATGGTAAGGAATTAGAATATTATCTCGCAGGCAGCTCTCATGAAAAAAGATTTGGTATACCTTCTCGAGAAATAAAAGATACAGACTTTTGGAAAGAAGTAAATTACTATGGTGGTATACTCGCAGCAAACACAACCATGTATTGGTCACCTGCGGTTATTGTTTTTGGAGGACCCGTTGTTAATGATATGAATCTAGAAGATGTAACCAATCACACAAAAATATTCACACCAATGTATGAAACATTGCCTGTTATAGTTAAAAGCTCTCTAGGGTCATTAGGTGGCCTCTACGGTGGTATGGCATATTTGCGTGGTAAAAATTAACGATTAAAAAGATTCTTTGTTGTAGAAGATGGGCGCGGCCTTCGGCCGCGCCCATCTTCCTATTTTTCTTTACACCCCTTCTTTGTATCTTTTAGGCACTTTTCTCTTCTCTTCCGTCTTGTATTTTTATTTCTTGAAAAACAACATCGTGAGTCTTATCAACATAAACTACTTTTGGTTCAGGTTTAATAACAACATGTTTTTCCTCCATATCAATATGTTTCCAGGCGA
This sequence comes from Minisyncoccota bacterium, assembly GCA_018063165.1. GTDB lineage: Bacteria > Patescibacteriota > Minisyncoccia > Phycocordibacterales > UBA5272 > UBA11704. The sequence goes on along the minus strand of JAGOQU010000001.1, from coordinate 112,093 downwards.
AATCTTTATCAGCAAAAACTTTTTTACCAGGATTAAGTACGTGTAATGGATCAAATATATTTTTTGTCTTCTCAAAAAGAGTAATCATTTCAGGAGAAAACATTTTTGGTAAATATGAACTTCGAAGTAATCCATCATTATGTTCTCCTGACATAGAACCTTTAAATTCAAACACAAGAGTGAAAACTTCTTCCATAAGATTATGAAGCGTATCGACTATGCCTTCTGCATGAATATTAACAAGAGGAATGATATGAAAATTGGCGTCACCCATATGTCCAGCTACTGTATATACAAGCCCTTTATATGCATCTTTAGCAAAAATTACATCTAACTTTGGTAAAAATAACGGTAAGTCTTGCGGGTGAACAACAATATCATCTATTGTGGGTGCTGTACGCATACCTGACAATCGACTACGAAGAAGGTTAAAGCTTTCCCTTCTAAACGTCCAATATTTTTTTGAACCCCAAGCGGTACTAGTATATTTAATAGGCATATTAAATGATTTCATATCTTCATATGCAACCTTCACCTGCTGATTAACATCATCCTCAGAATCACCTGTAAATTCTGCCATAAGAATAATCTTTGGCACACCTCCTGTAAGAACCATCCAAAATTCTGGTAAAAATTGAAGTCCTAATGTAAACATATTACCACCCATTTTAATTGCTATATCTTTAAAGAACTTTATTGCGATTTTAAATGTATGATCATCATACGACTCAACTGATTCTGGTTTATGTTTTAATATTCTTAAAATAATTTCTCCTAAACGTTCTGTAGATGGTATAAACATAACAATCATACGGGAATGCGTTTTTGGTATAACTCCAGAAAAAGTTGCAGACACAACAGCAGCTAGTGTACCCTGACTTCCAACAACTATTTTTGTTAAATCTAAACCTCCTGTTTCTTTGTTAAAAATATTCCAAAGATAATATCCAGATGAATTTTTAGAAACAGAAGGTTTTGATTTCATAATAAGGTCATAATTCTCTGTAACAAGAGCATACATTTCTCTGTGTATACGGCCACTCTCTGTTTCTTCTTGCATTTTTTTCTCTAATTCTTCACCTTCAAAAGGTCTAAGCCACTCACGTTCTCCATTAGCAAACACAACATCAAGAGAACGAACATATTTCTCAGTTTTTCCATATGTAAGTGTTTTTTCTCCACCAGAATTATTAGAAACAATACCACCAATACCTGCAATATCACGTGACGCTGGGTAACTTGGCATAATCCATCCATGAAGAAGTGTCTTTTTTTCAAAATCACGATACAGAGCACCCGGTTCTGCAGTGGCAGAAAAATCTGTCACTTCAGAAATACGTGTCAAATATTTTGTTGTATCAACTACGATTGAATTTGTTAATGATCCTCCTGTCATACAAGTGCCAGCTGATCTAAATGTTACAGAAATATCAACATTATATTTTCTTGCTTCTGATGCATATGCAAGTAATCGAGAAACATCATCTCTATTTCTTGGATATACAATTATTTCTGGTTTAACATAAAAAAGACTTGTATCTCTTGCAAGTTTTTCTCTATCTTCTTCTGTTGTAGATATGTCACCGACTACTGCTTTTTGTAAATCTTCTAATATATCTTTATAGTTTGGCTGATTCATATACAAGAAAGTATATCATAGAAGGTTATTATTATTTTGTTAAAAAATATCAACATTACAATAAAAATAAACAAAGTATTAAACTTTGTTTATTTTTATAAAAAATAGTATATAGTAATTATTTTAAGCAATTTGCTCTAATTTTTTATCGATTTCTTTTTCTGTTATTTCAAGGCGTTTCTTGAATTTTTTAAGTATAGCTTGTTCTTCTTTTGTTAATTCTCGTTTCTTTTCAGCTTTAACTAAAAGTGTATGAAATTCTTCTGTATCTCTTCGTAGTGCAACCACGTTTGTTTTAAGAGTGTTCTCAACTTCAGTAATCGTACGATGAACTTTTCTTCTGAAACGTGAAAATTGTACAATAGAATACCAAAATGTACCCACAACACAAGCTCCGGAAAGAATAACAAGAAGCATTACAGAAAGCCAATTCATAACAAAGATACCAAGACGTACAAGTGCTATATGTTCTACAATAACAACTTTTGTATTAGTATAATCACTCATGGCACCTTTAGCATCAATAACTCTTGCTTTCATTTCATAAACACTTGTTGGTAAATTAGAACCCCAGACTAAATTAAATACACCAGTATCATTAGAAACCACTGTCTCTGAAATAGTTTTACCATTTCTATCAGTCAAAAATACTTCAACTATAGATTGAGGGTATGTAGTACCTGAAATTTTTAATGTATTCTCATAATCTACATTCTTTGTATATTCCGCAATAATTGGAACAGCAATTGCTTGTATTGTGTACTCTAGATTTACTTTACTTGTATTACCAGCATAATCAACAGAACCTACAACAATATCATGCTTACCTGATTGCTGCTTTGGTACATAATACAAATTACTAGGGTCTACAGGATATTTTACAGTTTCACCACCGTCAACACTCATTGTAATAAATTCTACACCTGAAAGTTTGTCTGAAGTTAGAACTGAAATTGATGGTTTTTGATTTGTTGTAACAGTACCATCTGGGAATGAAACTGACAACGCTTCCGGACCTTCTGTGTCAATTTGGAATTTATAATGAGCAACATCTCCCCAAACATTACCATTCTTAAACTGAACATGCATATACATAACACCATCTGTGTCAGCAGTAAAAGAACGATTATTAATTGGAGGATCAAATACTTTAGAAGGAGTACTACTTTCTTTTTCTGAATATAACGTTCGAACAGCAACAACATTAGAAGGAACAGACCATTCAAAAGAAGCTTCGCGAGAAGAATACCATTTTTTACTGTCAGGATATGAAGTTGATGTAATAACAGGAACTGAACCTGTGCTTACTTTTTTTTCTACTGGTTTTTCTACTGATTTTTCTACTTGCTTTTCTTCTTTTGGAACAGGAACAACATCTGCGGTTTCTTCATCTATAACGACAAAAGCTCCAGCTGTTGTACCAAGAACATTGGTAGCATTACCATCATTTGCAAGTACTGAACCAGTTTTTACAAGAATGTTAATATTACCTGCTTGTTTTGCTTTAAAAGTAATAGTAACAACTTTACCAGTTGATCCACTAAAACCAGGATTAAGAGCAACTCCTTCAAAGTTAACAGTTCCATTAGTATTTGAAAAACTTGGTTCTTCTGCCCAAAGAGAGATGAAAGAACCTGCTTTTGATACAGAGGAAACAGAAACAACATCTGATGGATATGTTATAAGAGCAGATACTGCATTAATAGGATCTTTGTTACTATTTACTAGAACATCAAGTGTAAAAGTTTTACCGGCCTTTGTTGAAACTTTTACTGGAGACAAGATAATATTAGCGGCAAGAGAGTACGAAAAAGAACCACAAAAAAAGATTATAATAAAACTACTACGACGTACAAAATTATTTCTTGCTATTTTTTTTACGAGATTCAAAAAGTTTTTTACCATAAAAATATATCAAAGAAATTGATACAACTATATACACTAGTATACGTGATATTGTTACTATTGAGTGAGAGTTTTCAACAGGTGCAATAGTTTTAAAGACATATGTATTATCTGTATATACAATCTTTGCATGAATATACTTTGTCTGCGATGTATATATAAGAGAATAAGGATTATCAACTCTACGCCAATAGCGTTTTGAAACATGCACCGGATCATACTCATCGGTTTCTGCTATTTCTATATAGGCAATAGTTCTTGATGGGTTAGTGTCATGTACATATACATAGGGTGCACCATTATTAACTAAATCATTTTTTAATATATCAAACATAATGGTTTTAGACGTACCTAATCTAAGTGACATATCTTGAATAATTTCTTCACCTGATAAAGAAGGAACGATAATCATTTTTCTATCCTCCTTACTAGGAATATATGTAGCATTACTATCAAAAGCATGAAGTTCTATATCAGTAAGAGACAGTTCTCCTTGACCTTTATTTTTAGGTGTTAAAATAACAGTAAATACAATACCTGCATGTAATCTTGTGTCATACACAGTACGTACACCATCAAAACCACCAGGAACTATACCTTCAAATATAATATGAGTTCTTTGGTCAAAATATTTTTCTTTTGAAACCTGAGGTTGAACCGCCCAAAGTGGCACAAGGCCATTTTGAGTTGATATTGTTTTTACTTCAAACAGGTCTGTTGGAAAAGAAAAATCACCTGATAAACCGCTGATAGTAGTATGGTCTGGGTCAAGAAAAATAGTTACAACAAATGGCTCTCTGTTAGAAGATGCAACACTAGGTGACTCCATGTACATACGAGCTGCATAGGAAATATCAAAAACACTTACTAATAGACTTATTATATACAAAAATGTGAGAATATTTTTTTTCATAATTATCCAGTCCAACAATACGCAAGAATACTAAGATCTGTTAAGTTTATTTTTGTATCACTATTTAAGTCTACTTTTGCAGGAAAACCAATTCTTTTATACCAAAAAGCCATAATACTAAAATCTAGTAAGTTTACCCTTGAGTCATTATTTAAATCACATCTTGCATTTGTTAGTATTTTTCCTTGTGTACGAAGCTTGTTACTAGTACTAATCTTAAATAAGATTGTTTCTGAATACCCAGTATAATCATATAAAATCTTTGATCTTGCTTTTACATTATAGTCAGCGTAATCAAGATTAGAGGTAGGAAATGTATAAGACCACTCACCTTTTTCATTTGCTGTTACTATTTTAGTAATACCACTTTTAGCAAAAAAAGTAATATGAACTTCAGTTTTAGGAATAGATTTACCAGAGAAAGTAATATCATCTCCTAATTTAACTTCAACTTTATCTGAGGTAATAGTAGGTGGAATATGTATACCAGAAATTTCAGTTACTACACCAGAAGTAATAAGTATTGTATATGTAGCAGGAGCTGAAACAATACCAGAGCTATCTTTTGCTGATATATTAAATGTATATGTGCCAGGTAAAATATTTCGAACCGGTATCTCAAACGTACCATCAATATTAGCAGGAGTTTCATGTACAATTAAACCATTTTTCATCAGCAAAATAGAGCTTTTAGGGTACGCATATCCTTTAAAAATAGCAGAATCAACCCCTGCTTCAATAGTAAGAGGAACTCCGTTATTAGAAACTGGATTAGGAAGCACTGGAGGTGCTGGACTTATTGTTCTTTCTATTACTATTGCTGTAGCAGTAACAGTATCCGAAATACTAACTTCTTCTGAAAAAACATATGTTGATCCGATGCTAAATAAAATACATACTAGCAAAGGAACAAACAAACATTTATTCATTACATTATTTTGAATTAGCTAATCGTGCTTGTTTAATAATAAACTTATTATATTTCTTAAGCATGAAACTAAACATCATAATAATAACAAACACTATAATAAATATCACAACTAAAAGATGCCACGGTAGTACAAAAAATGTTAAAGAATTACTTGCCGTTTTGTTAGTTCCGTAAGATAGATCTAGATTTGCAAAATAAACACCTAATGCAAAATTACGCATTTGATATGACACATGTGAAAAAAATGATGCTGATGCTGGAAGAGCTTTTTCTTCACCCCAAGTAAGTTCATATCTTCGTATACTATTAGGAAGACTATTCCCTTCGTTAGGATTAGCATTAAGCTCTTTAGTTGTCATACCAATCATATTTCTAATGGTAGTTGTTCCTACAGGCTTCACTCTATCATTTCCGTTGTTACTAAAACGATACACGAAATCGACAGGAAGAGACGTTACAACACGGCTTTCATTTTTAAGAAGAAAAGATATTACACCAGCATCTTCTTTTATATCGCCAGACACTTTAAGAAGAATAAGCATACCAACTTTTGCACCAACAGAAACTTCACCTTCACCTGCAGCTGGTGGAATAGTACTCAAAAATATCGCAGCAAAGTTACCTCCAGCATCTGTTCCTTGTGGAACAGTAATAGAAAAAGGTATTTTCATTTTTTCACCTTTTTTAATAGTTATACTTTCAGCAATTTCAACCCAAGAAGCAAGACCTTCTTTTTTAGTAGAAAAATTAGGTGTACCTGATTCTCCTTGTGCTTCAAAATTTTCTACTGATGTATAATATACTTGATCTACATCTTGTTCATTAACAATAGTAATCTCTTGTAAAGAAGAGACACCTGGATCAGCTGTAACTTCAAGTCTTGCAGGAGAAACAGTAAGTGCCTGAGTGGTATATAAAGTAGAAAATAAAATAAAAGCAAAAGAAACTTTTTGTAAATAGGTCATGTTTGGAAAATACTTTTTCATGTAAGTTTAATTATCTTTTTTATAATACTGTATAAAACACTCTTTTATTCTTAGAAATTAGATGTACCAACGTATACGAGATTAGCGCTATATGTACCAGCTTCTGTAAGTGTAGCTATGTTAGCTATATAACGAAGTGCATATGTTTCTGGGCCTGTTGCTGATGTACCCGATGCAAACGTAGCAGATGTTGTCGCTGTAGCATTGTATCCAAATGAAGACCCTGTTGCAAATGGTGTAGCAATAGTTCCATTAACTCCACCTGATTTTGTAGCATAAATACCGAACTGTTCTGTACCAGGGGCTGAAACTGCTGGTACTGCACCTACTGCTGAGATGGTGTTAAGAGGATTTTGTTGTGAAGTAAGAGTTTGACCTTGTACTGTGATAGTGTAACCTGAGGCAGCGTTCGTACCCACTACTACATTATGCGCTATAGTTACTGTAGTGTCACCTGAAGCATTTGTACTTGAAGCATATTTTGGAGCACCTGATCCAAGAGTTCCAAAGTTAATTGAGTTTGAAGAGATAGAAAATGTTAGAGATTGTGGTACAAGTGCGTTAATTTGAACAGTGTCATCATTAATCATATTAACTGTTGTTGTTCCATTATCTGTCATATTACCAGCGATACCTATAGACTTATTTCCTGTTGTGGTAGCGTTTACTATTTGAATGGTACCAACAGATTGGTTAACAGCATTTGTTCCTATTCTAATATAAAGAGTAGAAGCAGCAGAAAACGGTGTTGTACCATTAGTAATAGTAATAGATGTAGTTGATGTTCTTACGACTCCAATTGTTGCACCTGCTGGCGCTGCTGCGAGTGTAGAAGATGCAGAATAAGGACCACCTACGTTAATATCGACATCAGCAAAGGTCAGACCTGCTGGAATTACGAATTCTGTTGGAAAGTTAATAATAGTTGTTGACCCTGCTGCTATACCTGTTGGTGTAGTAAAAATAAATGAGTGGTTAGAAGCTGTACCTATTTTTGCAGAGGATAGGTTATCTGACATACCTGTAAGAGCTGCTGCCAAAGCAGAACCAGCACCTAGAGAGAATATTAGAGCACCTATAGAAAACTTAATGAACTGTGTTTTTATATTTTTCATAGAAATATAAATAAATTTATAACAACTATCTCTTCTGATAGCTTTGACATAAGTATAAAACAATTTTCTATAGAATGTAACAAAAAACTGTGGACAAGACGCTTATTTTATTATAAAAAATATTTTTATAATAAAACTTCATTCTTATTTTTTAGAAATTAGATGTACCAACGTATACGAGATTAGCACTATATGTACCAGCTTCTGTAAGTGTTGCAATGTTTGCTATGTAGTGAAGGGCGTACGTTTCTGGGTTTGTCGGCGTAGTACCCGATGCAAATGTAGCAGATGTTGTAGCTGTTGCATTGTATCCAAATGAAGACGCTGTAGCAAATGGTGTAGCGATAACACCGTTAACACCACCTGACTTTGTAGCATAAATACCGAATTGCTCTGATCCTGCTGACGACGCTGCTGGTACTGCACCTATTGCTGTGATGGTGTTGAGTGCATTTTGTTGTGATGTAAGGGTTTGGCCACGTACTGTGATTGTGTAACCTGAAGGAGCATTAGTAGAAACAACCAAGTTGTGAGCTACAACATCAGTCGCAGAGCCTGAAGTATTAGTACTTGATGCATATTTTGCTGCGCCAGTACCTAGATTACCAAAACTAACAGAGTTAGCTGAAATAGAAAATGTTAAAGCTTGTAAAACAACAGCAGATACTTGTACGGTATCGTTAGTAATCATGTTAACTGTAGTTGTTCCATTATCTGCCATACTACCAGTAAAACCTATAGATTTATTTCCTGTTGTTGTAGCGTTTACTATTTGAATAGTACCAATAGACTGGTTAATAGCATTTGTTCCTATTCTAATATAAAGAGTAGATGCGGCAGAAAATGGTGTTGTACCGTTAGTGATAGTAATAGATGTAGTTGATGTTCTTACGACTCCAATTGTTGCACCTGCTGGCGCTGCTGCGAGTGTAGAAGATGCAGAATAAGGACCACCTACGTTAATATCGACATCAGCAAAGGTCAGACCTGCTGGAATTACGAATTCTGTTGGAAAGTTAATAATAGTTGTTGACCCTGCTGCTATACCTGTTGGAGTAGTAAAAATAAATGAGTGGTTAGAAGCTGTACCTATTTTTGCAGAGGAGAGAGTATCTGACATATTAGAGAGAGATGCTGCAATAGCAGGACCAACACTTAAACCAAGTATGATAAAAAAAATCTGCCCCCTTATAAAAGATTTTCTTATTTTTTTAGAAGACATTATTTTTTGTATCATAGACTACTATAAAGTATAATCAATGATTGTGAAAAAGTACATAAAAAAAGTGGATAACTTTTACTTAAAAATTAGCTGTGGCTACATATACCAAATTTGCAGTATACGTTCCTGCTTTTGTAAGAGCTTCAACATTCACTAAATATCGTACAGAATATACAGTAGTACCCCCATCTCCTACACTAGCACCTGCCACTTGTGACGATGTTGTAGCTGTTGCGTTATAAGCAAAACCTGTACCATTATATGGTGATGTAGAAGTTCCTGAACCACCTGAAGCCACTAATCGTATACCAAATTGCTCTGTTCCAATCAAAGATGTGGTAGCAATTGCTCCTATTTGTTGTACTGTTACACCACTCACTGATGTTAATGTCTGACCTTGTACACTAACCATATACCCATTTACAGCGTTCGTTGAGACAGAAATTGTATGTGCTTCTACATCTACATTACTACCTGAAGGATTTGTGCTTGATGCATACTTAGCTGAAACAGAAGATGACTGACCAAAATAAAGCGTTGTTGTGGAAACAGAAAATGTAATAGATTGTGCGGGCGGGGCATTTCCTTCTTCATCCCATTCCACAAAAAGATGATATCTACTATTAGCATCACCATTAGCTTGTTCCTGAAACAAAGCTATACCTTCTCCTGGTTTTAAGATTAATTCATCCCCTCCCGTAATACTATTTTCATATTCACCAAATATTTGATTAACCACACCTGGCATAGTAACTCCAAATATTCTAGAATCTGCTACACCTAAAAGTGTTGCCGTTACACCTGTAGAACGAACTTCAGCTGTAGATGAAGCTGTACCTGTATTTTTTTGTAAACTAGTAGTAGCTACTAATGTACCACCTGAAGCTGTACTTATTTTTCTAATTGTAGCAGAGTTATATGTCGGATTAGTAGCTGCAGCACTTCTGTTTACTTGTACACCTATTTTACGTAAAATATAGTTTTTAGCAGAATTTATTGGATTTAAAAATGTTGTATATACATAATTTGATGTAAGAGATTGATTAATTGGACCTATAGCCATCATATATTCTCCTAGAGCAGTTGGAGCTGACGCAACCTCAGACCATTCTAAAAGCAATCTAACACGAAGATCTGCATCACCTGCTGTTGGATTTTGATACAGCACAATACCTTCACCTGGTTTTAAAACAATAAATTCACTGTTTGAAAAAATATTTTCTTTGTACCCAGTATTACCAGCTATAGCAGAAGCTACAGCTCCTGGAGTTTGAATAACCATGAGTTTAGATGTAGCAGCTCCAGCATATGTTACCGTTGTGCCAGTTCTTCGTATTTCCATAGAACTAGTCGCAGAATCTGTATGTTTTTTTGGATAACTCGACGAAGCTATAACAGTTCCGGCTGATGAAGTTGTTATTCTTCGTAATTGTATAGGTATATAACCTGCTGTGTTCACAGTATCAACTCTTACAGCCACTCTTTTTATAACAGCTGTTTTACCGGAAGAAATAGGATTAAAAAATGACATGTAATTATAACTCGTCGCCGTACTTCCATTAATCGGACCTATACTCATAATATATTCATTTTGGGCAGAAGGAGTAGACACTTCTTCATCCCATTCAATCAAAATTTTTACTGATTCTGACACACTAGAAGCAAGTACGTCATGATACAGTCCGATACCTTCACCAGGCTTAAGAATAAGTTCTTCATTATTACCAAATACTATTTCTCCTTGTCCTATTGTTTGACCTATAGCTCCAGCCCCTGTAACAGACAACAATTTTGCATCTGTTGTACCAATATAATTTGCTGTTATTTGAGAAGCACATGTTTGTAAACACCATCTCATTTCCATAACACTATTTGCAGTTCCAGTATGTTTTTTTGGTAAATCAGTTGCAGTAACAAGTGTGCCACCTGATACCGTAGATAAACGTCTAAATTGATACGACGTATATGTTGCTGTATTTGTTGCATTTGCTCTAATCGCTAAACGTTTAATTATTGCTGTTTTTCCTGATCCAGAAGGATTAAAAAAAGAATATAACGTGGTATTAACAGCAGTAGAAGAAGCAACTTTATCAGAAGAAAAAATATACTCACCTTGTGACGCTGGAGTACTGGCCACAGCCACCTCGTCCCATTCGATAATCATACGCACAAACTGATCAACATCACCAACAGCTTCAGAAAGTAATGCTATACCCTCACCTTGTTGCAAAATTAATTTTTCATCACTATCATGAAAATCTAGTCTTTGCCAACCAGTAAATTGTCCAGTAGTTCCGCAAGGTGTAACATGACCAATTCTCGCATTTGCTCCCCCAACTTGAGTAACAGTAACGCCTGTACGCCTAAAATCCATCACACTATTTGCACTTCCTGTGTGTTTTTTGGGTACATTAGTCGCAGTTATTGCAGTACCACCAGACGCTGCTGATATCCTTTTAACTACAATATTATTTGTATACCTCGCTGCCGCATCACATGTTTCGGTTCCAAACCATATACGTTTAACGACCGCTGTTTTACCAGAAGCTACAGGATTAAAAAATGAATTATAGACATAGTTAGCAGTTGCAGCTACTTCAACACGAGGATATGCAAATAAAAATTCATCTTGCGGACTTGGTGCACTTGTAGATTCTTCCCATTCAATAAAAACTCTCACCCTTGAAGTAAGAGTTCCTGCTGCTTCTTGGTACACCGCAATACCTTCTCCTGGTTGTATGATTATATTTTCATCATTTTGATTAAACGCAATATCTCGATTACTAAAATAAGTTCCAACAGCCCCCGACTGAGGTTGACCTAATATTCTAGAATCTACAGTACCAGAAAAACTAACTGTAACACCTGTATGTCTTACTTCTATAATAGACGCACTAGAACTTGCATTCTTTTGAGGAAAATTACTTGCCAACACTTGAGTTCCAGCTGAAGCGGTAGAAATTCTTCTTACTGTTAAATTGACATAGGTAGATGCTGTAGAAGATGCAGTATTTGATCTTACGGCTATACGTTTAATTGAAGCTGTTCTACCTGAACCGGAAGGATTAAAAAAAGAAGTAAACACATAATTAGCAGCCGTAGAACCATTAACAGGTCCTATATCTAGCATATATTCATTTTCAGCTGAGTTGATAGCAGCATATGCTTTTTGTGCATACCCAAAAGAATCCACAACATTTTTATTTTGTTTTGCAATATATATTTTATCTACTATGTTTGATTGTTTATGATATTCATGAATACTTTTTGCTAATTCAAAAAAAGCAAAAGGTGATCCACTTTGCAAAAAAAGTATCAAAATAAGAATACTTGTACTTATTTTTTTAATGAGATTTCGTAACATAATAATATACTTTCTCTGATATATCTTTAAACAAAGAGACAACTTCGTCTTCATTCATTTTGCCATTTTTCTTTTGCACCATAACTGTAATAATGTATGGTCTACCTTCTGCATACACTATCCCAGAATCAGCTCTAACACCTTCATCTACACGTATACCTGTTTTATGAACAAACGGAATACTTTCAGGAAGCCCAGCACCTAGCAAATCCCTTGGGGCTTTTTCAAGAATATCTAAAAACATTTGTGAATAAGCTTGATCTAAATATGTTGCATTGTAAAGTGACCTAAAAAAAATAGAATATTTTTTTGCTGTTATACGATTATCAATTTCATTTTCCTTTTTTGGAGACTTTTTAAGTGAGTCAATAACATCATCTAGACCCAAATGTGTATATACATCTTCAAGTTCTGATCCATCTAAGTTACGTAATAAAACAAAGTGTGCAGTATTATCAGAATCAATAAGCGTTTTTTCTAGAAATTTTTGTATTGTATGGGTGCTTCCTGTATGTTCTTTATACATATCTCCATACTCACTATCTTTATCATCGTCTAAAATAACAAGTTCATTGTCGATTTTCCATATCTTATTTTCTACTTTTTTCATAGCAGACATGGCAACTGGTATTTTAATAAGACTCGCCGGCCAAATCTTTTCATCTTTATTAATTGATATATTTGCCCCAGTTGGAAGATACTCAAAATAAATAGAAACAAGATAATCATCTCTTTTTTCATATGTATTTGTAAGATATTCACGAAGCTCTTGAAAATTAACAATAAGATCTTTTTTATCTAACACAGAAAGTGCAGGATTAAGTAATGTATTACTGTTATTTGTATGCACTACAATTTTTGGTATATAAAAAAAATAAGTCCATACAAGTAAAGATAAGAAAATTCCTGCAATAACAACAACCGCAGAAAACATATATTTTCTTTCTATGTATTTTTTAAAAAAAGAAATGTTTTGTTTCATATTATTCTTCTGTTACTGTGTCAGTTATTGTATCTGTTACAAAATTAAGATTCTCTAAATCTTCCTTTTTTAAAATGGTATCTAATTTTTCTTTAATACGAAAAGCCTCCCCAACATTTAAATTATCATCAGAAAATACTTCTCCTGTTTCTTCTGAAAAGAAAGAAAACTGATCAGATCCTACGATAACTTTCCAAGGAATAGTATCGAAGAACACAACACCTCTTTCACCCAAAGAAATATCATATGGTGGTATCTCTTTTTGATCAATTACTTTTGTTATCACATTATAACTAAAAACAATAGTTTTATCTTCTGATAACCAGAAAACGGTTTCATCTTTCATACCAAACGGATATGTTTTTGAAAATGTTGCCTTACCTGAACTATCTATTTTCTCTTCCGTATTTTTTTCTATATCAAAAAGCCATAAACTATCTTTACCCTCTTGCTCTATTTGAACCACAACAGCATGTAAAAAGCTTCCTTGTATTTTTTTAATAAAATCTTTTGTAAAATCAGGAATAATAAATTCTTGTTTTTCTTCTTCTATTTCTATATCTTTAACAATTTCGGTAATATCTTTTGAGGAAACATCTTCAACATCGAGTTTTACCCAAGTGTTTTTTAAACTATTAGGCCTGATAACTCTATCGGACGTTGTTGCTATACCATCTATGTTTGTATTTTGTGTATTTGTAGAAGAAGCATTATCCATTATTTGTGAGGTTTCTGGTATAACTTCTGTAGAAGTTGCGTTATCTGTTGTTGCGTTACTATCTGTAGAAGTCGCTACTGTTTCTACAGTGGTTGTACTTACACTTTCTTGATGTAAATACCATATTTCTTCTAAATTTGTATCGTTATTAATAATACGAATAATACGTATATTCCCCACAACTTCATCTTGAAGAATGGTGTCACGCACAAAATCAGGATGCTCATGTGTCACAGTAGACTCGTATAATACTTCTACTTTTATACCATCCAAATACACAGCTGGGTTAGCAACCTTTCTTTCAATAGATGCAACTTTTAATTGTAACTTACTCATATCTTCCCATGAGGTAGAAGCTGTTACGGGGATTTCAAATGTTCTATATTTCATGGATTGTTCACTAACTTTTCCTAGACTAAACCAAGTAATACCATCAAACGTATACAAAACTTCAAGAAAATCATTCTGAAATAACTCAGCAATCTCTTCAGTAGATGTAGAGAATGCAGAATCATCAGTAGAAGTACTTTCTTGTATCGTAGAAGAACTATTATCTATCTCTGGAATTAAAAGAGATATGTCTTTCATTTCTTCACTGGTTGAACTTGCTTCATTTGTGTTTATAGTTTCTATAGAAGAAAGGTCTTTCGGTGTATTCTTTTCTGCTACATCAATTATTTCTTCAGCAAACACTTTTTTAACAAAAGCTGTACTAATTTTTTCTATTAAAGAATTAAAGAGAGAGACAGGAGCTGGTTCAGGAGCTTGTTCTTGTGAAGGTTCTACACTAGCCTCTTGTATTACAGGAGTAGGTGTTGGTGTTATTTCTTGAACAGGTACGGTATCCTGAGAAACTGTCTGCTCTTCTACAGTATCTGTTTTTTGTGAGTTTGTTTCTACAGAAGATTCATTTTGTATATTTATTTCTGTTGTAGACGCTTTTACATCTTCAATTTGAATTGTAGTAGTAGCAATGTTATCTGTATTACTAATTACTTGATCTGTGCTAGAGCCTACTTCTGTCGTTGTACTAGTATTAACTTTTGAATCATTATTGTTACTAAATAAAGAACTAAAAGCATCCGAAACAGCGTCTATTACTTTATTAACCAAAGAAACACCATCAATCTTTTTTTCTATATCTGTAGTTGTTGCTATATCTATCTCTTGTGTAGTTGAAGCTGTACTACTACCAGTGAGTATCGCATCTGTACTAGTGCTAATTTCTTGTGTGGTTGTAGAAAGTTCAAGTGAAATATCAGTTGTCGAGGCTACGTTCCCCATATCCGTAGAAGAAGAAACTTCTTCTGAAATATTTTTCACTAATGCTGTATCACTATTTTTACTCCAAGAAAAAGAAACTAGCATCTTAACTGGCTTTGTATTTTTTTCTATAGACCCAACAAAATTACCACAATATATATCAGCACTTGTGCTTGCATGTAATAATGCAGAATTTGTACCATCAAAATCACTTTCATTACTATTAGAAATAACTTGTGGTTCACCTTCTGCATGATGAGGATTATTCCATCCACCTAGACATGCTGTCGGGTAAAATGTTGCTATTTCAGCTTTACCTTTTGGAGAAAAGAAAGAACTAACCACCATAAGAAGCACAGTAATACTAGCAACTATTTTTATTCTTTTTTTAAGAAGATTACTTTCTGTTTCTTTTGCATTAGAAAAAATTAAATGCTCCAAAGAATATTTAACATTATCGATATGGGAACCGACATCAAAGTTGGGGCGATATATGGTTGATTTGAAGTATTTTCTTTTAGGTAGAATTTTGCCCATAATATACTTTTAGTATAGCAACGATACGTCTAAATATACGTAAGCAATCCACATATACACTCCATTAAAAGCATTGCAACTATATATCTTTTGTCTTTTTTATCAATCACATTAAGTAAAAACACTCTGGAAAAAAATACAAAATTATGGTATCATCTCCTGATACTTTATAAAAAGTAAAATATACATATTACTAGTGATACTGTCTTAATGCTCCCGTTTCTTAAATTGTACTTAATTTATAGAAAATGCAGTTGAATCAACAGATTCATACTTTGTGCATTCTTGAGGGGTAGGACAGTGTCTTTACTCAGGACAATAAATACAAAGAGAATTTATAAAATATTGGGGTATCGTCTAATGCTCCCGATTTCTTAGATTGTAATCAATCTTTTGAAATCGCAGTTGAATCAACAGATTCATACTTGGTGCATTCTTGAGGGGTAGGACAATGTCTTTACTCAGGACAATAAATACAGAGAGAATTTATAAAATATTGGGGTATCGTCTAATGGTAGGACAGCAGTTTCTGGAACTGTTAATCGAGGTTCGAGCCCTTGTACCCCAGCAACACAATAAAGAAATAGAGTGCATTTTCATGTATACTTATTAGTATTATGAAAAATCAAGAACATGCATCATCTTCTTTATCTTCTAAAGAAACATTTCGTTCAACAAACGAAAAACAAATGACCCCTTTTGGAAAATTGTTACGTGTTATGTCTCGTAATGCAGAAGATATAAATAAAGATCTAGAAAAAAAATATGGAATACAAAATCTTATAGACTCTTCATTACACATAAACACAACACCATTTGATCGTGAGCTAGGTGGTATATATGAAAAAGAGGATATACATAATGACGAAGAAACCGTATATGCACTAGACAGACTCAACTCTGCAGCTGATGTTCCTAACACTCAAATATTCTATAAAAACACTCATGGAATAGACACCGTAGAAGGAATAGTAGCAAAACATCGCGAAAATAAAGAAGTTAGTAAAAGTAACCAAGCTGAAATGGCGATAACAGGACTATTGCACAAAATTCTTAAAGAACGTTTTCTTGTTGTGAGAACATCTATATTTGATGACTATAAAAATGGAATAGATAATCTCATTCTCGACAAAGAAACAGGTGCTATCATATGTGCTTTTGATGAAGTTCTTGAGAATGAAGGAGACAGGAACAGAGGTGCGTCAAAAAAAATTGAGAAAATTAAAAAAAGTGCAGTACTAGGTGGCACGCGCGCAAAATACGGTGTTTCTTTAAAAGAAAAAAAGGTTGTCAGATCACCCGCACGAAACATACCAGTATTTTATTTAAATATAGAAAGTAAAGATTTAGCAGAACTCACAAATGACCTCTATTACAACAATCAAGAAATCACATCTATAGAAAAAAGACTTTTTGCACACCTAGTACATTCAATCAGTGAACAAAAGAAGATGTTAGAATCACTAACACTTCCCCCAGTCATGCAAGAAAAATTAAAAGAATTTGAAATATCACTTCAAACACTTAAAGGATTTATTGTTTAAAAATAGCACACAGATAACAAAACTTTAAATATGAAACAAAATACATCACTTTCTATTGATTCCTATATAGCAACATTCCCAATTGATGTTCAAAATATCTTACAACAACTCAGAAAGACAGTACAGGAATCTGCACCTGGCGCACAAGAAACAATAAAATACGGCATACCAACATTTGTATTACATGGCAACCTAGTTCATTTTGGTGGGTACAAAAAACATATAGGTTTCTACCCTACCCCATCTGCTATAGAAGCATTCAAAAAAGAACTGTCTCCATACAAACTCGCAAAAGGATCCGTTCAATTTAAAATAGACGCCCCTTTACCGTATACACTTATAACAAAAATTATAAAATTTAGAGTTAAAGAAAATAAAATCTCAACAAAAAAATTATAGTACTTTTTTTAGAATTGGAGCTATCCTACTTGCTATAATTTCACACCCCTTATCATTAGGATGAACCTGATCACTCATAAGATCTTCTTTTCCAATAATATTCTCAAGAACATTTGTTACATACACAGCACCACGTTTTTTAGCTATTCTTTTAAATTCGTCATGAAAAGGATCAGAAAGTATACCTCCTTGAATACCTATTAAAATAACAACAGAACCAGCTCTTTGTAATTTTTGAACTATTGTATCTATATTTTTAAATGTTATTTCTTTTTCCACTTTCTTTAAATAATCATTTCCACCAAAAAGAACTAAAGTAACTTTTGGTTTAAGAGCAATAACTGCATCTATTCTTTGTAGGCCTTGACCACTAGTCTGTCCACTCACACCCATACCAAGTATTTCTTCTTTTATTTTCTTACTAATTAACTCTCGTATAGAATGACCTTCTGACGCACCAACACCTACAGTGAGACTATCTCCAAACATTACTATAGTTTTTCCAAGTGAAGGATAATTAGTTATTTTTGATGGTTTAAAAAATATAACCACGAATGTGGCTACAACCAAAAAAACACATGCGACTATAATATTTTCCATTGTTTTAGTGTATCATATGAATATATCAAAATAATATGTACTATGTTTATATACTAACGTGCAATGATGGAACTTTTTATACAGGATCAACTTCAAATCTAATAAAAAGAATACACGAACACAATACTTTAAAAAGTGGTGCTCATTACACTAAAATAAGAAGACCTGTGTCTCTTACTTATCACGAAATACATAACACATATAAAGAAGCACGTAGTCGTGAAGCAGAAATAAAAAGACTTACAAGACAAGAAAAAGAAACACTTATTAAGAATACTCTACAAAAAGAAACATAAAAATACTTTTATTGTAACGATGCTCGAACAATTCGTATTTGAGGATATGTATACTTTCCTTTAAGTTGTTCAAATACTGGTGTTAATTTTTGAGTCTTTAATTCTTTAAATGCTTTTTTTATAACGGTTACATCTTTTTTTGGAGGCAATGTGTGAGCTAACTCTACCTTTTCTTTTAATTCAAGTAATTTTTCTATATGACCTATAATAGTATCAACTGATAAATTTCTTCTTTCTGCGATTTCTTCTATGGTAATTTTTTCTAGAAGCATTTCTTGTGTCTTTGTATGTGATGCAACTTTCTCTTCAACTTCTTTTAATTCTTCATCAGGAAGTTCAACAACTGATCCACCATGTTCTCGTATAAAAGCATGAGCAAGATCTTCTAATTGCTTTTCTGCATATTTCAAAATAGCATCTTCTGCTTGAACACTTTTTGAACGAAAAACACTATCCATTTCATGGACCTGTTCTGCTATTTGAAGAGCTTGAGCATTAAAACCTTTTAAATATAATCCTTCGAGTGACTTAAGACGAGAAAGAGCGACGTATCCTTGTCCTGATGCAAAAGAACGAGAAAGATCTACTTCAGCCTTATCAAGCGTCATTCCTTGAGATTTGTGTACCGTAATAGCCCATGCAAGCTTAATAGGAAGCTGTTGTAACTCTGCACGAACTTTTCCATCTTCTTCTATTTTCCAAGAATCAGCTTTAACTGTAATTTTTTTACCTTGCATGAGCTCAACAACAGGCATACCCTCATGATCAAAATTAATCACTTTCCCCATTGAACCATTCACATAACTTCTGTCTTGACTATTTTTAATACAAATAACTTTTGCCCCTATTTTAAGTTGAAGAATTTCATCAGCTAGACAATTATTTTTTAAAGAAGATACAATCTGTGCTTTTCCTTTAGTTATCATATGATACGTACGCACATTGCCATCTATTTTTCCAAACTCTTCCATATTAATATCATCTACATTTGTATTATGTGTATATAATTTAATATGATCTCCTGTATGTTTATTTTCACTTGCTTCCTTTAACATTTCATAATGTTCTTCTTCTACCTCTCCGTCTCGTATAGCTTGCAAAATTGAAGTTAATTTATTGTCATCTTGTCTAAATTGTTCTGTAAGATAACATACAACTGGCTTTGCTTTTTTCCAAGCATCTGATGCAAAAGCAAATACTTCACTTGTTTCGTACTCATCTGTTGGCCTAGTAACAGGAGGAAGTTGAAAAAAATCACCTGTAAAAACAACTTGTACTCCACCAAAAGGTTTATCATTTCGCCTCATATGTTTTGCAACCTTATCTAACATATCAACAAAAGATGCATGAAGCATAGACACTTCATCAATAATAAGAACAGATGTATCATTCCATCTTTTATATAGATTTTGTTTTTCTTCAAGAGCGTCTAATTCGTACGTTGCTAGTTTATGTTTAATACCGATACCACTCCACGCATGAATAGTCGTACCACTTATATGAGTAGAAGCTATTCCTGTAGAAGCTGTAACGGCATAATTAATACCATGTTTTTTAAGATACTTGATATATTCACGAAGTACATAACTTTTCCCTGCACCTGCTGCACCAGTAAGAAATGTAGTATGCCCTAGTTTTAAAATTTGAAGTGCAGTTTTTTGAGTCACAATTATGTTATAAATTATAGAGATCGAGTTACAAACATGTAAATATTACTCTAGTGTAATAGTAAAAGATAAAATAAAGAAGACTTTACAAAAATATAAATATATGTTATAATAAATATCTAGTCTGTATGGTCTAGACGTTTCAGAAATGAAATAAGGAGGTTATGCTATTCCTCTTCCAATAGTATTCTTGAAAGTTGAAAATGTCAGAAGATACAATCATCAACGGACCATCAAAAAGCGACCTGTTCACTGAGTTTCCTTTACCAGTTAACCGTAAAAAAAGGTTGATATTTCATGTAGTACCAAAAAATGGAAATCACTCTATAGAAGTCCATGGACTAGTTATGTCCATGGAAATGGAAGATGGTTCAGGTGAAAGCTGGAATATCTCTGGTTATACAGGAAATAATAAGAGATTTAAGGCATATTACAGAACGAATAGACGAACAGGCGTCTACCAAATTATTGATTAAGATCCAAGCATCATCACCTTTCAAACAAACCCACTTCGGTGGGTTTTATTGTATATTATACCTTTAAATATTTTCTTACAGCAAGAAGAGAAGATACTACAGCAAGAGTTACAGCAGAGAGTAATAATAATCCTGTTAGTTCGAAGAAATGAGTAGTGTAATAGGTATGTAAATTCATGCCTTCAAAAAAGAATACTGTCTTTTTTGTAAACCACATCGTAGCTGGAAAAAATAAAGCAAGTGTTATAGAAGTGGCAACAAGAGAATAAAGAACGGCTTCAACAATAAATGGGCCACGAATAAACATATTTGAAGCACCTACTAGTTTCATAACAGCAATTTCATCACGGTACACAAAAATTGCAAGTCTAATTGTGTTATACACAATCATACAACTCATGAGTATAAATAATATTGAAATCCAAAATCCAACTGTATTTGTCCAGCCAATAATATTATTTAATTTATCTATACTATCTTTCAATTGATAATAATTAATTTTATCAACTGCCCCCACAGAATCTCCCAAAAGACCAGAACCAGAAGAAAGCTGTTTAGCTATCGCGTCATATTGAGATGTATCTTTTGCAACAATAGCAAGAGAAGCACCAAAAGGATTAGCACCGAGTTCATCAAGTGCCTGAAGAGTAAGCTGATCTCCTTCATGTTTCTTTTTAAATTCTTCAAGAGCAACTTCTTTTGATGTGTATGTGACTGATTTCACCTGAGTAAGACCGCGTAATTTTGCCTGTATCGTAGTTATCTGATCGTCAGTTGCGTCTACAGTAAAATATACACGCACGTCTACCTTTTCTCGTATTTGGGTAAGTGTATAATCAAAAACAGCTCGAGAAAGATAAAAAGAAGCAACAATTGATAACGTAATTGTTAAAATAAAAATAGAAGAAAGAGATACAGTACGGTTACGATAAAAACCTCTAAATCCTGCCATGATAATTCTTCTCCAAAGTGTTTTTCTCATACGTTAATACTATGTTTATAAAGTGAACTTACCAGATTTCTGATCACGAGTTATACGACCATCTTCCATGGTGATAACACGTCTACCGAGATTATCAACTATTCCTTTATTATGTGTAGTAAGAATAACGGTTGTACCAAGATCATTAATTTTTTTCAAAATCTGTACTATATCATACGTATTAAGTGGATCAAGATTCCCTGTTGGTTCATCTGCAATAATAATTTCTGGACGATTAATAATTGCTCTTGCTATAGCAACACGTTGTTGTTCACCACCAGAGAGTTGATGAGGGAATTGATGCATTTTGTTTTTAAGATCAACAAGATCGAGCACGTGTGGTACATCTTCTTTTATATCATCATCATGTTTTCCAGCTGCCTCCATAGCAAACGCAACATTTTCATATGCTGTTTTGTTAGGAATAAGACGAAAATCCTGAAAAACAACTCCGATTTTTCTTCGGTAATTAGTCATATCTCTTCCTGATAAATTACTAATATCGTCAGAATTAAAAGAAACAGAACCTTCTGAGGGCTGTTCTTCAGCTAAGAGTAATTTAACTAATGTTGTTTTTCCTGCACCAGAATGACCAACAATAGAAACAAGCTCACCCTTGTTAATTGTAAGTGATATAGAATCAAGCACTTTGTTACCATTTTGATATTCTTTTGAAACTCGGTCAAAGTAAAGCATGTGTTTAGTATAGCATGACTAGAAAGTATGCAAATGTGAATTAAAAATGTCTTTAGTAATAAGGATGTAATTCAAAAAAGTAGATTATATATTTTTTTCTGCTTCTATAAAACCTTCTAATTCACCTTTTTCAAGTACAGACACAACATCACTTGTTTCATATTCCGTCCTATGATCTTTAACCATTTTATACGGGTGAAGTACATATGACCTAATTTGATTCCCCCATTCTATTTCCACGGTTTTACTTATTTGTCTTCCTTCTATATCAGCTTTTCTTTTTTCTTCTTCTAATCTAAAAAGTTTTGCTTGTAAAATTTCAAGAGCTTTTTGTTTATTTTGTTCTTGCTGTCTTTCTGTTGAAACAGATACTGCTATATTTGTCGGAATATGAATAATACGCACAGCAGTCTCCCTCTTATTAACATTCTGTCCACCAGGACCACTTGATTTTGATGTTTCTATTCTAATATCTTCAGGTAAAAGATTTTGTCTTTCAGGTAAAGGGATTATCGGAAGCACTTCAACCATAGCAAATGATGTTTGTCTTTTTGATTGAGCATTAAATGGAGAAATGCGCACAAGTCTATGAACACCTGATTCATTTTTTAATGTTCCATATACATTCTTACCAGAAACTTCAATGGTGAGATTACGGTAACCGCCGTGATCATTTTTTGTATCTTGTAAAAAAGAAAACGTAAATCCTACTCGTATAAAAAAAGCTTCATACATTTCAAAAAGCATTCTTACAAAATCTTCACTATCGTCACCTCCAGCACCGGCAAATATAGTAATAATTGCCGGTCCTTTATCTAATGCTCCCACCCCTTCTTTTTTATCTTTTAACTCTTTAATTTTCTTGATTATGTCTTGAGCTTTTTCTTTATTATCCCAAAAAGTAGAACTGTACATCTCCCTTTCAAGCGTTTCTATTTCCTTATCGATATCTTCATTCATAAGACACAGTATAGCAAATATTATTTTTTATATTATATGTTATGATAGACATATGAAAATTGGCTTTACTTGTGGCGCTTTTGATTTATGTCATGCTGGGCATATGCTTATGTTTAAAGAATGTAAAGAATATTGTGACTTTTTGATCGTCGGCCTTCATACAGACCCTTCTATAGATAGACCAGAAAAAAATAAACCAGTACAATCTGTTGAGGAAAGAATGATACAACTAGAAGCTATAAAATACATCGATAAGATTATTACCTATACCACAGAAAAAGAACTCTATGCACTACTGTCAGAAAACCCACATAATATAGATATGAGAATTATTGGTTCTGACTGGAAAGGAAAATTATATACTGGACATGATCTACCACTTACTGTACTGTTTAATTCACGGTCTCACCCCTACTCTTCATCTAATTTAAGAAGACGTGTTGTAGAAGCTGAAAAAGAACACAAATAAAAAAAACACCAGATGTAACTGGTGTTTTATTTTTTTGAAAGAAGATATGATCTACCTTTATCACTAATCCAAAAAATTTCTACTTCTTTATCTAATGCTTCTCTAATGTAATTTGTTAATTCTTTTAAAACAAAACCTTCTTTTACAAGATACATGAGTTTTAATCTAATCTCCTCTACTCCAGGAGGAGGAGATAACACTTTCGCCAACAATCCTTGAGGATAACATCGTATATATTCATTTTGAATTTCTTCTGCTGTACGTTTCTGTTCTTTAACACAAAATAAAACCTTTCTATACACAACCTCTAACACTTCTTTTTTTTGCATACCACTCCTCCTTTATTCTTTGAATACCATCTTTGTACAGACTACACAAAATAAGCTTTTTTGTCGAGAGTTATGTGATTATATGAAATAATTTCTTTTATCAAGTTCTTTAGGCATATAACTACTTTCACCGTATAATTCATATCCGTCACCATATCCATTTTCTTTCATTAATTTTGATTCTGCGTTACGAAGCATAAGAGGTATAGGAATAGCGCCATATCTAATCACATCTTCTTTAGCTTTATAATAAGCATCATAGGAACTTCTATCTTTTTTTGCTCTTGAAAGATATGCCACACCATGAGAAAGTGGAGCAACACATTCTGGCAACCCAATAACGTCAACAGCTTTAAATACTTCATTTGCAATAATAATAGCGTAAGAGTCTTGCATACCAATATCTTCTGAGGCAAAAATAATCATCCTACGTGCAATAAATTTTGGATCTTCTCCAGCTTCTATCATACGTGAAAGATAATACATTGCAGCACTTTCCTTAGAAGCTCTCATACTTTTAATAAATGCACTTATTGTATTGTAATGATCTTCTCCTTTTTTATCATAACGTAATGTTTTTGATTGAAGTGTATTTACTAGTGTATCTACTGTTATATCACCATAAAGATGTCTGGTATTTTCAATCATGGTAAGCATCTGCCTTGCATCACCAGAAGCCATTTCAAGTAACCACTCTATTGCATTCTCTTCTATTGTATATCCAGTACGATCAAGGATCATTCTCATAGATTGATGAGATAGCTCATTAAGAACAAAAACTCTAGCTCTCGATAACAACGCTGAATTAACTTCAAAACTTGGATTTTCTGTAGTTGCACCAATTAATGTGATAACACCTTTTTCTACATATGGTAATAAAAAATCTTGTTGCGCTTTATTAAAACGATGTATCTCATCTAAAAATAAAATTTTAGGCCCAAAGAGTGTCGAAGTAAAACCATGTTTATCTTCAACTATTTTTCGTATATCATCTTTACCAGCAGAAACAGCTGATAATTCATGATATTCTGCATTCATAGCTTTTGCATATATACGTGCAAGTGTTGTCTTACCAACTCCAGGAGGACCCCACAAAATAAAAGAAAATAAATGTTTCTTTTCTATTGCCATAGATAAAGGTTTTCCTTTTCCTGTTAGATGTTCTTGACCAATAAATTCATGTAACATCTTAGGTCTAAGTGTTGAAGCGAGTGGTTCCATGTAAAAAGTATAGCAGACCAGGACAGATATATATACTTAACATAAATACAACATATTTACACTGTGTACATATTGACAATAGTAAATTATACTATATAATTATATATAGTATACCTTTACAGGAGTTCCTTATATGAATGATCATTCCACAGAAAAAGCTGTACTTATAGTAGCTTTGTGCGTAGCAAAAGACGGTACTATTTTTATACCTCTCACACACTCAGACAGATGGAGAAATATACAATGGAGAATACCTGGTGGTGGTGTTGAACGCAATGAAATACCTGAACAAGCAGCACATAGAGAGCTGTTAGAAGAGACAAATATCAAAGCTAAAGAAATGCACCCTGTACTTGTAGTAGACAAACCTTCACGTGATAACCATAACTACACACACCATCAGCATGTTTTTGTTTGTGAGGTAGAATCTTTCGAACAGATGTATGAAAGAATATGTGATGGTAAAGAAACACTAATAAATAAACTTTTTAGTCTACAAGATTTACAAGATTATTTATGGAAAGGTGTTCCTTGTAGCAGATTCCCAATATTACTACCGCACGCAAAAGTACTTGATTACACTTTAAAAAAAATTTTCTTATAAACATCAACTAACGTCACTCAAAATGAGTGACGTTTTTGTTTGTATTCAGTAATCAATAAAATATTACCACCCCTTTTTATTTGGGTCTTAAAAAAACTACATCTCCTAATGTATTTTACTGAAAAGCTAATTATTTTTTCGTATCTATCAAACACTTCGTTTATTCTGAGCCAGAGGCGAGGATCTGTCACAAAAGCTCTCGCTCTGCTCGAGAAGCTTTTCCGACCCGTATTCGATCCTCGACGAAAAAGTTACGTCTCTCGACGCGATTTGCTAATCGGCAGTTTGATTTCTCCTCTGTCTCAAAAACACTTCGTTTATTCTGAGCCAGAGGCGAGGATCGAACTCACGACCTTCTCGTTACGAGTGAGATGCTCTACCAACTGAGCTACTCTGGCTAAGTATTAAACCATTCTATCATAAACAATTCGATACTGTTATATAAAAATCCAAGCATGTATAGCTTGGATTTTAAAATCACACAGGTACTTTTTTATCTTTTTTTTCCTTGTCTTTGTCTTTGCTTTCTTTATCTTTTCTTTCTAAAAAAGATACAATAGCATTCATTTCTTTATTAAGTAATAAAAAAGGATGATGCTTCATTGACTCAGTAAGCACATGTACATATCCAAGAAGTGTCATCATGTATAAATCATGTTCACGATTTTTTAGAACAATTGGATAATAAGGACAAAAATGTTCGACAAGCATTGTTTCAAAAAACTCTATATCAAACGACATAGAGGCGATCTTACACTCATATGGGAGAGAGTCGTCAATACCTATATCTATAGCATGTATTTCATGAAAGAAAAAAGGTATATATGTACTAATCATTCTTGGTGTAAAACATTTTAAACCAAAATAGCCATCATCTTTAACAGCGACTGTTCCAAAAAAATAAAATCTTTCGACTGAAGCAAATCCTTCTTTACTTGATTTATCAACCACCATAACAAAAGGTTTCCCCTCATGTTTTTTACAAACATCAAGAAATTCTTCAAAAGAATTACACCCTTCTGGAAATTTTGGAAGAACATCAAAAGATTTCAAAGACTCTGATCTTTTATCAAATAATGTTGAAAGAAAAACACCCACGATATACTCCTAAAGTAAATAACATTCCACAGAGTAGAATACATCAAAATGTAGACGGAAGCAACTTATCTTTTTGTTATGTAATGTTTTAAAAACTTTTCATTAATCCAATAATAAGTATACTAAAACCTCCAATAATAATCACAATAGGAGCAATTCTTCCTGTATTGTTATCATTTAAAAAAGAAGAATATTTCCAGTGAGGTTTCAAGAAAGTGCGCTTTACATCGTTTTTGAAATCATAGTCTTTATTAGATCTAATACTATTTCTAAGCCAGATGATACCATAAAAAATAAAAACAGAAGAAACAAAAAATAGCACAAATACTTGAATCAATTTTATTGTAGTAATCATATATATAAGTATGTAACTAATTTATTATTTTTTCCTTATACAAAGAAGTATACCAATAGTAATCTTAGATAACCACGCACAAAAGATAACACTATTATATTCTTTTAAAAACTTTTGGAGCCGTTGAGCAGGATTGGTCACGAAACTACTTCCTCACTTCGTTTGTCAGAATTAGTTTCGTGACCTCATATTCAATCCTGTTAGACATGAAGCAGTTCATGTCTACTCAAAAATCACTTCGTAATTTTTGAGCTCAACTTTTTTGGAGCCGTTGAGCAGGATTGAACTGCTGACCTCGTCATTACCAATGACGTGCTCTACCAACTGAGCTACAACGGCTTTTGTTAAAACAATACAGATCATTCTATCAAAATTAGACGATACTCACAATCTTTGAAGGTGAATGATGTCCACTGACTATTCTAATAGCTTTATCTTCAAAAGAATTATGAAGTATTTCCAAAATTCTTCTATTAGCTGCATTATTTTCTGCAGGAAACGTAACCCAAATACGCCAAGAATCTTCTTCAATTTTTTCTATTTTTTCTTGTTTAGCATCTGTCACAACTTTTATTTTTATATACATAAAAAATATCTATTTTTTTCCTATATTATTTTCTTTTTTTGTTCTATATTCTTCTATTAATTTATGATTTCCAGAAAGAAGAACTTTTGGTACTCTGTATTTTTTACCTGCATATTCATACACTTCTGGTCTTGCATACATTTCATGACTAGCCACACGTGTTTCTTCCAATGAATTTTCATCATGAAGAACACCTTTGATTTGTCTTGTTATGGCGTCTATACAGACCATAGCAGGCAATTCTCCCCCTGTTAGGACATATGGACCAATACTCCATTCTCGTGCCTTCAAAATCTTCTTTACACGCGCATCAATTCCCTCATATCTACCACATATCAAAATAATATCAGTATATGCGGTACGTCCTGTAACTACTTTTTTTGCTATACCATTAGTAAACATCTCACCTCCTGGACTAAACATAACAACAAGTTTTTTAACTTCTTTTCTTTTAGATATTTTTTTATGTATTGCAGAAACACATCGTATAAGTGGATCAACCCACATAACCATACCAGGTCCACCTCCATACGGCTTTCCATCAACACGTCTATGTTTATCTTCGGTATATTCACGAAGTGCATACGTATTAATTTCTATTATAGTATTTTCTATAGCGCGAGAAATAATAGATTCAGCAAAATAACTCTGAAACATGTCAGGAAAGATAGTTACAATATGAAATCGAATAGTATTTTTTTTCATACTTGACATTATAACAATAATATAGCCATATAGCAAAAAGAACTCCATTTATGAAGTTCTTTTTTTAAAATAATTTAAAGACTTTTTAAATCATTCATTACAGCATCTACATCTGATGTGTCATACCGTGGTGCATATGACTGACCTCCTATCTCTTCTTCTTGAGTCACACGAGAGACTCTACCTTCTGGTTCATTAATTTTTAAATTAACACGTGCATTATTTTTCATTCCAACAACACGAAGGAGTGTTCTAAGCGCTTTTGCTGTAGCCCCATCACGACCAATAATTTTCCCCATATCCTCACCAGCAACATCTAGAGTAATTAGCACTCCCATCTCATCTACCCTTCTATCAACTTTTACTTTTTCTGGATTATCTACTAAAGCTTTCACAACGTACTCAACAAATTCTTGATCTTTCATATTATTTTGTTTTATCATACTAGTGTAACAAGTATATTGAAATATACATAGTAGTTATTCACAGAGTTATGTAATAAAAAAACCGCATGCACTGCATACGATTTTTTATTTAGTTTATTTTTTTACTTCCTTTTTTTGAGGAGTTTTTTTCGGGAGAACATTTATTTTCTTTCCCTCTATAACACCTTTTGAAATAAGAAGATTGTTAACTGTTGGTGTAATTTGTGCACCCATAGAAACCCAGTGTTTAACACGATCAGCTTTAGCTTCAAAAATTCCTGCTTTAACATTATAGGTTCCAACAATTTCAGTAAACTGTGACGTTTTTGGCTTAAGGGTACTTTCTGTAACAATAAGACGGAAATGTGGGTCGTTTTTGCGTCCTGTACGCTGTAATCTGATTTTTAACATGTTACGTATTCTACCATATTCATATAAAAAAGTAAAATACTACCCACTTTTAGAATATCTAAAGAAAAAATACTAGATTTTATGTAAATCTTTCATAATATATTCAACCTTTTCAACAAGTTGTTTTCCAGAATAGTCTACTTTTAAAATTATAGCAGCAGCGCCAAAATCCATAACTTTTGCATATATTTCGTTATCAGATATGTTTGAACACACGATAACAGGAATATTCAGTGTAGAATTTTGCTTCATTAATTTTAAAAATTCAAATCCATCCATTTTAGGCATCATAAGGTCAAGCAAAATAACATCTGGCATTTTTTGAACAACATTATTGATCCCTTCTAATCCATTATCTTCAATAATAACTTCATACCCAGCTTTTTCAAAACTATGTTTATATATATTTTGTATATCTTTATTATCTTCTATAATCATTATTTTTTTCATACAGACAAATAAAAATAATTATGCTTCAGGTAATTCAATATAAAATTGAGCTCCATTACCTTTTCCTTCTGACTCAGCCCATATTCTACCCGAATGAGCTGTGACAAATATTTTAGCTAAATAAAGTCCAAGCCCTGTTCCCAAAATATTAACTTTTTGTATATCTGCTCGAGAAAATTCTCTAAAAAGAATTTTCATTGTATCTTCTTCTATACCAACACCAGTATCTGATACTTTTATAATAACTTTTGTATTATGTTTTTCTACTGAGACACTAACAGAACCTTTTTGTGTGTATTTTATAGAATTATCAATCAAATTAATAATAACTTCTTTTAATTTACCCTGATCAGCATTAATAAAAATCTTTTCTCGTGTAGGAAGAACTTCTGTTAAATATAGATTTTTCTGCTGAGCGTTAACCTGAAATGTACCAAGAACTTCATTCACAAGTTGAACAACATCAACTTTCAAAAAAACATATTGGAGTTGACCCAATTCAATTTTTGATTTATTTAAATATTGAGAAAGAAGAGAAATCACTTCATTTCCTGAAATCATAATCTTCTGAAGTAAGTCAACAACAGGTGGAGTAATTGGCCCTTTATCACCATCAAGTAATATAGATGCGTACCCACGCATGACAGTAATTGGTGTTCTTATCTCATGCGTAGCAAATGTCATAAGTTCTGACTTCTGTTCATTAGCCAATTCTATTTCAAAAGTATTTCTTACTAGCTGTATACTAAGCACAAGAGTAAGTATAAACACTAATATCCTAAGAAGAAGTTGTTCAATGTTATCTGAAATAATCAATTCTACTAAAGAAAAAACACAGAGAAAAAATGTAAAAATTCCAGCAAAAATATTTTTTACATGGAACAATTCTACAATATAAATTGCATATGCCGTAAACACGATAACAGGAAAAATAAAAAGTGCTCCAAATGGTACGAAATCATAATTATGAAAACCAATAGGAAGTACAAAACTAAACAAAAGTAACAATCCGGCAGTAAGAGACATTCCGGTGAACATAAGTATAAGCTGTCTTCTTTGATCACCTTTTGAAAGGTCAATTTTGCGATACAGTACATCGAGACCAGAAATAAGGAAACTGAATGTGAGTATTCCTCCTAAAATAATCCCATCACTTTTGGTTGGATCTGTAATTTCTGACAGTGAAACAAGGTGACTAACTTTTGTAAAAACAAAAGGAATAAGTAGAAGAGCTGATGTAAAAAATGCAACAGGCAACAAAACATATCTATGCCAAATAGGTAAATCCTTTTTTTCATCAGGAAATACATAAGCAAGCTGAAAGAAAGAATATGAATGCCATATAGTTAAAAATATATGAATACGAAGTGCAAGAACAATTAAGTTCTGATCTGTAAACTTATATAAAAAATAATTAGAAAGACCCCAAAATATAGTAATAAAGGAGAAAAAAAAGAAAGACCTACTTGTTATACTACTTTTACTTCTAAAAAAAACTATTCCTGCCAAAACACCAATACCTGTCACAGCAACCAAAACACCTATTAAATCAAATTGCATTCCAGAAAAAAAATCAAGTATATCCATAGTAATAAATAATAAGTAGCTTTTCTAAAAATACATAATAGTACAAAGTATCATGCAGATACGTATAGTATACCTCTATATATCAAAAAATATCTGTGAGTAACAAAAAATTATACAGCAATACCATTTAAAATATGACCAACTTTCTCAACTAATTGCTTGCCGGAATAATCAACTTTAACCAAAACACCTGCAGCACCTGAGGATAATGCTTTATTTTGTGTTTCTTGGTCAGAGAGATTAGAACATACAATTACTGGAATATTAATACTTGTATTATCATTTATAGCATTTAAGAAAGCAAAACCATCCATATTTGGCATGTTAATATCAAGCAGAATTGCATCTGGTTTTTTGTCTACTACACTTGCTATACCATCTAAACCATCAAATTCTTGCATTACTTCATACCCAACCATCTCAAAATTAATTTTATATATTTCTTGAAGATCTTTATCGTCTTCGATAATCATTATTTTTTTCATATCAATAAAGATAAACTTTTTTATAAATCGATACCTTTAATAATACGGTCTACTTTTTCAACAAGTTCTTTACCAGAATAATCTACTTTCAACAAAAAACTAATAGCTCCTGCTTCTATTGATTTATCATATGTTTTTTTATCAGACATATCTGAACAAACAATAACAGGTATATTAATACTTGTATTATTTTTCATTACTTTTAAAAATTCAAATCCATCCATATTTGGCATGTTAATATCAAGAAGAATAACATCTGGTTTTTTGTCTACTATTGTAGATATTCCTTCAAGACCATCCATCTCTTGAAATACTTTATATCCAGCTAATTCAAAATTAATCTTGTACATCTCCTGGAGCTCTTTATCATCTTCAATAATCATTATCTTTTTCATATCTATATAATACTGTGTTAGATCTAAGTTAGCAATATAAATGACTCTTGCTATCTTTTTAAAAAACAAGAATATAATCAATCATTCTAAGTTCAAGGTTTGCATTTTTAACTTTTATCTTAACAGGTGTTCCTATTTTATATTCAACACCTGTTTTTTCTCCAAACACCCTTCCCCCTTTTTGATCATAATTATAAAAATCATCACCACCAAGATCACGAAGTCGTATCATACCTTCACATTTACTTTTCTTTTCTTCAACAAAAATACCCCATTCAGAAACACCACTTACCATACCATCAAACTCTTGACCAATACGATAGGACATATACTCAACTTGTTTATATTTTATACTTCCTCTTTCTGCATCGCTTGCTTCTTTTTCACGTCGAGATGCCTGCATACACAACTTTTCATATAGACCACGCTCTGATTCAAGTGGATAATCTCCTTCAATAACACGCATCAAAAGACGATGAGTAAGTACGTCAGGATAACGACGAATCGGTGAGGTAAAATGAGAATAATAATCAAAAGCCAGTCCATAATGTCCAACATTTTTTGTACTATATATAGCTTTTGCCATTGCTCGAGTAATATGCACTTGAAGCAAAGCTTTTTCTGGCCTGTCTCCCATTTTAATAAGTAGGTCGTTCAAATCTTTTGAAGGAATAAGTCCATCCATGAAACGAACAGTGTATCCAAGACCTTTTATGTACAAATCAAGATCATGCATTCTATCTGGATCTGGTTTATCATGAATACGGTATACACATATTCCTTTACCTTCACCATTCTTTTCTTCTTGCTTCTTTGTAATAAATTTACTTACATATTTATTAGCTAAAAGCATATACTCTTCTATCATCTTATGAGTATCACCACGAGATTTAATATATACATCTATAGGTACACCTTTTTCATCTAACTTAAATTTAACTTCTTCGGTTTCAAGTGAAAGTGCACCATTATCAAATCTTGCTTTTAAAAGCTTCTTAGCAATAGTATTAAGTATTGAAAGTTCTTCATAAAAATCACCCTGCTTGGTATCGAGAGTACTTTGAGCATCTTCATAGCTATATCGTCTATGGGAGTTAATTAGCGATCTACCGTACCACTCGTTGTACACAACACCATCATCGTCAAGCTCAAGAACACACGACATAACCAATCTATCTTCTCCTTGTACAAGAGAACAGAGATCATTAGAAAGCACCTCTGGAAGCATTGGAATACAGCGATCCACAAGATATACAGATGTTTCTCTTGCAATAGCCTCTTCATCAAGAGCCATACCAGGACGCACATAATATGACACATCAGCGATATGAACACCGACTTCATAATGACCATTGTCTAATTTTTTAAATGAAATAGCATCATCAAAATCTTTTGCATCAATTGGATCAATAGTAAAAGTAGGAACATTCCTAAAATCTCTACGCCCCTGTTTATCCTCATCTAAAATACCCCTTATCTTAATAGCATCCGCTTCTTCATTTACTTCTTTTGTATGCACATCACTAAATCCACGTTCAAGTGCATATGCAAGCATTTCTGCATTATTATCTCCAGGTTTACCCAAAATAGCAGTTACAGCACCTATTGGTGACTTTTGTGCATCAGTCCAATTTGTTATAGTAACAATAACCTTTTGTCCTATTTCAGAATCTAAACGTGCATTATTTGGAATAATAACATCGGTATACATACGTTTGTCATCAGGAACAAGAAATACCATACCATTTTCTTCTTCAAGAATACCTGCATACCCTTTTCTTCCACGTTCTATTACTTTAGAAACACTTCCATAAAGCTCATCTTCTCCTTTTATATTTTTCTTTTTTCCAAGAAGTTCAACTTCCACCGTATCTCCTGAAAGAGCTGTATGGAGATGCGAATGATCAACAAAAATAGCGCCTTCATTTTCTAACTCACTAACACGAACATATCCATCTTTTTTAGATGTAAGACTAATAGAACCAATAAAAAGTTTTTGCATATACTCTTTACTATAGCACAAAAGATACCATCAATAAAAAAGATGACTTTTTATTATTATGTGGTAGTATACGAAAAGATACACTTTATATACTATATAAAGTTACTGTAATTGTTTAAAACATAACCATGAAGGAGTTTTATATGATTTTAGCAACGGATTTTTCTATACCAAAAGAAATAGCTATAACAGAAGAAGCTTCAAAGAAACTAGTCGAGGTAATACTTGAGATTCAAAATGGACTCATTAAAAGCTGGTCATCACTTCCACCTCATTTACAAGTTTTATTTAAATTTGCAAAAATAAAACTAAACCTGCAAGAAGAGGAACATGACCAAGTTGTTATTGATATTCGTATAGCACAAACATTCGAAACAAAATATACAACTACAAAGTTCAAAGAACTTGGTTACCTTTTTAAAATTCCATGTCTTGTTCCACATATAGAGAAGACAACTGATGATGCTTTTAAAAAAATTG
This sequence comes from Minisyncoccota bacterium, assembly GCA_018063165.1. Taxonomy (GTDB): domain Bacteria; phylum Patescibacteriota; class Minisyncoccia; order Phycocordibacterales; family UBA5272; genus UBA11704. The sequence continues at coordinate 77,296 of JAGOQU010000001.1, read as the reverse complement.
CACATATTCTTATTAATCAAATAAAGGCAAATCTAAGAGATGTCCAACAATGTCTTGAAGAAGTAGAAACCCCACAGTGAACGACTCAACTGGCTAACAAAAATCTTGTTAGCCAGTTTTCTTTTTATGCAACCAACCCTTCCGCCTGTTTAAAATTAATTGAAAGAAGTTTACTACCACCATCTACACCAAGAGTTACACCATATAGCATGTCGCAATGATTCATCGTTTCTCTATTATGCGTAATTACGAGAAGTTTACTTTTTTCTGAAAGACGCTTTAACATCTCACCATATTTACGAGCATTTGACTCATCTAGTGGTGCATCTGTTTCATCAAGAACCATAAATGGAGGCGGTGTAATAGCAGACATAGCAAAAAGAAGAGCAATAGATACAAGTGTTCTTTCTCCTCCAGAAAACATACTTATTTCTTTCACTTTTTTATTTGGTAACGATACATCAATATCAATACCTTGTTCTATTACCTGATTCCCCTCTTCATCAATTTTTGTATTATGAATAAGAGTAAGTTTTCCTTTGCCACCAATAAACACCTCACCAAAAAATTCACTAAATATTTTTGACACTTGCTCAACACCAGAAGAAAATCTATCTTTAAGAGAAACTTCTAATTCTTTAATAAGAGTAAGTAATTTACTTTCACTTTCACGTATATCAGAAAGCTCTTTCATAAGATACTCATCACGCTCTTTTGTTGTTTTATATTCAGCTATAATATCATGCCTATTCGGAACACTTGCTTCTTCTATGCGAAGCTTTGAACGTTCAATGGCTCGCATTAAATCATGTTTTGGAGTATCTTTATATCTTTCTTCAGGAACATAACTTTTATATTCTAAAATAACTTTTCCAACAATCATAACTCCTTCTTGAACAAGAGCATCAAAATGTTGTTTTCTAAGTGCTAATTCACCTTCTTCTTGTCTACGAAGGGCTATTGTACTATCTAACTCTCTTAACTTACTTTCAAGAAGCATTCTCTTTTTCTCTTCTTCATGACGAGACGTTATACGTGCTTGGGTAGTGGTATCGATTTGATTTATTTTACCTTGTAAAAACACCATCTCATTTGCAAGTATTTTTTCTTTTTCTTCGTGCTCTTGTATAGATGTAGATACTGTAGAAATATCATTTTTGATACGATCTTTATCAGAAATTTTTTTTGTACTATGTGTAGTAAAAAAAGTTTCTACATTTTTTGAAAGTGTATCTACCTCTATTTTTGTTTGTAACAAATCATCTACAGAAATAGCATGTGACACCTCTTTAAAACTAGAAGATATCGTACTATGTGCATTATTAAAATCATCGTACGATATCGTCACTGATTTCTTTTCATCTTCTCTTCCTAATTCTTTTTCTAAATACGCTTTTTCTGCTTCTAGTCTTCCTAATGTTTTTGTTAACTGATCTTTTCGTAACGACAAAGAATGCATTTCTGCTTGAAATGTATGTTTTTCTAAGGAAGAAGGAGATTCTGTTGTGTGTTTTTTTTGTTTTAATACTTCAAGTTCTTTTCTAATAGAATCAGTAATTAAAATAAGTGCAGAAGAAGTTCCCTGTTCTTGTATACGTTCATCTAAAAGATGTAATTCATATTCTTCTCGAGTAAGATAGACAATAAGAAGTCTCTCTAAATTTTTTCTCTCTTCCTCTTGTGACTCTATTTTTTTGACTTGTCTCTCAAGATGAGAAAGGTGTGGCTTTATTTCAGTACGAAGAAGCTCTACTTCTCGTACATGATTTTTTACACGCTCAAGTTTACGTTTACTTTCATTAAGACGCATATGATACACACGAAGCCCTAGTGCATCTTCAAGAGATTCTTTTCTATCTTTTGGAGAAGCGAGCAATATACGATCAGCTTCACCTTGATTAATAATAGTATGAGCACTACTACCAATACCCGCAAAAGAAAGCAGTTCTTGCACATCTTTAAGACGTATCTTAGCATCATTAAGAAGATAATCACTTGTACCATCTGCAAATATTACACGCGATAACGTTAATTCATCATACACAAGATATGGAGCAAGATCTTGGCTCACTTCAGAAACAGCACTACTGTGTTCCTCTTTATTTTTATTATCAATTACCATCGTAACAGATGCACGAGACATTGCACCAAGCTGTTCTGAACCTTTAAAGATAACATCAGAACCAGACTTTCCACGCATAGTTTTCATTGATTGCTCACCAAGAACAAAACGTATAGCTTCAGCTATATTTGATTTACCGCTTCCATTTGGACCAACAACACCAGTTACTTGATGTGTTACATCAATTGTTGTTTTTTTTGCAAAAGACTTAAAGCCTTGAATTATGATATAAGATAATCGCATAAATTGATTGTAAGCATCTCAAAAAACTACATACCTTTTGGAGGACTTATTGGTGGATTTCCAAAAAGTTTATCAAACCAATGAACTTCTTTTATACCTTCAGCAACCTGAGTTTGAGGAACATTAGAAGTGAGTGGTTCTGCTGGGGTCATCTGTGTAGACTCTGTTACCACAGGAACCACTTGTGACAAGACTTCTGTAGGAACAACTTCCGCTTGATGATTTAAAGCAATCACTGGCGCACTTTTTAACTCATCGGAAACAGCAGGATAAAAATCTACAGGTACATCTAAAGAAGTATTACTATCTTCTTTTTGAACTGAAACAGGTTCAACTTCAGAAATAACTTGTGTTAATGGTTGAGCTGGGACATGTATTTCTTGTCCTGGTGCAACTGAAGAAATAATCGGTATTTTTACTGGCTGAACACTGTCTTGTTTAGGTAAATCTTCTAAAGAGATGGAAGCACTTTCATTACTACTAGTTACAACAGTTTGTTGAGCTATGCCATTTTGTGCCATGTTTGTATTATCAAGTACATCAACCTCTTCTAAAGACGCTTTCGCTTCAGCTTCTGCTTTTTCTATTTTTCTATCTAAAAGTTTTTGCAGTGCATCTGATATAACTCCATCTTTAATTTCTGCATTTTTTTGTTCTTCTAATAAACTTACTTCCTCAGAGAGCGTGCAGATACCTATCACATCGTTTGATCCACTCTTATCTGAAACAACTTCTTCTTGAGAAAGTGTGCTATTTTCTATAGTAGGTGTATCCTTTTCAGAAGGAACAACAGTAGAAACTTCTTGGATAAAACTTTTTTCACTGTTTACTTCATCAACAGTATTAAAAGTAGATATGTTTTCTATAATATCAGTAGAAATTAATTCTTCTTTAGGAGAATCTTGAAAAACTTTTATAGGTCTAAGTACTCGTGACATATATCTCTAGTGTAGAATACTTTTTATCTAAAACAAAGGGACTACTTTTTTATATATGTATATACACTTTACTATGTCGTGATACACTCATATGTATGACTATATTACACTCATTTATACTAGCTATTGTAGAAGGTTTTACAGAATTTTTACCAATATCGTCTACTGGACATATGATAGTAGTGTCTCACTTTTTACATATAAAAGAAGGTGTAACCCTAGAAACATTTGAAGTTGTTTCTCAAGTTGGAGCTATTTCTGCAGTAGTTGTACTATATGCCAAAAAACTATTTGAAACTGCAATGATACAAAAACTTATTATTGCTTTTATACCAACAGGTGTACTTGGTCTTTTTATTTTTCCTTATATAAAACTATTTCTTACAAGTCCTCTTTTAGTCGCATTAACTATGACATTAGGGGGTGTATGTATTCTTGTTGTAGAAAAATGGTATACACAAAAAATAGTATCAGATGACATTAAAAAAGAAAAAAAAATAAGTTACAAAGAAGCTTTTCTTCTTGGTATATATCAGGCTATTGCTATTATACCTGGAGTGTCGCGTTCAGGCGCTATGATCATAGGAGGACTTACCATGAAATTAGAAAGAAAATTACTTACTGAATTTACATTTCTTCTTGCTGTCCCTACAATGGTAATAGCGACTCTATACACTATCTATAAAAAACATTCAGAGCTTGTAGTAAATGATATAACTCCAATCCTTTTTGGAACAGTTGTTTCTTTTATGGTTGCACTTCTTGTTATCACGTATTTTCTAAAATATATACGATCAAACTCTTTTGCTGTTTTTGGCTGGTATAGAATTATAGTAGGAATTATTCTTATACTAATATTGATCTAAAAATACCACACAAAAAAACCACACGACATTTGTGTGGTTTTATCTTTTAAAAATTAAAGAAAAACAAAAAGAATATCTTTTTTCCATAAAATATAATTATACCCCATTTCTCCTATAATTATTTTCTTCTGGCTAAATGTTTTCATACTAAAAACTAAAGGTGTTCCATCTTTTCCGAAGATAGGCATCATAGCAAATGTTACTTGTTCTTTTTCGTGCCACATAGTATGGCACAGACATAAACTAAGAAAAAATTGGTGGTTAATTATTTGTAGACCATTTTTTTTACCATGTCTATATATATCGCTCAGAATAGCACCATCTTCAAAACCAAGACCTAACGGAGAAATAAAAGAAACAGAAACATTCTTCTCACAAGGTATTTGATTGCAACTTATAGAGTCAAGCGCACTTCTGGCAGAAAAATCTATTTCAATATCTTTTTGTTTCAAAATATCAAATATCGTACCAGGTTCACAAAGAATAGGTGTAAGTGTTATCGATTTTTGCCTTTTTTTATGTATTACTATTTTAGGTTTAAAAAACATCATTTTTCCTTTTACTATACAAAGAACGCAAACTATTAATGATTATTTTTTACAACAAGGTAGACCAGAAAAACTCCAAATAAAAAATTTATACTAAAATATTTTAAGACAGTTTTTCTAGTTTCACCTGAAGATACAAATACTGAAATAAATAAAAAAATATTTATAACAGATGAAAGTATTAAAAGATTCATAATCATTTCCATGATTTCCCCTTTCATCTAGAGTCCATGTATAAAACTATCACAGAAAAAAATTTTAATCAATAAGAAAGCGTTATTAAAAAAAATAAAATTACAAACTATTTATTTTATGTCGTTATCATAAACACAAAAAATATATTTTTGATATACTTTACTATATGCAAAATATTTTTACTAAAATGAAACAAGAACACATTATCCGCGCTATCATATTACAACTTGTTGGTTTTGGAAGTTGTATGTTTATGGGATTAGCAAAACCATTAATGATTATACCGATAGCAACATTTTTAGTGTCTGCTTTATATTCCTTAAGCAGTATGATTGCAGTATTCAGAAAAAAACCAGAATTAGAAGATTTTTACCCTTTACGTGTAAAAATTTTTACCGTTATCATTGGATTTTTTTTGTTAATACTATCTATTTTCTTAACAGGACTATTATTAACCTTATTTATAATAAATTAATTTTAATATATTTATAAAACCCGCGACATAGTCGCGGGTTTTTAGTAATTAAAAAAAGATTACCTTGTTCCATAATACCTACAAAAACTATCAAGTTTACCTTCTGGTGTCAGTACATGCGTACAGCACGACTCGATACGTTTTGTGTCCCATGTCCTTATATCCATAAAAGGTTTAATGAAAACCATTTTTATATCTTTTTTTTCAATGTTATATCTTGCAAGTTCTTCTTCAAGACTTACATTATCACAACCACATGACGCAAGAGAATCATCAATATCAAAATTCATTCTATTTAAAATAAATGGAGAAAATTGATTCATATCTACAAATTTTGAAACTGGTATCCATACACCATCTTTCCTTACAAGAAAACCTACGGTACCACAATTAGGATCACTACAAGGTAATGGCATCCAAGAATGAATATCCATAATACTACCAGTGGCAACACTATGAATAACGTCTGCAACATTTATGGGTGTTTCAAAAATTTTATCTTTACCATTCCTGCCAGAAATAAATTCTGGTTGAAAAACTATCCAACGTATATAATCATCAGAAAGTGCTTTTGTAATAGCAGTACTACAATCAAATTTATTATCATGCGTTACAGTCATCACAAGTGATACAGGAATATTGTATGATGAACAATTTTTTATTGCACGTTCACGCACTGACCTCATATCATTGCCACGAAGTGTAACCTGACCAAAAGGAGTATTACCATCGAATTGTAAATATACTCCGAAACGACCAAGAGGTACAACTTCTAATATTTTATGCATAAACAGTTGATCAGCAAGCTTGATACCATTAGTATTAAGTAATATATCTGCAATCCATTCCTGTTTAGATAACCATTCTATCATTTCAAATAATTGAGGGTGAAGTGTCGGCTCTCCACCTGAAAGCTGGATAATATCTAAGCGTCCCTGTTTTGCATACAAATCAAGAATTGATTTTTTAAAATCTTCAAAACTTAAAAAAGATAATGATTTTGCATTATACATTTTTGGACTATTAGCATAACATGTTGGACATGAAAGATTACAATCATATACAATTTCCACAACAAGAGTACATGTATGCAATTGTGAAGCAGTTTTTGCATTATCACCAAGCAAGACAGGAGAGCACCCTTGAGTACCACAAGCACACACCTCTCCATCTTTCATTGAATAATAAAACTGTGCATCACTTGATATACGAGAACTAGTTCTACCATGCTCCGCGCAATGTTTTACCATATATATACGTGGAGGAGTATCGTTAGAACGAAATATTTCAGCACGACATTCAACACCACACACATTACAACGAGATTTTGTATCGCTCAACCTTTTTCCGTTACCGCAAAAATGATCAAGTGTATACGAATTATCACAACAAGAATCTGTGCTTATAACAACTTCTTTTTCATAATTTGATTTCATAGTATACCCTTTCAAGATATATTCGTTTTGTACAATCCGTGTTTAATACTATCAAAGATATAATAAAACACAAATAAAAGACAAACTATTTGAATTGCAGAAAATGATACAAAAATTGAATTCGTATCTTTTATATATTCAAACAAAAAACGCATACCAAAATATATAATAATAAAAAGTCTAAAAACAAAACCTTCTTGAAATTTCTTTTGCTGTATCCATCTATAAAATATAGGTAAAAGTATCAAAATTTCAATTATTTCATATAATGGTATTGGATGCCTATTAAATTCGTCACCTTGCTTAAAACACCATAGATAATCACAAACAACACCTATAGTACCATCTGACACTCCTGTAAGCTGACATCCGATACGACCAATAATAATTGCAACCATAAGAGGTATAACTACCTGATCTCCTGTATTACTTTTTATTCCAAGAAACTTCTTTGCAATTTCTATACCAAGAATACCACCAGCTATGCCACCTATAATTGTTTTATTAACATAATAATAAAGCCAGGTATCTGCATGCAAAAACATATATGGATCTTCAAGTGCAGCAAGCAATCTCGAACCAATAAGTGCTCCAAGTAATGCACCTACTATATACCAAATCTTTTTTTCAGGATTAATGCCTGATTTTTTATTCAATAAAAAATAAAACTGCATCCCGATAAAAATGGACAGATAATCAGTTACTAGATGAATATACATACGATAACTTAATTCTTAAATGCAGAAAAAATTGAAATTCCATACATAAAAGTCATACACAAACCAAAACCAATAAGAACTGGTGAAATAAGAAATAAAAAAAACTGACCGAGCATGTAATAACTTTTTTTCTGTAAAATAGATTTTACAGAAAAAACAAACAGAAAAAACGCAAGTGAGTAGTATAACCAGAGAATATATGTAAAAAAATTTTGATTTAAATAAGTATTATTTTTTAAAAAACTTAACAAAATAAAAAATAAAATAAAAGAAACAAAAATTGCATATACGTATCTGATAATTATATTTTCCGATCTCAAGTTAGTATTTACAGTAACAACCTCCTTATCTAAAACAGTATCAGTAACTGCAACAGGAACATGTAACTGTTCACTGGTAACAATACTCTTGCTGCGCTGTTTTTCTGCTAACGTTTCTGTTCCGCCAGAAATTGTGTGATATACAGGTTCGGTTTCTTGAATAGGCTTATTTATTTCACTTGTTGACGTGCTTATTTTTTCTGGCTCCATGATAATGATAAGTATATAAGAAAAGCATATAATCACAAAATGATTATATGCTTTTCTATGAATAAACGAGAAATGATTACTTATTTACCGATTACCTCTTTCAAGAATGCTTTCTGATTCGGTGCTCGTCCTAAGAAATTTTTAACTAATTTCATTTCATCTTCTGATGATCCTTTTTCAAGAATCTCATGACGCCACTTCATTCCAACCTCAGTATTTGTCATAACATTTTTATTACCCTTTGTCTTGAATGATTCAAAAGCATCACACGCATACACGAGTGCCCAAAGATATGAATAATATCCAGCATCATATCCAACAAGATGTCCAAACCCTGCAGGGAAAAGAGTTTCCTTCTCTGGAAGATCAAGATTAAAATATTTTTTATTCATCTTTCTATATGCTTCGCGAGCATCTTTTACTTTACCCGTATGAAGATCAAGATCGAGTTTTCCTTGTATTAATTGACGAGTGTAAAAATATGCATTCTGAAATGTTTTACCTTGTATGATTCTATCTATCATTGCTTCATCCATTTGTTTACCAGTTTCATAATGCTTTGAAAGATTACTCATCACTTCTTTATTCCACACCCAATTTTCCATAATTTGAGAAGGTGTTTCTACAAAATCCCACGCTACATTAGCACCCGCTTGCGATTCAAGACGTGCACGAGTAAGTGTCATATGAAGAAGATGACCGAATTCGTGGAAGAGTGTTTCAACTTCACCAAGTGAAAGTAATGATGGAATTTTCTTTGTAGGTGTTGGGAAATTGCACACCATGGATGAATACGGAGCAATATATTCTTCTGTTTTATACCCCTCTTCATGTGACACCACCACATCAAACATCGCAGCATGACCAAACTTACCTTCTCGTGGAAATAAATCCATAGAGAAATATCCTATAAGAGATCCATCTTGATCATTAATCTGATACATTTTTACATCTTTGTACCATAGTTTCATAGGATATTCTGCTATCACAATACCAAAAAGATTTTCACAAAGATTAAAGAGCTCACGTTTTACATGTTCTAGAGGGAAAAATGCTCTCACAGTTTCTGGATCAAGATCATATAATTTCTTTTTTAAATGAGTAGACACATACCCAACGTCATAATGTTCAAGTTTTTTAATACCTAATGTTTTCGCATGTGCACGAATTGCATCGCTATCTTTTTTTGCTAGTGGTGCGAGTGTTGTAAGAAGTGAATTTTGAAAATCTTCTGCAATCTCCGCTGTTTTTACCATGCGAGTTTCTACTCTAAAATCAGCATGATGTTTATATCCAAGTATCTTTGCAATTTCATGACGAAGCTTTACTATTTCTTCTATAATTTTCAAATTCTTTATACCACCTTTTTTTAAATTTTTAAGAGCAAGTTCTTCACGTTTTTTTCTATTTTCTGCTTCTGCCATAAATGGAAAAATATGTGGATACTGAAGTGATACTATATATCTACCGTCGGTATGCTTTGGTAGTGTAGAAATAAAACGCGATGATAAACCAGAGAGCTCTTCTTCTGTACAAAGAATATAATCTTGATAATCATTAATATTCTGCCTAAAAGAGATAGATAACTTACCAACTTTCTTCATAAGAAGTTTAAGTTGTTTTTGTTTTTCAGAAGGTAAATCAAAACCCATACGACGATACTCACGAATAGTTTCTTCTAGTAATTTAACATCTTCTTTCCGTAATGTCTTTTTTTCATCAGGAAAATTTCCTTCATAATACTCAACAAGTGAAATAAAAAGATCTCTATCATATTCAATATCTACCAGCTTTTGTGACATGTCGGTAGCTATAGCATGTGCAGCTTCACGCACTTCTTTTTTTGGAGATACTTCAGAAAGTAATCCCATTTTACTAAAGAAGCTTTCAAAAGAATCATCGCATCTTTCAAGTGCATATAGTGTATTTAAAAATGTTCTATGTTCTGGAAGAATTTTTTTAATATCTCCGTAGACTTTTTTCTTATTAACAATATATGCATCTGCTTGTTTCTTCATGAGAGCAGGTGTCATTCTAACCCAATTAAAATCTTTTTCTGTAAGTGGTAATGTTTTTGTAATCATAATTATTCTATTTTAACATATCTACACTATTTCATATTCATATACTTTTTTCTACTTATTTCATCATGATGCTCAAGAGAATACCGTAACATCGTACGAGGCATTGTAGAAGCATATATATCTAAAAAAACATTAAGTACATTCATTCCCCCTCTTTTCCCAACTTCACGAAGCATCCATCCTGTAGCTTTATGTAACAAGTCTTCTTTACTAGTAAGTAACATTTCTGCAATTACTATAGTGTCTTTATAATCACCTTTTTTAATACAAGCAAATGTTGAAACAATAGCTATTCTTCTTTCCCATATATTTTTTGAAGACGCTAACGTATAAAGTATTTTTCTTTCTTTATTAAAAAGATATTCACCAACAACAGACGGAGCAGAAACATCAACAAGATCCCAGTTATTTATTTTCTTAGCATTATCTATATACAATGTGTATATATTTTTTTCTACTTTTACATCATTATTTTTTCTTGCTTGTTTAGATAGTTCTGTAAAAAATATACATGCAGATAAGCGTTCCTCATGGTAAGGAGAATGTAACAATTCTATAACTTCTTCTATTGTTATTTCTTTTAAAAACATATTCACAACACGTCTTACATTAGGTACAGTAATTCCTAAAAACAAATCACCTTCTCCATATTCACCTTTACCTGTTTTAAAAAACCAAGCATTAGTTTTTGCACGTTCTTTTGATGAATACTTTCTTAATTCCTTTTTACATTTTTCTAATGTGATCATGTTGTGAATTAAATACCTAATATTCTATACACACCGATACCAAATGCTATTGTTACATTAAGTGATTCTTTTGTACCAAGCATAGGAATTTCTGCTATAACATCACATACATTAAGAACATCTTCTGTGACCCCCTCGACTTCATTACCTATAACAAAAACACTATCATTATCTTTTTCAATTATTACTTTTTTATAATCAACAGATTCTTTATTTTGTTCAAAGGCAATGATTACTGTATTTTTATTTTTTAATTTTTGCACACATTCACAGGTATTTTCTATATACTCCCAAACGACAGTATCTTCTGCACCGAGTGCAACCTTTGCAAAATCTTTCCTGCGTAGACCTTTTTTATCAAGCGGAGTTGGTGTGGTACCACAAAGATATATCTTCTCTATACCTGCGGCATTAGCAGTACGAAAAATAGATCCAACATTATACACAGACCGTAAATTATCCAAAACTACAATTTTCATACGTACATACTATCATACTACAACATCTAAATACACAAAATAAAAAAAACGTCATTCGACGTTTTTTTAATTGGTTAATTATTTTATATATACACTATAGATTAATTAATCACTGTTGTTGTACTTGTCATACTCTTTTTAAGAGCACGCATAAATTCTGGTCTTTTAACTTTCTTATGTATTGATTGAAAATCAACAGCAACAGCTTTCACACTTTTATTAACTGATTCAATAGTTGCTTTACTAGTTGTTCCGTAATCAGAAGGCTTAAGTGCAGTTATTTGAGCTAAAAGTAGAGGTAACTTTTGTGTTTCAGATGCTACTAGTACTTTAGCATCATCTAAACCTTTTTGCCATACAGTTACGTCCTTTCCTTTAGCTTTATATGTATCAATATTTGTTTGTACTTTTACAAAAGTTTCATTTAATTTTGTGGAATGATTCTGTAACTCATATATACGTTTCTCTAGACGAATCTGTGGTATGACAATAGCGTAAATTCTAAAATCACTAAAAATAGAACCTACAAGAACTTTTGTACTAGATGCGTCAGGTGATGTAGAAATTTTTACACCTAATGCATTTAATTCTGAAACTTTAGTATTTATTTTTGTGGCAAACATTGTCTTTTGCTCTGGTGTAAGACCTTTACTCTTTGCTATTTGTACAGCGTTTCCATTAAGAGCACTCACTCTTTCTTTTATAAGTTGTGAACCTCTTGCCTTCATTTTTTCTAAACTTGTTACTTTGATCACTTCTGCTTTTTCTGTAACAGAATACACAGAACTTATCTCAGGTACTACAGGCACCACCACATCCCCATTCATATTTGAAGGAACCACAGAAGCTGTTAAAGGAACAGCTAACGAAACGGGTTGTATTGTCACCTCTTCTGCAAAAACACATCCTGACGATATCAAAATACTTAGTGCGATTGTTGATAATGTTACTTTTTTCATAAAATTTTAAATTATTATATTAATTAATCTATTTCTAGAGATTTTCTCTCTTACTTACTATAACAAAACAGAAGAATAATTGTGACAATCTATTTCATTTTTTAAAACGATCAATGATACACTAAACATAGTTTCCCTTAAAAAATAAACATAATTATACACATGAACCCAGATTCTTTTGTAAGTCCAGAATTAATCGAACTTTTTAATAATGCAGCTGAATTATCAAGAAATGCTAAATACACTGAAGCAGTAGAAGCATTTGACGCTATTTTAAAAACACAACAACCTGACGGAAAACCTTATATCATAAGCGGAAGATTTGCTGGAATTGTCAATTTAAGAAAATCCTGGGCACTAATGGACTTAGAGAAATACACTGAAGCAAAAGAAGTGTTAGAAGATGAGCGAATGGATGCTTTTCTTTCTCAATTTGAACCAAAAGATTTATATGATTATTATTTTTCTTATGCAAATATTTTAGGATCTCTTAAAGAAATAGAAACCATGGAAAAAGCTTTCGCAAAAGCTATGGGTTTTGCTGACGAATTGGGAGATGATCAACTAAAATTACAAATAACAAAATCTCTAGAATATTACAAAGAAAAGTAATACACCTATTTATAACCAGCAGAATACTAAAACAAACAAAACACCTACTTACAATGGTGTTTTTTCCACATTTCAATATGCCAAGAAGTTTCTACCCAAGACGGAACCATACACCCTTCTTTACTATGACTCGTAACTATTTCTTTTTTTTATTATATTAAAATGCATAAGTATAAAAATACTTAAAGGAATTAGTATTACCGGGATAATCTGAAGTCTATTTATTTTTTGTATATCTTCTTTTTCTTTTGTAACACATACGTTACCAGCACATAATTCTATTGTATTGTTTTTATATATTTTTTTGTATACGACACAACCTATACATATACCAAAAGCTGATTCAAATAACAAAAAAGGTAAACAAATAAAACAAATTAAAGCATTAATTGGACCGATAATATTTAAAACAACTAGCAAAAAAAACATAATGAAACTCAAAAAAAATCCAATTAACCAAGCAAATCTTTTTTGTGGTGCACCAACATATTCTGGAGTTTGATTTTGTACAATAAATCTACCTATTACTATAGAAGGAGAAAATCTATAATTAATAAAGAGACGAATTGTAAAATCTAATAAGAAAAAAGTAACAAAAATCTTAGTAAGAAAGAAATCTCCAATAAGAAAAGCGTACATGAAACTGATAAAAGCAAGAACAAACAAAACCCCAGCCGAAGACCTTACCTCTCTTTCATTCAAAACACGAACTGAATAATCTTTATGTTTTTCTCCAAAAGGAAATAGTGTAATCATTTTAATTACTAGTATAACGTATACATACTTTTAATACCACCACAAATACCTGTTCTTATTTTAGATATTTTCACATCATAATATATCTACATGTTACTTTTTCTATAGCGGTGTTTGTTGGACAAAGTTCGAAACTATTTCAAGCAAAATCCAAATGATTAAAACGGACTCGGCTGATTTCCCGCCCGCAGGAGGGGTCTGGGGAGGAATGCGGGCGGGATTCTGAATTCGCTTTTTCGGAAAATTTGCCGCCTTCCTCTTTACTCCTCACCTTTTCTTAAAACTTTGTGCACAACAATATGCATCACAGCATCTGAAAAAGTTTTAAGTACAAGAAAAAATGGCAAGGCACTAACGAAATATGAACCAAAAATTATAGTGAGGTGCATTGGAATTATTCTTGCGTAAGGATAAAACATTAATGATCCAATATTCTGTTTTTTGGTATCTCTCGGTCTATTATAAAAATAAGAAAAAAGATGGTTGATAAAAAAGATTAAAGTAGCTATAAAGATGAATTTAAAATCTATGGAACTTAAACTTTGTCCATGAGATTTGTTAAAAAAACCAATTAAAAGAAATATAGAATAACCAAAGTGAAAAAAACTGTAGTGAAATAAGAAGAAAAAAGCAATGTACTTTTTTGTGCTTTGTGTTGGTTGTGCAGGTTGATCATTTATCTTAAGTCCTTCGGTAGAAAACTCTCTTAACTGAAGTATTCTAATAAAATTAAAAAGTCCAATTATGATACTTTGAAACCAATAAATCCACATTATTGTTGATAAATTCCAACCTTCTTTCGTCGCAAAAAAAATAGTTACAAGGTTAGAAAACAGCAATAACCATAATGATGGGTCGCTAAATAAATTTCTTTGAGGTTGGCTATTGATAGACATAGTATTTGCCGATACAATACTCATAGCGGAATTAAAATCTTCTTCACTTGATCCACCTTGTAAAGCTAACTGCTTTACTTGTTCCGTAGAATAATTTTGGTTAACTTTTATCCAATCCACTAATTTGTTAACATTTTCTTGATTCATATTTTTTAATTAGTTAATTATTATTTATAACCTTACTTATTATTTTACCATCGACACTTTTAACAACATTCAAGTTATTAAAGTATCAATGCTAACACCAAGAACTTTTACTACTTTTTTCAAGGTTTTCAGTGTCGGATTTTTATTCCCCATCGATTTCATTGTCTAGCGGAGGCGGAGAGATTCGAACTCTCGGACAAGTTACCCCGTCGCTACCTTTCCAAGGTAGTGCACTAGACCGCTATGCGACGCCTCCAATAAATATACTTTTATAAAACAAATACAATTATAACACATGACAGGAAATCTTAAATGTGAGATACTTTTATATATAAATTAAATATATATGTCAAATTTAGAAATGGTGCAACCGTCAAATGAAAAGGCAATGTCTAATCAAGAAAAAATGGATACTGAAACAGAAATGCAAATTGAACTTTCCAAGATTTTTTACCAACCTGAAGATACAGATGAAGCCAGAGAAGAAGCCATGTATCTTTATGCTACAAGCAATCACTCAAAAACATTCAGAGAAATAATTGCAGATTCTGAATTCATTGAAAAATATGCAAAAAGCACAACAAAAGAACATAAATTAGAAATATTACACGCAATAAAAGAAAAAATAGAAGAAACTGAAAGAGTATTACATTAGAAATAAAAATCACCCACATCGGGTGATTTTTATATTTTATTTAACTTCTTCTTTTATCACTTCAAGACTTTCAATACTTGTAACACTTGGAACAGTTACATTTTCTTTTACCTTCTTTGCTCTCTTTTTCTTCGGAGCGTTTTCATGCTGTTGTTCAGTTTCACTTTCGTGAATATGATGTGGCTCAATCTGTCTATATTGATGTTTCTTTTCTGTAAGATAATATATTGTGGCACCTATTATTGGTACACCTATAATACCAACAAGCCACCAAAATCTATCTTGTTTTGCAGAATCTACTATCATCCATACCACAAAAGAAATAGTAACTATATAACAAAAAACAACAACACACATAATAAAAGCACTAAGAATAATATCAAATACTATCATATAATTAAGTATACAACGACTATCTATATTTTGTATGTTGATTACCAATCACCACTCGCACCACCACCACCTGAATCACCTCCACCAAAACCTCCAAATGAATCACTGCCACCTGACGAACCATTTCCTCCACCTATCCACCACGGCAAACTACTTCCTCCACTTTGTATTCTATTTTGATACGTGTTTGAAACAACATAATCAAAAAGAAGACCGAGAATAACAAGAATTCCTGTAATAACACCACTGATCGCTAAAGTCGTGCCAAAAATATTAAAAAACGTAATAACACCGCCTAACACACCCCCTACTATACCACCAGCCCACCAAGATTTACTTCTTGCTAAAATAGATGATAAATATTGAAGAGCAAAAAATAAAAAAACTAAAAGTATTTCAATGGTATTTCCAGATACAGAAGAAAAGAAGTTTGGCTTTTTTTCTATGTGAGTATACTCACCTCTACTTGCTTCTTTTATTGCCTCAACAGCAAGAGTTACACCAGTAGCATAATCCCCCTGTTTAAACGATGGTGTTATTTTTGTAGTTATAATATTCTTCGCAAGAATATCTGGTATAGCACCCTCTAACCCATAACCAACTTCTATTCTTACTTTTCTATCATTAATAGAAATAAGGAGAAGAACACCATTATCGTTTTTTTCATTTCCAATTTTCCAAGTGCTAAATAATGTATTAGCATAATGTTCTATTGTATCTGAACCAAGCTCAGGAATAATAACTACAGCTATTTCATTACTTGTACTTGCGGTAAAATTACTTAAATCTTGTTCTAATTTTTGTTTAACATCTTCTTGTAAAACATGTGCATAATCATTCACATACCCCACTGGACTAGTAGGTATATCAAAAGCATATACAAGAAAAGGAATAACAAAAAAGAGAGCACTGATTAATGCTCTTTTTTTCATAAATAATTATTGAATTAAATCAACTACTGGAGCTTTTTCTGCAGATTCTGCAGATTTAAAGAAAGGTCGTTTTTCAAAACCAAAAATCTTTGCCATTAGATTACCTGGAAAAGTACTTACCTGTACATTAAAACTACCAACAATATCATTAAAGCGAGTTCTTTCCACTGAAACACGATTCTCTGTGCCTTCAAGTTGCGTCTGTAGATTAGTTACTGCTTCTATAGATCTAAGTTGTGGGTAATTTTCTGTAATCACAAGAAGTCTAGCAAGAGCACTTTCCATCTGCCCTGCTGCAACAGCTTTCTCATTAACAGTTCTTGCACCAGCGTACCCCTGTCTTGCTTCTGCAATTGCCGTAAACACAGTTGTCTCTTGCTTCATAATACCTTTAACCGCACCAACAAGTGAAGGAATGAGGTCAAAACGTCTCTGATACTGTGTCTCTACCTGAGCCCACTGTGTATCAACTGCGAGATTTGCCTTCACCATGGTGTTATATGATGAAGTGAGCCACATACCAATAATAAGAACAAAACCAATAACTCCTCCGATAATTATTTTTTTCATATACAAAAAGTATATCAAATAAATAGTATTACTTCTACAAAACAGAAAACTATTTTACCAGTAATCGCGCAACTCTCTCTTTTACAGGAGGATGTGTCATGAATAACTTTTGAACAAAAGAAACTTTTTCATGCTCTCTAACTTCTGTCTCATCATTAATTCCAGTAGGATCAGAAATAAACAAATGCGCAATAGTGTTATTTTGTATACGCATAGGCTGATGAAAATTACTAATCTTTTCAAGAGCTGAAGCAAGACCTTCTGGATATCTAGTAATAAGAGCGCCTGTAGCGTCAGCCAAAAATTCACGCTCACGCGAAATGGCAAGTTTAATAATTGTTGCAACAATAGGAGCAAGTAAGATTCCTACAAAACCAAGGATAACAAGAAAAGGATTCTTTTTTTCATTACCACCCACAGAAGAAATATGTAGTGCAATATTTGCAATAATAGAAATCATTCCTGCGAACACAACAACAACCGTTTGTATAAGCATGTCTTTATTACCAATATGAGAAAGCTCATGTGCAAGCACACCTTCTAATTCTGATTTTGTTAATAAAGGTAAAAGACCTGATGTTACAGCGACCACAGAATGATTTTTATCTCTACCTGTCGCAAAAGCGTTTGGAGCAGGATCATCAATTACATACAACTTTGGCATTGGAAGCCCTGCAGTTATACAAAGATTTTCCATGGTATTCCAAAGTTCAGGATAGTCGTCTTTTGATTCTATTTTTTTTGCACCAGCCATTTGAAGTACAAGCTTATCAGAAAACCAATAAGCACCTATATTGGTAATCAAACTAATACCAATAGCTATATACAAAAAATATGGATTACCATACGTAAAAGAAAGACCGAAACCGATTGCTATAATAAGAACAAGAAAACTAGTCATAAGAAACCATGTTTTTTTTACATTGGTTGACTGATTTGTATAAAGAGTTGTCATATTTTAATAGATACTATACTAGTAGAAATACTTATTTCTACTTCAGAATAGAATAAACTAGAATTTTACTTCTACAACTTCCTTAGCAGAGTCGCCTTCTGCGAGTTCAAAAAATTCTGATTCAGTAAAAGAAAACATGTTAGCAATAATATTTGTAGGAACTGTCTGAATTTTTGTATTGTAGTTCATAACATTACTATTGTAGAAACGTCTAGAAGCTTGTATTTTATTTTCTGTATCTGCAAGCTCACTTTGAAGAGATAGAAAGTTCTGATTTGATTTAAGATCTGGGTAACTCTCACTAAGTGCAAAAATACTTTTAAGAGTTCCTGAAAGGGCGTTTTCTGCCTCACCGTGCTCTTTTGGAGTACCTGCTTGCATAGCTTTAGCACGAGCTTCAATAACTTTTTCAAGAGTAGAACTTTCAAAATTAGTTGCACCTTTGATAGTGTTAATCAGATTAGGGATAAGATCAAAGCGACGTTTGAGTTGCACATCAATATCTGCCCATGCTTCTTTTACTTGCATACGAGCTGTAACAAGTCCATTGTACATTCCAACAACAAGAATCACACCGAGAACGATAATTCCAATAAAAATATAAAGTGGTATCATAAGATAAAAGTTAAAGTAAATTACTTGCTAGATTTTTATTTCATGGTATATACGGGAATATCTAGCCAGTTATTCCATAGTACAAAATCTGTAGCACATGTCAAGCAAATAACAAACACCAAAATATAACAATTTTATATTACTCCACAAAAAGAGTATTTTCTGATACTATATTTATATATGTCACACACCAGTACACAAACACCTATTTTTAATAAAAGACATTCTTTGGCACATATTTTATTAATGGCTATTAAACATGATTTTCCTCACGCACTTCCTACTATAGGCCCAGTTACAGAAACAGGTTTTTATTATGATATAGATTTTGTCGACGGAACTAAACTAACATCAGAAGATCTTCCAAAACTACAGAAAACTATGGTTGAGATACTTAAACGTAATCTCGCTTTTAAAAAAGAAACAATTACAGCAGATATCGCTGAAGGACTTTTTTCTGTTAACCCCTTCAAACTCGAACTAATATCTGGCATTAAAGAAAAAGGAGAAGACGTTACACTCTATTACACAGGTGAAGATTTTTTTGATCTATGTGAAGGCCCTCATGTTGATAATACTAACAATATAGCAACTGACTCTTTTATGTTGTCACACCTAGCAGGAGCATACTGGAGAGGAGACGAAACAAAACCTATGCTTACACGTATTTATGGTTTAGCTTTTAACACAAAAGAAGAACTTGACGCTTATATACTGCAACAAGAAGAAGCTAAAAAACGTGATCATCGTCTTTTAGGTAAACAACTAAAGCTATTCACCTTTTCAGATCTTGTTGGTTCCGGTCTTCCTCTTTGGACACCAAGAGGTACTATAATTAGAGAAGAATTGAATGACTTTGTGTGGTCACTTCGTAAAAAACAAGGTTATCAAAAAGTAACAATTCCACATATAACAAAAAATGACCTCTATATAAAAAGTGGGCATTGGGCAAAATACGCTGAAGATCTTTTCAAAATCAATACACGTGATGGTCATACATTTTGTATGAAACCTATGAACTGTCCTCATCATGCTCAGATTTATGCGAGTGAGCTTCGTTCATATAGAGAATTACCTCTTCGTTTTTGTGAGACAACTATGGTGTATAGAGATGAACAATCAGGTGAACTTTCTGGTCTTGCTCGTGTACTTTCTATTACACAAGATGATGCTCATGTATTTTGCCGTGAATCACAATTAGAAGAAGAAATTACCAGTGTCTGGAAAATTATCGAGGACTTCTATAGTACATTTGGTTTTACTCTCGTACCACGATTTTCAAGACGTGACCCAGAAAACCCTGAAAAATACATGGGTAGTGAAGAAGGTTGGAATAAAGCAGAAAATGCAATCAAATCACTTCTAGAAAAAAAGAGTGCTGACACTTGGATAGATGGTGTTGGTGAAGCTGCTTTTTATGGACCAAAAGTAGATTTTATGGCAAAAGATTCTATAGGAAGAACATGGCAAGTGGCAACCGTTCAATTAGATTTTGTTCAACCAACAAATTTTGGACTTGAATTTGTAAATGAAGAAGGTAAACGTGAACAACCCGTTATGATACATTGTGCAATTATGGGTTCAATTGAACGTTTTATGTCTACACTTATAGAGCATGTTGCTGGCAACTTCCCTCTCTGGCTTTCGCCAGTACAAATTTCTGTTATACCTATCAGAGAATCCCACAACGATTACGCAAAAATAGTACACGAAAAACTTACATCTCTAAATGTACGAAGTGAGCTGGATGATAGTAAAGATGGACTTGGCAAAAAAGTTCGTAATACTAAAGACATGAAAACACCCTATTGGGCAGTTATTGGCGATGCTGAAGTTACAAACAATACTGTAACACTAGAACACATAACACTTGGTAAAATTGGTGAGATGTCTGTAGATGAACTTACAGAAAAACTTTCTTCTGAAATTAAAAAGAAACAATAAAAAGAAAAAAGCGCCTCTAACGAGGCGCTTTTTAGTATTGCATAGATTTTGACATAATATCTTGCAAAATCACAGAAAGTTCTTCTGCTTTATTTTCAAAATCAACTTTTTGTTTAGCGCTCCACTCTTTTGGAAATAAATTTTTTGTAAGAAAAAATCTTTTATTACCGTAATTTTGCAATACAGCCTGAGGTACACTTACACCAAACATTCCATCAACAGGTAATACATCAATAATATGATTTTCATCTTCCCATGTTAACCAATGATGCGGCAATCTTTTTAAGGCAATTATCTTATTCTCAAAATTAATATCAACAATAAATGATACATATCCAGAACTAAGTTTTAACTCTGGAAAAACAAGAGAAAATGCTGTTGTAAGTAAAAAGCTGTCAGGAATAGCGTAGGTCTCTTCTATTGCTATTTTATAACGTATATACTGGCAATATAAATCATACAACATAGAAACTTCAAGTCTTTTCTGAGAAAAAACAAGTAACCTAAGAGGTGTATTTGTTTCCAATATATTCTCCTTAATAACAGAAAGAACTCACTCTATACTACTCTTTTTTTACCAAAATAAAAAGACATGAAAAAAGCACCCTAAAAGAGTGCTTCTGTTCTTAGATTGTTAAGTATATTAACAAAGTCTTTTACATCTTTTTCCATTTTTTGTTTTTGATGTGTATCCCAATGCGGTAAATCTTTACTTTCAGAAGAAATATATCCGTAGGAATTATTATTCAGAAAAAAAGGTATAACTGGAGTTAAACCAAAAACACCATCTACAGGAATAACATCTACAACAAAGTGTGGATTCCCTTTAAACACTAACCATGAATGTACCTGAGATCTATGTGAAAAATCTTTTTCATGTAGATCGTTAAAACTTATTTCTTCCATTTTAGCAGAAACATAGTATCCAGAAACACAATAAAAAGTTTCGTTAAATAAAGTTTCAAACGCTCTAGCAACAATATGTGAATCATATTGTTGTATTAAAATATTTTTTTCTGTTTTTGTAGAAAAAAGATACTTAATATACATTTTCATGAGACGGTCAACTTCATAAACCCCTGAAACAAATGCATAAGGAACAAGAATAGAATCCATAGAAACTCCTTATATAAATATATA
Organism: Minisyncoccota bacterium; assembly: GCA_018063165.1. Lineage (GTDB taxonomy): Bacteria > Patescibacteriota > Minisyncoccia > Phycocordibacterales > UBA5272 > UBA11704. The sequence goes on along the minus strand of JAGOQU010000001.1, from coordinate 55,338 downwards.
CATCGTATTACATACAATGATACGATGTAGTATTATCAAAAACAAATAATAATTTTTATTTAATAAGAAGAAAGATCTGGACAAGTAACAACATGAAAATCATCAACGATGAATACTTTTTCTCCAGGTGAAATATAACCTTTATCAGAACCATCAAAATATTTCTGTGTCTGTTCCGGTGAATGAATGACACTGTCAACACTTACAATAGAAATATTTCCTGTTAATAAACCAACATTTCGTAAAACCTTGATCTCTCTTATAACACTTCCGTCAAAATCTCCAGAAATAGAAATTAAAACTCTTTTATTAGAAGAAACAGGTAAAGAATCATCCATCACTAACTCCTTTTAACAAAAAATAATTACTGTTATCTATACTTTATTATATCACAAAACAGACTAAATGTCTAGATTAGCTTGCTTTGCGTATGTTTGAATAAATGACTTTCTCGGACCAACTTCTGACCCCATAAGCATTTCAAATACTCTATCTGCCTCTCCTGCTTCATGAACAGAAACAATCTTTAATATACGAGTTTCAGGATCCATTGTAGTTTCCCAAAGTTCATCTGAGTTCATTTCTCCAAGACCCTTGTAGCGCTGTATAGATGGCTTCTTTGCAGTTTTCTTTACATCTGATTTGCGTCCAAGACGTGAATCTGTTGATTCATCTTTCTCATCACCACTTTCTTCTTGTTCTTCGTTTTCTTTCACATCAGCACCATCACCTTCTTCAGCTTCACCTTGCTCTATGTTATCAAATCCCATTTTTTTAAGTACTGCTATTTTTTCCTCATCAGAAAAAGCATAATGAAGCTCTTTTCCAAAAGTAATTTTGTATAATGGTGGCTGAGCAATATACACATATCCAGCTTCAATTATTGGGCGATAATAACGATAGAAGAATGTTAAAAGAAGTGTTCGTATATGTGCACCGTCAACATCGGCATCTGTTGCAATAATAAGTTTATGATAACGACATTTTTCTATATTAAATGTATCACCTATTGCAGCACCCATGGCAAGCACGAGATTTTTAATCTGCTCACTACCAAGCATACGGTCTAGTCTTGCACGTTCCACGTTAAGAATCTTTCCTCTTAATGGCAATATTGCTTGTGTAACACGATCACGCCCCATTTTTGCTGTACCACCCGCAGAATCCCCCTCCACTATGAATAGTTCTGAAAGAGATGGGTCATTTGTCTGACAATCAGCAAGTTTTCCTGGAAGAGAAAAACCTTCAAGTGCCCCCTTACGAAGCACAGAATCTTTTGCAGCCTTTGCAGCTTTACGAGCACGCAATGCTAAGAGACCTTTGTTAATTATTTCTTTTGCATCATCAGGATTCTCTTCAAGGAAAATAGTAAATTCTTCTGAGAATACTGTAGCTACAGCACTCTGAGCCTCCATACTTCCAAGCTTTGCTTTTGTTTGTCCCTCAAATTGAATCTCACATAATTTAACAGAGATAACTACAGTAAGTCCTTCTAGAACATCATCGCCTGTTAGATTGTCATCTTTTTCTTTTAAGATACCATTCTTACGAGCGTACGCATTAATAAGACGAGTAAGAGATGTCTTGAACCCTGTCACATGTGTTCCTCCTTCTGCTGTAGGAATATTGTTAGCATACGCAGCCATTTTCATTGCCATGTCATCAACATACTGAAGAGCAATTTCTACTCCAACATTTTCTGCTGATTTTTCAACATAAAAAATATTTTTATGTACTGGCTTTGAAAATTCATTGTAATGTTTTACAAGAGACTTTAGACCTCCTTCAAAATGAAATGTTGTAGATGGACATTCAATACCAAGATCAAAGAAATATGTTTCTCCTTCTAATTCTAGTTTATCCGATACTTCACGAGCATCGACAATATGAATAGTAAGTCCTTTTACAAGGTATGCCTGCTGACGAAGATGAGAAACAACACGATCGAGCACAAATGTAGTACCTTCTTTAAAAATTTCTGCATCTGGTTTAAAAGTAACAATAGTACCATGAAGTTTTGATTTTCCAATTTGCTTTACTGCCGCTTTCTTAACACCCTGTTTATACTCCTGCATAAAAACACCACCCTCATGATGCACTTCTACTTTTGTAAATATCGAAAGAGCGTTCACAACAGATGCACCCACACCATGAAGACCCCCAGACACGTTATATCCATCACCACCAAACTTTCCTCCAGCGTGGAGTGTACACATGATAGTCTCAAGTGCAGATACTTTTGTCTTCGGATGTATACCAGTTGGAATACCACGACCATTATCAACCACACGAATATAACCATCAGGAAGAAGAGTTACCTCAACACGATCAGCGTGACCGTTCATCGCCTCATCACGAGAGTTATCGAAGATTTCCCAAATAAGGTGATGAAGTCCATCAGGTCCAGTTGACCCGATATACATACCTGGACGCTTACGTACTGGCTCTAGCCCTTCGAGCACCTGAATCGAACTTGCATCATATTTTGGTTCTTTTGCTGCCATAGATAATAGTAAAATAAAGCGGAATAATAGCTAAATTATAGCATTTTTAGGTTGCAAAAGAAAGTGGAAAAGTGGCATTTTTAGCCTTATTTTAAAAGAGATTTTTGGCTATATTTTATAAATAAGTTAATTTAATTAATCAAAAAGCTTTTTAAACTTTTCAAATCTGCTTGTTACTTTTTTAGGTTGGACATCAAATGTTTGAGTAAACAAATTAATTGTATCTACTGCATCCATACGCCCAGCACCTTTTAATGCGGCAACGAGCCTTTCTTTACCCAATTCGGAAATAAATTTATTAATCTCAGCAGCAGCAGGAAGAATCTGACGATTTGCATCTACATACTGAGGGTCACTTGAACCACGAACTAAACGGATATCTGGTGGAAGATCATGGTCAGCTTCATTAAGAACATTTGAATAATTTTTCCACTTATCGTAAACAACGATAAAATCTGCTAATTCACCTTGACTAATGCTTTCTATTTTATTTTGTTTATTATTCTCCATAACTCTAAGTATATATTAAAAAGAATATTTCACAACCTCTTTCACAAATAAATCATTCCTCTCGTATTCATTATTAAAATACTTTGAAAATGATGCGAATGCTGGGGAAAAGAGAATTATATCTCCTTCTTCTGCTAGCTCAAAAGCTTTTTCTATACAGTCTTCTAACTTCTCGAATTCATTTTCTTTTGGAAGAGTTATTCTGTCTGTACCTGTTCCTGAAAGGTAGACAACTGCTTTTGTCTTTTCTTCAATTGTTTTTTCAAGTGTATCTATCGGTAAAAATTTATCAGCGCCACCAACAATCAAAATCGGCTTTTTCTTATATGTCTCTACGATAGCATTAAGAGCAGTTACTGTAGCGTCTTCTGTTGTGCCATTGTTATCATTAAAAACTCTTACATTGTTTTTAAATAACCCCATATCCTCGAGACGACCATGTGCCGCACTGAAGCTTGCGATGGACGCCCTAATACTCTCGTCATCTAGTCCACACTGAATGCATGCATCGTATGCAAGACCAGCAGATACTTGATTATGCTCACCGATTAACTTCATGTCGAAATGTTGCTGTTCCGGCACAGAAAGTGCGACCCTCTCCCCTCGCATAATAATTTCACTGCTTGCCTGAGCACTCGCGATTAATATATCGCCATCATGTTGATTACGATATATCTTCGCCTTATCATTAAAATAAAGTTCTTTATCATTTTTATAATAATTCATATGATCATCCATGAAACTTGTGAATACAGCGATGTGCGGACTTATCTTCATGTCACCGAACCCTTGAAGTTGCCATGAGTCGAGCTCAAGCACAAGGAAGTCTCCGTCCTCTATCACATCCAAGAGTGGTAGATTCGCTACACCACGAATATTCCCCCCAAGATGCACATGTGAACCATTCTCTCTTAGAATGTGAGCAATCATTTCTGTTGTTGTACTTTTTCCTCTCGTCCCTGTAACACCGATAATTACCGTATTAGGTAATTCCTTCATGACAATGTCACATACAAGTGCTGCTGACATATATACAGGAACTTTTGAAGTCTCCGCATGCTTTATATACTCACTCTCCATTGGTACCCCTGCTGCCTTAAGGACGAAGTCTTTACTCTCGAAGTCTTCAAATTTATGTTCACCTAATACATACGTAATGTTTGTATATTCTTTAAGAAGATCGAGAGAAGAAACGAGTTGCTCGCTTGTCTTCTTATCCGTCACTGTGACCTCACTTGCATTCTGTGCCAAGAACGCAGTATCTCCTATGCCACGACCAAGAAGCCCAAGCCCCATAACAGTAACTTTCTTATTTTCAAAATATGGTAAATAAATTTCTTTGATCATGATTATTGAGTAATTATATTTTCTCTTTTTCTTAATTTAATTAAAATTACAATACTTGCCATACTGGTCAGTATAAAAAATAAGAAAGGTGATTTTTTGTGTATCAAAAGTAGATAAAATATATCTGGCCCTGGACAATCATAACTATATAAACCCCAATCTTGAAATGAAGATCCGCAAAAAATAAATAACGCCGCAGGATATTTACTTAGTAAAAAAGTAATTGCTCCAGCGAGAAACATGTATACGTCCACCCAACGTTTCGAAACCTCTTTTGAGTAAATACGTAAAAGAACTGAACTAGAAAAAATAAGTGCACAAATAAAATAAATAATATTTACAGGAAATACAAAAATATCTACACCTGAAATAAAATATGGAATCGCGTTCAGAACGGGGACAGCTATTGTAATTAGTAATAAATATAGACTCACTTTATACGCGTATTTTTCTCGAAAGTTTTGCATAGTTTAAGTATAATAATTATTTCTGTTCCTCAGTTATAAATATATCCGACAGAAGATATACATCCCCTGCGCCGATAGTAAGAACTACTGAGCCACTGTGAGCATTCTTATCAAGATACTTCTTCACCTCTTCAAAGGTCTCCATATATATAGCATTGTCGGTTATCTCCACCAAGTCATGCGATGATATAGTACCATCATCAACCTCACGCGCTTTATAAATTGGAAGAATACAAATTGTATCAGCTAGAGAAAAAGCTTCCGAAAATTCTTTGAGTAATAGCTTAGTACGAGAAAAAAGATGCGGTTGAAACACAACAATTAATTTAAACTTTCCAGAAATATATTTTTCACGAAGTGCTTGTAGAGTCGCTTGTATCTCTGTTGGATGGTGTCCATAGTCATCATATACAATAGCCCCTTTTTGAGTTCCTTTATATTCAAGTCTACGCCATGTACCAGTGAATGCGCGGAGTCCTTCCCTCGCCTTGGTATGGTCTAACCCTAAAGCGTCAGCGAGCGCGAGCGCGAGCTGTGCATTTTGTTTGTTATGATCACCAAGAACAGATAATTCTATTGTTTCTTTATCAAACGTATCTGCATTTATTTTCCTTGCCAACGTAGACAGATTTACATCACTGTGAGTAATAAGAGTTCCTTCTTTAGGAAGCTTATCTGTAAATTCTTGAAACGCACTTTCAATATCATATATATCTTTATAATAATCAAGATGGTCTTCATCAATATTGGTTACAAGTATATGTATTGGATGAAGGTTAAGAAATGAACGTTTATATTCACACGCTTCTACCACTAAATAATCACTATCACCTTCTACAAAATTTGTTCCGTTTCCAGCAAGAAGGCTACCAACTATCACTGTTGGCTTTTTTCCTGCAGATGTTAGCATACTCGCAACCATTGCTGTTGTTGTCGTCTTACCATGAGTACCACACACTGCTATTGTTGTGTATTCTTTCGTGAGCATACCAAGCGCCTCTGGATATGTCATACATGTAATACCTTTTGCTCGAGCATTTTTTAATTCTACATTAGTATCTGTAACTGCAATAGTATAGATAACAAGATCAATAGTTTCTGAAAGATTATTCACATCATGCCCCTTATACACTGTCATCCCCTCTTTTTGTAAATCATCTGTAATGCGAGAAGTGCCTCCATCTGAACCAGTAACAACAGCACCCTTACTTTTACAGTACCTTGCTATGGCAGAAATACCAATACCCCCAATACCAATACAATGCACATGTGTGTATTCAGACAGTTTCATCTACACATTCTAACACACGAGTTACTTTGTGATAAATATCGCTTTTCCTCTCCAGTATTCCTTAAACGTCTCCATATCACACACTTTATACGCTCCACGATATCTATCTGTAGATTCTGGTTCATGATAGTAAAAACAATTTGACGGAGTTAAGTGATAAGGGTCTGAAGATTCAAATTCCTCATCTTTTTCATATCCTACAATTACAATAATATGAAAACGTTTTTGTTCAAGAACTCTCTTTTCAACAGAAACAATAACAGGGTTACCAGCATCAAGCGATGATATAATTTCGTCCAGTATAGGAACATCTCTTTCTGTTCTGTGAGCTGACAAATCAAGTGATTTTGCCTTAGCAACAATATAATCATGTATCCAGCCGTTTTGCATATCATAACCACCTTTTTCTTTTGCTTCATTACATAGTTCTACAATAGAAGGAAGCTCTTTACCATGAAACTCTGCAACCATCTTAAGTGCAGTAGCTCCACAAGCACGTATCATCCAAAATGTATCAGGTGCGTCTAGAAATTGAGAATAATACGGTACGGATAATTTCATATATATAGTGTAGTACATAACTAGATAAAACAAAATGCAAACTGTTTACAGTTTGCATTTTGTTTTATCGTATTTCGTAGCCTTCTTTTTTAAGAGATGTATAATATGGTTCCATATACTCATTTACTTCTTCATCAGTAAGTGTCTTTTCATAACTTTGGAATACCAAACGAAACGCGTACGAAGTTTTCTTTACTCCTTCTATCTCCTTAGAAAACGTATCAAAAAGATCGATACGACGAGCAAGAGGATTACCCACTTTATTGCAAATAGTATAGATACTTTCCCATGTGACAGTATCAGGTACCCACACAGCAATATCACGGGTAATAAACGGATAAGACGATACTGATTTGTAACTAACAGGAGATAGAGACACGAAAGAAGCTTTTTCATATACAGATGGTTCAGGTAATTGTGCTATCAGTGTATCAAAATCAAGTTCAATAACATACGGCTTAGCTGAAATAGTAGTGTACTCTATTTCTTTTACACCAAGAGCTCGCTTAACTGCAGAAAGCATCATTTCAACATTTTCTGTAAAACTACTTTTCTTTGCTCCATCGTCTATAGCAAGACCAAAATATCTTTTTTCTACACTGGTACGTTTATCTCCTGAATACTGATCAATAGTAAATACATTACCAAACTCAAAAAGCTGTATAGTCTTTTGTCCTAAAAGAGGTGCATTATAGAGATTAAGTGCCAGTGACGAAAGCAATCCTTTACTAAGTGAATTACGTAATTTTTCTTTATCATCAGCTAACCCTTTCACAATTGCAACATCACCTTCATTGCCAAATGTGTACGTAATAACTTCTGAAAACTCATTTTCAACTAATATCTCCCGTATCTTATTTTCATAATACATTCTCTTATGAAGAAGACCTACATGATTAAGACGTGGTAACACAGGAACTAATTTTTCATATCCAAGTATTCTACCTATCTCTTCTGCTACATCTTCTTTTATACGAATATCAAGACGTACCGACGGTACACGAACAACATATCTCTCTTCTTTTAAATCTTCTACTATCCTTCCATATCCAACAATAGTACGACCTGCCGCAAACTCTTCAAACGACTCCACCAGTGTCATTTCTTTTATTTTAGTTGCGTGCAATATTGTATTGTCACCTATATACATAGCCACATGATCAACACCTTCTGGCACTTTTGTACCTCTCAAAAATTCTACTGATTCATAACGTATTTTTCCTTCACCTGAATTAGCAAAAACAAGATCACCAAATTGTAATTCTTCTTTTGAGATTTTTTTTGAAAAAACATATTTATCAATAGAGACACTTGGCATCCAGATACCTTTATATAGATAACTTATTAACGAAGAACAGCTAAACACCCTAGGCGCATCTTCTCGCATTGATGATGGGTTTTTATAGCCAGCTCCTACAAGTGTTGGATACGTTTCCTTAATGTATGTTTCTGGAATAATAATTTCAAATGGCAGTGAAAGTTGCACAAGTGTTTTTTGTATATCCTCATCTGTGTATGATGTTCCAAGAATTGCATTTAATTCATTCTTAGAAATACCAACAAAGTATGGGGTGTCTTTTTTTGGATATACATCCGTAACAAGACCTCTTTTTGCCTCTTTACAAACTTCTTGTATAAGATTGGCAGTCATATGAAGACCTTCAACAATAAGATTATTAGCTATACCATTTTCAAAACGCTTCGATGCATCTGTTTTAAGATTATATTTTTGTGCAGTCTTTCGTATAAGTACTGGATCAAAATTAGCACTCTCAAGTATAACACTCGTAGTATCTGCTTGTATTCCACTAAACTTCCCCCCTTTTATTCCTGCAAGACCAAGCACCTTTTCATCATCTGCTATTACAAGAGTTTGTTCATCGAGCACGATCGACTTATCGTCTAGTGTCATAAGAGACTCGGAAGCACGCGCGAAGCGCGCAATTAAACCACCTTGTATACGTCTTGCATCATATGCGTGCATCGGCTTATTAAGTGCAAACTGTACATAGTTAGTAATATCAACAATATTATTAATACTACGCTGACCTATTGCTTCTAGTCTTTTTCGTAACCACACAGGACTTTCGCCAACGGTTACTCCATCTATCTGCACAGACATAAATCTCGTACACGCTTTTTCATTTTCAATATTAATAACAACAGTAGGGATATGTTTATTTAAAAAAGTATCATTTTCTTTATCACGAATATCAGGCTTAAATGTAAAACCAAAACATGAACAAAGTTCATACGCCATACCATGATGACCAAGAGCGTCATGTGCACGGTTAGGAAGTATTTTAATATCAAAAACAGTATCGTCATCAAGGGTAATAACTTCTTCAACTTCAAACGCTTTTTTGTTAAGTGTATCTGCAATTACTTCATTAGAAGGAAGTGTCTCATCTATATAATCTTGTAACCAATTTTTTGAAAATTTCATAAAGTGTATGTAGTAAGTAGAGTAATGAATAAAGTTATTTTTGTAGATAATTATAAAACGCTCCTAATTTGCCACCTAATTTGTTTATATCTTCTGTTAAATGAGTATATGTCTCTACAGTAATATATTCTAATTTTAAACTAATTTCAATAAGACTTTCTATTTCATATAACGAGCCTCTTGCTATTTCTATAAAACGAGAAAAATCTTTTTTTGATTTTCTACTTGATCCTTCAGCAATATTTGACGAGACCGAAACTACAGCTCTACGTAACTGAGTAACACAGTTAAAAGTTTCCTCTTTTGGATACTTTTTAGTAATCAAATAAATACTCTCCGCCAATATAACTGCATCCTTCCAAACTTCTAAATGTTTATAACTTTCTGCCATAACTTATTTCTTTATTCGTTATTCTACTTTCTCCTTAAAATTGATTTACTACACGTAGGTCACCGTTATAAAGAAGTCTGACATCATCAACACTATATTTAAGCATCACCATCCTGTCTATTCCCCAACCAAATGCAAAGCCTTTATATTCTCGAGGATTAATACCTCCAGCTTCAAGAACTTTTGGATGAACCATACCCGCACCACCAAGTTCTATCCATCCTGTTTGTTTACAAATATTACAACCATTTCCTTTACATTTAAAACATTGCATATCTATCTCATTACCTGGTTCCACAAAAGGAAAATAACTTGAACGAAGACGAACAACAAGCTCGCCACCAAAAAAATCAGAACAAAACTTTTCAATAACACCAATCATCATAGCAAGTGATGCATCCTTAGCAACATACAGCATCTCTACTTGAAAAAATTGAGCTTCATGTGTTGCGTCTGTTGCTTCATTACGAAATACTTTTCCAGGACAGCATATAGCAATAGGATAAGGTAAATTTTCTGCAACATGTTTTTCCATTGTACGAATTTGCATATTACTCGTTTGTGTACGAAGCACATACCCCATAGACTCACCAAATTTATCAACACCTTTCTTATCTTTAATCCAAAATGTATCTTGCATATCACGCGAAGGATGATCTTTAGGAACATTCAGTGCGTCAAAATTATACCACTCATTTTCAAGTTCTGGACCATCCACTGTATTAAAACCCATCTTTGAAAAAATATCTGTAATTTGTAAAATTGCTAAATTAATTGGGTGTATGTGTCCTTGCATAATAAAATTAACTATACCCTAAAATAATAAACCTATCAACTTATTTTTTTGTATCTTGAAGAACCCACTCATTTTTTCTATGAGTAAAAGTATCAAAAACAGCCTTTGGAAAAAGTATAAGCCCAAAAAGCGGATAAATAAAAAAGAAAAATGGGAAATTACGATATAGTTCTTGTTTATCATCAGAAAGTGTTTTACCAATATAAATAGTAAACAAGAACATAGTGAACATTACCATTCCAACAAAAGAAACAATTGTGGTATTAAAATAAAAAATATCAAAAGTGGGTAAACCAGGATGTATACCTACAAGCATCCACTGACTTATTACTTGTGTGTAATGCTTAATAAATGTATACGTAACAAAAAATGCTACGTATATTCCATAAAACACAAAAAGAAATGCCATTGGTAATGTAAACATTCCAAAATTTCCATATTTTTTCTTAAAAAAGAGTTCCTTATAATCAAGAGAGTTTTCAAGAAATCCTCTAGACCAACGTAATCTTTGAAAGAAATAACCTTTAAAGGTAGAAGGACCTACTGTATACACAAGCGCCTTATGAGAATTCATAATCTTGAGATGATGTTTATGCATACGAAGCGTAATTTCATAATCTTCAGTATTATGAGCTTTTTTGTAATTACCAATAATATCAAAAACCTCTTTTCTAAAAATAGAAAAAGGACCTGGTGTTACTTGTATTGCATCAAGCTGACCAAATGCTTTACGTAAAAATACACCCATCAAATATTCAACTGCTTGCACACGTTGAATAATAGTCTTTGGCGACATAATATGAATACAAGGTGTGACAGCCATAGCATTTTTATGATGAATAAAATAAGCAATAATAGTTTTTAAAGCATTTTTATGAACAAAAGAATCAGCATCAAGACATCCAAAAAAATCTGACTTCGAATATTCCAAAGCTACATTAACTGCTGTGTGCTTACCTCCATTTTGTTTTGAAATTATATGTATTTGTTTTGGATACAATCTTGCATATTCTTGACCTATTTGAAGTGTTTTATCTTTACTACCATCATCAACAACAACTATAGACAGCTTATCTTTTGGATATTCAAGATCAAGAAGTGACAAAAGGGTTCCCTCTAATGTTTTTTCTTCATTCCAACACGGAACAGCGATTGTAACGGAAGGATATGTTTCTACTTCAAAGTCTTCTTCCTCTTCTATTTTTTTTGCATTCTCAAAAAAAGATATTAAAAGAAGTACCTGAAAATACATCGACAAGAAGAGAAAAGGATACATGAGACCTTGCAATATTTGGTCAATCATAAAAAATTATTTCTTAGTCTTAGTAGTTGTCGAGGTTGTAATAGTACTTGTCGACATTTTAAGTGTAGCAGGTAAAAGAGAACTTAATTCTTCAAGAGTTTTAAACCCTGTATATGTTTCATCTTCTATAACAAGAGCAGGAAGATTTTCTTTAATACGATAAATCTTCTTCATAGAATCTATTGCTGAAAGTGGTAAATTATAATCAAAAGAATAAATACGAAGATCGGGGTATATCTCTCTTAAGCGTGTAAGCACATACCCTTCTCGTGTACACTCAGAGCAATCTCCTTGATTTGAATAAAAATAAATGATAAAAACAGGCTTCTTCCCTGCTCCACATTTTTCTACAAGTTTTTTTGAAAGTATGTAATCTTTAATTTGAAGAAGTGAATAATATTTTTTAAGATAGATCACATCATCATCATCTTTCCCTCTTTCATTTTCTGTATGAGAAAGTTTATCTCCAAGCGTCGAAAGTTCTGAAGAAAGACTGCTGTCATTAACATTTGAACATGGAACTTCTTTTAAAAGATCGAACTGTGTTTCGCTCGACAAAATATCAATAGCAATAGTATCTTGTATTGATTTAACATTCTCAACCCTCTTATCAGAAAAAAAAGTTGACGCAAAAAAAGCTGTCACAAAAATTGAAAATGTGATTAAAAAAGTTAATATATATTTTTTTGTATCAATCATATAAGAACGAAGAAGATGTAAATAAGGGTCTCGCCATTATTTATGGAGCCGCTTCACAGATTCGAACTGTGGACCTACGGTTTACAAAACCGTTGCTCTACCAACTGAGCTAAAGCGGCACTTTTAGAACAAATCTTTTTATTAAAAGACTGTACTATATACTATCATAAAGTGAATATTTTGTCATGTATAAACACGTGTGTACAACACCTTTCTTATATAAAAAGGACTTATTCCGAAACAGTTCCAATGTCACCCACGGCAATAATCATATTAGTTGTAGGTCTATATATAATAATCATTGTTTCATAGATAATTACAGCATCCCCATTTAATGCATTTCTAAAAAAAACTTCTTTTTCACGCAGTGAATCAATATCTTTTATAGATGTTATTTGTGGAACTGTATCTGGTAATATAATAAGTTTTGAAACTGCTTTAATAATCTCATTTGGTGTAGAAGGTACTTGTGTTAAAGAAGATTCTTTTACTTCTTCTAATCTAGTTAATCTATATACCTGATATTGAGAATATACCGTAGTTAAAAAGAAAAAAATGGAAACAGAAAAAAGAGACATAATAATTCTTACAAGTCTTTTTTGTTTTAATTTTCTTGAAAGAATATTTTTTTCTTCTTGAGAGATTGAATTATGTTCTATTTGTTTTTGTTCCATATAAATAGTATATCACTTTTATAAACGGTGTATTATTTTACTTAATAACATCACAACCAATAACAGCATTAGCCTTCATACGTGTTTGTGTGTTCCAGTTTCCAGAAATAAAAGAAAGTTTTACGATGCTTACAATATCTTTTCTATACATACGCTGGAATCTTTTTACGGCAGCAAGTGTCGCTGGGCCATATTTACCATTTGTAGGCAATTTTTCACCTCGTACAATATTCAAAAACTGTTGTATTTTTTTAACTTCTTCTCCAGTATCTCCGTATGAAAGAGTTTTTTTGAAAAATGGACAAGCGTGTACAATAATTTGTTGACCACAAGATGCTGTAGTTTGTCTTTCTATTTGGCGCATACTAGATGTATATATCGTACCTGTTGGTTTTTTTAATTTCATTGGAACAAGAATAGTATTCTTGTATTTTGCCTGCCATCTTTTTACAGCCAGATAATCATCTTTTCCATATATACCATCTACGACAAGTTTTTCTTTTTCATATGTATTCAAAAAGGTTTCAAGTTTTTTTACATCTTCTGGATTATTCTTTAAACCAATATCAATAGGAGAAGAAAGAGCTATTCTTGTTGCACACGTACTACCATTTGTAGTAAGAACAGTATCTTTGCCTACAATAGGACTTGTTGTTGCAACACTAGAAGTGCTCGTAACTGGTAATACATAATATCCAGATCCACTACTTGTGGTTCCACCAGATGGAACAATAGGAGGTAATACTGTTGGTTCAGTTGACGTACCAAACACGCTTTGTAAAGTATATCCATTACCAGATGCTATACCACCTACAATTTGACCAGAAGTCTGAACAGTATACCCGTTACCAGATACGATTCCTGATATAGGACTTATAGTTTGATCTACAGTATATCCATTACCAGACACTGTTTCGGCTGATACTATAGAGAAGCTCAAAAAAAGACTCGCGCAAGCACTATAAAAAATACTACTATATTTTTTTGAAAGAAAGTGATAAAAAATCATTATATATACAAATAAAGTATATCATTTTTCATTAGACATTATTATGTTTCTTCCACAGAACATGTATACGCACTTTTATTTCAATTCTTCTTCTGTTTTTTTCTCTTGATCCATTTCTTTTTTATACACTTTTAAATGATGCCAAAAATGAGGTACTGTACCTCTGTTATGAACAGCATTTTCTACAAACCAATTTCTTGATTTAGCGTATAAATACGAAGAGAATACATCAATATAATGCATAATCCTCACCATAGCATGAAGCATGTGCTGAGTAAACAACTTTCTAAAATAGACACTTCTTTTAAGTAAATATCTAATAACAACACGAAGAGTAGTAGAAACTTGCGCAGGCCCATCATACTCCTCATCTATAACAACAACACCTTTTTGTATTCTATATTTTTGTAAAAGAAGAATAGAAAAAGCTAACAAGCTTGTGCTTATTCCTCCAACAACTAATAGAAGTATCATCATGAGATTTATTCTGAAATACTATAACGAGAAAAACGAATTACTTTTGTATTTTCACCGAACTTCTGTACAGCAGACTGAATCTTTTGCTCAATAGTAAGTTCTGGATTTTTGATAAACGACTGCTTCATAAGTGCTGTTTCTTCACCGAGACCATCTTCATTATTAATTGATGTTGGTGCCATAGCACACACATGCATAGCTATATCATGAGCCAACGCAACGAACTCTTCATTCTTTGCAACAAAGTCTGTCTCACATCCAAGCTCTAGAAGTACACCTATAGTTCCAGTTGAGTGAACGTATGCAGAGATAACACCCGCTGCCAATTCTCGGTCTGATTTCTTTTCTGCTTGAGTAGCAGAATATTCTGCAAGAAGAGCTCTTGCTTTCTCTTTATCTCCCCCTACTTCATCTAATGCTTTTTTAATTTGAGAAAGTGATAATCCAGTTTCCTCACGAAGTTCTTTTATTGTGTCCATAAAATAGTTATTTATTAGTTACAAACGTTATTAAAAAATACAAATTCAAAAAGAATACATCAAAAACAAAATACGTTTTATTAAAAGCAATTACTCGTGAAGAGCAGCTTTTATAGCTTCGAGCACAAAACGTACTGAGGTAACAGAACCATCATTACCAACAATTGGGTACTCGATACCTTCTAGTGTACAGTCAGTATTACAAAGTGCAACTACAGGTATGTGGAGACGCTTAGCTTCTTTAACACACATATCTTCATGACGTGAATCAATCATAACTATCGCAGAAGGAGTGTTGGTAAGTGATGATACACCACCAAAATCTCTATCTAATCTATCTATATCGCGCTGTATGAGAAGTTGTTCTTTTTTTGTATATACAGCTAGTTCGCCTGTTTCTTTTTTCTTTAAAAGATCATGAAGCTTTTCTATACGTTTCTTGATTTGTGGGAAATTGGTAAGAGTGCCACCAATAAAACGCTCAGCGATATACGGAGCATTAAGAGAAAGAGCTACTTCTTTTACTATTTGGCGAATTTCTGGCTTTACACCAACAAAAAGTATTGTCTTTCCTGCTGAACGCATACTTGTTAGGAAAGTAACAGCTTCTTCTAATTGTGTCTTAGTTGTTGCAAGATTAATAAAATCAACACCATTATAATTACCTTCGATAAAAGGTTTTACTGATGGGTGACGACGTGTACGAGAATATCCGTACTGTAAACCTGCTTTTTTAAGAGCTTCTATTGTAATTGACATATAAAATATGATTATAAAAATATAACAACTATACTAAAATAGTATATGAATATTTTCGTGTTTAATAATACATTTGCCTCGTGCCACAACATCTATTCTCCAAAATGCAAGTTTTGCAAGCGTCAATAATACGTGAATGATGTGCTCAGGTGTCCAAATCCTGATGTGCCCGATTGGATGAATATACATATAGTAGCACATATTTAACACTTTGTGAATCTTTCTTTTTTTATACAAAATAAAAAGAGAGGACTTCATCGCAACATGCGATAAAAGCATGTGCGAGAGGAAGACCTCTCTTTACAGTTCAGTAGAACTGTGTGATTTTGACGGTTTTCTCCGTTTAATGGTGCCCACCACCACCATCTTTGTCCTTTTTATACTCGTCAAAAGCATACTTCCCAAGAAGTATAATAACAAGAGCAGCTAAAATTGCTGGCAAGATAGCGTTCATTATTTTTGCTATCGACATAGTCCAAGACCTGATACTTCCAGCAAAATTACCGAACACATTTCCAGCCACAGTCAATTCTGATGAAATCCTTTCAGTTGAACGACCAAAAGAATTAACTATTTCGGCAAAAAGTTCTCCGCCAACAACAACTGCCACAATCCCAGCTATCATGATACTTATCATGATAGTAACACCTTTCCAGATCTTCTGAGAAATTGCTGTCTTTCCATGATCTGTTGTTTTATGATCATTACCATGATTCTCTGATGATTTTTTTACTTCTTCTGACATGTTAAACTCCTATTTTTAAAAAATTATCTTTTCCACCTTGAACAATAATGTTCATAGGCTTACCAAGGTACTGATGTTTTTTTATATAACCCAAACAAACATCTGGAGAGTCATTTCTTCCTCTTGCACCGTAAGCGCAATATTCTGCACTAGGGTCATCTATTGAATCAAAAGAGATCCAATAACCATTCCCTTTAAGACTCGTCACAACCCCCTCAAAAGTAACTTTTGCACACCCATTGATAAACAAATATTGTTTGCCAGAAGGCAATGAAATACTGTTAGTGGTTTTAAAGTTGTTTTCCATTTTCTCAATGGTGAGACAATCAAAAGTTGGCATTGTGTCTGTAGGTAAACCTACCGGTGTATCAGTGACAACTTTTTTTTCTATATTTTTTAACAACTCAGCAGCTCTCGCTTTTGAAACAGCAGCACTCTCTTTCAAAGAAGCAATTTCTGCTTCTGCTTTAGCTGCTTTAAGAGCCATACCAATTTCAGCATTATTCGAACGTTCACCATTGCTAATAGTGAACATATTAAGGCTAAAGGATAAAACTCCATACAGAACGACAATACCAACTCCTTTAATTAAAGGAGGTTGTTTTTGCCACCAAGATCCAAAACCACCATTTCCAGATGATCCGCCACCTCCACCTTTGTTGGGTGAATGCGGGGGTTTATTACCACCATTTCCTGTTGTAACGTGGGTTACAATGGGTTGTTGGGGATGAACTGTGCCTTTGTTAGGCATAGAACCTGGCATACTTGCAGCAGATGAAGCAGAAGCTTTTGCTTTCGCAATAGCTTCACGAGCAGCAATTGTCTCTTTGATATCAGCTGAATTAGTCATTTCTGACTCCTTAAAAATTGTGAATGTACTTATTTCAAACAATACAGAAAAATTTCTATACTATCTGAACCTGTATACAGTATACACTATTTATAACTTTTGTCAAGCTATTTTACGTATAGTAAATTTAGACTATTATACAAAATTTCTAAATATATTCTACAATAAAAAATATTACGAAATTATACAAACATAAATAATTCTACTCATCAGCACAATAAGATTCATTATTATGCCAAACACAGGTAAGGCCAGATATATTCTTAGATGCATTACATTGAACAGAATTACTAACTTCCATACAATCATTAACTACACTAGAGTTTGGTGTAACATTATTACCTCCACCACCTGTATATACAGGTGCGGGTGTAGGTGAAGAATTATTGTTGCCTCCACCACCTGTGGTAGACCCAGTTTTGAACTTGATGCTAGGTATATCAATTGTAGAAGAACAGCCACCACTACCACAAATAACACTTTGTCCTAGCTTTATGATTCCGTATATAGAAAACATTACAAAAAGTGCTACCACACTCCACTTCATAAATTCTTTTCCCTTTGTTACATCTTTTTCTACACCTGAACGTTGTGCCCAAATAAACTCTACAATACCATAAAAGAACGCAAGCATTGCTAGCGACATGAAGAGAGTTGCAAGAGCTGTGATAAGACCTGTTGTAATACTTTCAACCATAGTCTTTAAACTATTAAAACCAGAAGTAACAGTACTAGAATCTTGCGCTAAAAGTGTGGTAGGTATTAATAAAAAACTTACTACGAGAACTGAGCACAATGAGAATATTTTTTTCATAAGGTGTTGTTACTATATTTTAAAGTGTACACTATAAGGAGAATAAATACCAAAAAAGTTTGTGTATAAAAAACTTACGCTCTTTTTTCATTATCATCTTTATACTGAATAGATACAGTACCTGGTAATATTTTTTCTACACTTCCTTTAACCGCTGACAGAAAAGCCTGTGTCATAAATACAATAAGAGTAGAAACAAAAGCCCAGAAAAGTAGTTTATGAGCTTTGCTTAACTTTTCTGGAGCACCTTGTGCTGTAACATACAAAAGGCCAGCATACACCCATACCCCAATAAGAGCTGGATACAAGAAAAACATCATAACAGTATTAAGAATGTCTATAATAAATTCATATAAATTATCTGCAAAAAGAGGGTTAGGTAATTGCGTATCCCCTGTTTGTGTAGGTGTTTCTGAGTCACCAAGCTGGGTACCTGATCCTCCTGCATCTTCATCACCTAATATCACATCGTTACTTACCGGATCAGGTTTGCTTTTTATACAACGACTCGTATAACAATATCCATCAGCTTCACTACTGTCACTTGAAGATTTACATTTAGAACCTGTACCAAAATTTCCCCCACAAATAGTAGTAACTATTGCACTTGTGCTAATTGGTTGACAAGAAGCTGGACCAACACAAAAACCAATACTACTATCTGCACGAAGACATCTATGTCCTTCTGTGCCATTAGGACAAGCATCCTTTGGATACGGCGCAGCATATGCACGTTCTATAGGAACAAGAGAAATTTGTTGTAATAATTTAAGAGGATTAAAACCGTCACCTGATCCATCTTTTACCCCTAGATATTTGAGCATCGCCAAAAATATACCACCAGCTAATGCAACAATAATAACAAAACCAAGAATGGCTTGCGTTACTTTTTTGAGAGCCTCCCTATATGCGTTAGCATTTCCATTAGCAAGAGAATACCACGCAACAACAAATCTATAAATAATAAACACAATAAGAAGAGGAAGACCTATAGAAATAATAAGAGTAAAAATACCTTTATTAATTTTTACCAGGTCTTGTAAAGTACAAGCACCACTAATTATTTTTGTGTGACTAGCATCCCAAACAACTTTTTCACCTCCACAAACAGCATCTCCAGAAATCTGGGCATGTGCATCATTACCACTGAAAGAAAAAACAATAAAGAAGAGAGCAAGCACTGCTGAAAAAAAATAATGAGATCTAAAAATGTTTTTTTTCATATTATTTTATTGGTGTGTAGATATCTTGCATTCTTGACACAAAAATACTTGCAGCGCTGGTAACATCTTGACGGTTACTAATAACGTCAGATATCATCAGAGATACTAGTTCTGATGATTTTTTGAAATATACATCTTCCCATCCACGAGCAATAAGAATACTACTAGTTGCCACAGGATTCAAACCCTCTTTTTTTAAATAATCTTTATATGCTGGCACCCCTCCAATAATTACAGCAAGAGAATCAGCATGTTTTCCATAAGAAAGCATTTCTTGTACATATTTTGAAACAGAATAATTCCTTGTTTTACTAAGAGTTGCAACAGCATACATACGCATCCCGGTTACATTTGTATAATATCCTTTTGACTGAGGAAGTGTAGTCATTTCTATCTCAGCTCGCGGGTTACGCGCACGAAAACTTACAAAATCACTATAATATCCTATATACATAGCAAGTTTTTCTGCCAAAAATACATCTTCTGCATTACCCGATGATTGATTCCATGAATATAAAACACTTAGCGGGTCAGCGAAGTGTGTAAAAAAACGAAGTGTGGTAGCAAGAGGAAATACATCACCATCTTCAATTATAGGTTTATTGGCTGTCATACTTCTCACTGACATACCGTCACCGTTGTATGTTTTTAGTACTGGTTTTTGACCAAGCTGTGCAACAATAGTCATGAGAATGTCTTTTGCATACGGTGTATTTGGTGTACCTAGAGCAATACCCGATTCAATAAATTGTTTTCTGTCATTAAGAATAGTAATATTCTGAACCATGGACATAACCTCATTCCAGTCTTTTGGAGGATTGGCTATGCCATGTTTTGAGAGAAGAGTGCGATTATAAAAAAGAACCATAGGATCTATACTAACAGGGAGTGCTAATGCTCCACTTGGTGTGTGTAACAAAAAACTACCGTCAAAAAATCTATCTTTAAAAGTCTTTTCATTTATTTGATATGGTGATATACGAGATGCTTGAGCGAGTATTGTTTGATAAGGTGCCAAAATAAGATCTGGTCCTGTACCACTAGCAAGTGCTTCAAGAAGTCTTTGGTCAAAAGATGATTCCGAAACTTCAACGTAATTTATTTTATATGTTTTTGCTTCTATGTTAAAATTTTGTATAAAACGATTCATTTTTTCTTCAGAAAATGTCCCCCACATCGTGACTTCACCTGAAGGTGTCGACACAGTCTTTCCAAGATTAATTTTCCCAGAAAAAATAAGTATAGCGAATAATGCAGCGAAAAGACCGAAACCTAGAATAATTTTTGATACCATATACACTTAGTATATAACGTTTATCAACTATTTCACAGAAGTGTAGTACACACAAAGTTAATAGAGTCTAAGGTCTCATTAACAGACACTAACTAAGTGCAATAAATGCATAATGAAAATCACCAGCAGGAAGTCTTTTTAGAATTCTAAAATGATTATGTACGACACATTTTTCTGCATACTGTTCATCAATAACATGATCTTTGTGCGGACCCACACCACCATGACTATCGCTCCACTCCACAATAAGAAGCTGTCCTTCTGGTTTAAGAATTTTTAATACATTTGCAAGTAAAGAATGTATATTAGATACTTGAAAAAGAACATTAGAAACAACAACAGCGTCAAGACTAAAACCGTCTATAGGAATATATTCTTCGGCATCAGCCCATAACATTTCAACATTTTGTATATTTCTTTTTTCTAAGGTACCTATTAGCGTATGAAGCGCTTCACGATGTACATCTACTGCATACACTTGCCCCATTTCTCCAACCTCTTCTGCAAGTGCTATTGTATACGCACCGGTACCACAACCAATATCAGCCACACGATCACCTGGTTTTAAATATAATTCTCGTACGAGATGCTCTGGTGTTAAAAACATAATACATATAGTATATAGTTACTACGTATTACTTACTAGTGGACAAATTATACATATTTCTTATAACCCCTTCCTTGCTTCTGTGTATAGAGTCATGTAGTATTACATTGGACACTTTCACTTGGAGAAATATCATGCTCACCAGTAAGAAAACTGAGTCTTTAACACTACATATACCGACATTTGGGGAATGCACATTACTTAGTTTCGATGTGCTACCTGACACATTTCGAATATATACAAAATTACTCATCACAGCAAAAGAATTAGATCTTTGTGAATTTCCTGAGTTATCAAGAGTACAAATACAAGAAATATTCAAAGCTCTTGCACACAGAATATCTGGAAGAGGTGTTGCTACAACAGAAGGTGTGTCTGTACTTATTTCTGGCATGCACTTATCTTTTCCATCTATTGATATCACCAACAAAAACCAAGAACCAGAAGAATGTATTACCTCTATGGAATTTTTCTTCTGGGAACATGCAAAACTTACGAAAAGTGGTGACTTGCGTGGTGGTCCAGTTGATATGCAGTTAGATGAAATTTCTATATATGAATATATTCCTATTATGGGAGAAGATAGTGCATATTGTCTTTTTATAGGAACATAATCAAAAAAAATAAAACAGATACTTTATACGTATCTGTTTTTATATAAAAAAAATCTCAAACGATGCAAAACTCCTAAACTACTTGTACTATTTTTCAAATTCTCTCATTTTAAGAGCTTCGCGTATGATTAATTTTCTTTCAATATTTTTAATCATTTGATCGTGATATGATCTTAACTCTTCACTTGTAACAAGCCCATCTCTTCTTAAATCACTTGCATCTTCTTCTATTTTTTCTAAATTAGCAAGCGTAAAACCATTACCTACAAAAATATCGCCTATGACTTCTTCTTTTGCCTCTTCTGTTGCTTGAGCAAGAGATATCATACCAATACCTCGAATGAAAATCTTTTCTTCTGTAAACGCATTATTTTTTTCTACCTCACAATTTTTATCATCTTCTATATGTTCCATATACCATACAGTATACACCGTATTTACTACTATTGTGTAATAAAAAAGTTACTCTTTTTGAGTAACTTTTTTATGTTTATAACTATAGTATCTTAAAGAAGATTAAACGATGCTAGTGTATCCCCTTCACGTAACTTCATAATACGAACACCTTGAGTATCTCTTCCAAGTGTCGGAATAGAAGTAAGTTCTGTACGAATCACTTGTGAATCTTTTGACACAGCAAGTATCTCTTCGTTTTCTGCAGTAACAACACGAGCAATCATAAGTTTACCTGTTTTATCTGTTACTTTTACTGTCTTTATACCACTACCTCCACGCTTTTGTATCTTATATTCTGAAAGCTTTGTTTTCTTTCCATATCCATTACCAGTCATAATAAGAAGTTCTGCACCTTTTGTTCCTCCAGGGATTTTGTCTGCGGCGACAATAACATCTCCTTTATCTAACTTCATACCAATAACACCAGCAGCCGTTCTCCCCATCTCACGAACGTCTGTATGACTAAAGCGTATTGATTGACCGTTATTTGTTGTCAGGATGACACTGTCTTCGTCACGAACAAACAATGTAGCAAGTAGCTCGTCACCCTCTTCAAGCTTGATCGCAATAAGACCGTTACGACGAACATCTTTAAAGCTTTCAGCGGACGATTTCTTTACTGTACCATCTTTGGTGATCATCATAAGTGACACACCTTCATTTTCTTTTCCTTTCGCTTGTTTCATTTCCTTTGGCATTGGAAGTATACTTGTCACTTTTTCTCCATCAGAAAGTTGAAGGAAGTTCATAATACTCTTACCACGTGTCGCACGCTTTCCTTCTGGAAGATCATACATCTTAATCTGATACGCTTTACCTTTGTCAGTAAAGAAGAGCATATCACTGTGTGTCGATGTCGTAAGAGACATAGTCACGAAATCTTCTTCTTTTGTATTAAGATCAACAACACCTACACCACCTCGCTTCTGAGTTCGGAATTCATCTGGGTCAGTACGCTTAACATATCCGCCAGATGTATACACAAGAACCTCTTCACGATCAGCAATAAGATCTTCTGGGTTAAATTCTTTTGCTTTATGCTTAACTATTTTTGTACGACGAGCATCACCATATTTATCTTTAATATCTGCAAGCTCACCTTTAATGATAGACATCATCTTCTTTACAGAAGCAAGTATCGCTTGAAGTTCTGCTATGAGTATTTGTACTGCTTTAAGATCATCTTCTATTTTCTTACGTTCAAGACCAGCTAAACGCTGAAGCTTCATTTCAAGAATAGCTGTTGCTTGTATATCAGAAAATTTAAATTTCTTAACAAGTTGTGCATGAGCATCAGGAGTATCTTTCGAAGCACGAATAGTCTTAATAATTTCATCAATATGATCGAGTGCTTTTTTGAGACCTAGTAAAATATGCTCTTTTTCTAGAGCACGTTTGAGATCAAATTCTGTACGACGACGTACAACTTCTTTTCTATGTCCGATAAAAGACTCAAGAGCACCTTTAAGACCGAGAGTCTGAGGTACACCATCTACAAGTGCTACAACGTTATAATGGAAAACACTTTCAAGCTCTGTATGTTTATATAAATAATTAAGAACTTTCTGTGGTTGTGTACCACTCTTTAAATCAATAACGACACGAATATCTTTTGTCGATTCATCACGAAGACCTTTTATGCCTTCTATTTTTTTATCACGTACTAGATCAGCAATATTTTCAATTAAATTACTTTTAAGAACACGAAAAGGAATTGACGTAATAATAATCTGGAATTGACCATTCTTAGTTTCAAATATTTCAGCTTCACCACGAACAGTTACACCACCACGTCCAGTTGCATACGCAGCACGAATATCTGCCTGACCAAAGGCAATACCCCCAAGAGGAAAGTCTGGACCTTTAACGAACTCACAAAGATCTTCTGTCGTAGCTTGAGGACTATCAATTAAATGAGTGGTAGCGTCAACAATTTCTGAAAGATTGTGTGGTGGAATATTTGTCGCCATACCTACAGCAATACCGAGTGTTCCATTTAAAAGAAGGTTAGGTACAGCAGTAGGAAGTACTCGAGGCTCTTTTTTACTTCCATCGTAGTTAGGTTCCATCTGAACTGTGTCTTTTTCTATGTCACGAAGCATTTCCATAGACACTTTTGACATTTTTGCTTCTGTATAACGATATGCCGCTGCACCGTCACCATCTATAGAACCAAAGTTACCTTGTCCCATCACAAGAGGATAACGATACGAAAAATCTTGAGCAGACTTTACCATCGCATCATATACAGACGCATCACCATGTGGGTGATAGTTACCAAGTACATCTCCAACAATGGTTGCAGATTTACGAAACTTAGCGCCTGGTGTGAGCCCCATATTATTCATAGAATATAGGATACGACGATGTACAGGTTTGAGACCATCACGCGCATCAGGAAGTGCTCGTGACGTAATAACTGACATTGCATAGTCAAGATATGCTTCACGCATTTCTTGAGCAATATTAACTGGATGAAGTCCTACATGAGCTGATGCAGGCACGATTGGTTCTTCTTGTGGAGTTATCTTTTTTGCCATAGAAATGTGTAATTATAATCATAAAAGTATAGCAAGAAAAAGGACATTTAGCCAATACTATTATGAAAGATATATAAAACTAAATAGTATAATTTTTTTATTATACAAAATAAAAAACTATTGATTTTCTTGAGAATACGACTCCTTTCCTTCAAGGAGTGCTTTATTTGGTATTTTAATTTCCTTAAATCTTTCACCTGCTTCTTCTAGAAAACTACCGAACATTTTAGTAGGAGATTCAAGTTTTACCTGTTCTTCTTCATTTGCTATTTTTACTATATCGTCATTAATATATCTTTCATGCCAAAAACCATAATCAATATATAAAATAAAAAATGCAATCAAAGAAGTAATAGTTCCAGCAAAAACAACACCGTATACATGCTGAACATGGCTAGGTTGTCTTCTAATGAACTCAATATAGTTAGTGATACTCGTATACTTTTTGAGATGACGCTTCATAAAGACTATTATACAGCTTTTAGCTCTTAGCTGATAGTCGTTAGTTACATACAACATAAAATACAAATGACGACAGCTTCGCTGTCGTCTTTTGTATTTGTTATTTGTATTCAAAGCTAATTACTATCAGCTAATAACTAATGTCTATTCATGCTACATCTCATGGAAAAGCACAACCTCACCTAGCTTTCCTTCAATATCTTTTTTCTTAATAGTTAGTTTTTCTACCGGCTCAACTTTTTCTGCGCCAGCTTCTTTGAGGAATATAGGTAGTGATTGTTCATTATAGTCTATAGGAATAACAAGTTTTGGCTCAAGCGACACTGCAAGTTTTTGTGCGTCATAGGCATTAAGAAGAAAACCATCTTCACCAACTGGTATAAAAAGGATATCTGTTTCGTCAATTATTTCTTTATGTTCTGGCGAAAGTGCTTGTGATAGCGCTCCTAAAAAGGTAACACGTATATTATCTACTGTAAGCACATAACTTGTGTTTTGATATTCTTTTTCTTTTTTACCTTCATGAAGTTTTGTAACAGTTCCAAATCCTTTAATAAAAATGTCTCTCACTTCATACTCCCCTGCACCACGAATCACAAACGGCACTTTGTCACCATGCTCTGTTTGTTCAGCACCATTGTAATCAGGATGATTCGTTGTGATGAGTGTTATATCAGCACCATATTTTGTAACTTTTCCTTTCCCCTCTTTTGAAACAGGATTAATTGCTATAGTTAAATCGCCCACAGTCACCTTAAAATGTTGTCGTCCAAAGTGTGTAATTATCATGTTCTCTATAGTACCATAAAGTTGCTTTTTTAGAAAAAGGGATAACTCGTTTTCCTTAAGATTTAGGATGAACACATCTACCAATCTGAAAGTTTTAGTAAATGTATTGTTTTCTTTTGATTTTTTACCAAACTAAACGGCATACTTTTTTACTAAAAAGTTGCCTCACTATCGGCTTTTTATCTCCCGATACGATTTACTAATCGCAGCCTCCGATAGTTAGTTCTTGTGAAAAATCCTTACTATTTTGAAATACAAATTAAAGAATAATAATACAAACTAGTTATATTTAAAAGCTTTTATACTACTTTTTTATAAAAAGTAAAGAGTTATACTTGACAAATTGCTTAAATAGTGTATACTTATAACAGCCCTCAAGAGACACACGTTTCTTATAGGATTTTAATGAGTCCATTTTAAAGGAAAGAGAATGCTAGTTTCGATGATTACTGTTCATGGGTTAAAAATTACTTTCAACCCGATGAAAATGCCCCTGACTTCGGGGCTCAAAAACCTGATCACAGGTAAAGCGGGGAATGTGACTACCTCTATGCCGTCAACACCGGCAAAGAAACGTGTTGTTCCTTTAACCTGTGGAGAACATTCTAAGCACGGTTCGTGCAAAAAGCGTTTTGAAAAACCGCTGTCGCACGAAGAGCAAGGTTACTACATTAAGCCTCGGCGGAATGCAGGACGGAAACCGAAAGGTAAGAAACCTGCTCGGACAACAATCCGTAAACTCTTTACAATCCTTTAAAGGAGTAAAAGATGGGAAAGTACGAAGTTTCTGATGAGGAATCTGGCATGCTAGCCAGTTTCTTCAAAGGAAACGAAAACAGGCGTGGCACACAGGATCTTAAAAAAAATCCTGTGAAAATGTACATCGTTGATATCTTGGGGTGTAAACGTGCACAACGTTATCGCACCAACCAAGTGCAACAGTCGCGCGCAGTTGCGTAATTCACAAAAAAACACCGCAAGTCGTAAGACATGCGGTTTTTATTTTTTTTATTTATTTTTATATAACAAAACAATATTACAAAAAACACTTATACAATAAAAATTTTTTTAGTTATCAACAGCACAAATATTGACATATGTCTACAATAGATATACTGTATATATATTGTAGAGAAATACACTCTACATACACGTTAGAAATATGTTCTTTTGTGTAAACATTGAAAGGACACATCATGGGTAAATTTTCAACGGCATTAGCAGAAATAGTTCATTCAAAGAACTATGAAAGGACCGAAGAAGATGAGATAGCGGAAGTTGCTCGCTTAAAAATGATTCAAAAGAACTATGAAAGGACCGAAGAAGATGAGATAGCGGAAGTTGCTCGCTTAAAAATGATTCAGGAGAGAAATAAGCAAGCTGCTCAAATTCTTCAGAGAAAATCGATGCTACAAAAATGGAAATAACATTATGTTGTTTTCAAAAACCACCAATTTTTATTGGTGGTTTTTTTATTTTTATAGCAACATAGGAAATATTGCTATTCTTAATAAAATGATGTAGTATTTATGTATTCCTATTAAGAAAAAACGTTCTGGCGTAATCCCCGACTCAAGTGTAGCTAACATTAAGACGGAGCCCAGACCGAAGGGTTAACCGCCTTTTGTGGGCGGTATTTATTTTTATTATGACAACAACAGAAGCTCAAGCAATTGCACCATTTGCAGTTGACGCAGTATTATTTAAAGAAGAAGACATCGTAGAAGGTATCGTCGTTGCTATTGAAAAGGCAGCGCTTTATGTTGATTTAGGTGTTTCAGGAACAGGTATCATTTATGGTATCGAATTCATGAATGCACGTGATGTTATCAAGCGTATTAATATTGGTGATACTATTTCAGCAAAAATAGTTCTCCGTGAAAACACAGAAGGCTATGTAGAACTTTCTCTTAAGGAAGCTCGTCAAGCGCTTATGTGGAACGATGCAGAACAAGCCATCAAAGAAAAACGTGTTATGGATCTTGTTGTTAAAGATGCTAACAAGGGTGGTCTTATTATTGAATGGCAAGGTATGTCAGGATTCCTTCCTGCATCACAGCTTAAAGAAGAAAACTATCCACGTATTGAAGACGGAGATAAAGATAAAATACTTCGCGAACTCAAGAAACTTATCGGAAAGCGTGTTTCTGTAAGTATTATTTCTGCTATTCCAAAAGAAGGTAAACTTATCTTCTCAGAAAAAGATGGTGGAACAAAAGAAACAAAAGAAATGGCATCAGGTAGTCACTTAGTTGGTGATGAGGTAGACGGTACTGTTACTGGTGTTGTAGAATTTGGTATTTTCATTAAACTCGAAGATGGTGTTGAAGGACTTGTTCACAAGAGTGAGATTGATTGGGGTCTTGTAGAAGACACTAAAGCATATGCTCGTGTTGGTGAAAAAGTAAAAGCAAAGATCATCGAAATAAAAGATGGTAAAATTTCTCTTTCATTAAAAGCTCTTAAAGCAAATCCATGGAAAGAAGCTTCAAAGAAATATAAAAAAGGAGACGAAGTTGCTGGTGTTGTTATTAAGTTTAATAAACACGGAGCACTTGTATCTATCGAAGAAGGTGTTGCTGGACTTGTCCATGTATCTGATTTCGGTGATGAGACAAAGCTTCGTGCAGCATTATCACTTGGAAAGAGTTACAACTTTTCTATTACTCTCTTTGATGCAAACGACGAAAGAATGACACTTGCGTACGGAGATATCAAAAAAGCTGAAAAGTAATTTTATTTTCTATTTATAGAATGCAAAAAAGTGAAGTCTTACGACTTCACTTTTTTAATACATTTTTAATGCATTATATATATTAGACTTTCTCTTTAACTTTCTCCCCTACTTTATAGGTTCTACCATAAAAAACAAAAGACGAGAGTTCTGAAAAAAACCTATCTTCATATTTTGACACAAAATATGGTGTCTGATCTATCCTCTGAGGAATATCAGAAATACCAAATCTTCTCAAAACACTTTCTGCCTTTTTAAGCAATTGTGTTTTTGGATATTCCATATGCACCCTTTCTAAGGTAAATAATTTTCTAAAGAACGTATATTAAAGTAGTATTTTATACTATAATTTAAAATAGTATATGTCAAGGACACGTTATGGTTCAATACCTTTGCATCACCCTTCTGCTAGAGTATGATCATGGCATATACATCAAATGAAAATATTGGGAAAGTAAGACTTCTTGCAGTAAGAATGGTACTTAATGGTAAAAGTACCAGAGAAGTTGCAAGGCATTTTGGATACAATCAATCTACAATCGTCAGATGGTGTAAAAGAAAAAACGAAGTATGGCATAACAAGAGTGGTATACCTACAAAAAGTTCTAGACCAAAGACTAGTCCAAGGAGAACTTCTAAAGAGATTGAAGCAATGATCGTTGGTGTAAGAGAAGAAACAAAACGATGTTCTGAGGTTGTGTATCACATTCTCAAGAAACGTGGTGTAGAAGTTTCACTTTCTACAGTTAAACGAACACTTACTCGATATTCTTGCCTTAAGAAGAGATCTCCATGGAAAAAGAAAAGGATTTACCCACTACGTCCTGATATTGCAAAGCAAGGAGATTTAGTTGAATTTGATACTGTTCACTTCATAGACAAGGATGGTATTAAAACATACATCTATACTGCAATAGATGTGTATTCTAGATATGGATATGCAAGATGGTATAAGAAAGCAAACACACACAATACTCTTCATTTTTTAAAGAGAGTACAGGCATACTTTCAATTTAATATTAGATGCATACAAACTGATAACGGTCCTGAGTTTGGAAAGTGGTTTACGGACCACTGCAAGATTAAACATAGGCATAATCACCCACGCTCACCAAATGAGAACGGGCATCTTGAACGATTCAATAGAACATTACAAGAAGAACCAGAGAAACATAATCTATCTATTCACATTCAGAAAGATTTAGAAACATATCTACACCATTACAATACCAAAAGAATACACATGGGAATCAATTACAAGACACCAGAAGAGATGCTAAGTGATGCATAGGTGTTGACTCTAATACGGGACATATTGACATATCAATATAAATATGATATAATAGGTACCCTATCTTAAGTTATTCATATAATATGAAAGGATTTCCGTCATGGGAAATAAAGATGATATACGAGTAAAATCACATCTTGAAGGAAGAATGTCTCATAAAAAAAATATATTACGTGAAGGAGGAGAGCAATCACTCTCTCACAGCAAAGATGACATTATTCGCATTAAAAAAGCACTGGAAAGATTACGAACTGGATCATATGGTGAGTGCATTGATTGCGGTACAAAAATACCGCAAGAAAGGCTAACACTTATTCCGGAAGCTGAACGATGTATCTTGTGTCAAAATATTTTTGAAAAAAAACTTAATTAGGAGACTCTCAAGTCCACCAGACAACATAACTTTTTATTATTGTGTCTGGTGGATTTTTTTATACAAACGCAGAACATATTGTTTACGAACTTTTACATTCTTTTTTGTAACAGGATCAAAAATATCATAAAAATCATCATCTTCACATAACTCTTCTGGATAAAAGTCTTTATGTGTGCGTATGAGAAAAAATAAAATATCCTTTGGGTTAAGATCCCCTTCTATACTTTTCATAGTGTTCGAATATTCTTTTTTATGTGAAGGTGAATCTTTCGGTATTTCTGAAATAGTAATATCTGAATTATTTGTTAAAAAACCAAAAACACAAGCAACTTTACCATGAACAATCCAATCAAAACCACCTGTCATAGACGCTTCTATTCCGCTAATCTTAGAATCTCGAGGATGTGTAGTGTCCACACTTCCAAGAATAGCTGCGTTAGGTTCAGAGTCATATTTACTAATATGTAAAGGAGTATTGTTTTCAATAGCAGAAAAAACTGGCTCCATTTTTGATCTTCTAACTATAATCTTTGAACCGTACATAGAAGATACTGACGTTAAATACGTTTCAGGAGAAGAAGATGTGAAACCTAGACTCTCTATACTTTTTTCAAACGACACAATACCCTCACTTTGAACAGACTCATTACCCTCTAAAGAGGTTTCAAGCTTTTTAATTTCAAGCGCCATACCTGTATACGATTCTTCCATTTTTTCTAATGTAGTAATCTCTTGATTAAAATTATGTGTATTCATATATAAGTAGATAAATAATGCAAATTAATTATACCTTTCCATTGCCTTCTGATACCCATCTGAAACAATTATTTTTATAGCACCAATAACATCTTTAGATATAATACGAAGTGATTCCTCTTCTTTCTCACTTACTTGACCCATTACATAACCCTGAACAGCTTCTCCGTGTGGAGCTTTTATATCTTTACCATCTGTATCATGTGGAGCAATACCAATACGTATACGTATAAATTCTTTTGTACCTAGTGATTCAATAACATTCTTAACACCATTGTGACCACCATCACCTCTATCATGTGATATACGAAATGTACCATATGCTAAATCTTTATCATCGTACACAATTACAATCTCTCTTCCTTCGTGATAACGCATATACTCCGCAATAGCTTTTCCGCTTTCATTCATAAAAGTATTTGGTGTAACAATTTCTACTCCTTCTATTTTTTGTACATCATTATCGATAAAGGAAAATAAAATACGCGCTATATTATGACGAGTTCTAGCATACTTTTCACCAGGATTTCCAAGCAAGAAAAATGTATATATCATGACTCTTAGTATACAACAAAGAAAAAATAAATGGATACTGTTAAAAAAATGATTCACAGATAACCATTTGATACTTTCTTCTTGCATCTCTTTGAGCAAATCTATATACTAAGCTCACAATGTTTTCTTCCATCACAAGCGCAATCCTTTCTTCACTATCTGACGCGTCACAAAATCCAGTATCGATTGTTATTTTTAGTATACTTTTTATTTTTATTATCGCACTCACTCTTGCGATTTTCTTTTCTTCTTGGAGAGATGCTCTTATTTCTCTCAAGCTTCTTGAAGAAGACGAAGAACCAAAATCTCTTCTCATATGGATAATAAGTATTATTATTATTGTAAAATTAGTACAAGCATTCATCGTACAACCATTCATTGTTGAAGGAGATTCAATGCTTCCTACATATGTAAGTAAAGAATTTCTTCTTGTAGATAAATTATCATACCTTCTTCATGAACCGAAACGTGGAGATGTTATGATTTTTAAATTATACGAAAATAACAACAACCCTTATGAAGGAAAACATCTCATCAAACGTGTTATAGGACTCCCCGGAGAACGTGTTGTTGTGTATAATGGTGTTACAACTATTTATAATAAATCAAATCCAAATGGTTTCATTCTTGATGAAAGATTTGTAGAGAATACATTAAAAACAAAATCTGCAGATATAACTCTCGATGACCATCATTATTTTATGATGGGAGATAACAGAGCTCAAAGTTACGATAGTAGAGATTGGGGAGCTCTCGATGCAGATAGCATACGAGGACAAGTACTTTTTAGAATATTTCCATTTACCAAACTATCGTATAAGCCAGGACAATACACCTATACAAAATAAATATACACTTGTATGCCAGAACAAAAATCAACAAATGAAATAGCACAAAAAAAAGATAAGAAAGATCCACCTACATCTTTAAAGGGTATGGACGATCTCATAGATGAACAATACTATGCATTTCAAGGCCTTTTTGAAAAAGCACAAGAAATAGCTGTATATTATGGATTCAAACCAATAGAAACACCCGTTCTTGAACGTGAAGAAGTGTTTGTTTCAGCAATTGGAGAAGGAACAGATATTATAGATAAAGAAATTTATTCTTTCAAAACAAAAGGAGGAGAAAAAGTTGCAATACGACCAGAGTATACAGCTTCTGTTATGCGTGCATACCTAGAACACGGAATGCAAACATTGCCGCAACCAGTTATGTTATATTCTTATGGTCAAACTCTTCGTCATGACAAACCTCAGCGTGGCAGATGGCGACAATTTAGACAATTCAATCTTGAAATACTAGGTTCAGGAAAATCAATAGTAGATGCTCTTGTCATACGAACACTTATGACTATTCTTGAAGAGTATGGTTTCAAAAATCTTATCGTTGATATTAATTCAATGGGAGACAAAGAAACAAGGCCTACTTTTGTTAAAGAACTTGTTACGTATTACAAAAAACACTCAGAAAACCTTTGTAAAGATTGCAGAGAAAGACTTATCAGTAATCCACTTAAACTACTTGACTGCAAACAAGAAGAGTGTCAGCAATTCAAAGAAAATGCACCCTCTTCTCTTTCTTTCCTTTCAAATGAAGCACGTAGTCACTTTAAAGAAGTAATACAATACTTAGAAGAAATGGGAATACAGTATCGTATTAACAACTCTCTTGTTCGTGGTCAAAACTATTACACACGAACAGTATTTGAAGTAATAAAAATCGACACAGATGAAAATGGTAAAGAAAAAGAAATAACTATCACAGGAGGAGGAAGATACGACAACCTTGCAAAAATGATGGGTAGTAAAAAAGATGTACCCTCTGTTGGAACAGGTCTTAGTATGGAACGTATTATGATGTTTCCAGAATGTAAAAATATTAGACCTCGTATCATAAAGACACCTAAAGTATATTTTATACAACTCGGTTTTGAAGCTAAACTAAAAAGTCTTTGTATTATGGAAACGTTACGAAAAGCTCATATTCCTGTATACCAAACACTTTCAAAAGACTCTCTATCTGCACAATTAGCATCTGCAGAAAAAATGGAAATTCCTTTCTGTATTATTTTTGGACAAAAAGAAGCAATGGATAACACGGTAATTGTACGTAATATGTCGGTACACTCTCAGGATACAGTAAAAATTGACGCTCTTAGTGATTATATTAAGCATCTTAAATAAACTAAAAGTATTACCTTTATTTAATCAACAAATGATTGCATAGTCTTTATTCTTATGGTAGAATTGCATCTACATATGTCAAACACAAACGTAGAAGTAAAAAAGAATGCGAACGAGAATGCTCTTTCTCTTGTGCGTCGCTTCCAAAAGCGCGTTCAAGAATCTGGAGTTCTTCCACGTGTTCGTGGTATCCGTTACAATATCCGCCCTCTTTCAGAGCTTAAATCTAAACGAGCAAAACTAAAGAAAATAGGAAACCTTGCAAAGTACGAACTAGCAAAGAAAATGGGTAAAGTGATAGAAAGAAAGAAAGGACGAAGATAATATACATTTTTAAAGTCCATAAAGTTTATAAAGTACTTAACAACTTTAAAAACTTTATGGACTTTTTACTTGAAAACTATTTTTATGTCACTCATAGAAAAACACAATCTTACAGTTATACGAAAAAATGGATCTTTACCAGATATACCTTTTCTTGATATAAAAGAAAAAATAGTTGGTAAACAATATCTATTAACTATTATTTTTTGTACACCAAAAGAATCTAAAGAAAGAAATAATACATACAGGGGTAAAGATTATCCAACAAATATACTTTCTTTTCCTTTATCTCAAGATGAAGGAGAAATATACATTTCTTTATCAACTGTAAGACGTGACGCAAAAAAATTTAATATGTCATATATTAAATTTCTTCACCTTCTTGTAATACATGGGTTATTACATTTGAAAGGATTGGATCATGGTAGTACAATGGAGGGGTTAGAAGATACTTATTTAAAACAATTTTTCCGTGGCACGTAATACAAAAGACATGATAGTGGGTATAGACATCGGAAGCGGTAGCTTGCGTGCTGTTGGTACTATCAATACTCCAAACGTACGCCATCCAGTTGTAGTAGCTAGTTACAAAAAAACAATTGATGGCACAGAAAGAGGAAATATTACAAATACAGAAGATGTTACACAAGCTATTATAGATGCTATTTACGCACTAGAAGATCAGTCTGGGAAAAATACATTACACACACTTATATCTCTTGGTGGCGTTGGCCTTTCTTCAAATCATGTAAATGGTCAAACACAAGTATCTCGTGGCGATGCTTCTGTAACTGATCTTGATATAGAAAAAGCTATTAATGATGCACACAAACTAGTACCTGACATACGCAACAAAGCAATAGTGCATACCATTCCAATGAAATACAGGTTAGATGGTAAAGACGTACCCGGTACCATTATCGGAGTAAGAGGAAATAAATTAGAAGTAAAAACGCTTTTTATTACTTACCCTCTTCAATGTATGAATGTTCTAAAAAAATCACTCGAAGGAGCTAAAGTACGTATCACTGATATTGTTGCAGGGCCAATAGCAGAAAGCATTCCACTTCTTACAAAAAAACAAAAAGTAGCAGGTGTTGCTCTTATTAATATCG
Source organism: Minisyncoccota bacterium (assembly GCA_018063165.1). Taxonomy (GTDB): domain Bacteria; phylum Patescibacteriota; class Minisyncoccia; order Phycocordibacterales; family UBA5272; genus UBA11704. Next base: position 19,891 of record JAGOQU010000001.1, on the reverse strand, counting down.
GTGCTGAAGTTACTTCAATACTTGTATATGAAAATAACGTCCCTCTTCTTGTTTCCACTATTGGTGTTGGAGGAAATGATATAACAAAAGACATAGCCCTTGGTATGAAAATTACATTAGAGGAAGCAGAAGAAATTAAATGTGGAAGAAGTCAGGTGCTACACTCAAAGAGAAGATTAGAAGAAATAATAGAAGCACGACTAGAAGACATGTGTGTCAAAATTACAAAAGAGCTTGCACGTATACAAAGACAAGAACTTCTTCCTGCTGGTATTGTTGTTTGCGGATCATCTTCCCTTGTTATGAGATTAGAATATGTTTTTAGATCAGAGTTAAAACTTCCAATAAAAATAGCAACACAAGAAATTTCAAAATTGACACACGATACACTTAAAGATAGTGGATGGGCTAGATGTTACGGTCTCACATTCCTTGCTCCAAATGATACAGAAAAAGATGCTTACAAAGAGCTTTTAACATCTTTGATTACTCGTGTCAAGAAATTAATTGTTCAGTTTTTGCCTTAATTTTCAAGGTTTTTTAAAAAAAATAGATAAAAAAACAACCTTTGCAAAACATCTGCTAAATTGGTATAGTTATTACATAATAATCTAATACCACAAAGCACAGCCATGGCAAAAGTAAACCCAGAAATTGAAAGTTTCGCACGTATTAAAGTAATTGGTATAGGAGGATCTGGAAAAGGTGCTCTTAACCATATGATCAATTCCAAACTGCAAGGTGTGGAGTTTATTGCAATGAATACAGATACTCAAGATCTTCACCACTCGCTCGCTGAAAAGAAAATTCACATTGGTAAAAATTTAACGAAGGGTCTTGGTGCTGGCATGGATCCAGAAATTGGTAAGAGATCAGCAGAAGAAACTCGTGAAGAAGTACAAGATGTAATCAAAGGCGCTGATATGGTGTTCATAGCTGGTGGTATGGGTGGAGGTACAGGTACAGGTGCTGCGCCTGTTGTTGCTGCAATAGCAAAAAATGAAGGAATACTTACTATTGGTGTTTTTACAAAACCATTTTTCTTTGAAGGTTCATCTCGTATGAAGCTTGCAGAAAAAGGACTTGAAGAACTTGAAAAAGAAGTAGACGCTCTCATAGTTATACCTAACGACAGACTTCTTTCTGTTATTGATAAAAATACTTCAGTAAAACAAGCCTTTGAAATGTGTGACGAAGTGCTCAAGCAAGCAGTAGAAAGTATTTCTGATATTATTAGAACTGCCGGAACTATCAACCTTGACTTTGCTGATATCAAAAGAATACTTAAAGATTCTGGAACAGCGCTTATGGGTGTTGGACGTGGAATGGGAGAAAACAGAGCACGTGAAGCTGCTTCAGCTGCAGTTAATTCCCCTCTTCTTGATGTTTCTATTCATGGAGCTAAAGGTGTTCTGTTTGCTATTTATGGAGCAGAAGACCTTGGTATGCTCGAAGTGCAAGAAGCAGCAAAAATTATTACAGAATCAGTTGATAAAGATGCAAAAATTATTTTTGGTATTGCAACAGATCCTAATCTTAAAAAAGATGAAATTAAAGTCACTGTTATAGCAACAGGATTTCCTAGTGTCTTTGCAGCACGTGGTCAAGGACATATGTCATCACATTCTCCTGTTGAAGCAGTAAGAGAACTAGAAACACTACGTCCAGAACCTCAAGCTCGCACAGAAAAAACAGAAACTGTACGTGAGTCAATCATAGAAACAAAAGAAGAAAAACGTATAGACTTAGAAATGAAAGATATTCCACACACAGAAGAGGAAGAACGAAAAACAATAACACCTCCAAAGAAAACTGTTTTTAAATTTGAAGATGAAGATGAGGATGATGATTGGGAAGCTTTACCACCATTCCTTAGAAGAAAAAAATAAAACATAAAAACTGAGTCACTTGACTCAGTTTTTTATATTAAAATGTAGCATGATATACTCCTTAGACACAACACTTATCAACACACTAACTACACATTACTATGTACGATTTGATTATTATCGGTGGAGGTCCAGCAGGATCGGCAGCTGCAGTGTATGCAGCACGAAAACAACTTAAAACACTTCTAATTGTAAAAGAATGGGGTGGGCAGTCGATTGTATCTGAAGATATACAAAATTGGATAGGAACCCCTCACATATCTGGTGCTAAACTTGCAGAATCACTCAAGGCTCATGTTTTGGAATATAAAGGGGAAATACTATCAGTGCACGAAGGAAGTGCTGTAAAGGCAGTTTCTGGCTCTAACGGGGATTTTAGTGTTACTCTTGAAAATCAAGAAGTGTATCGCAGTAAAACAGTACTTGTGTCTACTGGTTCATCTAGACGCACACTAGACATAGAAGGTGCTACACAATATGAACACAAAGGAATCACCTACTGCGCTTCATGTGACGGTCCACTTTTTACAGGTATGGATGTAGTGGTTATAGGTGGAGGTAATGCAGGTTTTGAATCAGCAGCACAATTACTTGCTTATTGTAAAAGTGTTACCCTCTTATCTCGAAGCGAGCCAAAAGCAGATGCCATTACTGTTGAAAAATTACTAACAAAAAATAATTTTACATTATTAAAAAATGTAATACCTCAATCGGTAAGTGGTGATACCTTTGTGACTTCTGTTACCTATGTAGATACGCAAACAAAAAAAGAAATCACTTTACCAACGAGTGCAATTTTTGTTGAAATAGGACAAATAGCTTCAACATCTTTTGTTGAAAATATTGTAGAGATGACACATACAAAAAATATCATTATTAATCCACGGACCCAAGAAACTTCAACTAAAGGAATATGGGCAGCAGGAGACTGTACAGATATTTTGTATCATCAAAATAACATAGCTGCAGGAGATGCTGTAAGAGCTCTTGAAGATATATATCTTCATTTACATGCGTAATTATAGATAAAAAGAGCGACCACGAAGTGGTCGCTCTTTTTTACTAAACCTAAGTGTATCATATACAAACTATATAAAACAAGACTTACAAAAAATGTAAAGGTCTGCTATAGTAGCTATATACATATGCAAAAATATCTTTTACTTATCATTCGTCTCTGGAAAATGTTAAAACCCTTTCATAAGGATTTTTATTTGCAACTCGGATCAACAGTCGTACAACAAGCAATAACTGTATACAGTATTTATCTTACTGCAAAAATTCTTGATGTGTTAATACATAAAAATTTTGAGGAGGCAGTGCATCTAACAATAATGAATCTTGGTATTTTGTTTGTAAAGATTATAGTAAGCTACTTTACAGAAATACATGCACAAAATAATATAGGATACGCTATACAGCAGCATCTTGAAGAATATTCTTTTAAGAAAATTTTTAAACTTAATATTTCTCAGTACACAGAAGACCATTCTGCAATTAAAGAACAAGTAATCCATAGAGGTGAAATGGCAATTGAAAATATCATTTCCACAATAGTACTTAACATACTCCCTACAGTGACTCAAGTTTTCTTTGCAATTATTGCACTTTCATTTTATTCAAAGGTAATTGCACTTTGGACTTTTGCTTCACTACTTGCTGTTATTCTTTGGAGTAACTATTTTGCAAAATACCACAGACCATTTATAAAAGAAGATATAGATAATGGTGACAAACAAAAGAAAATAAGAACGGAGTCATTTCAGCACCTTAGTTTAATACGTACACTTGGAGCTGAAGATTTTTATCTTGAAAAATATTTAAGGAACAGGCAAAGTATTATGGACTATAAAAAGTTCGTTTGGAATAAAGCTGTTGTACATGGACATAAAAGGTTTGGTTTTTTTGTAACAACAAGAAACTTTAGTACAATCATTATTATTTACCTTGCTTATCTTGGAACTGTAACGGTTGGTTCAATTTATGCTATTTGGTCATATATCAATGAAGCTAATAGCCAAATTTTTACAATTATACAAGCGATACGTCAGATACCACTTCGTTTTAGTGAGCTTGAGAAATATCTTGATATCGTAGACAAAGAATCTCTCTTTGATGAAAAAGGCATACATTCAAAACTCTCAGGAGATATTATTGTCACGAATCTCAATTTCAAATATCCACATGGAAATATAGAGCTCTTTAATAATCTCTCTCTTACTATCCCCTACGGGAAGAAAGTAGCATTTGTTGGATCTTCTGGATCTGGAAAATCAACTATTGTAAAACTATTACTTCGTATATATACATATAACGAAGGATCAATAACTATTAATAGCAACGAATTAAAAAATATCGATAGTGTATACCTCAGAGAAAATATTGGCTACGTAGAACAACATGTCGATCTTTTTGACGACACTATTAAAGAAAATATTTTAGTTGGTGTCCAAAATAAAAATAAAAAAGGAGCAGAAAGAAGATTGGAAGAGATTGCAAAACATGCACGTATAACTGAGTTCTATCACAGATTAGGTGAAACAAAATTTGATACCTATATTGGTGAACGTGGTGTAAAACTCTCTGGAGGTGAACGTCAGCGCATAGGCATAGCACGTGCCATAATTAAGAATCCTGAAATACTCATTTTTGATGAGGCAACAGCATCACTTGATGCTGAAAATGAAGCAAAAGTAATGGAAGCTATTAACGATGTTTCTTTTGGTAAAACGTCAATTATTATTGCTCATCGCCTCTCTACTGTTCGTGATGCTGATAAAATTATTGTTATGGATAAAGGAAAAGTTGTTGGGGAAGGAACACATGATGAACTCATGCAACATAACACACTGTATCAAAATCTTGTCGCTCATCAACTTTCTTCTTAATTCATTTTCTTTGGCACTCTTGCTACTGAGAGTGCTATATCCAACCATTCATCCCTACTACTTCTAGTTTCATAGATTTCTGGTGGAACAAGAAAATAATATAAACTAGCTTTTGTGTTATCTTTTTGATATTCGAATATCTTACTATCACGTGATATGTACCACTCCTCCAATTCTTTTGATCCTTTAAAATAAAGATCATCACCATCTACAATAGCAAAAGTTTTTCCTTCATAATATAAAACATATGCACCCATCATTGCTCTAAAAGTTATAGGTTCTGATTCACCAAATATATCATACATGATATATTCAAGAAAAGGTGTCATTTTCATATAGATACTATTTTTAAATAGTTATACAAATATATAAAAAAGAGTCATACTACTTGCAAGCGCCATAATTATAGTAATAACCCAACCCAAAAAAGATTGCAATTTAGTATTTTTCCATTCTTTCATAATGATTTCTTTACTAGAAAGATACACGATTATAAAAAGAAGCGGTGGGGCAATAATACCGTTAAGAACAGCTGAATAAAAAAGTGCTTTCATAGGAGGAATACCTACAAACGTTATAAGTAAACCAACAAACATTGAAATTGCTATAATACCATAAAAAGCTTTAGCTTCAGTATACTTTCTATATAACCCCTCTTTAAATTTAAATGTCTCAGAAATAGCATAAGCTGTTGATCCAGCTAATATAGGAACAGCCAATAATCCTGTTCCTATTATACCAAGTGCAAACAACAAATATGTAAATCTTCCGGCAAAAGGAAGTAGAGCTTCTGCGGCTTGGGATGCTGTTTCTATGTTTGTTACACCATTTGGAAAAAGAACAGCGCCACATACAGCTATAATAAAAAACATAGTAATATTAGAAAAAAACATACCTGTCCAAACATCAAAACGCATATCTTTAATTGCATGCTTCGTATCTACAACACTAATTTCAGAACCAACAAAATGATCTCCTTTTCTCTGTGCAATGTTTTCTTCAACTTCCTGAGAAGTTTGCCAAAAAAACAAATAAGGACTAATACTTGTTCCTAAAATAGCACAAATAAGTAACACTGAATTCTTATCAAATGTGAAATGTGGAATAAGTGTCGAAACAATAAGATCACGCCATACAAAATCGATACTAAGTCCAGCTAAAATATAAGCAATAAGCACAAAAGAAAGATATTTAAGATACTTAGAATATTTTTGATATGGTATAAAAACCTGAAGCATTAAACTTGTAAATGTAAAAGCAAGCACTATTGCAATAGCTGAGATGTGTGGAAAAAGTAATTGTACAGCTTCACCTACCGCACTAATATCTGCACCAATATTAAATGTATTAGCTATCATCAAAAAAATAGTTGCTGTGTACAGAACATATGGTGGGCAATACGTACGTATTGCACTAGCTAGACCTTTTCCAGTTACTATACCTAGACGTGCACACATCTCTTGCACAACAGCCATAAAAGGAAATGTAAAAAGTGATGTCCAAAGAAATGAAAAACCGTATTGAGCACCAGCCTGAGAATACGTAGCTATACCTGACGGATCATCATCTGCTGCTCCAGTAACCAAACCTGGACCTATTTTATTCCAATATTCTTTAAATTTTGTAAACATATTGTGATAAGTATATCAAATTTATTTCAAAAAATAGTCAAAATATGCTAAAGTTTCTAATATCTTTTAAGAGATGAAGGAAGCGTGGCTGAGAGGTTTAAGGCACCTGATTCGAAACCAGGCAACGAGGTAACTCGTTCGAGAGTTCAAATCTCTCCGTTTCCGCAATGAAGCAAAAGTAAGCAGATGTTCAATTGTCCACTTTTTTAACTTTTATAGTATATATCATATATGATATACTTTTTATATATGGAACCAAATAACCAAGAAAAAATTGGGCTTTTTATTAAAAAACTGCGTGAAGAAAAAGGTTTAACACAAGAGGAGTTTGCAGATGCATTAAAAACTTCTCAATCTGCTGTTGCTCGCATAGAATCAGGTAATCAAAATGTTACCATAGAACAATTAATGAAAATGGGTGAAGTTCTAAAACATAATATAGTAAACCTTCAAGACACAATAGATTTTCAGGTTGAAGGCGGTCGTAAACTTTCAGGAACAATAGTAACCAATACTTCAAAAAATGGCGCTATTAACATGATGGTAGCTTCTCTTGTTAATTCTGGTACAACCATCCTTAGAGACATTCCTCACATAGAAGAAGTGTCCAGGTATAAAGAATTATTAGAGAGTCTTGGTGTTTCAATTAAATGGACACATAACGATACAGCACTTACCATAATACCACCTAAAAAACTTTTATTCTCAAAAATGGATATTCAAGTTGCTACAAAAATACGATCTTTTACATTCGCTGGTGCTTTTATACATTTTTCTAATTCATTTAAACTTCCTCATTCTGGCGGATGTAAAATGGGAGAAAGAACAGTAGTATCACACAAATACGCACTTGATTATCTTGGTGTACATATAGAAACTAAAGAGAATCATTATGCAATTTCATACAAAAAAATGCATACGGGGGTTATACCTTTATATGAATCATCTGATACTGGAGCTATAACTGCAATAATTGCAGCTTCAAAAATAGAAGGAGAAACTATAATAAAATTTGCGCCACCTAATTATCAGGTGCAAGATGTATGTTTTTTACTTGAACGTTTTGGAGTAAAAATTGACGGTATAGGAACAACCACGCTTACTGTTCATGGTAAAAAAAATATACATGTAGATGTAGAACATTATAATAGTGAAGACCCTATAGAAAGTATGTTTTTTATTTCTGCTGGTATTGTAACCAAATCAAAACTTACCATTACTAGATGTCCTGAAGAATTTCTTATTCTTGAACTAGAAAAGTTAAAACGTATGGGTCTTATATATACAACATCAAAGAGATACCTTGCAAAAAATGAAAGAACAACATTGTTTGATATAACCATATTACCATCAAAACTTATAGCCCCTCCTGACAAAATACACACACAACCATTTCCAGGAATCAACAATGACAACCTCCCATTCTTTGTACCAATATGTTGTTTTGCTGAAGGACAAACACTTATACATGACTGGACATGGGAAAATCGAGCTATATATTTTACAGAGTTGAACAGACTTGGTGCTGATATAAAATTACTTGATCCACACAGGGCTCTTGTTACGGGTGTAAAAAAATTACGAGGCGCTCAAATTGTCTCACCTCCTGCACTGCGTCCTACAGCCATCATACTTATCGCAATGCTTGGTGCTGAAGGTAAATCTCTACTACGTAATGTATATTCTATAAAACGTGGATATGCAGATATCGCAGAAAGACTTAATTCCATCGGTGCAAAAGTAACAGTCATGCGAGGTATTTAAAAAAATAAGTAAAAGAAAAACGACATCGTATGATGTCGTTTTTCTTTGAGCATATTCTAAAATCTTAATCTAATGTTGTTTTACCTTGTTTTAGTGGCATACCAGATTTTGGAAATGCTACATAAAAAGTAGAACCTTTGTTTAGAGTAGACGTAAACCATACATCTCCTCCAGTTTTGCTAAGTATTAGTTTTACAATATAAAGACTAAGACCTGCACCTTTTGAATCTTCATTAATAGCATTACTTGCTTTAAAGAATTTTGAAAAAATATTTTCTTTATCCTCTTCTGGTATACCTATACCAGAATCAACAAAAGAAACAACAAAACTGTCATCAGAAATTATTTTAGAACCAGCCATTTCACCCTGTTTCATTTCTTGAATATGCACAGAAATAGAAGAATTTTCTTTTGAAAAAAGAATTGCATTTGTAAAAAGAATACGCAGAATAACTAAACATATTTGTTTATCTGCGTGAAGAACCCCTACAGTACCAGGAGTACTGCCAAGATACGACTCTTCAACTGCAATTTTCTTTTCATCAAGAATACTTTTATTTTCTGAGATAATTTGTTTTACCAAAAATCTAAGATCTGTATCTGTTGGAATAATACTAAACGTATCTAAATCAAGTCTAGAAACATTTAGTAAAGAACGTATAAGATCTATAGCTCTTTGATTACTCGATTGTATAGTTTTTAGATATTTACTTTGATCAACAGTAAGTGGACCAGCGTCACCATCTAAAAGCATCTCTGTATACCACTTAATGATAGAAAGAGGTGTTCTTAATTCATGTGAAGCAAGCGAAAGCAATGTGTCGCCGTTTGCTGTTTTATTACTATTATTTTTTTCGTATAAATCTAAAGACATACAATTAGACTTATCTTGTTACAGAAATAACTGCACTTTGTTCTGGATACTGAGCATCAACAGTAATGCGACCACTCACATTTCTACTAATTCTATATCCAGCACCATTTGCATTAACTTTTTGTGGTTCTGATGGAATACCAACTAGATACTTACCATTAACAGTAAGCACAGTGAGGTCAATAAAACCTACACAAGAAGGTGCACCAGAAGCACAGACTTCTGTTGAAGATGCTGTAATACCTGATGGTAGCGTACCATTATTATCAATTGAGTATTGATACACAGCATTAAGCAATGTAGTAACATCAGAACGACGTTGTGCGTTACGTGTATCACCAAGTTGCTTTCCTGGGTTAATAGCTACAATAACGATACCAGCCAAGATAGCAATAGCTGCAACCACAAGGAGGATTTCAATAAGAGTGAATCCTTTTTGGTTACGTAAAAGTTTTTTCATAATAATACTTGGAGATAGTTTACACTTGTAGTAGAACTATCTATTTATGAATAGTTATCTTGTTACTGCAATAACAGCACTCTGTTCTGCATATTGAGCAGATACAGTGATACGACCATTAGCATCACGACTAATCATATATCCAGCACCTCCTGCATTAACTTTTTGTGGTTCTGTTGGAATACCTACAAGATACTTACCGTTAAGTGCAAGAACAGATAGGTCAATAAAACCAGCACATGCTCCTCCTGATGCACCAGCCACACACACTTCAGTTGAAGATGCTGTAATACCTGCTGGTAAAACACCATTATTATCAATTGAATATTGATATGCCGCGTTAAGTATTGTAGTAACATCAGAACGACGTTGTGCGTTACGTGTATCACCAAGTTGCTTTCCTGGGTTAATAGCTACAATAACGATACCAGCCAAGATAGCAATAGCTGCAACCACAAGGAGGATTTCAATAAGAGTGAATCCCTTTTGACTACGAAGTAGTGATTTCATAAAATGTAAATTAATTTTAATGTATGTAAACAATTAAACTTTTTAATAATTAAGACACTGACACAAAATAACCCCTAAAGAAATTAATCTAAGGTAGATTAAAACCTAGTAAGTTATTTTTCCAGTATCTAAACCTAAATAACCTACCTTTTTTAGTATATCAAATAAATAAGGCTTTAAAAGTCCCCAACCTCTTGCCATGAGGATAAGAGTATTGCAGGTGTTGTTGTAGCTATAACAATTTTTACTTTACTTGTTATTGTTCCAATAAGGGCTGTGGCTTGTATTGTTATATTTTGCCCACTTTGACTTGTTATTGTATACGAACACGTTCCTTCTCCTATTGCAATAGTTACACTGCTTGAAGTAGTCCCCGTCTCTAAAATCTTTTGAAGAGCTTCTTCTCCACAAGATGAAGCTAGAACTTTTGCGCTTCCTGATTGTTGTACAGCAAAATCAGTTTTTGTGGTTGATATGCCAGATAACATAATAGAAAGCATTATAGCAACACCAATAGCACCTATTACGATAACAGAAATAAGTGCTATATACCCTCTTCTTAAATTACCACCTATTCTTTTTTTATATAAAAAATGTTTCATTGCTTTTACTGTCTTAATGTAGCACTACCAATAAAATTTTTTGTAAATGAATTTTCATTTCGAGCATTATTATTTACATGGTCAACAGTAAAAGAAATACGAACTATTCTATCTAAAGAACTTATACTAGAAATATTTTGAAATATAAACGAAGATACAGCAACATGTGAATTAGTAAGTGGTATCGGATCACTTGACCCTTCTTTTATGCGTATTGTACCAGAAGCAATATCAAATACTGTAGGACTAAGAAGTGGATCAACAACTGTGAGAGATAAGGAAGTGCTAGTTGCACCAATCACAGGAAAATCAACACTGCGAGCATTTCTAATTGTATGTGTAATCATTTGCATAACCTGTAACCCTTGATCGTTTACATCAGAAATGGATTGATTTTTTACTCTAGACCCAAGAAGTGACGTTAAAAAAAGTGATAATGATAATAACACAAATGATGAAATAGCAACGTATAATATCATTTCAACAAGTGAAAACCCTTTTTTTGGAGAAAAAATATAACGCATACGAATTATTTTTGCCAAAATGCAAAAGAAAATGGTGACGAAATCATTTGTGGTAGTGTAGTTTCGAGTGCTACCGCTGAAGAATTAGACCATGTAAGTGTAGATGTGCCTGTCAAAACAAGCCTTTTAGCATACAAATCACTTGCACTGTCTGATGTGGTGAACATAAATTGATTTTGACTTACAGGATCTTGATCTATAGCCATATACCCACGAGATGTAGCCATAAGAGGTGTAGGAACAAAATCTGGCTGTCTTATAAATGAACCACCATTCCCTGCATACCAATTTATATTTCTGGAATTTAAATCAGAATATACAACAACAGATCTAGTTGACGTACCTGTTGTAACCCATCCAGCCGTCACTAATTTTGAAGCTGTGTATGGAACAGTACAAGATGTATCTGCATTTGCAGTATTTGTCCAAGCTGACCCATTCCAATATCCAAGTTGAAGATCCCCTCCTGCATTCCCAATAGAAGCAAAAACGATTTCGTTGCTTATTGGATTAGATGCAATATCTAAACTTGTTGCATCATCTAAAAATGTTGGCGGGGTTGTTACAGCTCCCCATGTACACATAGAGACACCACCTGTACATGTACGATATCTAACACCATTAGTACCATTCCCTCCTGTTGCGTTTGCCCACACAAGCATCAAATCTCCAGAAAGAGACTCATATTCTATATCCATATTTTCTATATCGTGAGAAGCAGAAATCTTTTCTAGATTATTATCTGTAACAGAAGAAGGTTCATTAACCCAAGCACTTCCATTCCATATAGCAGCTGAAATATCTTCACTAGTATCTACCCATGTAGCAGCAAGAAGATTAGAATCAGGTCTTTTATCTTGAGCAAGCTTTACATACATAATATCATTCGACGTTCTAAGCGGGTCAAGTATACTTTCTGAAGACCAATTAGCTGATCCGCATCCTGTTGAACCAGATTTTGTACGATATCCCAATTTACTAAAATTATGAGTTCCTTTACTGTAAATAACCATAGCATCTCCTGTATTCTTTTCAAAAGCTATATCATTACGATGTCTGTTTCCAACACCACCTGACGCTGCCACGAATTCTTGTGTCCATGTTGTACCATTAAAACACATAACTGTCAGTGACCCTGTAGAATCATAATACCCAGCTAGAGCAAGATGGCTTGTAGGTGATGTTCTTATAATCCATGTAGGACCAACAGTAGCTGTAAAAGTACCCGTTTCAGCACCGAACGTATCTGCGGAAACATTGTATGTTCTAAATTTTGGCACATTAGTACCGTCACCATAAATTACAAGACCTGATAATGATGAACTGCCTCCCCCTCCTCCAGTTAATATTTCTTCATTAGTAATCATACATGTTTTACTGTCACCTGAAATAAGACTAATACTTCCATCAGTAAAACATCCACCACTAAACGTACGCGTGTAACTAGAACTTGTAGCTGACGTCAAAAAATATAAACCAGAATTAATAGTAGTTGTAGCGCCTATAGTAATTGTTGTTGACCCGACTTTATATGGTGCAAAATCTGCTGGTGTTTTTGTTCCTCCGTGGTTAATAACAGTACTTGTTGCATACACATAAGAAAGTTTTTCTTCATATGTAATAGTGCACAACTTAGAAGATGATGATGTTAATACCACCTGTCCACTAACATTGCAATCACCACTAAATGTCTGTATATAATTTGAATGTGTGCCACCAGAAACAGTATATGTCCCCGCTCCAAATTTTGTTGATGTAGCAAGTTGCACTGTTGTAGTACCAACTTTATATGGAACAAAATAAGAAGCAGTATTAGAAAGACCATGATTAATAACAACAGCGTTAACCATTAAACCTTGGCCTAAATTTAAAACCGTTTTCCAATTTGTAAGTCTACCAACAGTTGAAATACTTCCAGTTCTTGATGGTGTTTGTTGCCAAGATACTGTGGTTGTAATATTTTTTCTATTTGCATCAATTGTTTCAACAACAACCTGTCTTGTGTAACCATTAGAAACATCTTCAGAACCTGAAAAACTCCACGCATTATTAGAATACACAAGACCATGTGTTCCATCTGCTACATTTGCAAAATTAACATTTTTCATACTTCTTACTGCTTCTTGTCCTTCTTCAGCAAGCATCACAGCTTGCGCTCTGTTACCCGCAAGAACAGAAGATTCCATGCCATAATAAAGCACTCCAACAAAAGCAGTAAGGAAAATAATAAAAAGAGAACTTGATAGTAATATTTCAACAAGTAAAAAAGCTCTTACGTGTTTAATAGTCCACCATTCCTTTTTGATTAATTGTGACATTTCTTGTTTCATTTGTTACTGATGTAAACGTTGTTGTACCAACACTTTGAGGGATACCTGTTTTCTTTTGATATGTAATAGTAAGTAACCCAGAAACAGAGATATTTGTAGGTATCTCTGTATTTTCATCAAAAGCTTCATTACGAAGAGCGTAATTAAAACCTTTATAGAGTAGTATACTCCCTGTTGCCACATGAACACCCCATTCACTGTCCCCATCTGCTACTTGAGAAAGTGTTTGAGCTCTTCTTAGGTTTTGTACCATAGTGCTCACAGTTATATCCAAATCATTTCTAACCATGAACACGCGATAAAGCGGTCCTGACATAGCAAAAATAATACCTAAAATAGAAATTGACAATGCCATTTCTAACAACGTGAACCCTCGTATATTTTTTTTATATATACTCATATTAAATTTTATTAATACCTCCAACCAAACTATAAATAGGTAAAATAACAGCGAAGGCAACAGCAACAACGCCTGCCCACACAATAACAAGAAGTATAGGTTCCATAATAATAGTAAGGTTTTTTGTTGTAGTATCTGACTTCTCTTCTAACACTTGTCCAATTTTAAGAAGTGTCTTATTAAGATTTCCTGATTGCTCTCCAGAAAATACAAGCTGTTGCATAGGAGGAGGAATAAGTTTATCTATTTTTTTATATCCTGCAAAACTTTTCTGAAACGAATTCCCCATTTCTATAGACTCACGAAGATATATATAAAAAGCTCTATACCGTATAGCTTCTGAAGCACTCGCCAAAGAATCAATAGCTTTAGTAATAGGAAGTCCCGCTTCTAAAAGTGTACCCAATAAATACCCAAAACGAGCAACTTCAACTTCCATAAGAAGTGTATTAATACCAGGTATCGAATATAAAATACTTTCTCCGATAAATTTTGTTTTATCGTATACAAACACAATAAAACCAATAAAGAAAAGAACAATAATACCTAACGGAACCACGATAATACCATATTCGCTTAAAAATAATCCAAATCCTATTAAAACTTTAGTAACAAGAGGTAATGTTAATTTAAGATCTTCAAAAATTTTAGCAAGTTTTGGAAGGATAGCCCAAGAAATACCTATACCAATAAAACCAGTAAGAAAAAGAACAAAAGCTGGATACATAAGGGCTGATTTAACTTTTGACCTAAATCCTCTCTCCTTTTCTTGCTCTAAAGAAACAACCTTAAGGTTCTCTGCAAATTTTCCAGACTCTTCTCCAATACGAATAAGTGAAATAGTATACCCTTTAAAAAGATTAGTTCTGTCAAAGGATTTCCAGAGCGGTGAACCAGCTTCAAGTTCTGACAATATACGCTCCAATATTTTCTTCATCTGAGCATTTTTAGTGTCTCTTGTGATCGCTGATAAAGCACTCATAATAGGCATACCAGAAAGCACAAGCATACTAAGATTCTCAATAAAATGATCCCTTTCTTTACTAAGACCAAACGTATCAAAAAAACCAGCTTTTTTATCTTCAACTTTAACAACTCTAGGGGTTGCTGTCACCGGCAAAGAAGGAGTGTCTGACTCCACATTTTTTGTGTTTTTTATAACACTATTTTCTTTTACATCACTTTCTTTGTTTGTTTTTTCTACAACATTTTTACTTATTGTATCTTCTTTAGTTTTTTTTATAGTGACAGCTTTTTTTGTGATAGTCTTTTTTACTGCCATATTATTTTTTAACTACTTTTTTTGTTACTTTTTTCACAGAAACAGTTTTTTCTATTTGAGAATCAATAAGAAAATCAGGTGGTGGAGCTATACGTACAAGTTCTTCTATGGTAGTAAGACCACTTTTTACTTTTTCTATTCCATCTTCAAAAACAGATCTAGCACCTTCTTTACGTGCAAGTATCCATATTTCTTGTGCAGATGGTCTTTTTACAAGAAGTTCCTGTAATGTTGGGGTAATTTTTATTACTTCATAAATAGAGGTTCTTCCTTTATATCCAGTAAAACCACAAGCTTCACATTTTTTACCTTCATATAGAGTAAGATTTTTTCCAGGTAAAAACTTTGCAACACCTTTAAGTTGTGGAGTGTCAAAGTCTGAAGGATTTTTAACAACACTATGTTTACAGTGATCACAAATCTTTCGTACAAGACGCTGTGCAATAATAAGATTCATAGTCGAAGAAAGAAGGAATGGTTCAATACCCATATCAAGAAGACGCGGCACTGCTGTTGCTGCATCGTTAGCGTGAAATGTAGAAAGAAGGAGGTGACCAGTAAGCGCAGCGTTAACAGATATTTCCGCTGTTTCAAGATCTCGTATTTCTCCCACCAAAATAATATCAGGATCTTGACGCACCACAGAACGAAGACCTCTTACGAATGTAAGACCTGTCGCAAGATTAACTTGTATCTGATTAAGTCCTTGTACTTTATACTCTACAGGATCTTCAATTGTAGTAATGTTAGTATCCGGAGTATTCATCATCTTTAATAAAGAATAAAGTGTTGTGGTTTTTCCAGAACCTGTAGGACCCACAACAAGTATCATACCGAATGGTTTTTCGGAAGCTTCTCGAAGTAATTCTTGATTTTTTTGTGTTAACCCAAGATCATTAAAAGTAAGACCCTGCACATATGAGCCAAGAACACGTAGTACAACCTTCTCACCTTCTACTATTGGAATAATCGAAGTACGCATATCAACTGCAATACCTTTATGTTCATAATGAAGAGATCCATCTTGTGCTGCGTAATGTTCATCTATACGGAGTGCACTTTTTACTTTTATTCTATTTAAAACATTTTCATAATATTCTTTAGGAAGACGTCCAGCTTCATGAAGTACACCGTCTACACGAAAACGTATAAGAACTGTTACCGCTTGTGGTTCAAAGTGTATGTCTGACGCTTTATATGTAATAGCATCATCAAAAATCTCTTCAAGAATTTCTGGTGCGACCCTATCACTCTCTTCAATTATTTTAGAAAAACGTGTATCAAGAGGTTTTTCATAATGAATAAACATACTCTCAATATCTTCTGGAAGAGAATATGTTATATGTATTTTTTTAGTAGGAAAAACAGTCTTTAATTCTTTTTCTATCCCTTCTGCTAGTGGATTATCTGTAGTGACAGTTACCTCTTCTTCTCCGTCAATAAAAAGAACTACACGTATTTTTTTTGCAACATCTTCTGGTATTTTTCTAATCTGATCAGGAGTAATGGCGGCAGAGTTAAGATCAGAATAAGGAACTTTGTACGACTCTGCTATTGCCTGACCAATAATATCATTATTAACAACACCATCACGTAAAAGTGCATCTATAAAAGTAACACCACCTGCCTTTACAAGAGCGTCTGCACGTTTAACATCTTCATCACTAATATAACTACCAGCAATAAGAATTTCCTTAATGTTATCATTAACAATCTTCATATACTTTAGTGTATCATCACATACACGATAACAGTGTAGACTTATTCACTACTTACATCAAAAAAATATGTTATCTCTGTATCACAAAAACACCTTTTCGTATTTGATTTTTTATAGCATCACTTGCTATAGAATTATTTGCAAGAGTAGTGAGTAATGTATTTTCATTAACAGCAGACATTATTTCAGCTTGCACATGTTTAATATCAAAAGGAAAAAGATAATACGTAACTTTAGACTTTTCTAGAGAAAAACCAAGTGCTAATCCTCTACTTGTTGCACCAACACTTGCTTGATCAAAAATAAAATTACCAAGAGAATATAGAATTACTTTATTTTTATATATTTCTATTGGCTCTATAACATGAGGGTGACTTCCTATGACAACATCAGCTCCAGCATCTACAAAATCATGTGCAATTTTTATTTGACCTTTTGTCATTGACATTTCTTTATATTCTTCACCCCAATGAGGGTATACAACAACAAAAGATTCATTCTTTTTTGCTTCTCGTATTTCATTTAAAATAACCTGCATTCCACCACTAGCAAATTGATGATACCCAATATACGTAATTTTTTTACCTTTAATAGTTTCTATATATGATTTTGGATTTACGTTAAGCGGGTCGCCAAAATAATTCATACCATATTTCTGTATATATTTTTCTGACTGAGAAAGCCCATCTTTTCCAAAATTGAGTGTATGATTGTTAGCGTTACCAAGCACAGTAAATCCAAGACTTTTAATTGTAGAAAGTACAGCCGGATCAAATGTAAACGTAAGAGGACCTTTTGGGTTAGAAAGTGTTTTTGAAGAAAAATCAGTAAAAGGACCTTCTGCGTTTACAACAACAGAATCACTCCCTCCTATAAATGAAGTAATTTTTTCAAATGGATACATAGCACCTTTTTCAATTATTTTTCTTCTCACAAGTCTATCTAGCATCATATCTCCAAAAGAAATCACTGTAACTGCCACATCTTTCTTTTCAAATCCTTCAAAAAAAACACCTCCAGAATATCCATGGTACACTGTTTCTCCATTTTTTGTAACAATAGCATCTTTTGAAATAAGAGAAGGGCTATACTCTAACGCATTATTTTTTTTCATATAATCCATAGTTAAAAATAATGACGATGTGCTGACAAAATTAGAACCAATAACAGAGTCATAAGAAAAAGTTCCTATGTCGGACATGTTTTTTACTGCATGAAATTTTGCTAGCGTTTGAGATATTGTATTAGTAGAACTAAAAGAACCGATAACGATTGTTTCAGAATCAAGAACACCAAAAAGATTTTGACTAATTTCAGAAATTTGTTCTTTAGTGAGATATGGTTTTATATGTATCCTAAGTATCTCTCCGTTAGGAACAGCTCTTTTTATAAATGGGGCAAGTGTTAAAAAAAATGTATCATCTCCCTCTTCATTATCTACACGTATACTATTTTTATTTTCTAACAAAGAAATAATATCACAAGAAATAGATACGTTTCCATATGTTGTCGAAACACCTTCTTTTGAAGCAATAACAGTTGCTTCTTGTGAAGATTTTCCTTCTTCTATCACAAGTACAGTTGTTTTATTTTCTGTAGCAATTTCATTAAACAGTGTAGCCAAAACTTGGGGAGTATACACATTTCTTTCTATCAACACACCCCTCCCTTTTTTTACAGAAGGAACAATATCTGTATAATATTGTTCTAATGAAATTTGTGAAGTGGATGAAGTAAGATATGTATCACTTTCACATCCTTTATCAAATAAAGAAAAAGAATCCTGTACATTTGAAGCAAAAACATCTGTGTTATTTTTTTGATAGTAAGGAACAACAAAAATAAGTATTGCAGTTAAGAGCGCTGGTATATAGAAATATATTTTATGAAAATGCATTACAATAAAAACTATGCAAGTATTCTTTTCTTAACAACTTCAACTATTTCTGAAAGGGTACTATTAGATTTTACAAAAAAATCAACAGCACCTAAATCAATCGCACGTTTTTTATCTTCATCTTGATTTAAATTTGTCATTACAATCACAGGCACTTTTATCTTCTTGTCACGTATCAATTCTAATACACCAAAACCATTAACCCCTGGAATAATTAAATCAGAAAGCACTAGGTCAAATTTTTCTTTTTCTAATATAGAAACCCCTGTCTCTCCATTATCAGTAGTAACAACATCAAAACCCTCATGAGTTAATTTGAGTTCTAGTGCGTGAGCAAGAGGTTTTTCATCTTCTAATATTAAAATTTTCTTTTTTGTTTCTTCTTTCATATAACGCTAAAAAAAACAGAAGCCAATACCTATAGTGTACACTACTTTTTCTCCAAAAACCATATATAACAACAAAATATGTCAATTACATATACAACAACTTAAAAATAAAAAAAAATAAATTATATACACATATAATCTTTTACATAATTGATTTTTATGTGCATTTAATTCTATTACTTCATCAGGAATCACATCTTTTAAAGAAAAATCACAACATACGACTCGTACACCTTTTGAACATTCTTTTCTTATTTTTAAGAATATTTTTTCTACTATTTCTGGGAATAAATACATATATATGTGTGTTGCTTGTTCTAGAGATATATCATTAAAATCAGTATATTTTATAGAAATTGGAGTGTTTCTAACTTTCCATTTCGCATATAAAAATACACTTATATTTTTTTCTATACCTATCATACGTATACCTTTTACGGAAGAATTGGCTTCCAAAAGAACTCTAGCATCACCGCACCCAAGATCATAAACAACATTTCCAGAGGATAGTTTTAAAGCTTTAACAATCTCTTGTTTTGTTTTACTTCTTACAGGAACATAAGGAGCGTCAACAAATAAAGAATTTACCACAAAAATACACAACCAAACAGTAACACTCATTGCAAATAAAACAAGGATAAGATATAAAATTTCAAATGTGAGCATATTTACAATAAAGTATATCACTTAACAACATACTACTCCCCCTTTCTTTAATTATATAAAAATAA
>JAGOQU010000004.1:23038-76216 GCA_018063165.1 Minisyncoccota bacterium | reverse complement strand
ATCTAATCGTTTTCTTTTGCCAAAGTAATACTTGGAGTTTTTCACGTTCCAGAATACTTAAATGCTTGTATTTCATATACTTCTATTTTACTAGAAGTGTTGCACTTACTTATTGAACTCACTTTATTTTTGCAAAACTAATAAAAAATGATAGTATGGTATGGGGTATGTACGTACCCTAATGTTCTTTCAATAATTTTTTAAAAGGAGTGAGTATGACAGAAGATGTAGACAGAGTTTTCAAAAAATCACCATTTGGTCAGATTCCAAAAAATGACCAGCATGAAGATGACGTTCCTTCACAGGAAAGTATTCTCTACTTATATAGATGTAGGGATGACTACGAAGAAAATAAAGAGTATTATCATTGGGAGGATCCTGATGATGTAAATTATCAGATATTAGAACATATCAATAGGTCTTTACGTTCTTAATGTGTTTAGATAGGAAGAGAGGCGGGTAGATTTTTTTACTGTAGGCCGTGTGCTATAAGCAACTTTTCAGGCAACATACTGAATGAGTCACGGAATTTAGAAGTCGTATAATAAAATATAAAATGGTTTTCCTTTATATTATTCGTACTACTTTGAGCTAAGTAGCTTGGTAGAATATCAACCAACACCACATTCTTTATTGTCTATACAATGAAGACACGAAACTGCAATATTATTGCAGTTTTTTTGATTTTTATAGTAATGTAAAGTGTGTGTACATTACTTCTGAAACATATGCTGTATACTAAGATGGTATTCAATAATCTCTACCCTGTTTATTTTTTATGAATTCTCTTTATTCTCTTAAACAAGATTTTCTTCAGTATATAGAAATTGAAAAAGGAAGATCTCCTCTTACTGTTCGTAATTATGAGCATTATCTTACACGTTTTTTAGAATTTGCTACATCTCACGGAGCTACAGACTCCCCTTCTTCTCTTGAAGAAAAAATGATGCGCGAATATCGTGTATATCTTAATCGACATCCTGCTCGAGAAATTAAAAAAGGTCAAGCTCAGGAAACGCTTGATAAAAAAACTCAAAATTATCATCTGATAGCGCTTCGTGCTTTTCTGAAATATATGCGTAAGCGTGGTGTTTCTTCATATGATCCAGAAAGAATAGAACTAGCTAAAACACAGCAAAGAGAGCTCGACCTTATCTCAGAAAAAGAATTAGAGAATTTATTGTCAGCACCAGACGTTTCTACTATTGGAGGTCTTAGAGATAAAGCCGTATTAGAACTCTTTTTTTCTACAGGATTACGTGTTTCAGAACTCTGCTCTCTTAATAGAGATATAGAATTACAAACGGGTGAAATATCTGTAAGGGGTAAAGGAGGTAAGATACGTGTTGTGTTTATTTCTGGCTCAGCACGAGAAGCCGTTAAAAAATACATATCTTCACGTGTAGACATTGATGAAGCTATGTTTATTGATCATTCCCCTCGCGCACATTCTCGAATGGTTAAAGAAGATTCGGTTCGCCTTACCCCACGAAGTGTGGAACGTATTGTAACAAAATATGCAGAACGTGCAGGTATAGCAAAAAAGTGTACGCCACACGTTATAAGACACAGTTTTGCAACAGACCTTCTTTACAACGGTGCAGATTTAAGAACTGTACAGATGATGCTTGGACATGCATCTATTGCAACAACTCAGATTTATACTAACGTAACTAACAAGTTTTTACGTGATCAGTTTGAAAAATTTCATTCAAAAAAGAAAAACCTCTAAGAGTTTTATCTTTATTGACATATCATGTATATGATGTAGTATGATAATAGTTTTTTGTACGTTGTTTTTATTGTGAGGAGTTTCTATGATAGTAAATAGTTCTAACGAAACACGTTGCTATAAAGTAAGAAATCAACTTGCTCTTTCAAGAAAAGAGTTTGCACTTCTTCTTGGTGTTTCTAGAAAAAGTGTAGAAAATTGGGAAATTATTAAGACAAAGCCAGCACCAAAACATACAGACATTATTTTTCAATTTCTTGAACGTTGTCAAAAGCCTTGTGTTTTTATTCTCCTTTCAATTCTTTTTTCTAAAGAGAGTATAAAACCAGAAGAATTAAATCAAGCTATATCTCTTACAAATAAACTTTTAACAAAAGATGAAGAAGTAGAACTCGTTACAGCAGAAATTTTACAAACACAGTAATTATTTTTTATAATAATACACCTTATATAGTATATGAGGTGTTTTTTATATGTATTATTATATGGTATAGTGATATTTCTATGAATCATAGTAACTCTTTGTCTCACGTCGCTATAATTCCAGATGGGAATCGTAGATGGGCAAAAGAGAAAAATATACCAAGTGTACTTGGTCATGAACGCGGATATCAAAGAATACGTGAATGTCTTGTTGTCGCGAAAGAGCTTGGTATTTCTTATGTGACAATTTGGGCATTTTCAACAGAAAATTGGAAGCGAGAAGTGAATGAGGTTGATGATCTTATGAGTATTTTTATTAAAGGTCTCTCAATGTTGCATGATGATGCAAAAAAAGACAAAGTAAGAGTTGTTCATATTGGAAGAAGAGATAGATTGAACCCTACACTGCTTGCTTTGATTGAAACAATAGAACATGAAACAAAAGAGTATGCAGGGTTTACTGTGTGTATCGCTCTTGATTATGGTGGAGAAGATGAGGTAAAAAGAGCGATTCAAAGCATGAATACGCAAAGCTCCAAAGATATACATATGTTTTTAGATACGATGAAAGTGAACGTACCTAACCCAGATGTAATAATTAGAACTGGTGGCGAAAAAAGAACGTCAGGATTTATGCCACTCCAAACGTTATATTCAGAATGGTTTTTTTTAGATACTCTGTTCCCAGATTTTGATGGTAATGCTTTTAGAAAAGTGGTTGAGGAATATTTTTTACGTTGTCGTAGGTTTGGAAAGTAAGCTATTTTATTTTTTTGTTTTTTATGATAGAGTTATTTTCTTGCTCTTTTTATGGTGAACTATGAATAGTACTAATACTGGTAATTACAGAATACGCAGAATTGCCGTTCTGGAACTTCTTTTAGGTGATAAAAGTATATATTATAACCAAAAAAATACGGAAACTTCTCAAGAAAATAGAGAAAGTTCTAGTTTTTTTCCAAAGAAAAAAACTAAAAATAGATATAGAGTTAAAACCTCTTAAATATACATAAACCCGACACAATAAACATGTCGGGTTTATTTTTTTATTTGATATACTACACTGATGAAAATACTATCGTGGAATGTAAACGGTATCAGAGCTGTGAGTAAAAAAGATGCTTGGCAAGAAGTTTTTAGTCTTTCGCCCGATATTGTAGCTATACAAGAAACAAAAGCTACACCAGAACAACTTTCGGAAACAATCATAAACCCAAAAGGATATTTTTCTTGTTTTGATAGTTCAAAAATACGTAAAGGGTATTCGGGTGTTGCTATATATTCAAAAGTAAAACCAGAAAAGATTGAGTACGGTTTAGGAAGTGATCATATGGATATGGAAGGTAGATTGCTCACAGTACATTTTAAAGATGTTATTGTTATGAATTGTTATTTTCCTAACGGAGGAAAATCAGAGGATCATTTTTTGTACAAACTTGAATACTATGATCTTTTTTTAAAACGAGCAAAGATGCTAGAAAAAAAGAAACCTGTTATTTTTATGGGTGATATTAATGCAACTGTTGCAGATATTGATCTTGCTAGACCAAAGGAAAACGCTGGTAAATTAGGATGTACAGAAGATGAACGTATGCGTTTGGCGAAGTTTACAGATGCTTTTGTGGATACTTTTAGATATAAACATGGTGACGTATCTAAATATACCTGGTGGGACATGAAAACAAGAGCTAGGGAGAGAAATGTTGGCTGGCGTATAGATTATATTTTTGTGTCACATTCTTTGCAAAAAAACATATACAACGCTGATATATTAGATAATGTGTTAGGAAGTGATCATTGCCCTGTGTTGCTTGATATACGTATATAAAAAGCGGAACCGAAGGTTCCGCTTTTTTTGAGTCTTATTTTTTTACTAGAATATTTTTTTCTTTTTCATTTGACGCTAGTTGAAAATCACATAGAGCATTTTCTGCTTTCCATGTTGAAAATGCAACAGATCTTACTTTTGCTATTTTTTCTTGTATAGACAGCATTGCCTGATTCTTTTCATCTTGTATTTTTTTTGCGTGTGGCATATAAGAGCTTGGAATATACCATTTTATTTTATCAAAATCCTTTTTTGCTTTGTCTGTTATTGTTTGACTACTGAGTACGTATTCTTTCCTTGCAGGAGTCATAAGTACTTCTCTTCTATCTAATGCACTTTTTTTGCAAGCATTATAAGTATCTTGTTTTTCTTGATCAATTACAACAGGAGCTGTTTCTAGTGCGTATACAGAAAGTGTTATTGATTGTGTTGCTAAAAAAATAGAGAAAAATAATTTTTTCATAGTGTCTTTATTTACTAATAAATATGTACGGTAAGTGTATCACGATAACTCACTGTATTCATAGTAAAAAAGAACACAGATAATGTGTTCTTTTTTAGTTTTAATCATCTTTTTTAGATTCTTTTTTAAAAAAGCGTGAAGAGTCTTCATTTTTCTTAATATCTTTTTTGTTGTTTTTAAAATCATTCTTTTCTTTATTTATTTTTTTTGAACGATCTTCTTTTTCTATTTTACAATCTTTTGATTGCTGTTCTGCATTCTCAAGTATCTTTTTTCTTGTTAGCGTTAACGTGTTTTGTGCTTCTTTTGTTGCTGTTTTGTACTCATTTAAAACTTTTTTAAACGCAGTCTTTTTTGTTGAAATATCCGTAATAGCTATAGCGAGTTTTTCACCTTCTTTTCTTTTTAACATTGCTGTATTAATAGCGTTAGAATATAGTGTTCTTGCTTCAATTATTTTAGAGTCACGTGTTTCTATAATAGATTGCCTACATGTAACAAAAAGTCTTTCAGAAGTACTTGTTGAATTTGTGTAGTTTGTTGACGTTGAAATAATTGTAGAATTTTGGGTACTGGTTGATACAGATAGATTACCAACAAGAAAATTTCCTAATGTTGAATGTGCAAAAGTAGAGTGTTTACCTTTACCTCCTTTTGTAACAAAAGCTTTTGTTGCATCTTTACCACAAAAGTTTGCAATTGCATTTTTTCCTCCTGGATGTAAAGAAATATAACTAGCAACAGAATACACCTTATCAGAAACAATAATCCAACAATCTGTTGTAGATGCGTGAGATGCAACCTCGTTAAAAGTAAAGGTTGTAGATGCTGCTTCAGCATGACTAAGTAAAGGAGACATGCATAGTGTTAAAAAAAATATAAATAGTTTTTTGTTCATACAGTGTAAATTTAAAGAATAGGTTCATTTTCTAAGGTTTTTTGATAATCTTCTTCATCAATGGTTGTTTCGAAATAAAAAATTTGCTCATCTATTTTTTCTGTTTCAAGTTGGTATGCAAGTATAATATCTTCTTCGTTGTTTGAAAAAGTTTGTGTGTTTACTCCAATAATAACAAAAAGAACAGTGAAGACTGTAACAATTTGAGAGATTGCTAGCCATGTATAGGGGGATCGTACCGCACGCCTGTTTTCTATTATTTTTTTCTCTGGTATGTGAGATAGGATTTCTTGAAGACAGTTTATCTGCGGCGATACGGTCTCCTTATGCATAACAAGCGCTTGTTCTATGTGGTTGTTATTAATTTTCTTCATTGAGGTGTTGTGTGAGTATTCGTAGCTTTTTTAAGGCACGCTCTTTTATTTTTCTAAGATATGACTCTTCTTTATCAAGAATTTCAGATATTTCTTTGTAACTTAGTTCAGAATAGAAATACATTCTAATAACATCTTGTTCGTCTTGTGTAAGAGAAGGAAGATATTCGTTTATTGAAGACGCTAGACGCTGTAAATGGATTTCATCTACTATGTTAACCGACTCATCTTCATGTGTTTCTTGAAAAAAATCATCAAAAGGAACGAATGTTTTTTTGATTGTGTGATTTATGAGTAGATTTTTTGCTATGGTAAAGAGGTATGCAAGAGGAGACTTTTCTGGTTTATATGTAGGCAATGCCTCATAAAACTTAAGAAATGTTTGTTGACATATATCATTTACCAGATCAGTATCTGAAACTCTAGAACGAACATATCTATAAAGTGGAGTGAAAAGTGCAGTATATACAAGCTCAAATGAATGAGAGTCTCCTTTCTTAGCAGAAAGTATTAGTTTTTTTAGTGCAATTTCGTCCCCCACACTAGATATAACAGATGAATTGTTATTTTGTGACAGCATCTATACCAGGTAGTGTACCATTTGCAAGAAAATCGAGCATGGCACCACCACCTAAAGAGACAAAGTTGAAAGATCTGAGTAATTTTAATGTGTGAGCGACAGATACCGTATCACCACCTCCTATATATGAAACAGCAGAAGAATGAGCTAAATGTGTGAGTATTTGTTCACTCCCGTGTAACCATCCTTTTTCATATAAACCAAGAGGTCCGTTTGCTATTACGGTTTTAGAAGCATCAATTTCTTTTGTTATATATTCTACTGTAGCGTTCCCACAGTCGACTACAATACCATCTTTAGGTATTTCATTATAGGGAACTGTGTTACCTGTAGACAGTACAACATCTTTTGGTGTTAATAATAAAGGGTGATTATAAAATGATTCTGGTAATTCATACGCTTGATCATAAAAACTTTTTCCTATTTCGATACCTCTCTCTTTCCATATGTTATGAACCATAGCACCTCCAACGAACACTTCCACACCTCTATTTAAATATTCATCAATGAGTGATAGTTTTGTTGATATTTTTGATCCACCAATAATAAAAAGTGCTGGTTTAGCTGGTTGTAATGCTTTTGTAAGATTTTCTAATTCTCTAGTAAATGTAGGTCCAAAATAACTAATCATAAGATGAGGAATACCAACAACACTTGCGTGTTCCCTGTGTGATACTGAAAAAGCGTCATTAATAAAAACTTCACCTAATTGTGAGAAAGATCTTGCTAGTGAAGGTGTATTGTCGAGCTCACCTTTCCACATACGGACATTTTCAAGGAGAATAGCTTCACCTCTTGCTAAGGATCTGGCTTTACTTTCTATGACACTAAAATCGTTAGAAGGAAAAAAAGAAACAAAAGGTAGAGCATTTGTTACATGTTTTGCTATTATTTCAAGACTTTCGCCTTTTTCTCCGAAATGGGTAAGTAATATTACTTTTGCTCCATGAAAAGATAATTCTTTTAAAAAAGGAACAGTTATATCAAAACGACTCGTGTCAGAAATCTCACCATCTGTTATGGGTAAATTAAAATCCACCCTTACTAGAACTGTTTTATTATTAAAAGTAGATATTTCAGGTAATATGTGGTTTTTCCAATGTTGATTCATGTTTATTGATTTGAATAGCAGGTTGTAATTATATCCATAAAAGTATCAACGTCTTGAGAGGCTCTTCCTATTAAAAGACCATCAACACCACCCTCTTCTAAAAAGCTTTTTGCTGTTTCTTTAGTTACCGCACCTCCATATAATACTTGTACTTTTTTTGCATAATCTATACCAACAAGAGAAGCAAGTGCTCGTCTAAGAGCAATGACAACTTCAAAACATTCTGCTGTTGTAGCTGGTACACTGCTTCCAATTGCCCACAATGGTTCATATGCTATGATAAGATTTTCAAAAAGATTTCTATCTACAAGACTAAGAGTTTGCTTAACGTTTTCTTCTAATTCATTCAAATAATTACCATTTTTATCTCTGTGATTTTCTCCAAAACATAAGATTGTTGGTAATTTTAACGATAAAGAGTGCTCTACTTTTTTTGCGCAATCAATTAGTGTCTCTCCTTGTTCTCGTATTTCACTATGTCCAATGATTACAAAAGAAGCGCCAGCTGATTTTAATTGAGAGACAGTAGTTGTTCCTGTTAGTTGCCCAATTTTAATTCCTGAGATGTTTTCTGCCCCTATGTACCCATGTATAACAGAATCACTTAATGATGTAATAAAAACCTCAGGAACAGCCAAAAAATATACTTTTTTTGGTAATTTAAAAGAAAGCTTTGTCTTTTTAGAAGAATGTATTGCTTCACATTTTTTATCCAGTTGCTTAATGAATTTTTTTGCTATATCAAGGGTTTCTGGTGTTGCTTTCCAGTTGCCAACGATAAGTGGTGTTGTGCGTTTAGACATATACATAAATTATATCATGTAAATATCTATATATCTTTAATGGTAGAGTATATAATGGTATAATCTGTGGTATGTCTACAAATACTATAAATCCTTTTGTGTCTTTTTTTAAAAAAATAATATATCGTGTTTCTAAAAATATAGTAACTATAGGTGTTCTTATACTTGCTGTTGCTATGGGTGTGTATTATATATATCTAGATGACAAGAAAGATATACTAGAAACTACTCGCATCACTTTTGGTGAACTAAAACAATACGTTAAGCTTACTGGTGCTGTGCAATCTTCAAAAGATGCCAACCTCTCATTTCAGTCTTTAGGAACAGTGTCTGCTGTTACAGCTAAAGTCGGACAATTTGTTCCTCAAGGTAAAGTTCTTGCATATCTTCAATCTGGAGATCAAGAGGCGTCACTTCTTCAGGCTGAAGCTCAACTTTCTAGCGCTGAAGCAAAATTAGGCCAGTTAACACAAGGTTTTCGTAAAGAAGAAATTGCAATCAAACAACAGTTTGTTGATAATGCAAAGAGTTCGTTAGAACAATCATACATAGCGTTACCAGACACAATTCGTAATGTTGACGCAACAACAGCTGACGTTATAAAGAATAAATTAAGTACACTTTTTATAAGTAACGGAAACAATAGATATTCGTTATCATTTACATCGTGTGATCAAGTGCTTCAGTCAGAAATAGAAAGTGAAAGATCAAAAGTTGAAACTATTCTTACAGAATACCAAAAGAAAAGTTCTGTTATTTCTGTTATTTCTCAGGAAGAAGATATAGATGCTGTTTTTGAACAAGCATATAATGCTACAGTAGCAGTTAATACGCTTGTTGGAAAAGTATCAAATTTACTTCTTTCTTATTGTAGTATTCAAAATAATTCTTTAGATGGACTAAGGGTAACAATTTCTACTGTTAGAACTACAATGAATACACTGTTTTCTGATATTACTTCAAAACGTAGTGCTTTAAATATATCAAAAAATACGCTTTCTCAAGCGTCTCGTGATTTTGATCTTACAAAAGCTGGAACAGATCCATATACATTAAAAGCCCAGGCAGCTGCAGTAAGTCAGGCAGAAGCTCAAGTTGTTCAAGCTAAATCAAATCTATTAAAAACAAGAATAGTTGCTCCATTTTCAGGTACGATAAGTGATGTTTCTGTTACAGAAGGAGAGACTGTAACCGCAGGTAAGAATGTCATTAGTATGCTTGCTGTTGATGCATTTGAAATACAAGCAAAAGTACCAGAAATAGACATTGTTAAATTAAAAGTAGGTGCTGATGTTGATGTCACCCTTGATGCATATGGTAAAGCTGTTGTGTTTCCTGCTACTGTTACTCGTATCAATCCTACTGCAACAATAGAAGGAAGTGTTCCTTTTTACAAAGTAATTATTACGTTTGTTGGTAAAGATGTTCGTATTAAATCAGGTATGACTGCAAATGTGAATATTATTACAGAAAGTAAAACACAAGCACTAGTAATACCTTCTCGTTTTGTTGAAATTGTAAATGAGCAAAACGGTTCTGTTGCAGTTATTAAAGATGGTATAGTTTCAAAACGAGACGTTACATTAGGTGTTCGTGGTCAAGATGGATTAGTGGAAATTCTTTCAGGTCTATCTCCTAATGAAGAAGTTCAGTCACCAAGTATAGGTGTAAAATCAGCACAAAAACAATCAAATTAATATGAAACAATTTGCTAACACGCTGCGTCTTGGTTTTTTTCTTGCTATAAGACAAGTGACTCGTACCAGTAAATGGACAACAGGTCTTATTGTGTTTATTATGATGCTTACTTTTTTTAACCTTGTCGCCACAAGTGGTTTTCTTGTCGGTATCGTAGAAGGTGCTTCTCGTGGATATAAAGAACAATGGACTGGTGATTTAATGATTGTGAATCGTAGTGAAAATCAATACATTGAACGTACTAATGAAATAGAAAGTATGTTAACTTCTTTTCCACAAATACAAAGTTACACAAAACGAATCACTGCAGGTGTTAAGGTGGAAGCAAATTGGTGGGAAAAAAGAAAAGAGTCTGATGCTAATACTGTTTCTAATCAAATCGCAGGAGTTGATCCTGAAACAGAAGAAGCAACCACTCATCTATCAAAAGCAATAGCTGAAGGTGAATGGCTTAAACCAGGCGACGCTAGAGGTATTGTTCTTGGTTCTGCATTTTTAAAGAAGTATAGTCGTGTTGCTGATTTGGTTTCTCTTCTTGAAGATGTTGGACCAGGCTCAATAGTGAGAGTAACAGTAAGTTCAGGTGGTGCAAACTTTAACCCTGAACAAGAGTTTTCTGGTACACAAGAAGAATCTACTAGTAATTCTGTAACTCAAGATTTTATTGTTCGAGGTATTATTGATTCAAAAGTTCAATTTGTGTCTTCTCGTGCCTATATTTTAGATTCAGAACTTAAAAAAATGCTTAGTAAATCAGATGGTGATGTATCAGAAATATCTATAGTCATGAAAGAAGGTGTAGATCCATATACTGTCAAAACACCACTTATAGAAAATGGTTTTTCAGAATATGCGTTAATTAACACAGCAGAAGAAGGTTCTCCAGATTTTTTGGTTAGTATTAAACTTTTTTTTAGTATTATAGGCACAATACTTGGTTCTGTTTCAGTGGTTGTGGCTTTAATTACAATATTTATTATTATTTATATTAATGCACTAACCAGAAGAAGACAGATTGGTATTATGAAAGGTATTGGTGTTACTGAATTTGCTGTAGAATTTAGTTATATTTGTCAGGCTATGTTTTATGTTCTTTTGGGATCCAGTCTTGCTCTTTTAATTATTTTTGCAGGACTTAAGCCACTTATTGATGCTCATCCAATTGACACCCCCTTTGCTACTATTGTTCTTGTTGCAGAACCTGCAGATGTTGCTTTTAAATTCATTCTTGTGATGATAGTTTCTATATTTGCTGGTTATTTACCTGCTCGTCTCATTGTTAAGAAAAACACACTTAATGCAATCTTAGGAAGAAATAGTTAATTATAAAAATACCAGTATGAAAACAATTATTGATGTTAAAGGTCTTACAAAAAGTTTTACAGATGGTCTCACTATTACGCAAGTATTAAAAGGTCTTGATTTTGAAGTTACAGAAGGAGAATTTGTTGCCATTATGGGAAGAAGTGGAGCAGGAAAGTCTACTTTTTTGTATCAGGTTTCTCTTCTTGATAAACCTACTTCAGGATCTATTAAGCTAAATGGTCATTTAACAGATCATATGACAAGTAGTGAGAAGACTCATTACAGATTAATGGAACTTGGTTATGTGTTTCAGGATTATTCACTTTTACCAGAACTTACCGCTCTTGAAAATATTATGGTCCCTCTTCTTATGCAAGGTATTACTATGCATGTAGCAAAAAAGCGAGCATTGGATGCGTTAGAGAGTGTAAATCTAGCCAACAGATCAGGTAATTTACCTTCAGAACTTTCAGGAGGAGAACAGCAACGTGTGTCTATTGCTAGAGCTATAACACATAAGCCAAAAATATTATTTGCTGATGAACCAACAGCAAACCTTGATTCATTTTCATCTCGTCTCGTAATGGATATTTTTAAGAAATTAAATAAAGAAGACGGTCTTACTATTGTTATGGTTACTCATGAAGAGGAGTATGGAAAAATGGCAGACAGAATAGTAAAACTTTCGGATGGTATGATAGTGAAATAACACAAACATTTCACAGAGAGTTTGAAAAAATAAACAAGGCTTTGCTAAGAAGCCTTGTTTTGTTTTTTTAATAATGAACTGTTGGTTCTTCTAGATTTTGACCGTTTCTAAAATATACCCTAACAGGACACTCTTTATCACTTCTACATCTGCTCGGATGTATTTCTGCTTTGTGTAGTTTAAGATCACATCTACAAATTTCTTCATTTTCTCTGTATCCTTCTAAATAATGAAGTCTTACAAGTATAGGGCAATGTGTAGAAAGAGATCTTTTTAACTCCTGAGCAGGAAAACCTATCAGAACAAAATTAACCATAATAACACCTCTTTTTAAAGTTCAATTATGTGAGAGTGTATCATGGGTGCTTTTAAAAAGCTAAAGATGTTATTTTTTAAACTCTTGCAAAATTTTGTATGTAGTATAGAATGATATATGTATACGGATGTGTGTTGTGAGTCGGCCTGTTAAGTTCAGAGCCGGCCATTTTTATTAAAAAATATTATAATTATAAGTATGTTAGATATAAAAGCGCTCAAGATTGCACTTGAACAATTAGAGCAAGAAAAGAAAATAAGTCATGAAAAAGTTGTTGACGCTGTAGAAAAATCACTTGCTGCGGCATATCAAAAAGAGTACGGAAAGCGTGGTCAGATTGTGCGCTGTAATATTAATTTTGATACAGGAGAAACATCATTTGAGCAGGTAAAGATTGTAGTTGATGAAACTACAGTACGTATGCCTATTGAAGGAGAAGAAGAAGTTTTTGAGCCTGTTATGCAAGAAGAGTCAACAGAAGGATTGCTTCCTCGTTATAACGAAGAGCGTCATATTCTTCTTTCTTCTGCAAAACTTTTAAAGAAAAATGCAGAACTTGAAGAAGAGATTGTTTTTCCTCTTGAGAATCAAGATGATTTTGGACGTATCGCTGCTCAAACAGCAAAGCAGGTTATTGTTCAAAAAATTCGTGAAGCAGAACGTGAATCTATTGTGGGTGAATTTACAGACAAGGAAAACACTATAGTTTCTGGTATTGTTCAGCGTATTGAGCGTGGAACAGTATTTATCGATCTTGGTCGTACCACAGCAATTCTACCTTTTGAAGAACAAGTTCCCGGAGAACGTCTTCGTCCTGGAGAACGTGTACGTGCATACCTTTTTTCTATAGAAGAAGGTTTTCGTGGTCTTTCTATACGTTTATCACGAACACATCCGAAATTCTTGATTGAACTCTTTAAAAATGAAAGTGCAGAAATAATGCAAGGTATTGTTGATATTGTTGCTGTTGCCCGTGAACCAGGAAGTCGTTCAAAAATTGCTGTAAAGACAAATGATGAAAGAGTTGATCCAATTGGAGCATGTGTTGGTCAGCGAGGTGTGAGAGTTTCTGCTATTACAGATGAACTTTCAGGTGAAAAGATAGATGTGATTGAGTGGTCTGCTGATTCTCGTCGTTTTATAGCAACAGCACTCTCCCCTGCAAAAGCTGTTTCAATTGAATTACATGAAAATGAGAAGAAAGCTATAGTAACTGTTTCTCCAGAAGAACAATCTCTTGCTATTGGTAAAGGTGGACAAAATGTTCGTCTAGCAGCAAAGCTTACTGGATGGAAAATAGACATAGTTTCAGGTGGTGAAATGATAGCTGAAGCAGATGAAGAAGGTGTGTTTACTGTAGAGAGTGGTATTACTGACGAAAGTATTGATGAACAGGTTGAAGATGTTCTTACTACATTAAATGTTACTGAAGATACTGCTCCAAAAAATACAGAAATAGAAAACGCTGTTGAAGAAGAGTCTACTTCTGAAACAGAGGAATTCCCTACTAATACCCCAGAAGAAGAAAAGAAATAATATTCTTTATTGTTTACAATTTATTAAATATAAATCTTTAAAATATACTTTATGTCTTTAAGTTTACTTCATGATATTGCGCCAGGTGATAATATTCCAAATGAAATCACTGTTATTATAGAAATTGCAAAAGGTTCAAAAAATAAGTATGAATTAGATAAGGCTACTGGTCTTATAAAACTCGACCGTGTTATGCATACAGGACAAGATTACCCATTTGATTATGGTTTTGTTCCTCAAACACACTGGCATGATGGTGACCCTCTTGATGTTGTTATGCTTACAACATATCCGCTTATTTCAGGTGTTTTGCTTAATGCTCGCCCTGTTGCTGTAATAGATATGGTTGATGGTGGTGATAGTGATGCAAAAATCATTGCTGTTCCAACTGAAGATCCACGTTTTAAGAATATTAAGGATCTTTCTGATGTAAATCAACATACCATTGAAGAAATTATTCATTTTTTTGAAACCTATAAAACAATACAGAAGAAGGTTGTTACTATAGATGGTGTACGTGGAGCAGAAGATGCAAAAAATGTTATTAAAGAAGCTATTGCTCTTTATAAAGACTTACCAAAATATATAACTAAATAAAAAGCGGTTACATATATAGTTCTTGATTATTATTTAATTAGTTATTGTTTATATGAAAATTGAAAAAAAGAATTTACCAAAGTCAGAAGTTGAGTTTAAAATCGTTATTGAGTCTGAAGAATTTGAAGCATATCACGCAAAAGGTTTATCTGCTGTACAACAAGTGGTTGAGATTGATGGCTTTAGAAAAGGTAATGCACCAGAAAATCTAATTGTTAAGAAATATGGCGATATGATTATTTTAGAGGAGATGGCCAACCTTGCTCTACGTGACGCATATGTGAAAGCTGTTGAAGAACATAAGGTGTCCCCTATATCTGACCCACAAGTAACAATCACAAAGATTGCAAAAGCTAACCCACTCGAACTCACTATTGTTGTGCCGGTTATGCCGGAGGTTACACTTCCTGAGTATAAAAAAATAGCAAAAAATGCAGTTAAGGATGACGAAAAAGTAGATGTTACTGATAAAGATATCGTAGACGTTCTAGAAGAGCTTAGAAAAGGTCGTGCGACACAAAACGAACATGTTCATGATGAGAATTGTAATCATGAAGGAGAAGCAAAGACGAGTCAGCAGACTAATAAAGTTGAAGTCCTATTACCTGAATTAGATGATGATTTTGCAAAGAGTTTTGGTGATACTTTTAAGAGTCTTGATGATCTTAAAGCAAAAGTTGGAGAAAATTTAAAAATCGAAAAAGAGCAAAAACTTAAAGAAAAGCGTCGTAGTAGAATTATGGAAAAGTTGGTTGAGGAAACAAAATCAGATATTCCTGAGGTTGTTGTTGAGGGTGAACTAGCTACAATGCTTGCACAAATGAAACAAGATATAGCTCGTTTTGGTGGGACGTGGGAGGAATATTTGGCTCACTCTAAGAAAACAGAAGAAGAACTTAAAGCAGATTGGAGAAAGGATGCAGAAAAGCGTGCATTAAGCCAAATTCTCCTTCATAAGATTGCACAAATTGAAAAATTAACTGCAACCGAAGAAGAAATAGAAGTAGAGCTTGTTCGTATTCTGGCAACGGTACAAGATGCAGATGAACATCGTGCAAAGGCGTATCTCTATCAGGCACTTACTAATGAGAAAGTGTTGAAGTTTTTAGAAGAAAGTAAGTAATTCTATAAAAAGTTTTTGTACAGCATAAAAGCGCGGCCTTCGGCCGCGCTTTTATGCTGTTAATAAAAACTCTACTCGTTATTTTTTATGAGATGTATGAGCACCTTCTTTTTTAGTTGTTAGACATTTGTCACATTCACACTGCATAATAGCAGCAAGAATACCACCAATGATAGCGATATTTTTAAGAGCCATAGTGAGCGTCATTTTGAATGCTTCGTCTGTTGCTGTGAAAGGGTTGTGTGCTAGTGCTGTTGCAAGTATAGTAAATGCAATCAACGCAAGACCAGATGCACACACTCTCTTAGGACAGAATACAAACATAAGAGCAATAGGAACTTCTATAATAATAACGAGTATAGTAGCTAATACCGGAAAAGGAACACCAAGAGCGTCAACATAAGTAGTGGTTCCTGTGAATTCGGTTATTTTTTGAATACCCGCAAATACAAAAAGTAATGCTATAAGCGAACGAGAAACAAGTGGATAATAAGATTTCATAGAAATAAAAGAAAATTAAATACCCTTTCGGGTACATAAAGTGTAACACAACTAAAACGTGTAACTTACTTAAATAATGCAAGTGCCGCTATGGAGGCTGTTTCTGCTCGTAGAACAGTGTTTCCCAATGAAATTGATACAATGTTCATATTCTTAAATAATTCCTCCTCTACAACGCTCCATCCACCTTCTGGCCCAATAAAGAGCGATATTGTATTGGATGTGTTTTTAGTACGTGTTTCAGAAATATTAATACCATTCATCTGTAGAACAAAAGTATCTTCATTTTTGTGCATAGTTTCAAGTGCTTTTTTAAGTGTTAGGATGTCAGAAATAGTAGGCACATCCCCCCTCCCACACTGTTCGGATGCTTCTGTTGCAATTTTTATAAGTCTTTCCTTATTAAGATTTTTCTTTTCTGATCTTTCTGAAAGTACGGGTATGATTTCACTCACTTCAAGTTCTGTTGCTTTCTGAACGACAAACTCAAAGTTATCTTTTTTAATAAGAGAAAGATATAGTTTTATTTTTTTAGTTGGTATGTATGAAGCCAACTTACTGTTTTGTACAAGTATACCTTTTTGTAAGGTTATTTCTTCAATGGTGTATGTGACATCAAAACCATCTCCATTAAAGAGAATAACAGAATCATTTTTTGTATATCTAAAAACCTTTAACCATTGTTTCAGTATTGAAACGTTTTCTATTACAACTTCTTCACCAAGGGGTTGTGATACATAAAAGCGATGTAATCGCATATAGTATCTAGCTTACGTTAAGCCAAAAGACATTGCAATCATAAAGAAGAGACAATCTTTGTAAGATGTTTTGAAAGAGGTATTTTCTTATAAAAGACTTATCCACAGATATACACATAAGGACACTTGCGCATAAGAGACAGTAGGAGTACTATTAAGGACAGGGTAGAGGACGTGACCAAAAACGCTCACCCGTGCGTTAATCGGGATATCAAGTTTTGCGCACAACCTTCTACCACAACATTGTTCTTTCCATCGTGGACCATAAAGATCACAATTAGATCTCCACACAATAAAAACCCTTAAAGTTTACCTGTTTACTTACGTTTCTTTTTTTAGAATAATTATCTTTTAGGAAGTGATTCCCATGTAGATATTATTATCTCGTTTCGTAAACATCTATGTTTACCAAAACCCCTTGCATTGTGTACACGAATACAGTTCGCGTGTACCATGCAAGGGGTTTTATTTTTTTATAATATAGTTTATTTAATATAGTGATAATTTTTTTAGACATAAAATATAAGACACAGTGTTCTGTAGATGTCTTTGTTGTTCACAGGGTGTGGTCTAAAGTTCTTGTCATGGGAAGAAGTAGTCTTATAGAGATATCCTTATCTAAAAGACTTATCCACAGATATACACATAAGGACACTTGCGCATAAGAGACAGTAGGAGTACTATTAAGGACAGGGTAGAGGACGTGACCAAAAACGCTCACCCGTGCGTTAATCGGGATATCAAGTTTTGCGCACAACCTTCTACCACAACATTGTTCTTTCCATCGTGGACCATAAAGATCACAATTAGATCTCCACACAATAAAAACCCTTAAAGTTTACCTGTTTACTTATATATAAAACT
This sequence comes from Minisyncoccota bacterium, assembly GCA_018063165.1. GTDB lineage: Bacteria > Patescibacteriota > Minisyncoccia > Phycocordibacterales > UBA5272 > UBA11704. The sequence goes on along the minus strand of JAGOQU010000004.1, from coordinate 58,597 downwards.
ACATACATATGCCTAGATATTGCTAGAATAGTTTTAGATTAGTTCTTTTATCAGCTTTTAGGAAGTGATTCCCATGTAGCTATAATCTCTTTTTGAGAAACCCCTGCATTATGTGTCTGAAATTATTCGGACCTATAATGCAGGGGTTTTTTCTTTCTGGTGGTATACAAAATTAAAAAAAGCGGTCCGTAAGGACCGCTTTTAACGGGGTAGTATTATTTTTTATTGGCTGCGTTTCCCACAGCAACAATAATACTGAGGATGATGCCCACTCCTCCGATTGCTGGGATAAGAGGGTTGGCGCTCATCATTCCAACGAGCATAAGAAGTGTGCCGTTGGCAAATAATGAGAGCGACACCCCCTTTCCTCCGACGGCAATGAAGAAAAACTTTTTGACAAGTATCGTGAGATACTTAACAAAAAAGTTTAACACATTACCAGTGTTGTTGGTGAGGACAACCCCTGCAACAATAGTAGACAAGAATCCTTGTATGCGATACCCATCAACAAAGAGGAGCACGAAAACTGAAAGGCCGAGCCAGATCTGAATCTTGTATTTTAATACAAAATTCATAACGGTTTTAATGAATGTCCACATGATAACCTCCAAAAGTTAAAGAGCAATATCGTTATATATTGAACCAATTTCAATACCTAACTGATGTTATTATTGTATCATATAAATGCTATTTTGTCAAGCAGTTTATTACACAATAAAACATAAAAAGCCTTATATTAAAGGCTTTTTATATAAACATAAGGAATTATATTTTTTTCTAAATTACTCTTTACTTAGGAGAATATCCTTCAAATGCATATGTTTCCCCTACTTTAGCAACACACCCGTATACCATATCAGATCTAAGCATTGTTTCATTGTGTCCATTTTTTGAAAGACTCCACATATATACAACATCTTTCGTTGTATATGTTCTTGCTAGATTTTCATAGAACACCCCATTCATATTTTCTATCGCATCAATCTCAATTTGGAATTGATCATGGCTCCAATCTGATATAACTTGTTTAACTCTTGTGGTTGCGAGCTTACATAAAGAAGTTTCTTCTTGTATTGGTGGAAGATTGTATGCCTTTCTGTATATGTTGATGTCTTGTAGTATGGTATGTGAAATTACACCACTGTCTGTTTCTGCATAACTAAAAAATGGAACACATAAGAATATACACGATAGTATAATTTTTTTCATAACAATAAACATTTGGGTAACTCTTTAATAGTTAGGAATAAGCAGTATAAAAGTGTTTAATGCGCAATTCGCCTGTTCTATACCACGTGCTGTTTCTACAATGTAATAACAAACATCTGGTCCAGTAACTTTGAGCATAGAGTCAATCCATTCCATAAGGTAAGAAACACCATCAATGCTTACAACAAGCCCTGTAGATGTTTCAGAAATAATAGGTTCCATAAAAGTGTTTTTACCTTCTAATAATAAAGAGTAACTAAGGTCACCATGTCCTACCATATTTTTTATATTCTGTCAATAAATACAGCTTTCAACTCTTATGGTATAGTGCGAGTATCCAGTAAAGAAAAGAATGAGTGTATTCCCAGAATTTATACCTTTTTGAATTATTTTTTGTGTGTATTATTAAATAAAAAAACAGTATTAAAACTGTTTTGTAATCTCTATAATTTGATTATATTTGTATGTTAATTCCAACAGTTATTGAAAAAAGTCAGTTCGGTGAACGTGCGTACGATATCTACTCACGTCTGTTAAAAGAAAGAATTATTTTTCTTCACGATGAAGTAAATCAGCATACAGCATCTCTTGTTGTGGCTCAACTTCTTTTTCTTGAATCAGAAGACCCAAAAAAAGATATAACGCTATATATTAACTCCCCTGGTGGAAGCATTCAGGCTGGTATGGCTATTATAGATACTATGCATCATATTAAACCTGATGTATCAACGATTTGTACTGGAATGGCGGCATCTATGGGTGCAATGATCCTTTCTCAAGGGGCAAAAGGAAAGAGATATGTACTTCCAAACTCAGAAGTGATGATACATCAACCGCTTACAGGTGTTGAAGGTCAGGCGTCAGATATCGAAATAACAGCAAAGCACATACTCAGACTTAAAGATAAGTTATATGAAATGCTTGTTACTGCAACAGGTAAAACAAAAGCACAAATAGAAAAAGATAGTGATAGAGACTATTGGATGTCATCGGATGAGGCAAAAAAATATGGGATCGTAGATCAGGTGTTAAAACCTAAGGTTGTTAAGTAACATGAATCCGATACTTCTTGTTGAAGGTGCTGTTGTTTTGATTATTGGTGGTGTAACTGGTTATGTTATTCGTCATTACGTAGCAGCTTCTCGTCGTGGCTCTATCGAAGCAGAACTTGAAGAGAAAATACTTCAAGCTAAGCGTGATGCTCGTAGTATTGAAGACGAAGCACTAACAAAAGCAAGCTTGCTTCGAGATGAAATGAAAAGAAGTGAAGAACGTATAAGGAAACAAGAAGAACGTTTGGATATTCGTGAGCAAGAGCTTATAAAGAGAGACACTTCCCTTTCAGATGAAATTGCTTCTTTGCGAGAAAAAAGTAAAGAAATGCAAGTGATAAAAGAAAGAATAGAAGAAAAAGAAAAAGGTTTACGTAAAGAACTTGAGAAAATAGCTTCTCTTTCAGAAAAAGAAGCAAAAGATGTTCTTTTTTCAAAAATAATCAAAGAAGGAGAAGAAGATATACAATCGAGACTTTTAAAGTTAACCAGAGATGGAGAAGCGAGGTTTGAAGAGAAAGCAAAAGATATATTGGTAAGTAGTATATATCGTATAGCGAATGGCCCTATTTCTCAGTTTATGACAGCTACTGTTGAAATTGCTGATGAAGAAATAAAAGGAAAAGTGATAGGGAAAGAAGGTCGTAACATTAAATCTTTTGAAAGGCTTTCTGGTGTTGAAGTTCTTGTTGATGAGGTTCCAAATGGTATTGTTATTTCTTGTTTTGATCCTGTACGTCGAGCAATTGCAAAGAATGCGCTTGAAATGCTTATAAAAGATGGACGTATACAACCTGCAAAAATTGAAGAGTGTTTAGAAAAAGCAAAAAAAGACATCGGTGTGTTTATGCAAAAAAAAGGAGAAGAAGCTGTTCTTGTGTGCGGACTTCTGTCTGTACCACCTTTACTTATTCCAATTATTGGTCGTTTATATTTTAGAACAAGCTATGGGCAAAATGTGCTTGATCATTCAATAGAAATGGCTCATATTGCTGGTGTTTTAGCTAGTGAGCTTGGTGCAGATGTGCATGTTGCAAAAGCTGGAGCCCTTCTTCATGACATAGGAAAAGCTGTGGATCATGAAATACAAGGTACTCATGTTGAAATAGGAAGAAAGATACTTGCAAAGTATGGAGTAGACGAACGTGTTATTCTTGCTATGCAGGCACATCATGAAGAATATCCGTACGAAACTGTTGAAAGTGTTATAGTTCAAGTTGCTGATGCTATAAGCGGAGGAAGACCTGGGGCAAGACGTGATACAGTGGATAGGTATATTAAGCGTCTTGAGGATTTGGAAGCCCTTGCAATGTCATTTACGGGCATTGAGAGGGTATATGCTCTTCAAGCAGGAAGGGAAATACGTGTTTTCGTGTCCCCTCTCCTTGTTAATGATATAGAAGCAAGAAATCTTGCTCGTAATATTGCACTTCGTGTTGAGCAAGAGTTACGTTTTCCTGGTGAAATAAAAATACATGTTATACGTGAATCTCGTTCAATTGAGTTTGCTAGATAAAGTTGCAACATTATTTTAAAAAAATACAGTAAGCGCGGCCTTCGGCCGCGCTTACTGTATTGTATGCTTACGTACATATCAGTTACTATATTTTTTTCTGTTCTTGTTGCAACATTATGTATAGATGCACTATATGCACTCTATACAATTAAAGTTGTGGAAAAGAAAGCCTTTCAATCCGCTGTCTCCGGATCTCTTATTCATGTATTAACAGCATTCACAGTTATTTCGTATAAAAAAACTATATGTACCTAATACCCTTATTAATTGGTTCTTTTATAGGAACGTATCTAATTGTGAGATATGTAAACTAGTGTCATATTTTTATACTGACTACATAATTGTAATGTAGTTTATTTTGACTTTTTTTAAATATATGTTTTTATGACTTGCACAAAAAACCTAGCGTTATATACTTATTTTATCCTATCGTTTGCTATATGCATACGGGGAGATTAATAAATTTATTTTTTGGTGTGGTGGTCCTAGGAAAACACAACATCAATAACATTAACTCATATGAACAAAGCAGGTCTCGTTGAAGCAGTACACGCAGTGCTCGGCTCAACAAAAGTACAAGCAGAAGAAGTGGTAGAGGCAGTTTTTGGTACTATTACAAAAACCCTTTCAAAAGGAGATGAAGTAGCTATTGCAGGTATTGGAAAATTCTCTGTAAAGCTACGTAAAGCTCGTGAAGCTCGTAACCCAAAGACTGGTGAGACAGTTAAGGTTCCTGCAACAAAGGTGCCTAAGTTCTCAGCAGCTAAAGCTCTTAAGGATGCAGTTAAGTAATTAACCCCCTCTTTTGTAATTTTTTACAAAAATAAAACACTTCCATAAAAAGGAAGTGTTTTATTTTTACTGTATATACAAAAATACGAAGTAAAGTACTTCGTATTTTTGTATATCTTTGTGCGGCGTAAGAGAATCGAACTCTTGTCTCCTGCTTGGAAGGCAGGCATTCTACCACTAAACCAACACCGCTTATATTTACTATACTACTATATTTTCTATTTTTTTTCTAGTAGTGATTTACACATTGTAAAAAACACATGCATTTTTTTAAAAATATGATAGTATACATAGATAAAGTTATAGAAACTTTTATGTGTACAAATATCGGAATGTGGTGTAACGGCTAACATCCCTGGTTTGGGACCAGGTGACTCCGGGTTCGAATCCCGGCATTCCGACTAATATAAAAGACCAACATAATGCTGGTCTTTTATAGTTTTTCTTTGTGTACATTTTCTAGTAGTTTTACAAGTCCCTGCCTTGTTTCAGTGTTAACATATACACAAGCTAAATCTATTTGAAAACGTGTTTCATGAGAAACGTTTTTGTGTTTTAAGTATTGCTCGATAGTTATAATAAGTTTTGACCATTTAGCAAAAGTTAAATTGTCTTCTGGTTTAATAGTAAGTTTATCTAGAGTATCAAAATTTTTGACTTTTACACTTTTAACTTCAATAAAGTGTAGTTTGTTGTCTTTTTTGGCAATAATGTCTATTTCACCAAAGCGAGTTCTGTAATTACATTCAATAAGAATAAAATTACAAGAGTGTAAAAATTTCCTTGTTATTTCTTCTCCTATTTTCCCTATTTCATTATGTTCTGCCATAAAAAATATTGTGTATAAAAATTGTTTCACGTGAAACGTCTGTCTTATGTATATATCAAAAAATAATGATGACTTTTTAAAATACCTTTACCTATAAGGTTTTATTGGAATAGTAAGCTCTGTCCTCAATGTCTTGTAAGTCCTTAACACCTGTCTCTTATACACGCTACTCACAGGGTTATCCACAGTTTGGTTTTTCCTTTATGTAAGTATTTTTATAAAAGTCTTCAAGACTTTTATAGTATATCCTACTTATTAACAAAAAATCTTTTCAATGTACATTTCTCATGTTAGAATGACAATCAATGCGGTGTTGGTTTAGTGGTAGAACACGACCTTGCCAAGGTTGAGACAGGAGTTCGATTCTCCTACGCCGCACAAAATACGAGTGAAACGAGAATTTTGTGTATGTAAGCAAGCCAACCGCTTGGCTTGCGTGGAGAATCGAATAGGCGAATCAGCAGATTCGGTTCTTGGAACAAGCGAGAAGTCTTTTATTTTTGAATTAGTAATTCTGAGTCACTATATTCACGTCTTGGACGCAGTTTTGAATAAAAATAAATCTTAAACGAGACGAAGTGACCGATTCCTCTGAGTTCTTAATTTCTTTATCAGTGAAACATTGGAAATTAACCATGCTTGTTACATGTGTAACGTTTCTTAAACTTAATTCCACCAGGATTCGGTCACGAAGTATTTTTGATGTAAGTATTCCCACCAGGAATTTCTCCCACAAGTTAAATTTTTTTCGTAAAAATTTACTCGCTTTGGCCTCATGGCATGATTTACTAATCAGCCGCTTCTCGTTGTTTTGCTTGCTAGCAAAACATACTCCGAACTTTCGAATCCTGACGCATATCACGCAGGTGATATGCTGTGGGAGTACAAAAGTACTCGTTTCACTCTTATTTTTGTGCTCCCACCAGGATTCGAACCTGGAACGACGGTTCCGAAGACCGTTGTGATATCCATTTCACCATGGAAGCTTATTTTATAATGCTATACTAGCATAATCTATGAAACAAATACAGGAATTACAAGGTATAACAATACCAAAAGAGGTTCTCATGGTTCTCGCAGTATTACAAGGTGCTTCTTTTGAAGCGTTTCTTGTTGGAGGATGTGTTCGTGATCTTATTATGGGTGTGAAACCTAAAGATTTTGATATAACAACAAATGCAACACCTGAAGAGATAATAGCTCTGTTCCCAAAAACTTTTTATGAAAACTCATTTGGAACGGTAGGGGTTGTAACATGTGGTGAAGAAAATTTACCTGTGTGTAGTGATGAAACAGTTAAAATAGTTGAAGTAACACCATATCGTTTAGAAACAACGTACTCAGATAATCGTCATCCTGATGAAGTTATGTGGAGTAAACATATAGAAGACGATCTAAAGCGAAGAGATTTCACATGTAACGCTATAGCATATAATCCTATTACTGGAGAAGTTATTGATCCTTTTGACGGAGTATCTGCAATTAAAGATAAAATACTTAAAGCAGTTGGAGATGCGGATCTTAGATTTAAAGAAGATGGGCTTAGACTTATGAGAGCCGTTCGGTTTATGAGTCAGTTAGATTTTGATATTGATACCGTTACACGTGAAAGTGTAGAAAGAAACAGTGATTTACTCATAAACATTTCACGTGAAAGAATTAAAGATGAATTTTGCAAATTACTCATTACCGATTATCCAATGAGAGGGATTATTTTCATGAAAGAACTTTCTATTTTAAGATTTGTTGTTCCTGAACTCGAAAAAGGAATAGGGGTTATGCAGAATCAGGCTCATAGTTTTGATGTTTGGGAACATAATCTACGAACTCTTCAGCATTCAGCAGATAAAAAATGGCCGTTACACGTGAGACTCTCTGCATTATTCCATGACATAGCAAAACCAGAAACAAGGCGTTTCTCAAAAGAGAAAGGGGATTATACGTTTTATGGTCACGATGTCGTAGGTGGACGCGTTACACGTGAAATAATGGAGAGATTAAAGTTCCCTAAAGACTTAACGGATAAGGTTTCTATGTTTGTTCGTTGGCATATGTTCTTTTCTGACACGGAACAGATTACGATATCTGCTGTCAGAAGGCTTATAACGAACGTAGGAAAGGATAATATTTGGGATCTAGTGAATCTTCGTATTTGCGATCGAATAGGCACAGGAAGGCCAAAAGAAGAGCCATATAGGCTTCGTATGTATGAATCTATGATTGAAGAAGCTCTTCAGGATCCTATTAGTTTAAAGATGCTCAAAACAGACGGGAAACGTATTATGGACGTTACACAGGAAACGGCAGGTCCAAAGATTGGTTATGTTTTACATGCTTTGTTTGACGAAGTTCTCGAAAACCCAGAAAAAAATACAGAAGTGTATTTGGATGAGCGTGCTGCGTTTCTTATGAAACTATCAGTGGATGATCTTTCTAAGTTGGGAAGAGCTGGTAAAGATGAAATGGAAGAGAAGAATAAAGAAAAGGTTCAGCAAATTCGCAAGCAATTTAAGGTAAAACAATAAATGTCCTTTATAAAAGACATTGATTTATAAGCCTTATAGTAATTTGTCTTTTATAAAGAACCTAAGGGGTTAATATAATAAAAATTATTAATAGTATGTAGCTAGTTGATTTTTTATAAATGGTCATTTGTTGATGAATTTAAAATGTCATTTGTTAAAAAATGAAAGTTTCTGATGATAAGGGGATTGCAGAAGCTTATTATGATTTTAATGATTTCTTTGATTTTGTGAAAACAAGACAGTGTATTGACATAGTGGTAAGTAATGTGGTAGAAAGATAGAGGATGTTTAAGTAATATAAAAAAAGAGGGACTCATGAAATATGGTCAAAATAGCCCATGTTATAAAAGAAAAAAGACGTAACAGAATTACTCTTTGAAACCTTGCCAGCAAGGTATTGTGAATCTAGAGATAAGATACATGTAGTTATTGTATCCCCAGAAGAAGGGTGTTCTAGTCTTTGGGATGAAAATGTTTTTTTTGAAGTTACTGGACAAGTTTTAACAAAGCATATTATTGACACATGTTATATTGAGGTTGATACAATTGATTTTTTTGAAATGAAAAAGTTTGAAATTAAGCTTATACCAGAGTTTTTTTTGTTTAACTTTTGGAGGTTTTGTATGAAAAAGTTCTTTTTTGTTTTATTGATCCTTCTCTCTCTTGTTTCTCAAAGTTTGGCTGCAAGATATATTCTTATAACCAGACAAGAAGCTATCAGGATGGGTTTTACTAAGGAAGTTAAACTCCAGGATGAAGCTGAAAAAATAAACGGTCCTCAGTATTGTTTTTTACATGAAACTAAGGATGGACTTGTTGATTTTGTTATGATTTTTGGATCTGGGTCATCAGCCCATTTAATGGGTTCATGTGTTAAATTGCCAAGCTAGATAGTAACAGAAAAGAATTATCCTTTTTCTTTTTTTAAGTTTTAAAACCACTTTATGAAAATAAAGTGGTTTTTATTATATATGACATATCTTTGATATACTAACTTTTTACTATACAAATAAATAATTAATATGATTGATAACAAAAAAACAAAAATAGTCGCAACGATCGGTCCAAACAGTATGGATATAGAAATGCTTGAAAAACTTATTGATGCTGGTATGAATGTTTCTCGTATTAATATGAGTCATGGTGATCATACCTTTTTGGAAAAAGTTATTGGTAATATAAGAAGTGCTGCAAAGAATAAAAATAAAGAGGTTGCAATTTTGCTTGATCTAGCTGGACCTAAAATAAGAACTGGGGAATATGAAACACCAACTATTACTATTGTAGCTGGTAAGAAAATAATACTTACTTCAGAAAAGATTGTTGGGAATGATAAGAAAATATATATTAATTATGAAAAACTTCCTCAGGAAGTAAAAAAAGGTTCTATTATCATGCTTGATGACGGAAAGAAAAAACTTGAAGTTGAAAAAGTGGTAGGAAACGAGATTACATGTAAGATTATTGTAGGGGGCGAACTCAAACCAAGACGAGGTGTTAATGTTCCAGGAGCATATCTTTCTGTGAAATCTATTACAGATAAAGATAAGAAAGATTTACAAGCGGGACTTTCTTTTGGTGTTGATATGGTTGCTCTTTCTTTTGTGAGAGCTTCTAGTGATGTAATAGAACTTAAAACAAGTATCAAAAAAGCAAAGAAACATGTGATGGTTATTTCAAAACTTGAAACACAAGAAGCAATGGATAATCTTACTGAAATACTTGAAGCAACAGACGGTGTTATGGTTGCACGTGGCGATCTTGCTATTGAAGTACCCGCAGAAAGAGTGCCTATTTATCAAAAGGAAATTATTGCTAGATGTAATTATCTTGGAAAGCCTGTTATTACAGCGACGCAAATGCTCGAATCTATGATACATAGTCCTGTGCCAACACGCGCTGAAGTGTCTGATGTGGCGAATGCTATTTTTGACGGAACAGATGCAGTTATGCTTTCAGAAGAAAGTGCTCTTGGTGAATACCCTGTAGAATCTGTATCGATGATGACAAAAATTGCTCTTTCTATAGAAGGGGAAATGGAAGCTAGTGAAGCGTACGATGGTGACGTTGAGGTTGGAAATGTGATTAGTGATGCTGTGGTGTCTGTTGCAGACAGTTTACGTGCAAAATTTATTGTTGCGCTTACAGAGTCAGGAGAAACAGCTAGACTTATTTCTCGTTTTACAAAAAGTCATACTGTGCTTGCTGTTACATCGCATCTTGACGTTGTAAGAGAGCTTTCTCTTTCTAGTGGTGTTGTGCCATTACTTGTTCCTGATATCGTTGGATTTGATAATGCTATACATGAAATACCTTTACTTTTGAAAAGTATGAAACTTGTAAAGAAGGGTGATACTGTCGTAGTTACTGCTGGTGTGCCGTTTAAGGTTTCTGGGTCAACTAATATGCTTTTTGTGCTTCATATACAGTAATTTCAATTGGTGATAATTAAAAGAATTTGGGCGGCTTCGTAAGAAGCCGCCTTTTTGTAGAAACAGATTATTATTAAGTATTTCTTGCTATACTCTCATATACATGAAAGAAGCTTTTTCTGTTGAAACATTACATCCATTAACAAAATTGTTATTAGAAAAACGTGGCATAAAAGAAATAAAAGATATTGAGGATTTTCTGTTTCCGTCTTATGAAAAACATATTGGTGATCCTTTTGATATATATGGAATGGATGTGGCTGTAAAAAGAGTTATAGATGCGATTAAGCTTGAAGAAAAAATAGCTATATATAGTGATTATGATTGTGATGGTATTCCAGGGGGTGTTCTACTTCGTACTTTTTTTGATGACATTGGGTACTCTGCACTGATATATGTTCCTCATAGACATAATGAAGGGTATGGAATTAATACTGACGCATTAGACAAGCTTAAAAGTGCTGGTGTTAGTCTTATTATTACTGTGGATCTAGCTATTACGAATATTGATGAAGTTGCATATGCAAAAAGTATAGGTATTGATGTTATTGTTACTGACCACCATTTACCAATACATAAAGATGGGGGTGGGCAAGTGGTACCTAATGCTGTTTCCGTGATTAATTCAAAGCAAGATATGTGTACATATCATGATGATATGCTTTGTGGTTGTGCTGTTGCCTGGAAATTGGTATGTGCTTTACTTTATGAACTTAAAAAAAATAAAACAAAAAAAGGAAAATTATCTGAAGTTATAAAAACAGTTTCTGGCTTTAAAGAAGGATATGAAAAATGGCTTCTTGATCTTGTTGGCATTTCAACTATTTCTGATATGGTACCACTTCAAAAGGAAAATAGGGCACTTGCATATTTTGGACTTAAAGTACTTAGACAAACAAAACGTCACGGCCTTAATCAGATATTTCGTATGCAGAAAGTATCAAAAGAAAATCTTACAGAAGAAGATATCGCTTTTACTATAGCACCACGCATCAATGCAGCAGGAAGAATGGGTGATCCAATACAAGCACATCATATGTTGTATGAGAAAGATTCTGTGAAAGCACAAGGGTATGTAGAAGATTTGGAAGCTATGAATATGGAAAGAAAAGAGAGTGTGAAGGATATAACTGGAGCTATTGATTTTAATAGTTTACGGCCAAGCCGCGAATCTGCTGATTCGGATGTAGTTGCTGTAGGAGATTTGTCGTGGGGTCCTGGAATACTCGGACTTGTTGCTCAAAAGATAATTGATGAAACAGGGAAGCCAACATTTGTGTGGGGGCAGGGTGACGATAAAACAACAGTGAAGGGATCGTGTCGCTCAAAAGGTGAAGTGCACGTTGTTGAGCTTATGACAAAAGTGCAAGATATGTTTCCTGGTATCATAACTCATTCTGGTGGACACGAACAGGCTGGTGGGTTTTCTTGTACATTAGATAGGGTTGATGAATTATCTCATGCGCTCAATGAAGCGTATAAGCATATTCTTGTTAAACAAATTGCTGATGAGACATTTGTTCCAGATACAGAACTTACTTTTGATGATATAACACTTACGACACACAATGCAGTTGATATTCTTGCTCCGTTTGGTGTTGGTAATCCTAAGCCACTATTTGCATTTACCAATGTTGTAGCTCAGTCTGTACGATGGTTCGGTAAGAAAGGGGAACATCTTGAAGTGATATATGAGCGAAAGGCTACACCTTTCGCTCCCATGAAAGCAATCATCTTTTTCGCATCAAAAGATCTTGAAGAAAAAGCAAAGAAACCACATACACTTCTTGCCCATCTTGAAAAAAGTTATTTTGGAGGAAAGATGGAGCTACGACTTCGAATCAAGGATATTGTGTAACTATAATAGCTGTACAATATATTTGCTATACTAAAAGGAATGAAAATGCATTTTGATATATAAACTATTTTTCAAAAGAATGTATAAAACAGAGAAACGCGAAGCTTACAAGGTTTCGCTTTTTTTTGTGTTATTAGCTATTTATTCTACTGAGTTGAAATTGAGAGTGATGAATATTTTAACAGTTAGAAAGTAGTCCTTGTACATAAAACACATTTTATAGAGTACTATTTCAATTCAGATGTTTCGATAATATTGAAGTCATTATCTTGTTGAAAGTTTTTCCTCTTCTTGATTTTTAGCATCATCGTTAGAACCTTCCTGTCTTAGTTTACGTAACTCTTCTACTAATTCATTTCTATAATTTTCGAATTTCATACTATACTTTTTTAAAGTATTAGTCCGTTTCAATATGGATTAAATATTCAATACATTCATTAATACGGTTTAATACATCACACATGTGTTTCATTTTACTTAATTCGTCCTGAGTAAAAATACTAAAGTTTTCTGATTCTAATATTGTTGGGTTTGCTGAAATTTGCGTATACAAAGCTTTTTCACTAGAAAATAACTGATTCTCAGGGTTTACAAGTTTTGCTTTGATTTTGTTTCTTAATTCATTGAACTGAGGCATTTCAATTAAATAGAGTCTGATTTCGTAGCAAATAACTTTAATATAATCAAATTCAGAATCTTCACTGTCTATTTTTTCTACACGTGTTTCACGGTATCCTTTTACGAGCGACCTGACAAGATCACTTTCTTTTGTTTGACTCATGTTAATTTTCTTTGACCACGCTCGTATACTGCTCACAGTTCTAGCTAGATCTGCCATTGGGTCACCTTGTCGCATTGAATCATAATCAACTATAGTTACAACGTCTTCATTTGGTGCGCAAAAAAACTGATCTACGTGTGCGTCTCCGTGGACGTATGATATATAATCCGGCTCAGTGTTTCTATCGATCATTTCACACAAACTATCAAAAGAAACCGAAATGGATATTGGGTCAGGGATGTAACGACTCAAATGTGATTTAATCTTTTCTCTGTCATGTTCAAATAAAGATGTATCATATTCCTTAGCACCTTGTTCCGTTCTTTCGTGTAAATTACCAAGCATTGCCCCAAGTGTTTTAAGGTATCCATTAGCTTCATTTTGAGAAATGCTATCACTGTTTAGTTTTTCCATTTTTTTTCTAATAGATTCTCCTTCAACTTTTTCAGTCACAATAGTTGTTTCATCTAACCAAGAAAGCACTTTACTTAACATGGGCTCATCTGAGGTGGATATAGTGTCGATAATAGTTTTAGCTTTCTTGTTATTAGAGGCATCTTCTTTGTCCTCAAATGTTTTTACTACTACAGATTTACCTTCAACAGTTTCTACTAAAATAACAGCATTTACAAAACCACCTCCTAAGCGTTTAACTGAGGATATTTCTAAACCTTCTTTATTTGCCCATTCGATAACTTTGTCTAAAAGTTTCCTATAGAGGGTTACAACTTTTTCTCGCTCAATCGCTTTTGTTCTTTCGCTCTGATTGGTGTCAGTTATCTCGATTTCATTTATAAATTGATCAATGTTAAATTTTGGTTTCATTTGTTAAGTATACTAAGTATAGTCAAAAGCACAAAAAGATGTTAACTGTTTGTTCTATAGAATGCTAGCGATGAGAAGAGTACAATTAAAGTATGAAGAAAAAAAATACAACTAAGACAAATAGTGTAAAAGCTCCAATTAAAAATAATCTTGTTATCTATCAAGCTAAGTCTGGGGCAATTGAATTAAAAGGTGATGTTGGTCGTGAGACGGTGTGGGCTACACAAGCAGAAATTGTTAGTATTTTTGGTGTGGACCAGTCTGTTGTTTCTCGTCACATTAAAAATTTATTTAAAGACGGGGAAATTGAAGAAAAAAGCAATATGCAAAAAATGCATAATGCTATTTCAGATAAACCTGTAACATTGTACTCACTTGATGTAATTTTAGGGGTTGGGTACAGAACAAATTCAAAAGTAGCAATTGAATTCAGGAAGTGGGCAACAAAAACATTACGTAACTACATTGTAGATGGTTTCGTGGTGGATAAGAAACGAATAGTAAAAAACTATGCCCACTTTCTTTCTATTGTTGATGATGTTAAAAAATTACTACCAGAAAGTTCCGCAGTTAACCAAAAGGATGCTGTAGAACTTATTTCATTATTCGCGGATACATGGCTTTCGCTCGATGCATATGATAAAGAACTGTTACCAGAAGGAAAGCTTACAAAAAAGAAAGTGACGCTTAGTGTGGACAAAGTTTCCAAAAATTTGAATGAACTCAGAAATGCACTCATCGAAAGAGGTGAGACGACAGAAGTCTTTGGCAATGAACGCAGTAAGGGGTCTATCTCAGGAATTGTTGGTAATGTGATGCAATCATTCGGTGGAGTGGATATGTATCCAACAGTTGAAGAAAAGGCTGCTCATATATTATATTTTATGGTGAAGAATCACCCGTTCACTGATGGTAACAAACGATCAGGTGCTTTTGCATTTATATGGTTCCTCAAAGAAACAAAGTTGCTCGATAGTAACAAGCTCACCCCGCAAGCGCTCACCGCAATTACCGTACTCGTAGCTGAGAGTGATCCGAATGATAAAGAAAAGATTATAAAACTCATTCTTAATATTATTTCTAAATAGGGCATGTCGAATCTAAATAGAGTACAAGAGAAAACGATACTACATATGGATGGAGATGCTTTTTTCGTGGCTGTGGAAGTTGCAAAGAATCCATCGTTACGTGGACTTCCTGTGGTAACAGGACAGGAGAGAGGGGTAGTCTCTGCACTTTCATATGAAGCTAAGGCACTTGGCATCACCCGTACCATGTCTATATATTCTGTTAAAAAGAATTTCCCACAAGTGATTATCCTTTCGGGAGACTACAAGTCATATGTTGCTTACTCTAAGAAAATGTTTGATATCGTTCGTAGATATGCAGATGATGTAGAGGAATATAGTATTGATGAATGCTTTGCGGATCTTACTGGACTCGATAAGCCACTTAAGATGTCATATAAAGAAATTGCGGAACGTATCAAAAGGGAGGTAAGAGAAGAACTTGACCTTTCGGTAACAATTGGTCTCGCTCCAAATAAAGTACTCGCAAAGGTTGCATCAAAATGGGAAAAACCAAACGGTCTTACGATTATTACAGAGGAGAATAAGGATACATTTCTCAAACAGTTTTCTATAGAAAAAATATGGGGGATAGGAAAAGCAACTAAAGAGCATATGTTAAAGAAGGGTATTATTACTGCATATGATTTGAAAGAGAAGGAAAAGGATTGGGTTCTAGATCATTTCTCAAAACCATATTATGTTATGTGGAAGGAGTTACATGGTGAGTATTGTATGCAGATTAATCCAGTTATAAAAACAGAATACGCTTCAATACAAAAAACAAGAACATTTCATCCATCAACATCTAATCAAGCTTTTCTGTTACAACAATTATCTTTTCATATTGAGGACGCTTGTACAAAGGCAAGGCACTATATGTTAACGCCTAAAAAACTTTCTTTTTTCATAAAGGATGAGCATATGAGGTATGTTCAGACTACTATTACATTGTCAGCACCTACACACGCTCCAGAGTTACTCATTAAAGCTGTAGAAGAAAAGTTCGACACGGTATATAATTCAAAAACTCTTTATAGAGCAACAGGCATCACATTACTTAATCTTATACACAATAATGGAGTTCAGATGGATTTGTTCGGTGAGACAGACAGGGTGAGCAAGTTCGAGACTATACATAAACATATTGATGCTCTCGAGCAGAAGTTTGGTAAGCGTATTGTTCATCTCGCATCAACAACACGAAAAGAGGATGGAGAAGGTGTTCGAGAAGAGATGGATGATGAGGATAGGAATTTGTTATTTTTGTAACCACAAAATCTCTCTAATCTCCTGATTGTTTTGTATCTCTGAGTAGTAAAGATCAAAGGGTCTTTGTAAAAAATTTTTTGTGAGCCATTCTCAGAATATTAACTATTTGTCTCTGTACAAAAGGGTTTCTTTATGATGTTTTATATATAATAAAATTATGTAAAGAGACAAAAGTGTGTAATAGTGATACGCTTACAATACTTACCAATAAAAACACTTATATATGGACTTACGTACTATACCTAAAGAATTTTGTGAAAATGTGAACATAGGAGCAACTCCTGAATTTTTTGTATTTGGTTTATCTTCTGGGGAAGATGAATGTGCATATGTATTTACTCCTCAGCATGCGAAACGTCTTTCTCAGTCGCTTCTCTACAATGTTGCTGAATATGAAAAGAGATACGGCGAAATAAAAACAGAGTGGACTCCAGGAATACAAAGCCCAATACAAATGATAGATATTAAAGGTGACAGCAAGGGTGATATTTCTAAAAAATAAAATACACTTCTTTTGAATTAAGTGTAAAAATGATAGAGTATTTATATGAAGTCTGTTGTCACAATTGGCGGGGGTACAGGAAGTTATACGATACTTTCTGGTCTTAAAGATATTCCAAATATTTCTCTCACGTCTCTTGTCTCTATGGCAGATGACGGTGGTTCTACTGGTGTCCTCAGGGATGAGCTAGGTGTGCTTCCTCCGGGAGATGTTAGACAGTGTCTTATTGCTCTTAGTGAGCATACTGATATAGTAAGAAGTCTTATGGGGTATAGATTTTCTGAAGGAACTCTTACCGGTCACTCTTTTGGAAATATTTTTCTTGCTGCACTTGAAAAAGTAACTGGTGATTTTGGTTCTGGCGTAGAGATAGCTTCAGAGATTTTAAAAGTAAAAGGAAAAGTAATACCTATAACTACAAATAAAGCAGAACTTCGTATGATTATGAAAGATGATTCTTGCCTTAAAGGCGAGCATTGTATTAATTCATCTGATATTTAAGCTAAAGGTATGGTTTCTGTTGAATATACAGAAGATGTAGCACTTAATAAGCATGCAAAAGAAGCTATTTTGTCAGCCGATTACATTATTCTTGGCCCAGGAAATTATTATTGTTCTGTGATACCAAATCTTATTGTTAATGGATGTAAAGATGCTATAAGTAACACACAAGCAAAACTTATATTTCCTGTTAATTTAACAAATAAACAAGGACATACATTACATTGGAAAGTGAGTGATTATGTGTATGACATAGAAAGCTATTTAGGTAGATCTGTCGATATTATTTTGATTAATAATTGTACACCGTCCGAAGATCAAATTATGTATTATAAAATGGAAGAAGGTGATGGTGTTCTTACTGTAGATGATATGGGTAATGACACAAGGGTAATACGAGATAATTTACTTTCAGATACAATTATTACGTATAACAAAGCAGATACTGTGAGTGGTCTCCGTAGTTTTATTCGTCATGATAAAACTAAATTACGAGAAGCTTTTATTAAGATATGTGGTGAATAAAAAAAGAAGCTCGTGTATACTAAAGGGTATGAAAATTACAATATATACAGATGGTTCAAGTAGGGGTAATCCTGGTCCTGGTGGTTGGGCTGCTGTTATTATGACAGAAGAAGAAGTTATAGAATTGGGTGGTAGAGAAGATCTTACTACCAATAATAGAATGGAACTTTCTGGTGCGCTTTTTGGATTAAAAGAAGTTGGGGTTGGCGTAGAAGACATTGAAGTCTGTACAGACAGTCAGTATGTAAAAAAAGGCATGACAGAATGGATAGATGGATGGATAAAAAAAGGATGGATAGGATCAACGAAAAAACCAGTACTCAATAAAGATTTGTGGGTAGCTCTTAAGGAAGAAGAAGATAGATTAAAGAAAGGTGGAGTAAAAATTGTATGGAAATATGTACCTGCACATGTTGGTATTGTTATGAATGAACGAGCAGATACCATAGCAACTATGTGTGCTGATAATGCAAGTAATTTGCAATTATATAGAGGGTCAAAAAAAGACTACACAGTGCTCGCGTAGTCATTATTTTATAAGTAGGTATGACTACTCATAATCAAACATTGATATTTGTTGTAAGTTTTATGATGGGTATTGTGTGTGGTGATAGTCTTGTGTATGCAAGCGAGATAGCTGTTATGTTTTTTGCGCTTGGTGTTGTTCAGGTGATTCTGTATTTTTTTGGAAAAAGAGGAGAGTGGTATTCTATACAAAGAGGCGGCGCTGTAAGCGCCGCCTCTTTGTATAGAATACCGCTCATCACCATACTTATTTCTTTTGGTATTTTTTTAGGAATTCTTAGAACTCAATTTATAGCAGAAAAAAATGTTTTTGTATGTCATGATGTATGTGAATATAATGCAACAATTATTTCTTCAATTGAAGCAAAGAATCAATATCAAATTTTTAAAGTGAGAAATATATCATCAGATGAATATTTTTATGATGTAGAAATTACAACGACGTTATACCCTGCTTATAGGGTAGGAGACACACTTACTCTGTATGGTAAAGTTTTACCAGTTCAAAATATATACCCTCATCTTGATACAAAATATAATGGTAAACATTTTGAATACGTGTCTTACATGCACACCAAACATGTTGGAAGTAAAATGTTATATCCTAAGATTGAAGTCACAGATCAAGTTCCTCACACGGTTACTCATATGCTTATGAGATGGAAAGATGATCTTGTTAGACGTGTAACTATGTATGTAGATAGTCCTGCGTCGTTACTTGCATCAGGTATGCTTTTCGGTTCCTCATCTTTTCCCAAAGAAATGTCTGATACATTTCGAGTCGCAGGACTTTCACATATCGTAGTTCTTTCTGGTTTTAATATTGTTATCATTATTAGTTTCATAATGACATTACTCTCCTTTTTTCCTAGAGGTATACGTATTTTTGTTTCAGGTTTTTCTATTTTTATTTTTGTGTGTATGGTTGGTGCTTCTCCTAGTGTTATGCGTGCAACACTCATGGCTTTTATTTCACTTCTCGCTATGATAAGTAACAGAGTATATGTTGCGAAACAGGCACTCATCATATCGTTGTTTTTAAGTGTTATACATAATCCAGAAATTCTTTTGCACGACGTTTCTCTGCATCTTTCTTTTTTGGCTACTGCGGGTATTGTATATATGAGTGATCCGCTTATGCATTTTTTGCAACGTACACGTTTTAATAGTATGCCAAAATTTTTTCAAGAACTTTTCATAATAAGTTTTTCTGCATACAGTAGTACGCTTCCGTATGTTATGTATACATTTGGATCTGTCTCGGTGTACGCACTTATAGCAAATATTCTTGTGGTACCTTTAGTTCCTCTTGGAATGTTATTTTCATTATTGGTCGTACTTTTTTCATATCTATCTAGTACTCTTACTTTTTTATTTGGTTTTTTAGATACCGTATTACTTTCAGGTATTGTGTATATAGCAGAAGTCATAGAACGTCTACCATATTCAAACGTACATGTTCATATTTCATTCTTCGGAGTTAGCTTAATGTATCTTTGTATGGTTTTGAGTGTGAAATATATATCTGTTTCATGCAAGGATGAAACGTCAGTAACAAAAGAACTTCCAATGTCTCAGGGGGTAATTTCTTATTAAGCCAGTTTTTTAGAAATTTTTTTGTAGACTATATAACTAATAGTTAGTCCAACAAGTAATGAAACGCCTGCAAAAGATTGTAGACTAAATTGCTCTCCAAAAAAATAACCAAGAGAAAGTATAAGCACAGCCCATATGCTTGATGTTATTAAAAAAATAAACGATGTAATTTTTGTATTTGTATTTGAGAGTCCTGCAAGAATTGGAATGAATGCTTTTATTGAAGGTGTAATTTTTCCAAAGAAAATATACCACATACCTTTTTCTAAAAATGTATCATGTAGAGCTTTGTGTAATTTATCAAATGTAACTTCATCCATCATTAAAATTTTTCTAGCAAATCCTTTTTTGTATTTTTTAACAAGAAGAAACGTGAGTATGTTTCCTAAAGTATTACCTGTTGCGCCAGCTATGAGTGTTGGTATAAAAAGTAGATTACCTGTACTTATAAAGTAACCACAAATAAGATATAAAAATTGTGATGAAGGTAGATTAAAAGCACCGTTAGTTATCATCAGAATAAAAATAGCAAGATATGAAAATGAAGTTATGAGTATGTGTAGGTCCATGAAAGTATAGTATACAGTAGATGAAGTCCAAGTAATAATTTTCTTTATTGATTAAATAAATGTGTACTATAAAAATATATGAAATGATATTATTAAGACATGAAAGATATTGTAAAAAAATACAGAAAAAAGATTTCATTATTTTTCCACAATTACGGAAAAGTAAGTATCATTTTTTGTATACTTATGTGTATATTATGTTTTATGTATCTGTTTACATTATACCTTTTACCTCAAAAATTACGGGTATCATTCTTAGATGTTGGACAAGGTGATGCAATATTAATACAAACACCAAGTGGAAAACAAATGCTCATAGATGGAGGCGTCTCAAATAGTGTTATGTCAAAAATTTCAGATAAAATGTTTTACTTCGACAAAGATATAGATGTGCTTGTTGCAACACATCCAGATGCAGACCATATAACCGGACTCATACCTGTACTAGAAAAATATTTTGTGGGAACAATCATAACCTCACCCTTAACTGGTGAGACGAGTATCTCACGAGATTTGGATCAGCACATTCTTAAAGAAGGTTCATCTGTTCATGTTGCAAAAGGTGGCGATGAAATTAATTTTCATGATGGTGTTATAGCGTACGTTGTGTATCCTCTAACATCATCAGCTGGCTCAATAGTAAAAGATACCAACGATGTATCGGTTAGTGTTGTAGTGGTATACGGTGATCATTCCTTTTTGTTAACAGGTGACTTATCTACATATAAGGAGTCAGAATTATTTTTACAAAAGATTCCAGAACCTGTTACTGTTTACAAAGCAGGACATCATGGAAGTAAGTATAGTAGCGGTGAAACATTGCTGAGTTATATCAAACCTGAATACGTAGTTATAAGTGCCGGTAGAGATAATAGCTATGGTCACCCACACAACGAAACAGTAGAGAGAATAAAAAAATTTTCAAAAGAAATTATTTCTACAATAGATAGAGGTACTATTACGTTTGTTACTGACGGAAAAACAATTATATTAGATACAGAAAAGTAATTTGTAAGCACTTGTATATAAATTATGTTACAAAATAGTATATGCAAATTATTTGCATTATAATTATGCTTATGTAAATAAAAAATCCACACATATTGTGTGGATTTTTTAGTTATAACTTATACTATGCCACAGATTCTGAAGACTTCACTAATGCTCTATAACTACTAAATGTGAAATAAATACGAGAGAGCATAAATACTAGTACTATCACAATAATAATACCAGAAAGCGGTATAGGAGAGTAGATGTCAAAGAGTTGTATATAGGTAACATACTCCACCGTTACATACCCTTCGACTGTTTCAACTTTATCTAAGAAATTTTCTGTTTGAACACTAAGATTCGTCAATGTGTTTACCTGTTGGCCGATGTTTACATTAATGTTATTAATTTGAGTGGTGTAATTAGAAGTTAGATTTGCGAGTTGTGAATTTAGAGATTGAAGCTCATTTGTGAGAGAGGTTTTACTTTGTCGAAGTACTTGTGCTTGTGAAGCGAATTCAGAAATAAGAATGGTGTCGGTTGCTGTATCGATCTGATTTTCCTTTTTTATAAGAGCGGCATTTGTAGTCTTTAATTGTGTGTTCTTTGCTCCTATTGATGCGTTAAGTAAAGATGAACTCTTTGTATAATCTATTTCTAGTTGCTTCTTTTGTTCTTCAAAAGAAGTTTTTGTATTATTTACTTCATCTTGATTTCTTTCAAGATTCTTCTTTTCTCCAAGAAGATTTTGTGAAGATGTCGTTTGTGTATAGAGTTTTGCTCTTGTGAAGGTCTTTAATTCATCTTTGAAGTCGCTTAATTCACTTTTTGGGATTACAAAAGAAAAGCTAGCGTAGTCCTTTGAAATATTTGAAGAATCTATGCGTCCGTCTTTATTGTCAATAAGATTCTCTACCTTACTTGCGACACTCTCCACATCTCTTGTTTTTAGTTTTGCTGAGAATGTCTTTTTAATAAAGTTTCGTGTGTCTGAGATGTTTTCTTTATTACCGTAATTGTATTGCTGATTATAATTAAAACTAGGTACACTAAAACTCTTGTATGAGTTAGAATTTATGGAATAATCAGAGCCAGCTGACCCTGATATCGGATATGCGTCAGGAGTAGAACCACTTTGGCTGACACCTATAAACCCACCTATTAACCCAGAAATACCCCACAGCAACACAACGGCTAATAGAAAAAGTATGCCGTGTATCATTTTTCTTTGGCAGTAAGTCTTTAATTCATTTTTAGTGGTAAAGAATTTGTAAGTAAAGAAAATACTTGCAAATAAGAAGTATAAAAATAAAAATGGAATAACTGCATCAAAAATAGTTTCTATTAGGTGGAAATATTGAAAAAACATAAAATAATTGTAAAAGTTTATATTTAAAACGAACACTACTATTAAGTGTAACATTAAATATGGACTAAGTAATGTATGTGTAGGTAAAAGAAAAGCGGAATCGTAAGATTCCGTTTTCATTTGCTAAGAGTTACTAGCTAAAGGCTATTTGCTGCTTATTATAGTTTGATTTGTAGGTGTAATCCTTTCTTCATACATCCTGTGCAGATCTTTACACGTGGACCATTAGGGATACGTGCCCATTGGAGATTTGGGTATACACGACGGTCACCACTTGGGTTAAATTTTGTAGCACGAACAGAGTTAGAATATTTTCCAACGACTTTTGAACCTTTTTCGCAGAGTGGACAGATGTTTGCCATAGATTTCTAGTTAGTTGTACTATACTATCATGTTTAGAGCTTTCTTGCAAGATCCTTTTCACGGAGAGGTTTCATGACTAATTGAAAATATTTGTTTCATGATCTAGATAGTCATATCCTATATATGGTATGCTGTTTCATATGAATGAAGCTTTAACCATTACACAAGGAATATTTCCATTTATTATCATTACATATTCAATTATTTTACATGAAATAGCTCATGGATACGCTGCGTATATACAAGGTGACGAAACAGCAAATAGAGCTGGTCGTTTGACACTTAACCCTCTTCCTCACATTGACATTATCGGTTCTGTGATTGTACCGTTATTTGCGTTCCTTAGCGCTGGTACGTTTTTTGGTTGGGCAAAACCAGTTCCGTACAACGCATACAATATACAAACAAAAATAGGACAGGCATTTGTTGCTGCAGCAGGTGTATTAACCAATCTATTTTTTGCACTTCTGGCAGGAATTGTTTTTAAAGTGCTTGTTGCTACAGGAGATCTTACGAATTCTGTAGGGTCTGCACTTTTTACGATTATTAAAATCAACGTTTCACTCGCATTTTTTAATTTAATTCCTATACCACCGTTTGATGGAATGGCTATTATACAGTCTCTTTTTCCAAAAATGCATATTCGTTCTAATATAATATATAACCCTCTCTACATGGTGGGTGCAATTATAGGCGCTTCTGTTATATATGGCATACTTATGCCTCCAGTTTTTGGTTTTGTTTCTATGTTGTTATTTCTTTAATTTCTTTCACATTGTCCACATGTAACGGTGTAGATAATTGTTTCTATGAAGTATACTTACTGTATCGTGAAACAAAAAAAAGAAACTCCTATAGATGAAGAAAAAGTTGCTGTAAAAAAACCTCGTGTTAAAAAAACTGATGGTGTTAAAAAAGCGTCTCCTAAAATAGATACAAAAAAAAGTGTTACAGAAAAAGAAGTTAAAGAAACTAAAGAAAAAGATGTTCCTGTAACACATCACACACATATACAAGCCACCACTAAAACAGTGGAAGTATCAAAAGTTTCTTTGAAACGTCAAAGTAAAATGGTTTTAAAAAATATTTTACTCTCTAAACATTTTCATGTTCTTGTGAAATTATCTATAGCATTTTCTTTGGTTCTTGTTTGTTTATATGGTTTTTATGTGTATGTAAATCACGCAACAGAAAATAATGTAGTTGTTTCACAGTCAGAAATAATTGATAGAATTAAAAAATTAACACCGTTACCTAATGTTCAGCCTCTTGCTATTGTGCGAGTAGAAGACCCAGAAAGACTCAAAAGACAAAATGTTTTTTATGAAAATGTAAAAATAGGTGATTATGTTGTTATGTATGAAGATACAGCGGTTATTTATGATTTACGTAATAATGCTATTGTTGCATTAAAGAAAGTAAGAGCAAGATAAAACTCTTATATAATAGCTTTTTATAGATACTGAAGTATATTATTGCTGTTTTACTTGCAAAAAAGCTATATATCTGGTAAGATTGCACTACTATTTAAGTTTTTATGCCAACAATTAATCAACTCGTTAAGAAGTCTCGTTCCACAATAGTAAAGAAGTCACGTTCTATAGCTATGACACGTGGTTTTAATGCTATTCAAAACAAACCTAACTTTTATGATTCACCATTTAAGCGTGGTGTATGTATAAAAGTTACTACTACAACTCCAAAGAAGCCAAACTCAGCGCTTCGTAAAATTGCTCGTGTACGTCTTACTAATGGTATGGAAGTAACTGCATATATTCCAGGTGAAGGACACAAGCTTCAGGAACACTCAGTGGTTATTCTTCGTGGTGGTCGTGTAAAGGATCTTGCCGGTGTTCGTTATCATATTGTTCGTGGAAGATTAGATGCTACTTCAGTAGATAAGCGTCGTCAGGCTCGTTCACTCTACGGAGCTAAGCGCCCAAAGGCAGGAGCAGCAGCTCCAGCAAAGAAGAAATAGTTATCGTGTATTATAAGAAAAGACGGAATCGTAAGATTCCGTCTTTTCTTATACTATGTTCAAGTTGTTCTATGCATGTAATACTATATAGTATTATGAAATTAATGCAAAAAACACCTTTTATAAAAACAAAAATAGGAGTATTTCTTACGGTGGTTTCTATTATTTTTAGTCTTATTGTTTCACTTGCTATTTATGTTACTAAAGTAATAGATCCATTACACATACCTCTCGCCTTTCTTTTTGTGTATATAGCGTATAGACAAGGTAAAAAATTATTTTTTGTATATGTTTCAACAAAAAAGGTAGACCAGATAACAAAAAAGACTAGTCATTTTACACGCTTACATAAAACATTAATAGTTTTTATTTTACTATGTGTGAGTCTTTGGTACACAGTTATTAGTATTATACCAACAGATAAAGAAATTTTTTCGTCTATGGATAACAATAAGCAAACCGAGATTGTTTCAGGAGATATTGAAAATTCAGCTGTGCTTCTTGATATGTTAGTTATTTCAGGAAATAAACTTCTGGAAAATCCAAATATAACAAAAAATGAATTATCTCAAGAAGATATGATTCATCTTAAAAAAGAATGGGAACAGTTTATTAAAATTTCTATTGAGACAGAAAAAATGACAGATAGACATAGATATTTCCCCCAAATTTCTATGTTTGATAACAGAGAAACTCATATTAAATCTTTTGTTATAGCATATGCTCTATATGCAAAAAAGTTTGAAATTTTTGATAAGATTATTTCAAAAGTTAATAATAATCAAGCTGTAATAAAAGTTTTTAATGAATATAGTGAAGATATTGGTGTTGGAAGTATTTATGATGATGTTGCTAATAGATTTTTTGCGTCGAATTCTTTTTTAAGAAGAAATATTGGATATATCTATTATGTTATGAGTGCACCTAACGAGGATGAAGTGTCTTCTGCTAATTATGCGATGCTTCTTGAAGTATCTCGCACAAGTTACCATAACCTTTTTAAAAATATTTTTTCTCATGTTAAATATGGTGCTATTTTGTATAAACATTATTTTGATAAAACAGCGTTTGAAGCATGGTTGCCAATACAAAAAAATGTTATCACCAATCAAATTGGTAATATTCATGTGGGTGAAAGAGTAGAAAAATTCATTACCATTTCTCAAATAGAAGAAATGAAAAAGACTCTGAAGCCAGGAGATATATTGTTGTATAGAAAAAACTGGTATGCAAGTAATTTAGGTATACCTGGTTTTTGGACACATGCAGGTCTTTATACTGGCACTTTAGAAGAAATGAATGTGTTTTTTGCTGATGTGTTTCCGTATCAGGGGCACGCTTCTTTTAGTGAACTTGTTCAAAATGAAAGACCGAAAGTGTATAAGGCTTATCTTAATAAAGATAAAAAAGGTTTTACTCCTTCTGTTGTAGAAAGTCAAACACATGGAACACTTATACAATCTATAGAAACGTCTGCTTCTGTTGATTATTTTGCTGTCACAAGAACTAGATTGTCAAAACAAGAAATAATTGAAGCTATTGTTACAGCATTTAGTCATTACGAAAAACCGTATGATTATGCATTTGATTTAGGTACAAAAAATGAGATTTATTGTTCAGAGCTTGTGTATGATGCATATTTAAAAACAAGTAAAAGTAGAGGTGTTACTTTCCCTAAACCTGTAGTCACTGGAAAAGTTATGGTTCCTCCGAGTTCAATTATTGAAAAATTTGTAGCAGAGTTTGATTCTCCTGAAAGAGAACTTGATTTTGTATATTTTTTAGATGCTAGTGAAATTACTAAAAAAGCTTTTCCTTCAGATGTTGTAGGGTTTATAAGTACAAACAAACGTCAAAAATATTCTATTATGCAAGAATAATTTTTTGACACAAAGGATATCAAGGTGTAGTATTTTTGATATTTGTTGTTTATTAAAAGGGTTGGTATGATTTTATCGAGAGATATGTGTTATGAAATGCTTACTTCAGTAGAAGGGGTAATGATTAAAATCAGTATGACACGCCAAGAGTTTCTTCTTAGACAAGAAGAGAAACCGTTATCAAAAAATGATAAGATATATTTACGTATATTAGAGAATTCTTTTGAAGAACTTAGATCATTAAAGAGATTGACGATTAATCGTATGAAATTATCAACACTAAGGGTTTGTAAGTAATTTCTATTAATGTTAAATAACAAAAACCACGCAGATGTGTGGTTTTTTGCCGATGTTCTTGTAATTACAAGTGTATTGACAAATGTAATGACAAGAGTAGAATGGTGATATATGGATACAACAATACAAATTAGAACAACAAGCAAAATAAAGAAAGAGGCAATGAAAGTCTTTAAAAAAGAAGGTCTTTCTATGTCTTCTGCATTTAATGCATTCTTAGAAGAGGTTGTGTATAAAGGTAGTCTCCCTGTTGAAGTATTTCCTGTAGAAAGGATTTCTGCACCAGTACTGCGCAATTGGCGAAAGGAGATTGAAGAAGAGATGAAAACTGCTAAGGTGTATAAAAATACAGCTGAAATGTGGAAAGATAGTAAAAATTGGTAAGAGTGATATATGTATTCACTTCTTCTTTCAAATAAGTGTAAGAAATCACTTTTAAAAATAAGTAAGCATAAAAAGTTTAAGAAAGTTATTTTTGATGAAGTCGTTGGTAAGTTGCTTACTGGTGAAAAATTGCCAAGACAGTACAAAGAACACAAGCTTTCTGGTGAGCATGAGGGATGTATGGAATGTCATATTCAGAATGATATTTTACTTATTTATTATTTTGATAATAGAAAATGTATATTGGTTGGAGTAGATATTGGAACACATAGCGAATTGTTTGAGTAATAATGAAAAGAATACAATAGCAGATGTACTCATCCTCGCTCGTATTCTTTTTTGCCACAAACCATATATTTCAATCTACTCTTACAAAAACTTGCAAAATCAAAAAGAGAGAGATACTTAAGAGGTAAAAATTAAAATTATATTTATGCCACCATTTAATCAAAATCCAAGTTCTGTTTCAAATCAAGAACAGCAAGTAAAAATTGAAAAAGAAAAGTTTGATATTACAACTTTTAATCCAGATAACTACACAAGAATTGAGGATATGCCACAAGAGGCTAGAGGGTATTTCATGCCTATTTCTAAACATGAAGGGGGAGGATATAGACCAAACCGTGAATATGAAGAGATTATGTATGAAATAGGACAGGATTATTGGAATAATGGACAATGGGAAGAAAGATTTCGTAAAGACATTACTGATAATCTTTGGAATAACGAAGGAGAATTTTCTGAAGGATATAAATATCACCTTGAGCCTTTTTTTAATGGTAGTTATGTAAGTTCGTTAACGGCAGATGAGATCGAGAACCTTAAAAAAGATATATGTTTGGAAGATCAAGAGAATATGGAGGCAGCATTGAAGGCTTGGGAGTTGTTTATTAAAGAACATACATTTTCTGGAGATGAGGTTGGTTTTATTCATAATGGTTCTTATGGAATAAGTGTTTGCTGGCGATCAGATGGTAATAATGAGAAATATAGACCTCATTGGAGTAAAAATGATGAAATAAATCAATTTCCAACAGCTGAAGAGAGATACCGTGCTTTTTTACAAGAGCACCGCGACATGAAGTATTCAAAAGGTTCCCCTTATGTTGAAGAAAAATTTGATGACGGTTCTTTGTTTCAAACTAAATATCTTTCAGGAGATGCAAAAAGAGATCGCTTTTATTTAGGTAAACGCGAAGTTGCTGGTTTTGAAGGTAAGTATGGGCGAATACCTCGTTATTTTGTTACTTTACCGAACGGAGAATCTGGGCGTGTATTTGAAAGTACTTACAATGAGTATCTAAAAGCTCTTGAAGCTATACTTCTTGAAGCTAAAGGTCAATAAGTCTTTCAGCTAGTGATTGCCTTTTTATTAATTTTATTGTAGTATACATAGCACTTGTTTATCAAGTATTGAAGCACTTACTGAAATAATATCTTGTGGAGTACCCTTTGCTTCGGGGAACGAAGAACACAAGAGATCCAGCACACAGCCTTTACCTTGTAGTTTTTAGCAATACAAATTCGTATTAGCTATAAGCCACAAGTTAACAGCTATTAGCTGTCCAAAACGCATGCGTAGAAAAGTTAAAAATCGAAATATCGTAGGGCCTGACGCTAAGTACAGTTCTCTTAAAGTGTCCAAGTTTATCAATTATGTGATGGTTGGTGGTAAGAAGAATACTGCACGTGATATCGTATACAGTTCATTCGAAATCATCAAGGAAAAGTTAAAGGTGGAAGATCCAATGGAAACATTTGAAGCTGCGCTTCGTAACGCTGGACCTGTGACTGAAGTTCGTTCACGTCGTATTGGTGGAGCTAACTATCAGGTTCCTCGTGAGGTGCGTGAAGAACGTCGTTTTATGCTTGCACTTCGCTGGATTCTTGATGCGGCAAATAGTAAAAAAGGAAAAGCTATGCGTTTCAAGCTAGCTGAAGAACTTATTGCTGCTGCAAATAATGAAGGCGCAGCTGTAAAGAAGAAAGAAGATACACATAGAATGGCTGAGTCTAACAAGGCTTTCGCACACTTTGCGTGGTAATTAGAGTATAGATTCTGTTTCTATAAGCAAAAAACACCTGAAAAGGTGTTTTTTTGTTTTTAAAAAGTATTGACTTTTAGTGTTATTTATGTTATAATTAAATCTGTTGTTTTTTTATAAGGAGTCTTTGTGAAAATATTAGTAAGTTCCTTTTTTTGGAACAGTGTGTTAACGATCACTGTGATCGTTATGGTGATGTTTCTTTTTGACAAGGCTATTTCTGTTCCGGTAATGGAGCTTGCACCAAATGGTGTATGTCTTCGAGTGCTTGACGGTGACGGCACTGAAATAAAAAACGGTTGTAAGGAAGCCCAAAAAGGCAACCTTGCCACTGAACACAGATATGTAGGGAAATAATTTTACGATCTGTGTGGCCGGCTTGCGTAGCAAGCCGGCTTTTCTTATATCATTTTTTATGGTAGTATTTTGTAATATCCTTTATGGATATATGTGAGAAGTGAAGGAGTCAGTCAGTGGTATGCAATAAAGTTTTGATGCGATTTCGAATCAATAAATTCATGGCTCATCCACGGACACTTAAAAATCGTATGCGCGAATAGCTCGAGATGGCTCGGCTGCAAAGGTGTCAAAAGTTAGTAAACTTTTGACAAAGCTGGTAGATTATAAGAACGTGAAGATAATCTGCAGGTAATACAATATAATATGCGCGAATAGCTCAGCTGGTAGAGCACTCGACTGATACTCGAGCGGTCCCAAGTTCGAATCTTGGTTCGCGCACTAAAAAAAAGAAAACTCGAAGCATTTGCTTCGAGTTTTCTTTTTTTTAGTGCGTGGACAGTAAGTGACCTGCGTCACTTACGCCAAGATTCGAATGCGGGTCGGGCAGACTTCTATTTTTGTAATCAAAAATTGTCTGCATGACCGAATCTTGGTTCGCGCACTAATATATAAAACCCAGAAACTAAGTTTCGGGGTTTTATATATTAGTGCGCGAACAGAAAGCCAACTACTGATTAGTAAATCACGTCGTGAGACGTTCGCTTTCGTCAAGATTTAAATAGGCGATTAACAAAACATACTGTAAAAAGGTTGCAAAATATTTTGGACATATAAAAAAAGTAGTATACTATTTGTATATGATACTTCAATTTATTTTATCGTCGTTTTTTTGGTTTGTTGTCGTCATGATAGGATCAACATTTAGCGCTCTTATGGGTGGCAGTCCTAATGCACCAGCATATCGAGGATATGTTACAGAGTTTTTTACAATTTTTATTCCGTTTTTATTAATCGCAGGATATAAAGTTTTTTCTATCTACACACATAAATTGCCCATCACTACATCTTTGTTAGATTTTTTGTTAATTATCGTATTACCGTTACTTTTAGTATTTGTTTCTGTGCGTGGTCCATCTTGGATGTTTACTTACGTGGTCATTCCTGTAGTAGCAGTTCTACTGTATCTTCATTTTAAGAAATAAGAAACAATAAAAACACCTTACTTAGAGTAAGGTGTTTTTATTGTTTCTATTCTTTATATTTTAATATAAGAAGCGTATGAACCCACAATCGGTAATTCTTTTTGTTCTTTTTTGATAACATTAATGATTCCAAAAATAGAAAGAACTACTACTAGTAGGTGAATGAGCGGAAGAAGTTGTAATAAAAACGGTAATAAGATACCTATGACAGCACTTATAACAAACAATACTATTTCAATCGCAAGAAGCACAAAACCTTGTCTTACATGGAATTGTACAAAAGCATTATCTTTTTTTATAAAGAAAGGAATAAGGACAAGAATTCCTAGATAAGACAGTACTCCTAGTAGTGTTGTATTGTCTTCTGTTTGTGGTTTGGTTTCTGTAGGGGTAGCGTTCTCTGGAGCTGTTGGTACAGCTTCCACCACAGGAGTATTCACTTCTTGTGTAATAGGTTGTTCTGTTGTTGTGTTAGTTGGTTCCATAAAAAGTAACTATGTATATAAAAAGGCACTATGAGTAAGTATACTCTTTTTTAGAAATAAAAGATGCTTATTGTGTGAGTATCGTTTTTTAAGGAAAGATGGGCGAAACCTTCGGTTTCGCCCACCTTTTATTACAGGAAATATCTCTATTCCATATGAACATCTTGCCTCTTTGTAACAATCAAAGCTAAGTCTGGATAATTCTCAAGTGTTCCATCATTGTCGAGTAATTCTCTTGCTTCTGTGCGCGCCACTTCTACTAATTTAGGGTTTTTGATGGCTTCCATCGCGAGGTCACTTATGCCCCATTGTTTGCCATCCATGAGCATTCCGATTCCTCGTGCCATCATGTCTTGTTCTGCAAGCTCAAAGCCATTTTTTGCCGTTACAAGAGCTTTTAGACGGTTCCTCGTCGTTTCTCCGTAGCTTTCTGTAAACAAATAACAATATGATTGATATTCTCTTCTTCCAACTCGTCCACGAAGCTGATGTAATTGAGCGAGTCCGAATCTGTCCGCGTGTTCTATGACTATTACTGTAGCATTTGGAACATTCACACCAACTTCAACAACAGACGTGGCAACCAAAATATCTGATTTTTTGTCCAAAAAATCTTGCATCACCTCTTCTTTCTCATCTTTTTTCATTTTACTATGAAGAATATCTACAATAAATTCTGGAAAAATTATTTCAGAAAGTCTCTCCGCTTCCTCTTTAACACTTTTCAACATTCTTTTTTGTTTTTCTTCTTCATCTTGTTCGTCGATACGTGGACAAATAACATATACTTGTCTACCTGCCTGCAATTCCTTTCTTATTCTTTCGTATGTTTCGGTACGATTTTTATTAGGTACTATTTCGGTGATTATTTTCTTACGTTCAAGAGGCATCGCATCTATAACAGTAAGATCTAAATCTCCAAAAATAGTGAGTGCGAGTGTTCGAGGTATTGGTGTTGCTGTCATACTAAGTAGATGAGGAAGTTCTTTCCTTGTTTCTCCTTTTTTTGTTGCGAGCATTTTGCGTTGTTTAACACCAAAACGATGTTGTTCATCTATGATGATAAGTGCAAGATGTGCAAAAGTAACTGTTTTTTGAATGAGTGCATGTGTACCTATTACAATAGACACTCTTCCATCTGATAGCCATGTGAGTAATTGTGCTCGTGATATAGAAATAGGCTCATCTTGATTAGTTTTACTTGGATATTTAAGACACCCAGATCCAGTCAGTAGACCGATTTCAACTCCTGTGTTTTTAAAATATGACACAAAACTTTCAAAATGTTGCTTGGCAAGAATTTCTGTTGGTGCCATATAGGCTATTTGTAATGTTTTACCAGTTTTGCCTATTTTATTTTGTAACACAGCATGAGAAACTGTTGCTGCCACAAATGTTTTTCCACTTCCTACATCACCCTCTAACATTCTTCCCATAGGTTCTTTTCGTGTCATGTCATCTAAAATAGCATTGATAGCGTGTACTTGTGCTTCTGTTGGAGTAAAAGGAAAAGAATTCATGAAAGATTTTGTGTCTTCTTTGTCTACTATGACAGGGTATGCAAGAGAGTGTTTAGCTTCAATTTTTTCTTGGTATTGTTTAAGTTGAAGATAAAAAATTTCTTCAAAAGCAAATCGTTTACGTGCGGCAACAGTGAGCGCTTCGCTTTTTGGAAAATGTATATACAGAAGAGCTTCTTTTAATTCTGGTAAATGTAATTTTTTAATAATATGTGGTGGTATTGGGTCATGTATGCCGTCTAGTACACCACCTGCAACAGCTTTTTTTATGAGAGTGTATAGATAATTAGAGGTGATGCCTTTTGTTTCACTGTATATAGGTGTTAAAAATTCAGGAGATACAGTGCCGGCAAAAAGTGAGTCATTATGGTTTGGTACTGTTGTGAGTTTTTCTATGTGTGGATTAGAAAGAAAAAGCCCACGGCTATCTTCTTGCACAAGACCACCAATTTTTACTTTTGTGCCATCGGGGTACATTTTGCCAATATATGCTTGATTAAACCATATACATCTAATAGATCCTGTCTCATCAGTAACACGAGCTTCAGTCATGGGGATATGCCCTTTAAAACTTCTTTTTACTGAAACTTTTTCCATGACACCATAAATAGTTACCTGAGCACCTTTTTCTATATGTGTTACATGTGTTTCTTCTCGAATGTCTGCATAGCGAGTAGGAAAATGATAGAGGAGATCTTCTATTGTTTCTATGGTAAGTCTAAGAAGACCAGAAGCATGGTCTGGTGAAAGTCTTGAAAGTGAATGTATTGGATTGGTAAGAGAGATAGACATTTACATGTAACAGTAACATGTGTGATAAGTTACTTTGAGATCTACCACGATTTCTATTTTTCTAGTTACGTTCCAGTAAGTATAATATGTTTAGAAGAAATAGTGTAGTTTTTGGAATAGAAAAATACCAGCACGGTAACGTGCTGGTATCTGGTTGTACATAGTAGATGTTATTTTTTACATGCTGTTAATTGTAATGTATGTTTCGTGTATTTGTACTATGTAGATCAGGTTTTTTGACTGCCTCTTCAAGGGTTTTCATATATGCACTAAGTTCGTAGAACTGTTTCCTTATTGAAAGGGTTAGATTTCGAAAGGTTTTGTTGTTTGGTTCCTGTGCTTCAAGAGAGGCAAGATATATAATTGTATCTTTCAATCGAGTTTGAAATATAACACTTTCTTCAAGCAGTGTTACAATTTTTTCTTTTTGAGATATAGTAAGTGACATAACGTAACCCCCGTAAGAACTGTATAAAGCATATATTACAATATAAGACACTATATGTCAATGTTTGTAGTCTGTTGCTTGTACATCTTTTCTATACAAAGTATCACACAAAGAAATGTGTGGTAATTGTTTTATATAACTAAATCAAGCATCGCTGTGGATTGGTTTTTGAAAAATTCATCTTCATGAAGCATATTTTTTCTTTGCCATGTGAATTCAATATCACAATGATTCTTGCGAGTTTTTGTACGGCAGAACGTTGAATATTTGTTAAGGTATGTTCTCGTGCAGAAATAGTGTGTACACGTTTTTCAATTTCAAGTAATTGTATTTCAAAAGATCTTCGTACATTTGTCAGACTAAGTTCGATATCTCATATTTCTTGTGAATGATCAAAGTAAGGTGTATTTTTTGTTGCATTAGAAATCTCCTTTATTAATTAACTTGTTTTATATTACAATTAAACAAGAATATCTTAAATACGATAGATAAAGCCTAACGATTATATATTTATCTAAACTGAGGACGTGAATGATAAATAATTAGAGCGAGAGATACAAGTACGAGTATAAAAAGAAGCATATTTGTTGTTGTATAGTTTTGAAGAGCGAAATTAATATAGAGTTGACTTGAAAGAATAATAAGTGCAACTATAAGAGGGAGTATTGGACGAGGCCATATAAGAATAAGAATACCAAGC
This sequence comes from Minisyncoccota bacterium, assembly GCA_018063165.1. Classification (GTDB taxonomy): domain Bacteria; phylum Patescibacteriota; class Minisyncoccia; order Phycocordibacterales; family UBA5272; genus UBA11704. The sequence goes on along the minus strand of JAGOQU010000004.1, from coordinate 23,525 downwards.
AAAACAAAGAATGCGTGCCACAGGGTGAACGCGACTGTTTTTGGGATGTATTCATTAAGACAGGCAAAAACTGCTGTATTTACTTTTTTTACACCAAGACTAAGACTCTCTGCATGAGGATAGATAAAATAGAATGCAACAGCTAGACGAAGTAAATATGGCCAGAAGTTAAACATACTAAAAGTATAGCATATTCCTAAAAGCTATATGATGTCTTTTTAAAAGTTATATATTTTTAAAAAAGTAAGAACTTTCTTTGTTATTTGAGCGTCACAGCAAGAACCTTTTCTACAAGATTATTTTGGAAAAATTCTATTATTTTATTAATAAAACTGAATTGTATGTTGACAGAAGGAGGTGTTGGTTTTGCTTCGCTACACCAAGCATCAGTTCCCCAGTATCCATTAACATTAGTTCCTCCACACCACCAATACCATCCATTTGAGTCTTCAGTTGGAGCTACTACACCTCTACCTGCTGCGCAATT
>JAGOQU010000004.1:0-22938 GCA_018063165.1 Minisyncoccota bacterium | reverse complement strand
CGAAATTGTAACCAGGCTTTATCGTTTCTTCCTGCCCATGTATAAGGATGTGTTTCAATAAATTTAGAAAAAGCATCAATAGCTTCTTCTTCTAAATTAAGGTATCCATACGTAAGACCAAGAATATAGTATGTTCTTGTATTTTCTGGATAGATTTCTAATTCTATTTCAGCTTCTTCTAATGCATTTTTTAAATCACCAGCAATGAAATGTGTTCTGGATAGCTGGTAGTGTGCATACATTACAGGTTTACCAATTGCCGGATATGAAGCATTAACAAAGAAAAAGTTGGCAAGTGTTACATTGTATAATTTTGGAACGTCTCCAAAAAATATATTACCGATACGGTAAGAAAAGTAGGATATTGATATGGAAAAGGAGAAAACAAGAAGCGTACTAATTAGTAGTATTTTACTAGCATTATTGTGTTTAAAGTTTTTAAACATATTATTATAAGTATATTATATAATTATAAAAAGTTTTATTTATTATTATTTTCTTGGTATTATCCTCTATATGTATTCTTATTTAGAAGCAAAAAAAGATTGTGATATTATTTTTGATAATATTACAGAGAGTGGTGTAATCAAAGTACATCAATCTTTGTCAGATATAGAAAATATATATAAAAAAATAGAAGAAAAGAACGATATACCAAGAATAGCTTTTAATATAATGGCTGTGTCTATGTTTTATGAAAATAATCAAATTAATAATCTTAATCAGAAAAAAATAAACAAAGTTATTAATTTTATTTATTTAAATAAAGAAAAAGGAGATAAAGATAGTTTATTTTTTATTAATTTATATCTTTTAAGAAGTTTGATTTATCTTAAAAAAAGTAAAGAAGAAATTAATAGACAATTAAATTTTTTTTTAGTTACTATTAAAGATATTAAAAATAAGTACAATAAACCACTGTTGGCAAATAAGCTTATTTCTTTTTATGAAGAGTATAGGTATATTTATGATCTATCTTCTTTAGATACTCTTATATTAAACCTTAAGTCTGTCATGTTATATTTGATAAGCTCAGATCTTGCAAAGGAATCAGAATTTTTTTATTTTGCAGATATGTTGTGTTGGTCAAGAGGTCAAATTTATGAAAGTAAGGTTTTATTTTTCCTAGAGAATAATCTTGAAAAAAAAGGTATTTATAATGTTAGTTCATCGGCCATTGCTTATATTTTAGAGTGTAAATTACGAGCGGGGTACACTTTTGATAAAAAAATGTATACAAAAATTCAAAAAAGTTTAGTATCTGATAAAAAATTTTATGAAACTTTTAAAAAGGTAAAACAAGGTCTCTACTTAAATAGACCGGGAGAAAGTTATATATGTTTAGATACTAACGCTCATTTATTAATAGGTTTTTTATATTCTAAAACATGAAAGAAAAAATTAAAAACCTATTAAATATTTTTCGTTCAAGTAAAATACTTCCAAGTAATAATGTTATGGAAATGTTTTATTTTTTAATAGTAGATCTTTTTTTTAATTATAAAGATTTTTCATTTTCACAATTGAAGATTTTTAATTTTTTAGTGGAGTTTGGTTATGTAAAAAGAAAGTTTTTTTCTGATAGAATTGTTTTTAAAAATTTAATTTTATTTGACTATATTATCTACACATTTGGTGATAAAGGTATAGCAAGAGGAACATCTTTTAACAGATCTGAGGCGCTAGGTAAGTGTTTAGGTGAAATAATAGAAAGAATCCCTTTTAGGAGGGCAAATTTTTACCCAAGAGATTTAACAACTAGCTTAAATCAATTAAAAAAAGAGAAAAAAAGATACTTTGATTTTGAATTACTTCCTAAGGCGACCAAAAAACAAAAAGATTTAGATTCTAGGTTAAACTATAATGAAGATTCTATTTTTGAATGGTCAGAAGTATTGTCATATGCAAAAAAACATTTTTTATATATTCCTAAACAGTTACTTTATTGGGATTTTTATTCAAAAACACCAGAAAAAATCTTAAGAGAGCTTAATACAAATGGTCTTGCTTCATCTTATTCTGAGGAAGGGGCTATAAAATCAGCTTTATTTGAATGTTTACAAAGGCATATTTTTTTTAGTGCTTGGTATTTTCCAGAAAAAAATATTGTCACAGAGGTTGATTTAGAGAGCATTTTTAGTGTTCATAAGAATTTAAAAGTTTTATATGAAGATATTGCTGTTAATATGTTAGAGTATAGAATTTTTAGAATTAAAAGTAATATTTCCGATGTTTTTGAGGTTTATTTTTGTATTATTAATAATAAAATTACAGAAGGTGTGTATCTTGGTTGTTCTGGTGGAGATGATACTTATCTTACAATAGAAAGGTCTATACAAGAAGCGTTATCAATATACACTTTTACCAATCGAGCGTTATATAACGGAGAAGGGTTGCCAAGCTATGTGAATGTAGAAACAAATAATTTTGCTTCTGGTATTGAAGGCAATCATAGGGTTATATGGTGGGGTCATTTTTTAGATGAAGAAGCTAAAAATATTCTATCATTTTTTTTAGGTTCCAGTAAAGAGAAATACATTCAAAAGAAATTAAAAAAAAAAATACTTTTTGAAACAGTAGTAAGAGAATTTGGAGATTTTTTTTATCGTGTAAGTGAACACCATATCAATAAAATAATCACACATTATTCAGTGGTAGTTGTATTACCAAATTCGTATACCTTAACTTTAAAAGAATCTATAGCAACTCCTGTACTTAATGAAATGTATCCACAAAATACAAAAGCTCACCCTTTTCCTTAATTTTTTTATGTTATAATATGTGTATGAAAAAAACAAAAAATTTTTTATTTTTTATTTTAAAAATTTCCCCATTAATAGTATTTTTCTTTTTTTATAATTTTCTCTTTGGTTATAACGAAAACAATGAAGATTTAAATTTTTTTTCAGTAGCAGAGGCTGATGTTTATGGCGGCGGAACATCTCAAGGAGATGTTGGTGGTGGAGGTGATGGGAGTGTTGGTGGTGGAGGAACAGATGGAGGAGGAAATGCAGCAGCTCAAGGTAATGATAATGGAGGAGGTGGGCCAGCCGGTTCGTAAAAATTATTTAAAGTATAAAAATGAAAATTAAAAAAATTTTAAGCTTGTTTATTGCTTTTTTTGTGTTGTATTTATTTTTACATGTTCTTGTTAATTTTTTACAATATATTAAAATAAAAAATAACACTCAAAAAATCCTTACTGTTAATGAATATAATTCTGTGCAGGTTGATAAAATATCAAACTTTGAAACTTCTTTAAAAACAGATAATTCTTTAGATGAGTATTTAAACGATAAAAAAGTTTATGAACTTTTTACTTACGCTAATGCGTTAACACGTCAACATGATTTTATTGAAAATGATAGATCTAGTAGCACTATTAAAGCTATAAATATATATAAAAAAATTTTAGACTCTAATGTATCAGATCGCTATAAAGCTGGTGTTTTGAATGAAATATATACAGCATTTGTTCAGTCTGGTAGTAATATTGATTTATTAAGAGGTTATTTTTCTGAAGAACAATTAGAAAATAAAAAGAAATATTTTAAATTATCTGGAAGTTTTGAAAAATTAAGACAACAAGATAAACTATTTTTGGTTCAAAATTTACTTCTTGATGAAGAAGTTAAATCAAATCTATTGAGTAGTACAAAGATAGCAATAGCTAGAATTTCTATGCAGGATTATATTAATCAGTTATTTTTGAGAACTGTTGTTAATAATAGTCTAGATAAAAATAAAGACGAACAGATAAAAAATATTAAGAACATATTTTCTAATAAAGTTATAAAAGATTATGAAGAGTATAAAAAGGTTGAAGCTAACACTATTAAGCCTGATGTTTTTTATCAAGTTGAATCAAAATATTTAATGGCATGGAGTTTGAATAGAGCAGCTACATACGCAAGTTCAACAGATTCAAAAAAATTAATTGAGGAGTCATATAAAATGTTTGAAGAAAATATTGCTTTAACAGAAAATCTTAAAAAAACTTCAAATGATTTTTGGGGTCTTTCTATTATGAATAAGATTTTTTATGCAACTGTGGTGATAGGTTCAAATAAAGATGCAGTTATTGATACTTGGGTTGTCGAAAATAGAAATAAATCTCTAGATATTCTTTCAGAGTTAAGTTCTCCAACTTTTATGACAAATTATAATTATACTGGAGCAAGGCTTTACTTAAGTATGATGAAAGATTCTAATTTTGATTGGATAACATCGCTAGCTCTTTTATCTAAGTATGATGCAGGGTTAAAAAATAATTTAGTTAAATTAGGCTGGAAGCTTTAATGTTGAAAATAAATGGATAAAAAAATATCAATTATTATACCAACCTACAACAGAGCTAAACAGTTAAAAGTGTGTCTGGAGTCAATTTATAAACAAAATTATACTGAGAATTTTGAATTAATTGTAGTAGATGATGGTTCAAAAGATGACACAAAAAATATAGTTTATGGTTTTTGTGGTTCTGATAAAAGAATTGTAATAAAATATATATATGAAGAAAATAAAGGTTGTGCATTTGCTAGAAATATTGGAATTGATCAAGCAGAAGGAGAATACATTTTTTTTACTGATGATGATTGTATAGTTCCTGAGAATTGGATAGTGCAAATTCTTGAAGGTTTTAAAAAATATCCAGAAGCAAGTGCTGTTGGTGGGTGGTATGAAGTCGAAAAAGATATTTTAGAAAAAAATAAATATCTTAAAGCTATTGATATTCAAAGAAAAGCTAGTTTTGAAAATTATGATAGTTTTGAACATGTTTCTAGTACTAATCATAAGAAAAATCTTTGTGGAAATACTGCGAATGTTTGTTATAAAAAAGATGTCTTCAAAAAAATAGGTAATTTTGATGTTTGGACAAAAAAGACAGCAAGAATTGATTGGGAATTTAAAATAAGAGCCCATTACAGTGGTCTTACATTAGTGTATATCCCTCTCATTGTTAAACATAATAAAATAATGACGTTTTATGGCTTTTTACACAACGCCTTTAGATACGGTCAAGCAGATTATTATCTAAGCACAAGATTTAAAAATTATGATGCAGTAGTTACTCCTTATAAGTTTTTTTACTTACTTGAATTAATTAAAAATAAATTTCCAACAAATAATTTATTTTATAATTTTATTTTTCTTTTTTTTCAAATGCTTGGTGCAAAATTTTTCAAAAAAAAATCAGTTGTTGTTTATGAAAAAAAATATGAAAATATTGATTTTTCGAAAAGGAGAAATACGACAACTAATGTAGAAGAATCTTGTTTTTATGTTAATGATTATTTTTTTTCTAATAAAAAAATTAAAATTACTAATGTAGTAATTGAAATGTTGGAAAAAGAATATATAAAACCTCTCGTTAGTATTGTAATACCTTTTTACAATAGACATGAATATGTAAATAATGTTTTTATTAATAGTATTAATGGTTTATTTTGCTCAGATTCATCAGTTGAACTTATTTTAGTTGATGATGGGTCTACAGATAATACATTAAGTACACTAAATGATTCTGTTAGTAAATTTAGATTTAAAACAAAAGTTTATACAAAGAAAAATGGAGGACCTTCTTCCGCTAGAAACGTTGGTATAAATAATGCAGAAGGGGAATATATTTTTTTTACTGATTCTGATATTATTGTTCCTGTTTTTTGGATTCGAGAACTATTAACTGCTTTTTTGTATGACTCAAAAATATCTTTAGTTGGAGGTGTTCAAAAAAATTATAAACCAAAAACTATTTTTGATAAATGGAGAAACTATAAAACATTTAACTCTACACCCTTTTTTATAACAAACTCTCTTTATTGGGAACATTTTTTACCTACAGATACAGCAAACATGGCCATAAAAAATAATCAAAATTTAATTTTTGATGAAAAGTATAAAATTCTTGGATTTGAAGATCTTGATTTTGTATATAATATAAAAAAGCTAAATAAAACTGTTTGTTATATCCCTTTTACTGTTTCTAATATTAGATCTATAAATAAAAATGATTATTTAAAAATGTCTAAAAATAGAAGCGTGGGCTATAAAATATTTATTTCTAAAAATAAAGATTATCATTTTGGGTTGAATAGTTATTCTTTAGTGTTGCCTTTTATAAAAAATAAAATCAATTTTTATAAAATGTTAGAATTTAAAGAAAATTTTGATAAAATTAGTAATCTAAATAGTTAGTATAAAAATTTTTAGAATTTTACTTTTTTTGTTATTATTTATATAAATGAATTCATTTCACCGTATAGGTTTTGTAGGGCAAGGGTTTGTTGGAAAAAATTATGCTAACTCTTTTGAAGAGCGTAATTTTAATATTGTTCGTTACGCTTTAGAATTTCCTTATAGTAATAACAAAAATTTAATTTCTTTTTGTGATGTTGTTTTTATTGCTGTACCTACTCCAACAACAAAAAATGGTTTTGATTTTTCTCTTATAAAAGAATCTCTTACTCTTGTTGGTAAAGGAAAAATTGCGGTTATCAAATCTACAGTCCTTCCTGGTACAATAAGAAAACTTCAAGAAGATTATTTAAATATATTTATTATTTACTCACCTGAATTTTTACGTGAAGAAAATGCTTATTTTGATGTTGTTAATCCAGAAAGAAATATAATAGGGGTTTCTGTTTTAAATAGTAAACATCAAAAAATTGCTAATCATGTTATTTCTATTTTGCCAGCAGCTTTATATACTAAAGTTTGTTCTTATGAAGAAGCTGAATTGATTAAATATATAGGTAATAATTTTTTAACAACAAAAGTTGTTTTTATGAATATAATGTATGAAATATCTAGTAAATTAGGTTGCGATTGGTCGACAATAAAGAATTCTGTTGCTGCAGATTCTCGTATAGGTGAAAGCCATATGAATATAATTCATAATGGTGGAAGAGGGGCCGGAGGACACTGTTTTGTTAAGGATTTTTCAGCTTTTAGGTTATTTTATGAAGAGTCTTTAGAGGGTCAAATAAAATCTATTGAATTTTTAAAGACTGTAGAATTTAAAAACATAGAACTTTTAAAAGAGAGTAATAAAAATATTGATATTTTAGAAGATGTTTATGGTAATTTTTAATTTGATTAAAATAAATGAATAACTGTAACACACCACCTCTTAGAATTCTCTTTGTTGTTAGTAAATTTCCTATTTTATCTGAGATATTTATTTTTAATCAGGTAAAAGAATTGGTTGATGCAGGTTGTGATGTTGAAATATTACCTTTACGTGGTTTGCATTTTTCTAAGGATAGTTATTCACAGTTAGAAGAGTTAAATTTGTTCAATAGAGTTATTTTCCCTTTTGATACGAAAAAAAATTTAATTATTTTATTTAATCATTCATTTAAAAATTTTTTTATTTTATTAAGAATGTTTAAAAAAATTAATTTTTATAAACTTTTATCATCGTCTACTAATTTTTTTTTATTTAAAAACGATAAATATGATATCATCCATTGTCAATTTGGACATTTTTCAGATGAAGTGATCAATCTTCGTGAAAAAGGTTTTGTTTCAGGTAAAATAGTGGTTCATTTTCGTGGTCATGACATTAATTCTTATGTTCAAAAAAATGGTAAAGATGTTTATAAAAAAACTTTTGAAAAAGGTGATTATTTTTTAGCTAATTGTGATTTTTTTAAGGAAAAAGCTATTTGTCTTGGTTGTGAAAGATCTAAGATTAGTACGTTTGGAACAATTTTAGATCAGGATAAGTTTTTTTATTCAAAAACAGTTTACCCAAGAGATGGAAAATATAAATTAATAACTGTCGGTCGTTTGGTTGAAAAAAAAGGTGTTGAATATGCTATTAGAGCTATTAAAAAAATAATTAAAATATATCCAAATCTTGAATATACTATTGTCGGTGATGGTGAGTTAAAAAAATACCTCGAAGATTTAACCTTAGATCTAGGTTTGGGTGATGTTGTTAAATTTGTCGGATGGAAATCTCAAACAGAAGTGTTATATTTTTTAAAAAAATCACATATTTTTATTTCACCAAATAAAACTGCTTCTGATGGAAATATGGATGCACCAACAAATACTATTAAGGAAGCAATGTCTTGTGGTGTTTTTGTTATAAGTTCAAATTATCCAGCAATTTTTGAACTTATAAAAGATAATATTAACGGTTTTTTGTTTAATCAGAATGATTTAGATGATTTAGTTAATAAAGTTTTACATGTTATGAATAATTTTAGTACTCTCGATCATGTTTCTAAAAAAGCTAGAGAAGATGTTGTAAGTAAATATGATAAAAATAAACTTAACAATGAATTAATCTCATTATATAAAAATATTTTAAAAAACAGTTAATTATATAGACTAGTATTAAAAGTTGGGTTTATATTTTTAAAATAAATTTGTTATTAGTGTGTAATTAGAAAGTTATTTTATGATATCATTATATTTTTTTAAATTAAAAATGTTAAATAGACCTTCTTCATGTGTTTAAAAGTAAAAAGTAGCATAACGAGAGTATCTAGTGGCTAAGTGATATATTTATGGTAGAATAGTGCCATTATGAAGCATAAAATTAAGGCAATATGGGTAATTATCGCAACAGTTGCGATTGGTTTTTATTTAGTAAAAGGGGGTAAAGATTTTGTTCTTGGGCTTGATTTGGCTGGAGGATCGGCACTTACATACAAAATTGATACAAGTTCATTACCAAAAGATGCAGATGTGGCAGCGAGTGTTGAGTCACTTCGTGATGTAGTAGAGAGACGTGTCAACTTATTTGGTGTTAAAGAACCAACAGTAACAACACAATATTCACGTCTTGCGTCTGAGTGGAGACTTGTTGTTGAATTACCAGGGGAAACTGATGTGGTAAAAGCAGAAAAGATGATCGGAGAAACTCCTGTTCTTGATTTTCGTACACCAAAAGCTGGAACACAGGCTAGTGCTACAACAACATTAGATTTTTTGAATGGCTATGATTATACAGCTCTCACTGGTAGATATCTTTCAAAAGCAGGTCTAGTATTTGATCAGACAACTAATCGTCCAAAAGTAGAACTTAATTTTGATGAAGAAGGTTCAAAACTTTTTGCACAAATAACAAAAGCTAATATTGGTAAGCAAGTTGCTATATTCTTAGACGGTGTGCCAATTTCTGCACCAACAGTTAATGAAGAAATAACTGGAGGTAAGGCAGTTATTACCGGTAGTTTTACTGTAGAAGAGGCTAGAGTTCTTGTTGGTAGATTAAACGCCGGAGCTCTTCCGCTTCCTGTTGTACTTTCTGGTACAAATGTTGTTGGCCCTACTCTTGGAAGTCAGGCTGTTAACAACGGTATACATTCAGCAATTATCGGTTTTATACTTGTGGTTATCTTTATGATTGTGTGGTACCGTTTGCCAGGTTTTATGGCTTCACTCGGTCTTGTTGCATATAGTGCTATCATGCTTTTACTCTTTAAACTTATACCAGTAACACTTACTTCAGCTGGTATCGCAGGGTTTATTATTTCTGTTGGTCTGGCTGTTGATGCGAATGTTCTCACGTTTGAGCGTATGAAAGAAGAAATACGAAATGGTAAAGGTCTTATGGAAGCTGTTGAACTTGGTTTTGCACGTGCATGGACATCAATCAGAGATTCACATACTGCAGCAATCATCGTATCTATAATTCTTTTCTGGATGGGTACATCAGTTGTGAAAGGGTTTGCATTCACATTCTTCTTGGGTGCTGTTATTTCTCTTATTTCTGCACAGCTTATTACTCGTGTATTTATGCGTGCTATTGCTAATAAAACAGATAGTAAATTTATGAAATTCCTCTTTAGTTCTGGATTTAACATAAAATAATAGTATTTTATTCTTCGTCTATATCTTTAATTCCAAAAACTATGATAATTATTACATATAAAAAATTGTTTATTAGCTTCTCTATATTTCTTGTTGCTCTTTCCTTCTTACTTGTTAATACATATGGTATTAAGAAAGGTATTGATTTTACTGGTGGTTCTGTAATTGATATTACGTATACCGCAGATGTAAAAGAATTAACTCAAGATATGTTTGAAAGTGAAGATATATCTGTATACAAGACTGGTGATAAGACATACCGTTTCCTCTCATCAAAAACATATGAAGAAATAAGCCCTGTGGTTACATCGATTGCAAATCCTGATAAAAAAAATGATTTTCAATTTACTCAAGTAAATACTGTCGGTCCAACACTTGGAGCAGAAATGACAAAGAAAGCCATAATTGCGCTTATTGTTGTTGTGCTAGCTATTCTTGCCTTCATTGCGTTCTCATTCCGTGAAGTGTCATTACCTGTGGAGTCTTGGAAATATGGTGTTATTGCTATGGTTACACTTATACATGACATTATTGTTCCAACTGGTGTATACGCTATCCTTTCACATACATATGGTGCCGAGATAGATACATTGTTTATTATTGCTCTTCTTACTATTATCGGTATTTCTATTTCAGATAAAATTGTGGTATTTGATAGAATTCGTGAAAATTTGAAGTTATCAGGCAAAAAAGATACCTTTGATGAGGTTGTGGGAAAAAGTCTTTCTCAGACATTTACCCGTTCAATCAACACATCTGTAACGGTAATACTCGCTCTTCTTGCACTCTTCTTCTTCGGTCCTGTGATGACAAAGTGGTTCACATTAACTCTTATTATCGGTATGTTTGTTGGAACATACTCTTCTATCTTCGTTGCTAGTCCACTTCTTACTATGTGGAATAGTAAAAATAAATAAATTCTCTATATTCTTTTTCTAAAATTTTTGTATTTTTGAGATGTGATATAAAATGTAAAGAGCAGTTTTCGAAGAAAACTGCTCTTTTAGTTTTTGTACTTTTGTATTTTGTGAAAACAAGAAATAAAACCTTATAAATTTGATATATTATTAATTATATTGTAGTTTGTGATTAAAGGTTACCACGCTCATTACATTTTTTGGAGATTATTATGTTTAAAAATGATCAAGCCGTTATTTCACTTGAGTCTGTAAGAAGTGATATTTTGTTAATGTTGAGAAGGCATTCTGGAGAATTAACAGATTTTTCTTCTACTATTATTGGTACATATCCGTCTTGTGATGATGGGGATGTAGAAATTCTTAAAACAATGAACGGAATGCTACTTACTTATGCAAAGGAAAATATCAAAGTGATTGAACAATTAGAACCACTCTCCCTATTAAGATCTGTTTAGTAAATTGTTTATCTTAAAAAAGTCTACTAGTAAGTGGACTTTTTTTGATAAAAGACTATACTTTTAATATGTATAATTTAAATAATCAAAATTCTTTTCTATCAAATACCACTACAAAAAATGGTTATTTTGACACTCTTTACGCAGGTGGTGATTCGAATAAAAGAGGTAATCAATAATATATGCAAGAAATTACACCTTTTGTATCTTCTTTAAATCATTATTTATCTGTGACTATTATAGCTGGTCTAGGTATTTTTTTTGTTCTTAGTGTGTATGTGCTTACACTTTTGTATAAGAAACAATCAAGTTTTCTTGTTAAGACTATAAGTTCGTATATACTTCCTCTTGGTTTTCTTATAACGCTAGGTGGCATGATTATGTCACTGTATTATTCTGAAGTGCTTCATTTGGCTGCGTGTGATTTATGCTGGTTTCAAAGAATTTTCATGTACCCTCTTGTTTTTATGTTCGGTTTTGCTTGGTATAAAAAAGATAAACATATTTTATCTTATACATCACTTCTTTCTGGTATTGGTTTTGTTGTAGCGCTATACCATCACATGCTTCAGATTGGGTACGACGTATATAAACCATGTTCTACCTCTCCTTTTGCTGTTGACTGTGCAGAACCTACATTCATAGAATTTGGTTTCGTAACATTTCCATTTATGGCTGTTGTACTATTTGGTTTTGTATTACTTTTTTCTTTTATTGCAAAATATTTTGCAAAATAACAATAAAAGTGTAGTATATAGCTTCCGTGAGTTCTTTTAATTTCTAATGAAAGGTTTGTAATGAATAGTCTTCTCAAAAAAAGCAAACTAGATGAAAATTGTGCTACTGTTGTATATTTGCGTAACGCAGCGGTGGTGTCTCCTTCGTTTTATCTTGCTCAGAAAAAGCAAAACATTCATACTCATAACGGTGAAGAGCTTCCAGAGTCCATGACATGGAATAGCTATGGGGGGAAATGGAAGGAGGGTGATGCTACTATATATTCCACAGCAAAACGTGAACTTTATGAAGAATCGGGTGGTGTAAAAGTGTGCGCTCGCGACCTTACTCTAGGTGCCCGTGTTGAGTTTTTTTGGCCAGGAAATACAACAAATACAAGAAATATGGAAGTGTATTTTTTTGTAGCACACATATATTCAAAATATCCAGAAGAAACAGAATCAATGGGGAAACCAGAACTATTTACATCATACGATGCACCATATAAAGAGATGATGCCAGCTGATGAAATAATTATTCCAATAATAATGTCAGGCAAAAGTGCAGAAGGTAGTATGTTTTTTCAAAAAAATGAAAAAGGGTGGAAGATTAAAGATAAGAAATTAAGAGTTTCACCAGCTAAAAAGCTATGGTGATCATAATCGCGACAGAAATGTCGCGATTTTTTAATGAGTTATTTTTGTATTACACCATTCTATACAAAGATGTAAAACCTCATCTATTGTTTTGTTGCTTGTGTCTATTATTAGCGCCTCGTCATGAGGGTATAATCTTCCAAGATCTCTAGTCATGTCTCTATGGTCACGTGCTTCAAGCTCATCTACGATAATTTCTAATGTTTTTCCTGTTTTCTTTTTTTCTTCATCTTTAAGCCTTCTTTGCGCTCTTACTGTTACATCTGCATCAAGGTATAGTTTTATACACGCATCAGTGAATACATGTGTACACATATCGCGACCTTCTGCCACAAGACCAGGAGCAGCTATCATATTTCTTTGGGTATAAAAAAGAGCTTCTCTAAGCTCTTTAATAACACTGATTACTGATGCGTGGTTGCCGTACTCTTGGGTGGAAATAATAGGCCAAACATCTTTTCCATCAACGAGTACTTGTTTTCCTTTAAAAATAGGTCTAAGTTCTGAAGCTATCTGTATAAGTGCTTCTTTTTGAGAAAGTTCAACATTATTAGTGAGTGCTATATATGCAACAAGTCGATATAGCGCACCTGAGTTTAGATAATGAAATGAAAAATGTTCAGCCAATTTGTAAGCTATAGTTCCTTTTCCAGAAGAAGATGTCCCATCAATTGCAATAATTGAAATAGGATGTATGTTCATGGTATGAGTATATCAAAAGAAATAAACAGATCAAAGGTGATAGTGTGTGTTACACTTTTTATATGAGAAAACTTTGTATAAGCCTTATTTTTCTTTATACTTTTGGAGTTATGCAAGCACATGCACTTTCTTTGTCTTGTATCGATTTTAAAGACAACATGAAAAGGGGAGACGAAAGTGATGATGTTCTTCTTCTTCAGAATTTTTTTGTACACAAAAAATTATTGCATGTTACTCCAAATGGATATTTTGGGCCGGCTACTTTTACAGCTACGAGAATGTATCAAAAAAGTAAAGGATTATCACGAAGTGGTGCAGTGTTTCCTCTTACGCGGTCTGCTATTAAAGAAGAAACATGTGTAGCAAAAGACATGGAACATTCTGACGTGAAGAGTAGTAATGATTCTAATCATATCGTAGATACGGTATCAACATCATCGTTAGAAGCTTTACATACAAGTTCGTCTTCAATCGCAGAAATTTTTTCAAGAGAAGTGGCGTTAAAAAATATAGATCTTTCTATGGAGAAAAATCAAAAAGCTATAAGCTTGTCGAATGCACGGTCATCATCATTTCCTGTTAATGCAAACTATATAAAGTTGGGAACCGTAGCGCTAATAACCAAAACTACTATACAGGTAGTGTCATTATCTTTTTCACATTCATCTACATCTGGAACATCAACAGTTCTTTCAAACTTTACCATTACAGATGTAGGTACAGGGAAAATAACTAATACGTGGCCTCTTTTTGCATTTACTAATGTAATGCTTCCAGAAAATAATGTAAAGATGTATGAATTATATGCAAATAGTGCGGATTTACCTCAGGGTGTTTCCACAAAAGATACTACTTTTTCTGGACATTTTGTTGTGAAAGAAGACAATGCTACAACCACCAGTAATGTAGAGTTTCCTAGTTTTACTGTGTCTGTCTCTAAATAATGTCTATATAGATACATGAAAAAAATACAAAAAAATAACATGAAAACATTTAGTGATCGTGTGCTTGAAGCAGTGCTTGCCATACCATTTGGAAGAGTGACAACATATGGAAGAATAGCAAGAGCTTGTGGTGCAGGACCCATGGCATCTCAGAGTATTACAGGGATACTAGGGAAAGCATACAAAGAATCTGGCGCTTTGATACCTTTTCATCGTATTGTCTATGCTGACGGGTCAATTTGGGCAGATGCTGAGCATTATACTGAGCGATTGAAATTATATAAAAAAGAGGGGATAGAAATCGCGATTTGTAAGCCTAAAAATCGGGTCGAAAATAGCAATTTTCAACCTAATTCAATCTATAAAATAAAAAATTTCAAAGAAAAACTTTTTGATTTTGAATAAGCTATTTGTTAGGATGTAATTGGTAGAATGTTGTAAACACATCTCATTAATTATTCTAAAAGGAGTAAGAGTTATGAATATTGAAAAAAATAATACTTTTAAATCTGGTGATATTGTTGAAACAGAAAAAGGGGAATATGATATTGAGTATATTCCAAGAGGGACAAGAATTGTTTTAACGAAGAAAAATGGTAAGACTATGTGGTATGGTGAAGGAGATATTCATGGTCGAAAAAGAAATTTGCTTGTTTTTACATCAAATCTTAGAATCTTTAAGAAACACATGGAAAATAATTCTAAAAAATAATCTCCTTTTAAGAGGTTTTTAAAATTAGAAAAAATAATGAACGGAAACCGAAGGTTTCCGTTCTTTTTGTATTTTCACGCAATCTAAAGCTTTTCATGAGAAAAAGCTTGTCGTAGGCTGACGAGCCGAGGCAGAGGAAAATTTCGATTTTTATGCGTAAAAATCGCGTCGATACTAGCAAGTATCGACGTAACGCTAAAGAGTATTCCGTCTTTTTCGATGAAAAGTTAAAAAAGAAAACTAAATTATAGATTTAAAATATATTTTATATGGAGGGGTGTTGAACGTGGATAATCGAAAGTATTTTTGTTTATATATAATTTGCAAACTAGTAAATAATATGATATTATAGCAAAACTCACTTAGCGTCTACTGAATCTTGCTTGGCTAAGTAGTGCATTTATACGTTTTAGTTTCTTTATTATTTAAATATTTTAATTTAGTCCAATATCCTCGGACACGTAGCAATTATGTTACGCGCGACGGGAGACAAGACCCAACAAAAACATATGGCAGAAACATTTGATCGCTCAAAACCACACGTAAACGTAGGAACTATTGGTCACGTTGACCACGGAAAGACAACTCTTACAGCGGGTATTCTTAACGTTCTTCACTTAATGGATCAAACTATTAAGACAAAAGGTGTTGATGATATTGATAAGGCTCCAGAAGAAAAAGCTCGTGGTATTACCATTTCTCTTTCTCACTCAGAATACTGGACTGCAAATCGTCACTATGCACACATTGATGCTCCTGGTCACGCTGACTATATCAAGAACATGATTACAGGTGCGGCTCAAATGGATGGTGCTATTCTCGTAGTAGCAGCAACAGACGGCCCTATGCCACAAACACGTGAGCACATTCTCCTAGCCAAGCAGGTTGGAGTGCCAAAAATCGTTGTTTTCCTAAACAAGTGTGACATGGTTGATGATCCAGATATGATCGAACTCGTTGAAGAAGAAGTTCGTGAACTTCTTACAAAACAAGGATTTGATGGTGCTAATACACCAGTTATCCGTGGATCAGGTCTCAAAGCTTCAGAAGCTACATCTATTGATGATACTTGGGCACAAAAGATTGTTGAGCTTATGACAGCTCTCGATACTTGGATTCCAGTTCCAGAACGTGATGTTACAAAGCCATTCCTTATGCCTGTAGAAGATATCTTCACAATCGAAGGTCGTGGTACTGTAGTAACAGGACGTATTGAACGTGGTGTTATCAAGCTTAACGAAGAAATCGAAATCGTTGGTCTAAAAGATACTGTTAAGACGACAGTAACTGGTATTGAAATGTTCAACAAATCACTTCCAGAAGGACAAGCAGGGGATAACGCAGGTATTCTTATCCGTGGTATCAAGAAAGAAGATATTATGCGTGGACAAGTGCTTGCAAAGCCAGGCTCAGTACACCCACATACAGATTTTGAATGTGAAGTATACATCCTTAAGAAAGAAGAAGGTGGTAGACATACTCCATTCCTTAATGGTTACAAGCCACAGTTCTATGTACGTACAACTGACGTAACAGGTGAAGTTACATTAGCTCCTGGTGTTGAAATGATTATGCCTGGAGACAATGCAAAGTTCACTGTAAAACTTCTCGCACCTATCGCTCTTGAAGAGCAAGGACGCTTCGCTATCCGTGAAGGAGGTAAGACAGTTGGAGCAGGTATCGTAACAAAAATCATCGCATAATATTCTATCTAAAGTACGATAGAACAAACCCCTTACAAGCATGACAGCAACAGTAACAAAAGCAAAAAAGATTGCAAAAGCACCTAAAGCACAAGACGCACAGAAGCTTCGTATTCGCGTACGCGCATATGAAAGTAAAGTGCTCGATGCTTCAGTAAAGCAGATCATCGATACAGCTCGTCGTTTCGAAGCTGTAATACTCGGCCCGATTCCTCTTCCAACAGAAATCAAGCGCTATACAGTAAACCGTTCTTCTTTTATCTATAAAGATGCACGTGAGCAATTCGAAATGAGAGTACACAAGCGTCTCGTTGATATTGTAAACCCAAACGCAAAGCTTATTGAAGCTCTTACAAACCTATCACTTCCATCTGGAGTTGATATCGATGTAAAGATGGCTTAAATAAAGAAAGCAGACATCAGTAAAATACCATGAAATTCACACTCGCAACAAAACAACATATGACAGAATTCTTCTCCGAAGACGGGAAGGTTCATCCTGCTACCATACTTAAAGCAACACCTCTCACAGTAACAGCTCTTAAAACAGTTGATACAGATGGATATGATGCTATTCAAGTTGGACAAGGAGAGCAAAAGAAAGAACGTCTTTCAAAAGCACTTTTAGGTCATCTTAAAGGTTCTGCGTATTCTGTAGTAAAAGAATTCCGTTCTTCTCCTGGTGATTTATCATTAGGTGCAACTATTGCGTGTGATGTATTTAATAAAGGTGATGTTGTAACTGTTTCGAGTGTTTCAAAAGGAAAAGGTTTTCAAGGTGTTATGAAGCGTCATGGTATGCATGGAGGTTGGCATCAACACGGTCAAAAACACTCAATGCGTGAGATTGGATCTATTGGAGCAACTGGCGCTCAAAGAGTGTTTAAGGGTAAAAGAATGGCAGGTCGTATGGGAAGTGATCGTATAACACAGAAGAATGTTACTATTCTTGATGTTGATTTTGAAAATGGAATCATACTGATTAAAGGTGCTGTAGCAGGAAAGCGTGGAACACTAGTAGAGCTAAAGACTACTAAGTAGTTAGTAACAAATATATGAAAGTAAACGTCTATACAATGGAAGGTAAGGTAGCAAAATCACTCGAAGTACCAGAGAATATTTTTGGTGCAGCGTGGAATGCTGACCTCGTGTCACAAGTACTGTATTCACAGGCTTCTAATCGTCGTGCAGGAACTGCTCACACAAAGAACCGTGCAGAAGTTCGTGGTTCTCATATTAAACCATGGAATCAAAAAGGATCAGGTCGTGCTCGTCACGGATCTCGTCAGTCTCCATTATGGAAAGGGGGAGGTGTTACATTTGGTCCTAGAAATGACAAAGACTACAAGAAAGTTATTCCAAAGTCAATGAAAGTTGCTGCTCTATTTTCTCTTCTTTCTGCAAAAGTGAAAGCTGGTAAAGTTATCTTTGTTGATACTGTAGGTGTTCAGTCTGGAAAAACAAAAGACGCTGATATTTCTATGCAAGGTCTTACAACAATTGAAGGTTTCAAGACACTTTGTTACAAGAAGCCAAACAATGTGTATATGACTGTTAAGAAAAGTGAAGAAATAACAAAGCGTGCTTTTCGTAATCTTCCTTATATGACACTTCATAACATGGACGATCTTAATCCACTTGATCTTGCTAATACTCGCTACCTTGTTATTGCTAACCCAGAAGAAACTATTGCATATCTTTCTTCAAAATTAAATAAGTAAACGTATATGGCAACAAAGAAAACAACAATAGAAAAGAAAGATGATGTAAAAGCGGTAGCTAAACTTATTACAGCTCCTCGTATTACAGAAAAAGCATCAATGCAATCATCTGCAAATGCATATACGTTTGTTGTTGCAAAAAATGCAACAAAACACACAATACTTGCTGAATTTAAGAAAGAATACAAAGTAACACCAAAGGCAATTAACATCACGAATATGCCACGTAGAAATACGTTTATTCGTGGAAAGCATGGAACACAAGCCGGAATTAAGAAAGCTATCGTCTTTCTTAAGAAAGGGGATACTATCACACTCTCATAATTTAACGATTTTTATTAACGCCTATGAAAACCTATAAACCAACAACACCATCACGTCGTAATATGACCACGGTAACATACCGAGGAATTATTACAACAAATGATCCGTATAAGCCTCTTACTACAGGGTTTAGACGTGGTACTGGACGTAATGCTTTCGGACGTATTACATCACAGCACAGAGCAGGTGGTCATAAGCGTTCATATCGTGAAATAGATTTCGCATACGACAAAAAAGATATCCCAGCAAAGCTTCAAACTATTGAGTATGATCCAAACAGATCAGGTTTTATAGCTCTTTGTGCCTATGCAGACGGTGCTAAACGATATGTTCTTGTTCCTGGTTCAATGAAAGTAGGTGATACATTTGTTGTTTCAGAAAAAGCTGATATCGAAGTAGGTAATCGTGTCATGCTTAGAAATATTCCTGTAGGTACATTTGTTTACAATGTAGAACTCAAGCTTCGTTCTGGAGCAAAACTAGTTCGTTCAGCAGGGACATATGCACAAGTGGTTGCTCATGATGGTGGATATACATCAATTAAACTTCCTTCAACAGAAGTACGTAAAGTAACAGATACATGTTACGCATCTATTGGAGAGGTTTCAAATGAAGAATATCGCCTTCGTAACATTGGTAAAGCTGGACGTTCACGCCACCTAGGTATACGTCCAAAGACACGTGCAATGGCACGTAACCCAGTAGATCACCCATATGGAGGAGGTGAAGGTGCTCAACCACGTGGAACTAGACGTCCTAAGACAAAACAAGGTAAAACTACAGGAGGACATAAGACACGCGCACCAAAGAAGTACTCAAATGTACATATTGTTTCTAGAAGAGTAGTGCGTAAGAAGAAATAATATACTAATAATTTCTAAAAACGCTTTACTTTAAGCCAAAATCTGATATAATTAGCCAACAAAAAACCAACATGACACGATCACTTTACAAAGGACCATACGTAGACGAACGAGTACTCAAAAAAGTACTTGGTAAAAGACCAGAAACAACTGGAGTTATTAAGACTTGGATTCGTCGCTCCGACATAGCACCTGAAATGGTTGGTTTTACTTTTGGTGTATACAACGGTAAGACACATGTTGAAGTGCTTATTACAGAAGATATGGTTGGTCACAAGCTTGGTGAATTTTCTCCAACTCGTAAATTTACACGCCATGGAGGTAAGATGCAGAAGGAAATTGACCAGAAGAAGAAAGAAGCAGAAATTTCTGCAGCTAAAACCGCTAAATCAGCTGGTGACACTAAGAAGAAATAACAATAAATTATATTTTGTATGAAAGCATCACTTAACAATTATCGCCAAGCACCACGAAAAGTTCGTCTTATAACAGAACTTGTAAAAGGTAAGTCAGCGTCACAAGCACAAGCTATTTTATCTCACCTTATCAAGCGTGGAGCTCTCCCTATCAAGAAGCTTCTTGATTCAGCTGTTGCTAATGCTGGAGTTCCTGCAAGTGAACTTATGGTAAAAACTGCAACAGTAGACAAGGGGGTAGTTATTAAGCGTTGGATGCCAAGAGCTATGGGTCGCGCATTCCCAATTCATAAGCACACAAGTAAAGTGTTTATTGAACTTGCAAAGGTATCAGATAAGAAATAATTTTTATGACACACGTAGTACACCCATATTCACATAGACTTGGAATCATTCGCGACTGGAAGTCACGCTGGTTCGGTAAAGATACAAATCAGTATGTTGACCAGCTTAGAGCTGATGTTCTCGTACGTGCTTGGATGACAAAACGTCTTCGTGGTATGTATCTTTCACTTATAGAAATTGAAAGAACAGAAAAGCAGTACCGTATCATGATACATACATCACGCCCAGGTATGATTATCGGCCGTGGTGGTGATGGTATTGAAAAGCTTCGTGCTGCTCTAAAAAAAGAAATGGCACGTCTCAAGATTATCGTTCCTCAGGATGTTAAGCTTGATATTATTGAAGTTTCTTCACCGGAAGCCGATGCATCTATCGTAGCTGCAATGATTGCTGAAGGTATTGAAAAGCGTCTTCCTTTCAGAAGAGTTCTCAAGACTACTATTGAAAAAGTTATGGCTAATCGTGATGTACAAGGTGCTCGTATTGCAGTAAGTGGTCGTTTAGGAGGAGCAGAAATGGCTCGTCGTGAACAGATTAAACGTGGGGGAATTCCTCTACAAACACTTCGTGCTGATATTGATTTTGCACGTGAAAGAGCTAATATGACCTACGGTGTTATCGGTATTAAAGTATGGATATATCGTGGTATGAAGTTTGATAAGAAAGATACCAAATAATAAAAGTTTCAAATAAATTTAATTACGTAATAAAACGAGTATGTTATTCCCAAAGAAAGTAAAACACCGAAAATGGCAAACTGCCCGCCTCTCAGAGGCTAAACTTGCACGCCCTGAAACAAGAGGTATTACTGTAGCCTTTGGGGCATTTGGTCTTAAAGCTGAAACACCTTCACGTATCGCTGCCAACCAAATCGAAGCTGCTCGTCGTGCTGCACAACGTAGTGCTGGAAAAACAGCAAAACTATGGATTCGTATTTTCCCTGATCGTCCTGTAACACAAAAAGCTGCAGAAGTGCCGATGGGTAAAGGTAAAGGAGATCCAGATAGATATGTGTTTGAAGTTCGTCCAGGAAGAGTGCTTTTTGAAATAGATGGTGTTACAGAAGAAATTGCTCGCGAAGCACTTCGTAAAGCAGGTTGTAAGCTTCCTGTAAAAACACGTGTTATAGCTCGCTAATTTTAATGTATATGAAAACAACAACAAAAACAACAGTATCATCAAGAAAGAAACTTACCGGAAAGGTGGTTTCTGACAAGATGGACAAAACAGTAGTGGTAAACGTGAACCGTTACGTTGCTCATAAGAAATACGGAAAGTATTTCAAAATTGATAAACGTTACAAGGCTCACGATGAAAACAATACTTACAAAGTAGGGGATATGGTAGTTATTGAGGAGTGTCGTCCACTCTCTAAGGATAAGAATTTTACAGTTCTTGGACTTAAAGAAAATAACTAACAATTATTATTAGCAACGTAAACAGAATTATATGATACAAGCAGGAACAAATGTGAAAATAACAGATAACTCAGGCGGAAAATTCGGCCGTGTTTTCAAGGTACTTGGAGGTTCAAAGCGTCGTTATGCATCACTCGGTGACATGGTTGTACTTTCTGTTAAAGTTGCTGAACCTCGTAAGCAAACTAAGAAGAAGGATGTTGTGTACGGTGTGGTTGTTCGTACAACAAAGCAAGTACGTCGTGCCGACGGTTCATATATTTCTTTTGATGATAACGCTGTTGTTATTGTTGATAAAACAAAGAAAGAACCTAAGGCAGGACGTGTGTTCGGTCCTATTCCACGTGAACTTTCTTTAACTGGTATTGATGGGTATAAGAAGATTGCTTCTCTTGCACCAGAAATTATCTAATACTACAAATTTTAATACAATATATATGCACGTAAAAAAAGGAGACAAAGTAATAGTGATTGCAGGTAAAGACAAAGGAAAGTCTTCTGTTGTTGCAAAAGTACTTCGCGAGGAAAATCGTGTTGTGGTAGAGGGTCTTAATATGATGAAGAAACATATCAAGGCACCAAAAGCAGGTGATAAAGGTGGTATTGTAAGTATCGCTATGCCGATTCATGCAAGTAATGTGAAACTCGCAGAAAAGGTAGTATCAAAGAAAAGTAAATAACAAAAATTTAAAACCTTTTCTGCGAGTTTCATATCGAAACGTAAGCGGGAAAGATTTTAACATTGTATTAGCTTATGTTTCGATATAGATAGATTTGAAAAGGTAGTATCAAAGAAAAGTAAATAACAAAAATTTAAAACCTTTTCTGCGAGTTTCATATCGAAACGTAAGCGGGAAAGATTTTAACATTGTATTAGCTTAAGTTTCGATATAGATAGATTTGAAAAGGTAGTATCAAAGAAAAGTAAATAACAAAAATCTAAAACCTTTTCTGTGAGTTTCATGCAAATCAGTAGATTTGTGTCCTGGACCCGAAACGTAAGCGGAAAAGATTTTAACATTGTATTAGCTTATGTTTCGATATAAATAGATTTGTAAAAGCTGTAAAGACAGAAAAGCCAGCTAAGAAAGTTACTGCAAAAAAGGCTGCAAAGTAAGCATTTCCTTAAAGAATCTTTGTATATCACATGTAAAGAGAGCGGCCTTCGGCCGCTCTCTTTACATTTATGTATTAGTATTGTAGTATAAACTCAG
>JAGOQU010000014.1 GCA_018063165.1 Minisyncoccota bacterium | reverse complement strand
AGAACATTATCATTTTCTTCTAATGATTTAATAAAGTTTGTTTCATTTTTCTTGCCTGTATAATCTTTTTCTATAAAGAATGGTTGCATTGCGCTTTTCTTTACTTTCATTTCTTCATATTGGTCGGTATAGAAAAGGGATGGTCTTGGTATCTCAATTTGTTCAGTTCTTTTAGATCTTTGGGATTTATGATTTATTTCTTGTTCACGAATTGGTCTATATACAGATAATGCTTTACCAATTACATTACTCAAAACACTATTTACTTTTAGAAAATCATTCACAATGATGTGATATATCTGTAAACGTTGTTCTTTTAGTAAACCAATAAACCATACATTAAGTGCAGTTTTTAATTTACCCCAAGAGCGTTCTGGTGCAAACTTTTTATCATCATCAATCTGTTTAGATATGATATTAAAACAGAAAAGATTATATAATCTTTCTAGATCGTGCTGTGACATTTCTTGCTCATAACTACCTCCCTCAGAAAGAAGTTCTTGCTTGAAATTATCATAGTCATCAATCTCAACATCTACAATAAGACCGTTTGTAACTTTTTTATCAAATATAAGTTTTTTATCTGCAAGTTTTTTTAAGATATTTGATTTTGTATCTTTTTCAGAAATGCCAAAGTAATTATTTGCCACTTTTTTGAAAGTTTCCTGAAAACTATCACCTAAATCGTTGTAATCTGTACGACTCATAAATACAGAGTCAAGAACAATTGGATCAATAGATGATTTTCTGTAACTACCGTTTATTGCTGGTCTATTTTGGTCAGCTGATTTTGCATAACCAACAAGCACTTCATTCCTTTTATAGTTTGTATATAAATATCCAAGATTTAATTCAGGAACTGAGAAGTGAGTTCCCAGTGGCATACGTAATATACGACCTGATGTTTGAATAGCAAATGTTGGATTTTTTATTTCACGAAACATTACCAAAATGCTTGCTCGTGGACAGTCCCATCCTGTAGCTACTGCTTGTTTGAAAAGCAAGAAAGATACTGGAGAATTACTTATTTCCATATCAGCAAGATTTACCTTATCGTCAGAAAGCCATACTGCTATTTCGTGAGTAAGTACTCCTTTTGACTTAAGGAAGTTTATAACTAAATCTTGTTTAGTCATATTTGCTGTATCTTTTCTTGCCTTGTCATCATTCGGTAATTGTATTAAGACAAGTGGGTTAATATCGATTTTAAGTTTTTTATAGTATTCAACGAGTTCGTTTCTTTTTTCAAAAGCCAAAGTAAGAAGAATGTCATCTTGATCCATATTTTTATATTCTTTTCTTTCTAAATCCTCAGCTGTTTGGAAAACGATTTTTTCTTTTATTAACCCCTCTCGTACAACATCCTTACGATCAACATCAACAGTAATACCTTTTGTTTGTGGGGTAGCAGAAACACCGATTATAATTCTTGGCTTAATAACATTCTTAATTAAATCACTAGCAAGAACAGTATCTGAGGCAATATGCTCCTCGTCAATAATTAACACAACATCACGTTTAAGTATATGTGTGTTTTCTAAGTACATATCAAATGTAGTGTTTGACTCACCCTCAGTACGGAGTTTACGATTATCTTTTGATTTAGATACAAGTTTTTGCCAGTTTATAAAGAAAACTCCATTTTTAGGGATAAAACCATCACGTAGATTATTCATATCAATAAGTGGATTTTCTCCTGCACCACCGTAATAAGAAAATAACTTATTTTTTGACTGTATAGCCAAGGTATCGGAGTTTGTAATCCAAATAAAACCTACATCTGAATTAGCAAATCTTGGATCAGAAACAATATCTCTCAAAAATTGAGCCATCATTATTGTCTTACCTGATCCTGTTGGAGATTTGAAAGTTAGATTAACATTTGTATCTCCAAGTTTCCACAAAGTTAGGAACTTATCCTTGAGCTGTGATATAGCTGTTTCTTGAAATGGTTTAAGAGTAAACATAAATTATAAACGATTTATTTCTTTATAAACTTCTAAAATAGGTTCTGGAATATCTTCGATACGAACTAATCCAGAACTATATTCATTTTTATACTCATTTTTACCCCAACCAAAAATATAAAGAGCCACGGAAGTTTTTTCATTTTCAACCTTGGAAATAAGTTTCTTAATAAGTTCTTTAATTTTTTCTTTATCTTCTTTGAAATAAATAGCAGTAACCTTATTATTACCTTCAAAAATCTGCCACCATTCATTTTTTTCCATCTCAATAAGAGTATCTTCTTTTACGGCGATCATTTCGCCTGCTTGGTAGGTAACCTTAATTTTTTCTTCATCAGAAATCTTATGTATTTTTTCTATATTTACTAAGTCAGTTTTGTAATATGACAAATTGCCACCAAGACCTTCAATTTTTTCGCCTTTTTTATTTTTATATCCTTTTATAACTCTTTTGATGCGTTCATATGTTACTTCTTCACATATATTATTTTCATTGTTTGTACAGAGAATAAACTTACGATTACCGCCATCTTGTTTGTTTAATTCAAGTACAGCGTGACCTGTAGTTCCAGACCCAGCAAAGAAATCTAAAACCGTTGCATTTTTATTATTTCTCACCGTAGCTGATATACACTCCAAAACGTTATAGATTGATTTAGGAAAAGGAAAGTTTGTATCAATAATAGAATTAACTAATTTTGAGCCATATTCGTTAGCATCATATTTAGAGTTAATCCATACAGTTCTATAAGGGGAAGCATCTTTTTGCCTATATATTTCATATCTATCTTTTCTATTCTTAAAAATTAACTGATCTTTAATTTCATCAATACTATTTCTAGAAAAAGACCACTTTCTTTCAATACCATTTATATCTATTGGCCAAACATAAATCTGCCCATTCTTTTTATGTTCAGTTTGTTCTTTGGGGTGATAATTTTCATCAGCAACATCGCCAAAACCAACTATCTTCTCATTCTCTATGATAATTGGGAAAAACATAGTTTTAGAAGTTGCTCTTGGTGAATTACTACCGTCAACTCTGAAGTTTCTTTCAAGGGTTTCTTCTCTTTCAGCATCTAAGATATATTTTCCACCATCGTTAGGATAGGCAAAATAAATATATTCGTGGTTATAAGAAAAGTTTTTACCTTGAACACCCCTAGGATTATGTACAACAGTAACACAATCAATTGTATAGTTAGTAAAAATCTGATGTATCAGTAATCCAAGATTTGCGTGTTCATTTTCATCTATAGCACAAATAAGAACTCCTTTATCTTTGAGTACATTTTTTGCTAGAAGTAATCTTCTATTCATATAAGACACCCATTTACTGTGTCTCCAGTCATCATCTCCATCAACATAATCATTGTTATATCTCCAATTCTTAGCACCTGTATTATAGGGTGGATCAATATATACAAGATCAACACTTTTTCTGTGTGTATAGTTCAAAACAGAAAGAGAGTGATAATTATCGCCTTCAATTAAAAGATTATTCGGCATCAAATTATCAGAAACAATTTTTCTATTTTTAACTTCTCTTAAAATTGGAACATTATTTTTGCATTGAAAAACAACCTCTTCTGGTTTATCTTCCCAAATAAGTCCATATTTTCGATCTTTGAGTTTTTTAATTTCTAACTCAAGTTCTGAGATACGAGCAAGAAGCTCTTTTTCGTGTAATTGTAATTTATTTTGTTGAGACATAGTGCGCTAATACAGATGTCTTACACTGAAACGCAAAATAGGCACTCCAGTGGGTGCGCACAAGTCAGTAGCCAAAAGGTTACCAATCCTGTATCCCACATAGAATGCCTATGTTGAACACGATTGGTAACCAAGGTAAATAAACCCTCGATTGAAAACTGACTTATGCGCACATTTAGTATAGCAAAAAATGCTTAATTTTCATAGTAAAATATGATACACTCCTTATGTATTAAAGATATATTACTATTACGATGAATACTCTTAAATCTACAGACAAAAAAATACTAGAAACACTATTTGAAATGAAAGGAGGATTTGTTCTTGATTTTTCTGATAGGACAATGAGTGATTTTTTCAAGGAGCAGTTTAATATAGATATTTACGACAAAAAATATGATTTTGATTTTCCAAGTAGATCAAAAGCTAATCGTCTAAGAGGTATATGGCTTGCTGAGGATGAAAAAACTACTGGTGCAATAATCTTAGCACTGGTTGATTACGCAGAAACAATCTTACCTCAGGACAAAAAAGAAGAAATTAAAGATTTGTCGAAAAAAGCTCGTGATATTGGTATGAACTTATTGTTTTCAGAAATCACCAATGATTTACAGCCAGAGATTATAGATTTGAAGAATAAAACTCAATGTATAAAAGATTTTAATACTTATGACTTTCAATCCTTAAAAACAAATGAGAAAATATATCATCTAAAGGTTTTGTATTCATACTATGAAGCAATAATAAGAACATATTATGGCTCTGGCTTATTTTTTGTAACTAACGGAATTGATACATTAAATGATTATTTTAAGATTTTAAGAAAGAAAATAGTTGAAATAATTGACTCGGAAGATACTCTTGCTGAAATCAAAAATAGTAATGCTTATGGTGAAGTTTTTGAGCCAATAACAAGTTTATATACCAGTGTAGAGTTCTTGGATGTTGTTTGGGAAGATGCTATAGTTCCATCTCTTATTAACTTGCGAGAAGTAATAGCCGATAAAGACTTATTTGAAAATAATTCAGAAATGCACAAAACAAGTTTTGCTGTGGTTAATTTTCTTAAAGCAATCTCAAAAGAAATAGAGATATTAAGAAAGTATAATGAGGAACAGACAAAAAACTTTTATAAAAATGATTTACCTAAGCATAAAGAGCAGTTTGATAGTGCTTTTAATCAAAACAAAGAACAAATACATAAAATTGAGATTGTGGGTATGCCTGAATTACAGGTGAAGAAAACAGAAGACAATGTATTTATAAAAGGTAATAAAAAAATACACCCTCCAAAGTTCACACAAACTGATTGGTCTAAAATAGAAATACGCTTTTTGAATGAGAGAGATGTTTTAATAACAACCAACAAGAAAGAAGTGAAACCTGCTGACTATGAAGTTTTAGGATTTTCAGATGATAAAAAGAACAAACCAAATACTGCTTGGCTTTTCCTTTTTGGGTTATCAAAGAATAATGGGGAAAGTGGTAAATTACCTAAACCTATACCTGACACCATCAAACAACAGAAGTTATCTTTATCACAAAAACTTAAAGCAATTTTTAAGAATGAAACAGACCCATTTTATGACTCAACGGAGACACAAACATATAAAATAAAAATTAAACTTATTCCTCCTCAGGGCGAAAATGAAAACGAAGATAAATATGGAACAAGAGAATACCTTGAAGAAACAATGACTGAGCAATATGAAGAATAAACGGTGATTTCACCCTAAATCACCAATAATATAAAACTCTTAAAATACTTGGCTGTATATGCTAAGTATTTTTTATTAGTGATTTTTCACCCTAACAATATGAGGGCTCGAAACTCTCATATTACAAATAGCATTAGAAAAATTACTATGAAAAGTAAAAAGATTTCTATAAACGATCCATCATCAGTGTTCACCACTTATGACTTGGGTTGCAGTACTGCACTTCTATGTGCAGATTTTGAGCTTTTGACGATCGAGAAAAACGATCCAAGAAAAGCTCTTTTTGTATTCCGAAAGCAAAGAGGAATAGAAGAGACAGCAAATAAATACTTTGCAGATAAGTTAGAAGTAAAAGCAAGGTCGTACTTCGATCACTTAAAAGCTCTTAAAAATAAGTTGTACAGTCGATAGCTCTATGAACCTTTCAGACGAAAAAGTCATAGAGTTTCAGAAGCTCTATAAAGAACATTTTGGAGAAGAAATCAGTAAGAAAGATGCTTATGAGCAAGGCATCAAACTTTTACAATTGATCTCTGTACTTTATCGTCCGAGTAAAGATGCACAGCATATTGAACTTTTGAAAAATCAAAAGTAAATGCTGTGCAGGGTTCCTTGAAATCCACCGACAACATAAAAATTACTATGGATACCGTTATTATCAAAATATATAGCCCACGCACTTTTAAGATTTCAAACTTTTCTTTATTCTTACCAGAGATAACAAGGCGAACC
>JAGOQU010000010.1 GCA_018063165.1 Minisyncoccota bacterium | reverse complement strand
GAACAAACTTCATCAAGAAGACCACGAGTTCCTGCGAATACATTTCCTGTAGGAGCAGTAATACCCAATTCTTCTAAGTGAAGAGCTTGAAACTTGTTAACAGCACGCTTTGTTGCTGGACCGAAAGTAGTAGTTTCCATTCCTGGAGAACCAGCACCATCTTCAGCAACTTGTGTTTGTGCATACATGTTAAGAACTTTTTGAAGATTCATAACATCTACACCACGTGAACCTTGCTTCATATTTGTATTGAACGAATATGAACAGGTCTGTGTTGGAAGGTTGAGAGCAGCTTGTGCAGATACTGCACTAGCTACGATACCTCCGAGGATAGCTACTGATGTAGCCATCTTCATTGAGAAATTAGACATAAACTTTATGTTTATAAGATTTTATAATGTTGTGCTTTTTAATGCACATCATCGCATTACGTTTATTTAGTTTCGACATAACTAAACATAATACTTTTTAATGACAGACGATCGATCAACGACCGAATGATGAAACAAAAGCGTTATTGATATAAGAAATTATCTCCTTATTCTATAAGGCTTTTAATCTGCGTCACTATTCTGTTGTCAACGATCTTTTATCCGTCTTCAAGATACCTTATAAATTGTATCTCAAATACCAGAGGACGCTCTCAAACAGAGACGTCTGCATGTAGTATATGTGTTCCACACGTAATTGCAATTAGTAATCACAAAAATATGTGGATAATACTTCATGAAGTACATTACTGTACTGTATATCAAGTATCTCATTTTGAGTAAGGAAAGTCAATAAAAAGGATAGGTATATACCTTAGATACTTATATATTTTGTTACTTTATGATGCGTATCTGATACACATCACCAAATAATACAATATGGCACATACACAAACTATTTTAGTTCAGTTCTTAGTATTTTTATCTATCTCAAAAACTTCTATTTTTATTATATAAAAAGAGAACTTTATTCTTTACCTAAGAACATATCTACTCCATCTTTTTTCCCCTATACGTTCAATAACATTATCGTAGAGTAGTGCATTCAACTCCCTTTGTATTGTCTTTTCACTACATCCTCGTATACGTGCTGCAATGTCCTTTATACTAACATCTACTCCCTTTACAAAAAGAGCCAATATTTGGTCCCGTCTAGACTGCTTTCGCATTTGAAATGATGTTGAAAGAACTTGATGTTGTCTGTTCTTATGTTCCATAATTACTTCATGTGGAGATGCATTTTTATGCTTTTCTGTTTCTAAATTGTCTTTTTTAATATCATTTTTGTCCGTTAAAGTTACTTCAGATTCTTGTCTTTTATTAACAAATTCTTTCTGCTCTTTTCTTTGTAACCGTGAAATAATCTGTGACTGTCTCAACGCTTCTTCACTACGTCGTAAGTCATAATTGTTCTCATGTAGTCGCGCAAGAGATAGTGGAGTAAGTACGTCATATGAAGAAGAAGATACTGCAGAAGAGAAACCTTCTTCATCATCAAGTTTATGTTCATCTTCCACATTAAGCATTTCTTTAGTAAAAATTGGTTGCTTCTTTTCAAGGACTAACTGCAGTGATCTAAAACCGTCCATAAGAAGTTGTCCATTCATTTCTGAGACAATACCAGTTGTAACAGAGACATGTAACAACGATATAATTTCTGTTACTGACCGTAATGACACTTTAAATTCTATTACCCTGTCTCTTACATCCAATTGAGCAAGAGCATTCATTGAAGACAATAAAGCTACGGCATTTTTTCGTAAACCATGTTTAATAGGTTCGTTGTCTGTCATCAAATCGGTAACAAGGTACAGTGCTGTTACAAGTCTTTCTGACTTTTTAGCCACAAGTGTTCCATATTCTTGCTTTGATTCTTCGTGCATAAATGTCTTTTGTTTGTCTTTTATAAAAATTCTAACTTTGTCTTAGATTAGACAGATACGTCTCTTTAAAAACAGATCTTTCTTTGTCTCTATGTATATATCTATTGTAATGTCCATTCTATGCCTTTTAAGCGATTCTGTAAAGACAAAAATAAATTAAGGTTTACATGTCTATAAATAATAGTTATTAATACTATACAAATACACACCCTCCTATGGAATACACAGTATGAGTTATCCCTTATTCTAAACAAACTCTTTTGTTATACTATATATACCTTTTAGGTATCTATTATTTACATCTATGGCAAAAGAAGAACTTCATATAGAAACAACACCACGTACACGTAAACGACGAGTAAAAGACCCTGTCCTCACAGAAACAATACTGGCTGTCCTTGCTATTGTTGCTGTTATGATTGGAGTACTCTTAATTTTCTCTATGATACACGCCGGTGGCACTGGTGGTGAAATACTCTTTTCTGGTATAAATTCTACCATTGGAGTTTTTGCTTATTTATCCCCTCTTTTTTGTTTTTATGTTGCATATTTTCTATGGAAAGAGGAATTACCTTATATACGAATAATGACAGCAATAGGAGTAACACTTTTTATTTTTGGAATTCTTGGCTTAGGAACACTTTTCTTTGGACAACCTTTCGGGGGGCTTTTAGGATCACTCCTTACTTCATCACTTCGTACTTCTTTTGAACTTTATCCAAGCATTGCCCTGTTTTGTGGTGTTACTACAATTGGAGGTATTATTATCATTGAACGTAAACCATCACTTGCACCTATTGTGTCACTTTTTTCTTATCCTTTAGTACATATCAAAAATCTTCTATCAATACGAAAGAAACGTTCTTTTGACGATGAAGAGTCTGATGAAATTCAAGAACTTTCAGAAGAAGTAGCAGAAGAACTTATAGACGACATTGATGAAACATACACAGAACCTATCTTTGAAGACGACATAACTACCGACAATCTACGAAGAGAAATATTTGGTAAACTTGAAACCGATGAGGAAATAGCAAAAACAAAAAAAGCTATACCGTCTAAACCCATCATACTTACACCTGACTTTGTACCGCCACCACTTGACCTTCTTAATGTAGACAGTGGTAAATCAGGAGCAGGAGACAGTAAAGCAAAAATGACCACTATACAGCACACGCTTAAAAATTTTAAAATTCATGTAGAAATGGGAGAAGTAACAGTTGGACCAACAGTTACACAATTTACCTTAAAACCAGCTCAAGGCGTCAACCTATCAAAAATAGTTGCACTTCACGATAACCTAGCCATGGAACTCGGTTCAGAATTTTTACGTATTGAAGCTCCTATTCCTGGAAAAACACTTGTTGGTATAGAAATACCTAATGAAAGAAAATCTACTCTAGGTTTACGATCAATGCTTGAACTAGATGAATTTATAGAATCAGGACCACTTACACTAGCCATAGGAAAGAGTATTATCGGTAAACCTGTATTTGGAGATCTCGAAAAAATGCCTCACCTCCTTGTGGCTGGTGCTACTCGTACAGGTAAATCTGTAACATTACAGAACTTGCTCATGTCACTTCTCTACAAAAACTCCCCATATGATCTCAAACTTATTATTCTAGACCCTAAACGTGTAGAATTTACTGCGTATCATAACCTTCCACATCTTTATACACCTGTCATTAAAGAACCAAAAGGAGCTATTAAGGCTCTTAACTGGGCTATACAAGAAATGGAAAGACGTTACGAGATACTAGCGGAACATGGGCAAGTAAATGTTAGTGATTACAATAAAAAAGTTCTTTCTCCTGCACTTGAAAAAGCAAGAAGAAAAGGAAAAATTGGTGATGAACTTACAGGACTTCCGCCTAAAATGCCTTATGTTGTTATTATTTTTGATGAGTATAATGATTTTATGCTTTCTTATCCAAAAGAAATTAGTCCACTTATCACCTCTCTTACACAAAAAGGACGCGCTGCTGGTATACATCTTATTCTTGCAACACAACGTCCAGATGTAAAAGTTATAACAGGAACCATTAAAGCTAACATCCCTGCACGTATGGCGCTTAAAACAACGTCACAAATAGACTCACGAACAATTCTTGATGCGTCTGGAGCAGAAGATCTTCTTGGTAATGGTGACATGCTCTACATGGCTTCTGATAATCCTCGTCTTGTTCGTATACAAGCACCTTTTATTTCTGTTGAAGAAATAAAAGCTGTTGTGTCACATATAAAAGAATCACATCTTGAATTTATTCCTGATCATATTGATCTAGCTAAAGTAAAAAATGGTGTCGTAAATGGTAGCACTCATGAAGATAATGGTGATGCGGGTCAAGAACCAGAAGATGATGAAGACTACTTGAGTGCAAAAGATTATGTAATTTCTACAGGAAAAGCGTCAACATCGTCACTTCAAACAGCTTTTCGATGGGGGTATAATAAAGGTGCGCGTATCATTAATGATCTTGAAAAATTTGGTGTTATAGGTCCTGTGAGACAAGGTGAACGCTATCGTGAAATACTCATAGGTGCTCAAATCCCTGAAACAGAGAAAGAAAAAGAAGATGAAGTAGAAATTGAGCAACAAAAACCAAAAGATAGAAGTATTGACGGTTTATTTAGATAGTTCATGAATCCAGATTTTAATCTACGTAAACAATTAGAAATATATTTCTTTATAAGTATCGCTATAGTGGCTATTTCTTACGGTTCATGGCGTGCATACCCACTCATAAGAGGGCCAAGTATCACCGTATTTTCACCAAAAGATGGTGATATTGTCTCAAGTAGTACATTTCAAATTTTTGGACGTGTTTCTCATGTAAAAAATATTTCAGTACAAGGAAGACCTATACCAATTGACACTGATGGTAATTTTTCTGAAATTCTAGTATCTTTTTCACCGTATACCATAATAACACTCACAGCTACAGATTTTTATGACAAAACCATTACAAAAACACTACGAGTAACACCTAAAAAATAGAATTAGGTGCATATATTAGGTATACACATTTTGTTCTATAGTAATGCTTGCTATATCTCTGGTATACTAACTATATTATGATGAAGAAAAAAGTTGCTAAACCATTAAAAACAATAGGTACAAAAGATGCTTCAGAAAAAGGTTCTGTTAAAGGAAATTCTGATGCTCTTTTACGTGAAATACAAAATAAGTTTGGAGAAGGTGCAATTATGAAATTAGGTAGCGCACCTAAAGTAGATGTTGGTGTTGTTCCTACTGGATCTCTCGGACTTGATTCAGCGCTTGGTGTTGGAGGTCTTCCTCGTGGTCGTATTGTAGAAATATTTGGACCAGAATCATCTGGAAAAACAACACTCACCTTACACGTGATAGCAGAAGCTCAAAAAATGGGAGGAATATGTGCTTTTATAGATGCAGAACACGCTATGGATCCTGAGTATGCAAAAAAACTTGGTGTAAATATCAACGAACTACTCATATCTCAACCTGACAATGGAGAGCAAGCTCTTGAAATTACTGAATCCATCGTACGTAGTGGAAAAGTAGATGTTGTTGTTATTGACTCCGTGGCAGCTCTTACACCAAAAGACGAAATTGAAGGAGATATGGGTGCTCAACACGTAGGAAAACAAGCGAGACTTATGTCTCAAGCACTTCGTAAATTAACAGCTATAGCACATAAATCTAACACAGTAATTATTTTTATCAATCAAATTCGTATGCAAATTGGTGTTATGTTTGGTAACCCAGAAACAACTCCTGGAGGAAAAGCGCTTAAGTTTTATTCTTCTGTTCGTATTGATATACGAAAAATAGCTCAAATTAAAAAAGGAGAAGATGTTGTAGGCGCACGTACAAAAGTAAAAATTGTAAAAAATAAAGTTGCCGCACCGTTTAAAACAACAGAATTTGATATTATGTATAATGAAGGTATTTCTCGCGAAGGAGAACTTCTCGCTCTTGGTGAAAAATTCAAACTTGTTACTAAGTCTGGATCAAGTTATGCATACGGAGAAGAAAAACTTGGTCGTGGTTATGATGCGGCACGTACATTCCTGCGAGAAAATTCCAAAACTGGAAATGCCCTCGAAAAAGCAATACGCAAGGAACTGGAATCTGGGGCTAACTCATACTCTGGATCTGTAGATCCAGAAGAAAACGAAGCACCTTCTGAAGAATAAGGATACGGCAACTTACACCATATGAGTTTTGATATTTTTACACAATCAAATTCTAATGAAGATCCCTTACGTGCTTTTGTGGACCCTGTTAAAGTAAAAGAAATAACTGAAAAACTTTGTTCTAAAAGAAAAGAAACTGAAGATGCTTTAAAAAATTGCAGTGATTCCGAAAAAGACTCATTAGCTTTAAAACTTTTAGAACAACAAAATGATATGAGGACATTTGGCGTAACAGAAATTGACTATCAAGTATATCTAGCAAAAAATCAACCCTCTACGAATTAAGTTAAAAAATAACTATTAGGGGAAAATACAAAAAAAGCGCGACCTTCGGTCGCGCTTTTATTTTTATACGTAAGTATAACAACTATTTTATACCACCTTTATAGTCTTCTTTATAAAAAAGAAGACTCTATACAGCCAGAAATCCAATCAGCAAATACTTCAGGACTATTTACTTCACGAGTGTTTTCTTCACACCAAACATCATCTTGTATTATAGTTTGAAAACTATCGTACATAAGATTACCATCAGGAAAATCTTCATGTACACCGACAAATAAAGCCATTTCTCTGGAAAGGGTTTTTATGTGCGATAGAGAATATCCGAGTTCAAACATGGTAACATGTGCATAAGGAACACCATCTTTTCTTGGATATTCTTTACTTTCAGGAAACATACCATACAGAACAAGGCCGCCGGACGCTGAAAGACCACAATTACTCAATGACCAATTAGTAAAACTTTTCTCTAATTCATGTGAAAACACGTCCTTTACTATTTCATATTTTTCAGTGAAATATTCAACAAGATCATGATTATGATCCCACTCACATGGAACATAAAAAATAATATGAGGTAGTATTCTCTTACGAAATGAATCAGACCAAGAATGTACAGACGAAAAAATAAAATGCGTAAGAAAAGAATTCTGCCAATCACCACCACCTTCTACAGGGCCTCCAAGATATATTGGCACGGTGTACGGCGTAACTACTGGCCATTGAAAAGGAAGAACTATTTTCATAAAAACTCCTAAAACATATAAGAACAAGAACCACAAACACTCTACATGTTTATGTATTTTTTGTCAAAAAAGCCTTTTTTTGCTAGAATAAGATCTATATGTAACCAGCGCGTGTATAACACGCACTCATTACACCCTATTAGCTAACCATTTACATTTTTATGGCAACACTTGATTATGATGAAATTAAACCTCGAAAGTACATACTCGTTGATGATGTACCTTATGAAATACTAGAATCACACGTAGCTCGTACACAAAAGCGAAAACCTCAAAATCAAGTACGTATGAGAAATGTGCTTAATGGTAAGGTTGTTCCTGGAACATTCCATGCATCAGACACTGCAGAAGAAGCTGATATCTCAAAAAGAGAAGCACTTTTTCTTTTTGCCAACAAAGGAGAATATTGGTTCTGTGATCCATCTGACCGTGCAAAGCGTTTTGAAATCAGTGCAGATGTTATAGGTGACCAAACAAAATTCTTAAAAGATAATACTCTTGTTGATGTTAAGATTTTTACACTAGATGAAGAAGAAAAATATGTAGGAGTAACTCTTCCTATTAAAATGACATTTATGGTAAAGGATGCACCTCCTGCAATCAAAGGCAACACTGCTTCTGGTGGAGGAAAACTAGTAACTATCGAAACTGGTGCACAGATAACAACCCCTCTTTTTATTGAAGCTGGCGAAATGATTGTCGTAAATACTGACACAGGAGAATACTTCGAACGAGCTGGAAAGAATTAGAATACGGAAGTCAAATTACAGATAATAGACTATTACATAGCTTTTATAGAAAAAGCGCAAGTCTTTTTAGCTTCGCGCTTTTCTTTTGTTTTAAGTTGATTAGACTAGTAGTTTTTATCAATTTTTAACAACTTTTTCTTGCAAGAGCGTTTCCATCTTCTAAAGACGACTCTGAGTTATTTTCTGTGTCTCTCATTAAAAGATTCTTGCTCACCATTTTCCAAGGAATTAGCTATTTTTTCTTTCTCGTTAATCCTCTTTTCTCCACGCCCTATAAGCTTTGCGGTTTCTTTTTCAAAAGTCGCTCTCGCAATTTTTTCCTCTGCACTTCTAACAATTGCACGTTCTCCAATCTTAAGAGCACCCTTACCAACCTCTGACAAAAGAGAACCAAGACCTGTGACATCAAGTGCAAGAAAAGCAGTACCTGACACGGTGTGAATTACTCGATTAAGACCTTGTATCTCTTTATCTGTACCATACTGCTTACCCAAAATACCTTCAATCATCATTTTGGCACTACCTACAATAGGAATAAAATCAACAACGTTGGTTGTAATTCTTTTTAACCTCTCTGTCTTTTCTTTGATTTCGTTTTGCTTCACTATATTCATCGATTCTTGACTAGGAGTTTGCTCTGCTCGCACATCAGAATCTTCCTGCTTTTTTAGTCTAGAAAAAGAAGCTAAGAGATTTTGAATATGCTTATGTACTTCATAATATTCAGGTGACTGATGAGGTTTTTCTAAGTCGAATCTCTCAGAAAGTTTATTTATTTCTTCTTGACTTAATTTTTTAATATTTTCATTTACTTTGACGCCTTCTTCTGCAGAATTATATTCAGGTGTTTTCATATATACTATATTTTTGTTACCATATCAGAATTATTTTTACCTTGAGTTTCATCCCTTAATTTCATTATCATATACGCAAAAGACTCAACATCATGTACAGTATCCATGACAAACTCTTGATCAATACCCGCACTTTGTATCTTTAATCTTCCAAAACCAAGCCACGTAGAAAGAAAGCCACTTTTTTCAAATGACACATCTTGAATACGAGATAATTCCATATACATTTCTTCACGTTCTAGTATTTGTTTTTGATTAATAGCTATTACATGCTTATCTGTAACATACCACACATCAAAATAATTCTTTGTCCATGCGTAAAAAAAGCTTACCCAAAAGATAATAACAAGCATCATAAGTATAAGACCGATATATGACACCATATCTCTATCTATAAAAGAAAGTGTTCCATTTTTAGTTATGTATACAGCTAGTATCATCACTACAAAACAAGCACCTACGTGCATAAGAGCATCTTTCACATACACAATCCAATGTTTTCTTACTTTTTCTAAAACAATCTCACCATTTTCTAAAATATGTTTTTGTTCCATATATTAAAAAGTAAGCATATACATAAAAAGAAACAAAGAACCAGTCAAATATACTACGCGAGCTAGAGCAACCCCTTTCTCGTCTTTACCATATTTCCACCACACATACAAAAGCACTCCAGAAGTTGACAAATAGAAAGCTATAGTGATACAAAAAATAATAATTGAAATATCCATATATCTATAGATTATATTTCCTCATTATTTCGGCATTAACCTCGTCCACTGGGCGTCCATATGTAATATAACTAAGTTCCTTAAGCGCATCTATCTTAGCAATGTCACCACGTGGTGGAAATGGGACAGAAATATCGAAAGGTTTTTTTGGTTCGTTGTTTGCTAACATACTTACATAAGCATGAAGATTTGCCATTTTCATAATATCACTCGCCATCACAGTAGGTGCAAACTTTGACTCTAAATATTTTGCATCATCAGGTGACACTCTATGTACCGCCATAGATCCAACATTTCCGAATATCGCTCCTTTAATATCTTCTTCTAATTGTCCAATATATTGATGTGCTACAGTAAGTGAAAGTCTATATTTACGAGCCTCTGACAAAATAGAAGCTATAGCTGGAGTTGTAACATTTTGAAATTCATCTATATAAAGATAAAAATCACTCATAGGTTTTCCTAATGTATCAACACGAGAAAGAGCTGCTTGTGAAAATTTACCAACAATAATAAGTCCAAGAAGAGACGAATTAATATCTCCTAATCTACCTTTTGCTAGATTAACTAAGAAAATCTTCTTTGAGTCCATAATATCTCTAAAATTAAAAGCAGATTTTTCTTGTGCAACGATTGGTCTCATAATGTCATTTGACATAAACACATCAAATTTACTATTAACATACTGAACCCAGTTCTGAAGCCCTTGATCCCCTGTTGTTTTTTCTGCATTTTGCCAGAACTGTACTATAAGAGGATTTTTACATTTTGATAATTTATAATCACGATAATCTTTATCAGAAAACACCCTAGAAATATCAAGAAGTGTGTTACCTGACTCAGGATGTTCCATTACAAGTAACGTTGCATTACGGAAATACTGTTCAAACCCTGGGCCACCTGTTGCTTTCATGTCAAACAATTTATTAAAAATACCAAGTAGTTCATTCACGACAAATGTTTTTGTTTCAGGTCTGTCTCTATCATACTCAAGCATGTTGAGACCCATAGGTCGTGGCATATATGCTGGATCAAAATAAATAACATCTTTTGCTCTTTCTGCTGGTATATTTGCTAAAATATCAACAATATCTGTTCCATGAGGGTCAATAAAACAACAACCGTCACCGTTTTTAATATCTTGAATAATCATATTTTTTAAAAAAACTGTCTTTCCTGTACCTGTTTGACCTATTACATACATATGTCTCATACGATCATCTCTACCAAAATGAATATCGGTATCTATACCACGATTCTGATTCATGCCTAATATAATACCGTCACTACATAAATCAGAAGGTGCTGGTATTTGAGTATACGTTGCCATACGTACATTATTCACATCCTTTGATTGCATTGGAAAATGAAACAATGATGCCAGTTCCGAAAGATTAAGAGGATAACTTTCATCTTCGTTCCAAAGACGATATGAATAACGATGAAGAAGCGCTTTCTGTTTCTTTCCTTCAACTTCTTCCCATTTGATGCTATTACCATTCACTTCTGCAAACTGCGCAAACGAAGACTCTAAATCAGCTCTAATCGCTTGAGTCCTGGCAAGTGTTGGAGCAGCAGAAACAATACGTATATTAGTCTCAATAATTGTTTTTGAAAGTTTTTCTTGTATTAACTTTGTTGCATTTTCATCAACGAGTGAGATTTTTTTTGCTTTTTCTTTTTCTATTTCTTCTGCAGTTTTAGGAGAAGAAAATATTTGTCCCAAAAGATGAAAAGATTCTTTAAGAACACTCTGCTTATCTATCACTCGTTTAAGGGTCTCACCTTTTCTAAGATCTTCAAGCATTTCCCCAAAACGCTTTGCGAATACATCACCTGCAGGACGAACAAGTATCTGAAGAGCAAGACCTTCATAGTCTTTTGCTATTTTTGTAAAAGAAGACAATATAAGAGACATAGGATCAGCTTCCATATTTGCATACGTTTTTATAGGAAGTACAGGATGTGTACTATGTGATGCATATGAACACGCCACAATACTATGGTTTGAAAAAATATTATAATCATCTTTACTCTCGTGCACTTTTGCTGTAGGAAACACACCTAGCACAACCTTTTCAAAAAGTGGTGCATAATCTATATGCACAGCACAGTAAAAAATAACAGTTGTTGAACCATTTGAAACCCCAAGCTCTAAAGAATAATAATTTTTTTCTTTATTGGTTGCGTCACTAGCGAGTGCTTGCATAGACGCATACCACTGTTCCATAAGCCCCATCATTTCTTTTGTTTGTTTCACTTGACCCTCTGGAGCTTCAGGTAAGATAATTTCGAACAACTTCATATGAAGAGCTTTCCATTCATCTTTACTGACATTATTTTTTACCTCATGACCAGAAATAATATACTGCACAACAAAACGTTCAAAATCATCCTCAACTTCTGGACTATTAAGCTCTTCAGCCATAACAAAAGCATTTTTCAATCCTTTTTCTGCCATAACTTGAAAAAGCATACGAACCTGATCATCAGTTTCTTTTGGTGATAACCATTCAAGAAGTCTATGTTTTTCCCCTGCAGAAATATGTGATGTTGTTGTTATAATTTTTTCTATAGGTATTTCTTTATATTCTCTCACCGCTTCATGAGCTCTATCTTTTTCTGTAAACCTATTTTCAAATCCCTTTGATTTTTCTAATTTTTCTGCAACTTGCGCCCTCAAATAGGATATCTCTTCTTCTGGTGTACTAAATTGATTATTATTCATATGTTATATACAGTTTATAGTAAATATAAGATGGCGTATAGTGGAGAACTTATTTCAAAAAACAGTAAAATCATAGATTTTACTGTAAAGAAAGCACATATGCGAATTTATATAACGTGTTACATCTGAGATGTTGGTGCTGTACCTACAGTTTGTGCAGGTTTTACTTCAGTAGTTTCTGGTTGTGCAGGAGCCACTTCAGAAACAGATGCTTGGGGTACTTCTTCTGAAACAGGAGCAATAACCGCTTCTACAGGTCTCCAGGAAGGAATACTTTGCGGAGCTTCTGTAGCTTGCACAACAGGAGCTACTGACTCTGTTACCTGTGGTTCTACTTGAGTACCTTCAGGTGCTATCACTGGGGATTGAGCATGTTCATTGGTTTGAACGATAACAGGGTTTGGTGTTACAACCTCAGGAACACTCTGTGCAGAAGGAGACACGGCGTCTACAGGTACTACTGGGGCTACAGGTTCTGTTACTGCTGGTGCAGATGCAGGTGCAGGTGCAGGTGTTACAGGTGCTGAAGATTGTACAGCTTCTTCCACATGAGGCTGTGGAGTGATTATTTCTTGAACAACGACCTCTGATGGTTCAGCTTTTACAGGTGTTGTTGCTACAGGAGGAACAGAACCTTCTACTGGTGGCAATGTTTGACATACGTCATTTTTTCTTGAACTATTTATAACCACAAGGAGCGCAACCAAAACAACTAGAAGAGGTACTAAAAAAAACGCAGTTGGGGTTGATGTAAAAAAAGAAGTAATAAATTCCATATGCTAAAGTATTATTATTTTATAATATGTGTATAGTGTATCGTCATATATACCAACATGTAAAGGAATAAGAATATGTGCATAAAGAAAAAACATGGTTTTTATCCATGTTTTTAT
Organism: Minisyncoccota bacterium; assembly: GCA_018063165.1. Classification (GTDB taxonomy): domain Bacteria; phylum Patescibacteriota; class Minisyncoccia; order Phycocordibacterales; family UBA5272; genus UBA11704. The sequence goes on along the minus strand of JAGOQU010000010.1, from coordinate 11,625 downwards.
ACTTAGCATTTTACTATATAGTTTAATTTACTTCACAGAAGGTGTTTCTGAAGGTGTAGAAGCACCTTCTGGGGCGGTATACACAGCATCACCAAAAGCAATTATAGGTAGGAATATAAAAGGCAGCAAAATGACACCAACTGTAAAAGGAACACCATACCCGAAACGCTTACACATATGATAATACAAAAATATAGATACTAACCATTGTAATACAGGAAAAAATATCCCAAACACAATCCACCAAGGTTGACCAGTAATAACTGTCAAAACATATATATTATAAAAAGGTATTATTGCTTCCCACCACTGTCTACCAGCTTTTTTGAAAATAATACATAAAGGAATTATAACAAGTACGATGAGTATAAAAAATACCCCCAATAACATGCTAATCAAAAAACCAAAAGAAGCACCTAATAACTGAGCAGAAATATCTGGCATCATAAAAAATAATTAAAGTATTTAGACTTTTATAAAAACATTTATAATACACTAAGTATAGCAAGTCATCACTATATTTAAAATATATCTATACTTTTATACACTAACCATTAAAAATTCTTATATTTTCGTAAGAATTTCTGGCTTCCCTTCTGTAATTAAAATTGTATGTTCAAAATGTGCTGACTTTTTATGATCTTTTGTGGTAAATGTATATCCATCGTCCTCAAGATATACTTCATCAGTACCCAAATTAACCATAGGTTCAATAGCAAGAACAAGACCTGGAACAAGTTTTGGACCTTTAACACCATCATCAAAGTTAGGCACATACGGTTCTTCGTGTACTTTATAACCAACCCCGTGTCCAGAAAGAATTTTTACAATACCATATTTTTTTGGAACAGCTTTTTCAATAGCTTTTGAAATATCATTCACATAGTTACCACATACAGCAGCATTAATACCTGCCATAAGAGCTTCTTTTGTTACCCGCATCAGATCTTCATCCTCTTTACTTATAGCACCAACAGCTACAGTTATGGCAGAATCAGATATCATACCTTTATGTGTAACCCCTCCATCTAAACCAACTATGTCACCCTCTTTAAGAATTCTATCACCACCTATACCATGAACAACTTCATCGTTAACAGAAATACAAATACTACCAGGGTAAGCATATGAAGCTCCAAATGGCTTATAGTTAAGAAAAGCTGGTTTATCCCCCATATCTGTTATCATTTTGTATACAAAATCATTCAAATATCCAGTAGTAACGCCAGGCTTAGCTTCTTTTGCAACAGCTTGAAGAACAGTAGCAAGACGTCTACCACTTTCTCGTAGTATAGTTATGTCTTTTTCATTTTTTAATTTTATAGTATATTTCATATTCAGTACTTTTAATAACTAAAGATTAGAGGGGTTCAAGTTAAGTTTTTCTAATATCTCTTGATGAACTTCGTCTATTGTTTGACTTCCATTAATATGAAGCACTTTATATCTTGGATCATTAAGATATACATCAAGTGTAGGTAATACATCAGTCTCAAACCAATTCATGCGATTAGCTACATCATCTTCATCTTTATCGTCATCCCTCCCTCTTCCTGCTATATGTGTTCTAGCTCCACTTTCAGGAATATCAAGATAAACAACCACAGGATCTGTATAGCCAAAAAAAGTAATGGCACTATGTAAGATTCCAGCTTCAAAAGGCTTACGAGGTGCTCCATCTAAAATTATAGACTCACCTCCTTGCAAGGTCTCTATAAATGTATTTGCCCAACTCCATACAGCTAAAAATTCTGGTTGAAGACCTCCTGTATCATTAACACTTTTAGCTAGATTAGCTACATAACCACCACTTTGAATAAAATTACGAAAACCACCACCGGTAGTAATATGAAGCGCATTAGAAAAGCCCTTCTCTTCCATTACCTTTTTTAATAGTAATGCTTGAGTTCCTTTTCCACTACCTGACCTACCCATTATAATAATAAATCTTTTTTTCATATTTCTATACTACCACATACTTATAAGTTACTCATAAAAAATTATTCTTATATAGTATTTTCATTACAAGAAAATCTATCAGATTTTTTAAGTAAATTTTCAAATCTTTTCTCAATTTCATCAATTAGTACAAAAACTTCTTTTGTTTCTGAAGAATATTCTTGCACACAAGGAGATTCTATACTATTTATTGAATTGTTTATATTAAGGGTAAGTGTAGAAAACCCCTCACAAAGAACAGAACTATCACTTTTTTGATGTATCTTCTTTGTTATAAAATTAGTCTTCTCAAGATAAGAAAGAAATATGTTATAGTCTTCCTGAGAAACAGTACCTGTGTTACATGTTTTTCTAGAATCTAAAAAACTCTTCTTTTCTATAAAAGTTCTATCTTTAAAAAGAGTCATTACATTTTCTCTTCCTTGAACAGAAAAATAATAACGTAATACCACGTTTTCCATTTCTTTATTATTTTTAGCAGTAAAAAAGAACAACAAGTACCCCGATATAATAAGGAAAAGAATTATAAGTAAAACTTTATATACCATCTTCATAACAATAAGTATATCACAGTAAAAGATTCTCAATAAAAAAACACTGTTATTGCCAGTGTTTTTAAAATATTTTTCTATTTTAATACTCTCTCATTGAAAGCTGTGCGTCAATTTTCTTAATAACATCAAGAACAACACTCACAGCAATAAGAAGAGATGTACCACCCACCTGTATAGCTGTAAGACCTGTAACAGCCTGAACAATCACAGGGAGAACAGCAACAATTCCTAGAAAAACAGCACCGAAGAGAGTTATACGACCAAGAACGTATCCTATGTGTTCAGCTGTTTGTGCGCCAGGACGAAAACCAGGAATAAAAGCACCATTTTTCTGAAGATTTTCTGCAGTTTTTTCTGGATCAAACATAACAGCAGTATAAAAATACGTAAACGAAACCACCAAAAAGAAATATACTCCGCCGTACACCCACTGATTAGCAAGTAATGAATTAATACTACTAGCAAATGATTGAAGAGTTACTTGAGACGATGTTGCAAGTAATTGTCCAATAAGTTGTGGAAAAAGGAGAATAGAAATAGCAAAGATAATTGGAACAACACCTGCCTGATTAAGACGAAGTGGTAAATATGTAGACGCCCCAAGTGGTGTAGATCCTCCCATACGAGTCTGACGAGCATAAGTCACAGGAAGTGGACGTTCTGCTTCTGTAATATAGACAACACCAGCTATAACAATAAGAGATAAAATAAGAAGGACAACAAGTGTAGGAATTTGAGAAGCATCAAATGTAAGGAAGAACTGACTTAAACTTTGTGGAATAGCTGCAACAATTCCCGCAAAAATAATAAGTGACACACCATTACCAATACCACGTTCATTGATTTGCTCACCCAACCACATCATGAGCATAGTTCCAGCTGTTACTATTAAAATATTTGCAAACATTAGAGTACTAGCAAGCTGAGGGATAACATTTTGACGCTCAAGTAATGTGATAAGAGCGAACCCTTGTAATACAGCAAGAGGCAAAGTAAGAAGACGACCGTATTGCACAAAACGCTTACGACCAGCATCTCCTTCTTCTTGATACATTTCTTTAAGACGTGGAGAAAGTACTGTAGATAACTGCATAATAATTGATGCGGTAATATATGGACCAACACCAAGCATCACAATAGAAAATGAAGAAATACCTCCACCTGAGAAAATATTAAGAAGGCCAAAAAACTGGTTATTTTGAAGGAAACTTGCAAGATTAGAAGAATCAACCCCAGGAATAGGAATAACTGCGAGAACGCGTGTAAGAATTAAAATACCGATAACGAAGAAAATACGCTTACGTAGGACACTGTCAGAAAAAATAGCCTTAATTGTTTTCATAATTGTACTAGTATAGCACAAAACAGCATATAAAGCCATAGAAATGAAAGCTTTTCATTATGTTAGAAAGAAGGATCGGCACCTACGGTGCCGATCCTTCTTTTGAAACCCCTTCTTTTTCTACACTCTAATTACCTACATGTCTCATTTTCTATAGCTTTTCGTGTAAAGTCATATACCATACCCGTCATAGGGAGACCTTTGCTTGCTTGATAGTCTTTTACAGCTTCTACTGTTTTGTCACGATATACACCGGTTACATCATTTTTTGACAATAAGTTTTTTTGTGCAAGAAATGTTTGAAGTGTTTTTACTTCATCTGATTCTTGACCACGATGAAGATTAAATGGGAGTTTTACACAAGAAGTAGAGTCACCAAGCACAACAGACTTACCTAATTGAACGTTAAATGCTATGTTATTTCTGTTATTATATGAGAAAAGAATTGTATTTTTACTCTTTGACTCTGAGGAATCCATAAAACCTTTAAATACTTCTCCTCTTGTCGTTCCAGCGTCAATAGCGTCATTCCAATACTTTTTACCATCAATATCAGAAGATCTTCCTAAGATAATTTTATAGAGTAATTCTACATATTGGTCTTTAGGCATTGTAAGAGCATTTCCATTTCTGGCAATACTTTCTGGTGATGTCAAAAACTCCCAAGCTAAATCATTAATCTTAGTACCATTTGATAATCTATTATTTAGATACACTAAATTTGATTCTGATTCACTGTCTCTACCTAAAAATATTTTATAAAGCTGATTTACTGATGAAGACATTAGCGAAGAGCTAGATGTCGTAATACTAAACGTATTACTTTCTACCCACTGAGTTGAGTTACTTACATACACCACGTAGTCACTACCCGAAGAAATATTTGCAGGAATAGTCCAATTATATGACCCCTTATCTGTAACTTGACCATTTACTAATGTATTTGAGGTGGTAACAGAAAGCATACGTCCAGCAGCATTATCTCTTGATTTTTGATAAATACTCAAACCAACACTATTATTATAATTAGTTTGTCCAGGTACTATCCATTGAATATTTAAAACATCACCAGGTTTAAAAGACCCACCATTTGGTGACAGAACAGAGATTGTTGGCATAGCAGTAACACTCTTTGTAAGAGTTTGTGAGCTAAGTGGAAGTGAACGTACCAAGAAGTCATTATTCCAATCTAGAGTTGTTAGATCGTGACTATCCGCTGAAACATCTGACCAAATGAATGATGGAGTTGTTCCGAAAGCTGCGTATGTCGAAGGGGTACCAGCCACTGCAGCATATGCAGCAGGAGTAGAATAAACTGAAGGAGCAGCAAGAGTTGTTGTAATGTACTCAGCTGTAGCAAGAGCCCCTGTGATAGTTGCTTCTAGAACATAGGTATTAGCTCCAGAAACTTGATATTCATTTGTAGGAACGAACATCAAACGACATTCAGTGACTGCCATCCCACAAGATGCAGTGTTAGCTGTGTCTATTAGAGTTACTCTTCCAGGAATAACTATATTTGTATCAGCATTTCTAAGGACAACAGAACCAATGATTGGAGCAGACGACTTCGCAATTCTGAAAATCATTCTATTCCATCCAATTGTTCCTGAACCATTTGTATTAACTGAGAACTTAGCAATTGTATTGTTACCTGTTACAAGAGCTGTAGTAGGAAGAGGTACAAGAGCTACAGTAGGAATTGCTTTGTATGTGTACTGTGCAGTTCCAGCTGGGTTAGATTCTAAAATAGCAGCTGAAGAACCAGAATCACTAGTAGCAATACCAGATGTCAAAGTAACAAGTGTTGAAGCACCTGATGTGCCTGCACCTGCACCAACTGTACCAAGATGAATTCTTACAGAAAGGATCTTACTCTGACCTGCAGGAACTCTTAAAGAAAGACCGTTAAAAGTAGTAGAATTTAAAACTGGCCTTGAGGCAATAAGCTGATTACCATCATACAGACTCATAACTGAAGCTGTTGTTACATCTCCAATTGTAAACGTAAGGTCAGTAATACTAAAAGAGTTTCCAGAAGCTACAAACTTGTAGTTAGCCATTATCTTTGTACCTGTGTCATCATTTATAGCTGCATCAGGACTTGAAGCGTCAGTAGTAGCTGTAAGTGAACTAACACCAGAAACAGTTGTTGTTGGAGTTACAGTAACAGTTACTTTGGCGTCAGTATTTGATCCAGTACTACTATTACACAAAATTCCATAGGTGGTGGTTACTGTAGGAGCAACTACCACTGAGCCATTTGTTTTACCATTAAAAGGACTAGCACCCATCCAATCTAAATCTGAACCATTCACCCCATTAGCCCAACAAGAAACTGCATTCACCGAACTCCATGAAATAGTAGATGACTGACCAGCTACAGTCGAGCTTGGAAATGCTGTAATTGAACTAATTTTTAGTTTAGAAATAGTTGGGACAATAATCTGCGGATCAGAAATCACAACATAATTTCCATAATTACTTTTACCTTGCCCAACTATCCCAATTCTATAATTACCTGAAGTAACTGGTACATCCACCGTTGGCTGTGGACACGGTGTAGTGAAACAGTAAATAGTTGTTCCTGTGCGGTTTTTTCCAATTGATGGAACAATAAAACTCATAGTATTACTATTTATAAAAATACTATTAGTTTCAAATGCAACCCCTCGATTAATCTCTTCAGTTCCCTCAAAGATAACTTTTGAATCTTGTGTAAAACCACTACCGTTAATGATTACTTTTGTTCCAATAGAGCCATAACCAGGAGAAAAACCCGTCATGGCTGGAATAGAAGACACTGGTGTTGGGTTAGTTACATCACTACACTGTTCTGGATGCCATCCACATCCTGGCCCACGAGGCATTGGAGAACCATCAGAACAAAAACGCATTTCCATAGTACATGCTATTTCTCCACCTCCACAAGAAGATCCTGTTGTAGCACTATAGCCACTTGTAGAAGTACATCCATGAGGTAATGTACTTATTTGAGTATTATTCGTACTACTACAAGAAACTCCTGTAACAGGACTAAATCCTGATGATGAGGTACATCCCTGAGGTAGCGTGCTTACATATGGGTTGTTTGTATCAGTATTTATATCACTACAACTAAGTGATTTTATCTTTGCTCGTGTACCTTGACCAACAAAACCAGCAGGAGTTGCTACAAGACCATAATCTTTCTGAAATGTTGCCACAGCTTTTTCTGTTGCTCTTCCAAAAAACCCTGTGATAGAATCAGAACTTAAATACCCTTTATCATTCAAAAAGTCCTGCAAACTAAGCACATCTTCCTTATTGTTATATTTTCTATTTTTATAACTAATATTAGACGTAATAACAGTACACGAAGATGAGCTATCTGATATATCAGACACATCAACATCTGAAGATGTAACAATTGTTTGAGCTAATACAGTTGATAAAGAAATACTTATTAAAAGAGCAGAAAGATAATATTTTTTCATAATATTTTTAGTGTATCATGCAAAGAATATACAATAATAAAGTTTTCCACCCTTATATATCATTTTGTTTATTTCACTAGATTAACTATACTATAGTAATCTTATGGAAAAAATTCTCAAACGTATAGCAAAAAGTATGCTATTTTTATTTGCAGGTATTGGTTTTGTTCTCTGTTTTGGATATATTGCTGTTAGATTTGGTTTAACAAAAACTAAAGGCACAATAGATGTACAAACAAAGAAATTCATAGAACCAGAACTCGCAAAAAAAGAAGTTTACACTCCATTTCCTTTGGCACACACAGAAGAATGGATAGCATTCAGACAAGCTGTAACAAAAGATAAAGCACTATTAGAAAAAGTATCTAAAGAAACTGGCGTATCAGAAAGACTCCTTATCTCTATTCTTGTACCAGAACAAATGAGATTGTTTTATACGGAAAGACCTCTATTTAAAAGTGTTTTTGAGCCACTTAAAGTTCTTGGTAGTCAAAGTCAATTCTCATGGGGCATATTTGGTATCAAAGACGACACAGCGAGAGACATAGAAAACCACCTCCTTGATAAAACTTCCCCTTTTTATTTAGGAACATCTTTCGAAAAAACCCTTAGTTTTACAACAAACGATACAGACGAAGAAAGATTTCAAAGAATTATTAACGAACATAATCACTTTTATTCATATCTTTATACAGCACTTTATGTACGACAAATAGAATCACAATGGAAAAAAGCTGGTTTTTCTATTATTAATAGACCAGAAATCATAGCAACACTTTGGAATGTTGGTTTTGAAAAATCAAAACCAAAAAAAGACCCGTCTTCTGGTGGTTCTACTCTCGTTATCAACAATACAACATTTAGTTTCGGAGAATTAGCCAAATTATTTTATGATTCTGACGAAATGATAGAATTGTTTCCTAAAAAATAGATATAAAGCGGGATGTGAAAAGGGCGACTTCGTAAGAAGTCGCCCTTTTCACATATAAACAATACCTATTATTTCTTATTTTCTGCAATATCCTTTGCGATATTTGCAGGAACGACATCATACTTTCCAAATTCCATCGTAAAAGTTGCACGTCCTTCTGTCATAGAACGAAGTGAGTTCACATAACCAAACATTTCTGCTAGTGGAACCATTGCCTTTACAACCTTATCCATACCTCGTTCATCCATTCCTTCTATTTGACCACGTTTTGATGAAAGGTTACCTGTAATATCTCCATAGAACTTATCAGGAGTAACAATTTCTACTTTCATAATTGGTTCAAGGATAACAGGCTTTGCTTTTGCGAGAGCGTCACTAAGAGCCATACCAGCAGCAAGCTTAAAGGCGATTTCTGAAGAGTCAACATCATGGAATGATCCATCATACACTTCACATGATACATCTACAAGCTTGAAACCAGCCACAGCACCACGATCCATAGATTCACGTAGACCTTTTTCTACTGCAGGAACGAATTCTTGTGGAATAACACCTCCTTTAAGAGAGTTAATGAATTCAAAACCATCATAACGCTTTGTACTCTTTGGTAAATCTTCTGTTTTGATAGAATAATCAATAGGCTTGATGTTAATTTTTACGTGACCGTATTGTCCACGACCTCCTGACTGCTTGATATGCTTTCCTTCTCCACTAGCTGAACCAAGAATTGTTTCTTTGTACGCTACTTGTGGTTTACCTGTATTAGCTTCTACGTTAAATTCACGCTTCATACGGTCAACAATAATATCAAGGTGAAGTTCACCCATACCAGAAATAATAGTCTCAAGTGTTTCTGGATCAGATGTCACACGGAATGTTGGATCTTCTGTTGCAAGCTTTGAAAGTGCAATACCCATCTTTTCCTGATCAGCTTTTGTCTTTGGCTCAACACGCATAGAAATAACAGATTCAGGAATAACAATTCTTTCAAGAATAACAGGGTGTTCTTCAGTACACATAGTATCTGATGTAACTGTATCTTTAAGACCTACAGCAGCAGCAATTTCTCCAGCGTACACCATCTTTACTTCTTCACGTTCATTAGCATGCATACGAAGAATACGTGACACGCGTTCTTTTTTCTCTTTTGTAGAATTATAAATATATGAACCAGCTTCAAGAGTTCCTGCATACACACGGAAGAATGTAAGCTGTCCAACGAAAGGATCAGCCATAGACTTGAATGCAAGCGCTGTAAATGGAGCAGTATCTGAAACTTCTACAACAGTAGACTCCCCTGTGTTAGCGTCAATTCCTTTTGGAGCAGCAATATCAAGTGGTGACGGAAGATAATCAATAACAGCATCAAGCACAAGCTGAACTCCTTTATTTTTAAGAGCAGAACCACAAAATACTGGGAAAAGTTCATTTGCAATAGTTGCCTTACGAATAGTTTCCTTAAGAACCTCTATACTAAATTCTTTTCCTTCTAGGTACTGTGTCATGAGTTCTTCGTCTGTTTCAACGATTCTTTCAATCATTTCAGCGCGACGCTTCTTTGCCTCTTCTAGATATTCTGCAGGAATTTCAATTGTTCCAACCTCTTTACCCATTTCTCCAGTAAAAGTCATCTCCTTCATAGTGAGAAGATCGATAATACCATTATAATTTTCTTCTGCTCCGATAGGCATTTGCATACGTACAGCTTTCTTTGAAAGACGGTCGAGTATCGAATTAAATGCTTTATCAAAATTAGCACCCATACGATCAAGTTTGTTAATAAAACAAATACGTGGAACCATAGCATCAGACGCATATCTCCAGTTTGTTTCTGATTGAGGTTCAACACCAGCAACACCATCAAACACAACAACAGCACCATCAAGTACACGAAGCGAGCGTTTTACTTCAATAGTAAAGTCGATGTGACCTGGGGTATCGATAATATTGAAACGACATTTCTTTGAAACGTCATTCTTTGGCATATATGTAGGACTCCAAAATGCAGTAGTCGCAGCAGACGTAATAGTAATACCACGTTCACGCTCCTGTTCCATCCAGTCCATTTGAGTTCCTCCATCGTGCACTTCACCAATTTTATGAGATACACCAGTATAAAAAAGAATACGTTCGGTTGTGGTAGTTTTACCAGCGTCGATGTGAGCAATAACTCCAAAGTTACGTGTTTTGTTGAGTGGATAGTCGCGAGCCATATAAATAGTTGTTAGTTAATAGTTTTCGAATCAACAGATTCGTGTCTTTGACATAAAACAGTTTTTAAAACGATTTTGCTTCGCAAAATCGTTTCTTTTCCTTATTTACAAAGTAAAAAGAAAATAAAAAACCGCTTTTGCAGTAGATCTATACTACCATATATAGCATTTTTAGCCAATAGAAAATGATGTTAAAAACTAAAGATCTGCTTTAATTATATATTTAAAGCATAAAAAAACTATTGACATTACTCATCTTTAGATGTAGTATATATTTTGGTTCAGCACATTTCATATACAGGAGAATATAATGCCTTTAACAAAGCTAGAAAAACAAGAGCTCGAACGTCATTTTTGGCGAGTGTCGACACAGGACACCATCACTCAAAATGCGATCGCAGAAGAACTTGCAAGGCAAGGTGAAGGGTATGGTTCAGAAACAAACATCTTTTATGCAGGAAAAGAAATTCCTGTATTTATTGTTAATTTTGATATCATTTTTTATCTTACTAAAAATAAAGACAAAGTTCCCTACTCCTTTACCGCTTACCACCGCAAAGATAGATCTGGTGGCTGGCATGCTTGGCGTCAAGGTAAAAAAACTCCAATTCAAAAATTGTTACATGAATTTCCAATAACATCAGAAAAAATTAAGGGCGAAGCTCTTAAAAAGAAGAAACGTGATAACCTTCTCAAAAAAATAAAAACGAAACGCGAAATTTCTATGAAAAAAACTGCCTCGCGTGTTTAAAAAAACAAAAACCGACCATACACAGGTCGGTTTTTTTATTGAAAACCTTTTTTAAAAATAAAAAATACCCAATATTACTATTAGGTTGTTATAAACAATACATTATCACAAATTGTGATTTTAAATCTTTCTTTTGTCACACTCTAGCTCTTGCGAGACTTGTGTTACGTTTCGCTGTAACGCGAATAGTGTTAAAGGATCACTATTAAGTCCTTATCTAAAACTTAAATAACCGACAAGAATCATACACCCTATTAAATAGGTATGTTGATCGATTTCACATTGAATTAATCCACGACCAGCTTCCGCTAGCCGTGCCTTGTTACGACTTACTCCCTGTCACCGAATTCACCTTAGTCCTAGACAAGCTAAGCCTTTGGGTGCCCCCGGCTCCCTTGA
>JAGOQU010000003.1:16519-83751 GCA_018063165.1 Minisyncoccota bacterium | reverse complement strand
ATGTAGATGGAGCATTCTCTGCTACGTCTACTGGATCAGTAAACACCAATGCAACAGGAACATATATCATTACCTATGGAGCAACAGATATAGCAGGAAATGTGGCTACAGAAGTTACTCGTACTGTTATCGTTGTAGCTGTACCTATCGTACCTACCCCTGATACAACAGCACCAGTACTTACTGTTAACGGATCATCAACTCTTACTATCTCTCTTGGTTCTAGTTATGTAGATCAAGGAGCTACAGCTAATGACAATGTAGATGGAGCATTCTCTGCTACGTCTACTGGATCAGTAAACACCAATGCAACAGGAACATATATCATTACCTATGGAGCAACAGATATAGCAGGAAATGTGGCTACAGAAGTTACTCGTACTGTATATGTATACACAAATACAGGAACAGCATATATAACCAATTCTACTATTAATGGAGTTTACTATGCGTCACAAATATTTGACTCAGCAACAGCTGCTACACATAATATTTTTGGAGAAACAACTATAACAAATTCAAATTTCTTTAATGTTATTATTGCAAGTAGCTCTCTAATAAATGTAGAAGCAACGAGTACACATTTTGAAAATGTTGAGTTAACACAATGTTCTGTTGTAAATTCGTTCGTCAAAAATTACAGAGGAACAGATTGTCAAATAACAGATTCTATAGTTGACCCAGTGGGAATTCTTAATGACGTTTCAGGATCGATTATTCTCTTTTCAGAAATATATGTTTCTGATGTTATAAATTCCACTTCAACAAATGCATATATTGCAACATCAACAATACATGATTCATTACTTACAAATAGTTCATCTTCATTAAGCACTTTAGCATCTTCAACAATAACAAATGGTACAGTTGTTACATCTTCTATAATTTCTGGTTCTACAATTGCAAGTTCAACAGTAAATAACAGTACTTCAACAGGTGCAAGTGTAATCAATTCAAATTTATCTAACAGTACAATAGACATAGGATCTTCATTAAATAATGCTACCGCAACAAATAGCACACTTACTAATGTGATCTTATCTGGAACCACTATTTCAAGTTCAACAATAGAAAATGCGATATTCTTTAATGCTGTAGTTGTTAATGATCAAATATTAAGTGGTGAAATCTTTACAGGAGGTGCGACAACAACTGTTTCAACAACAACACCTGTATCATTAGTAGATATTATTAATTATAAACCTAAAGCTAATGTTACAGTTTCAACCAATTACTTAATTGCAACTTTAAGAGATATAAGTACTGACCCAAATGCTTCAAGTAGTCTCCCTGAAACTTGGACATACGTTTGGAATTTTGGTGACTCAACAACACTAACAAGCACAACCACTTCAATTGGCACAATTGTTCAATCTCACACCTATAGCACAACAGGAACATATAATACATCTCTTACTATTACAGACATAGCAGGAAATACGTCCACAAAGACATTTATAATTTCTGTAATAGCACAACCGTTAGGAGGAGGATCGTCATTTAGTGGTAGTGGTTGGTATACACAGCCTGTAACCCCTATCGTGAGTACAACAACTTCAACCAGCACGCAGTTAACTGTAATCAAAGCAACATCAACTAATCAAAAAGTATCTACCTCAACAGAACCTACACTAGAAATATCCTTAGAAAAACCTGAAAAATATCTATTTGAAAGAACTATGACAATTGGATATCGAGGAAAAGATGTTTATGCGTTACAAAAATTACTAACATATTATGGCTATTATACATATGGAACAATTACTAGTTACTTTGGACCAATAACACAAAATGCTGTGATGCTATTCCAGAAAGATCATTTAATATCTCCTTTAACGGGTATAGTCGGACCAAAAACAAGAAATACTCTCAATAAACTTCAAAACATACAACCTGTCATATATAGTGAAATAGAAAAAGTACCACAAAATAATATATATAAGAAGGTGGAAACGTTTACTTACAAAGAGCTTGTTCTTCAAAAAGCAACAACAACTCCTGTTACAGAAATAAAAACAAATAATCTTTTTGAAAAACTACTTATGTTTATTAAATCTACGTATGGTTTACTAGAAAAAGTAGCACCATCAACAAAGTAAAAAAGTGTCTAGATACTACACGTTTATTATGATACTCTAATCTTACACTTCTATGTCACAAGAAATAAGTAAAGCAAACAAAAAATGTGTTGTGTGTAAAATAGACTTAAACACTGTGAAAAGTTTTAAGGAGAGAGAAGATTGGGAACATGTAAAATTCTGCAGTAGTAAATGTAGAAAATCTACAACAAGTAAGAAAAGGAAATAAAAAAGAAGCGACCTTTACAAGGTCGCTTCTTTCATAAAAACATTTTCAATATATATTATCTATTAAGCCATTCCTTCTCCTGTCTTACAAGTACTTGTTTTGGGTCATGTGTTTCTGCGAGTATCATTTTTACTGTTCTTTCCATACGAACACCTTGAGATCCTTTCATGTATACAATATCATGTGGACCAAGCACCTGTACAAGCTCTTTACCTGCATCTATAGCAGTATCACACTGCATAATGTCTTCATCATTCATCTTTCCGTCAAGAGCACCTTCAGCTACGGTTCTTGCTCGTATTCCAACGGTATATAATTTATGACAGCATTTTGATGCTTCTAAACCTATCTTATAATGCTCATCGCGTGTATGTGTTCCAAGTTCAAGCATATCTCCTATGACAGCAATTTTACGACCAACAGTATGCATTTCATTCAACGTCTTTAAACCGTGTTCGGTTGCTTTTGGTGAAGCATTATATGTGTCATCAATAATAACAGATCCATTCATACCTCTAAGAAGTCTCATTCTTCCCCTTGGTTTATCAGCGTCGCGTAGTGCAGCACACGCCACTTCAAGTGATATAGAGAGTTCTCTTGCTACAGCAAGCGCTGGCAAAGCACAGTACACCGGAGATTTTCCAGCTACTTCAGGAAGAACGACATGATTATTTTTTCCATCGATAACAATATCGGCTTCAGTACCTTGTATTGGATGACCATATTGTTTTATATGCAAAGCTTTAATGTCAGCTTTTTCATGGATACCAAAACTTACTTTTTTTGTCTGAGTTTTTTCTAATAATTTTAGAGCATCATGATCATCTGCATTAAAAATAAAAACACCTTTCTCTTTAATTGCTTCAACCAAATATCCTTTTTCTGTAACAACAGCATCTCTATCAGGGAAAAATTCTATATGAACAGGAACTTGTCCAAATTGAGTAACGACAGTAATATCTGGTTTTATCCATTCTGCTATAGTTTTAATATCACCAGGCCTATCAGCACCAATCTCAAGAATAATATGTGTTGGATAATTCTTTTGAAAAACAACAAACAAACCATCTACTATAATTTTCATCCACTCTATTGGATTATTCCATCCAGACTTTTGACCCAAAATAGTAAGAGGTACACCAAACTCACTATTCATACTCTTTTCACTACGGCGAGTATAATACTGTTGCTTCATAACTGCATAAATAGCATCCTTTGTACTTGTTTTACCGAGATTACCAGTTACACCTATAATAAATGGTTTATGCTTTGCAAGTACCAATTTTGCCTCCCACGTAATGATACGTAACACGACGAACTTAATAAAGTCTTTCATAATGGAAGATATTTGAGATTAGATTTTAGAAAATAAACACACAAATTTGAATACTAAAATTATACCATAAAGGACGTGTGTTGGAGATATTATTTTTATTTTGCTAAATCCGCTTCTAAACTACTCAAATAATGTATTTTTATAACCAACGTTTTATATTTCATTTACAAAATATTATTTTAGCACAATTAAAATGTTCCATATTTAAAAAGTATAAAAAGTAAAAGTATAGTTACAATAGCTGAACAAATTAAAAAAATCTTTGTAGCCCTAGGACTAAGATCATGATCTCCGCGAGAACATATTTTATCTAATCTCTCATACGAAATATCACCTTTAGATATCTCAATAAAATCATTATCATTTTTTATAGAATCAACATGACTAACAAGGAATTTAAAAAGTTTTATTATATCTTCATCTAAGAGTTTATCTAACCTAATCGTAACTTTTTTTCCAGATGTTTCTTTTATATAAATTTCATAAAAATCACCACCAGAGTTACCGGTAATCCATTCTGAATTTTCACATATTTCAATTGAATTAACGTTTCTATGATAAATTTTCCAAGATAAAAATAACACTCTTTTTTCTAGATATTCATCATTTATAAAAATTCGTGTAAAAATATCTATTATAAATCGAATAAACTCAGGAAACATCATTAATACAAAAATAAAAACTAAATATAACAACCTTACTTCCAAAAAAAATAATATACAAAAAAAGGTACTAAAAAAAATAAAGAAAAAAATAAATCTGAACACTGCATTTTTTTTATAAAATAGTGTCTCCAGCATACTTTAAAGTTTAATATATATTAAATAATTTTAATATGAAGCATCATCACCACCCCACTCAACAACTGTAAAACCTTTTCTTTCAAATGGTACTATTTCTTGAGGTGTAACAAAAACTTGCTCAGGAAGAGATTTGTATGCCATAAATATTCTAAGCACAGACTGAGGTTGTGGCTCTATCACTAAAGGTGCATTATCGTCATATTCTTCCTGTGAGGCAAAATGTATGAGATTATATGTATTATCTTTAAGTTTTGGATACCAATATACAATAAATTCATTATATTCTTTAGGTGTAAGACCTTTTTCTGAAAGAACCTTTTGCAAAAACTCTCTCACATCCTTACCTTCTACCACAAAACCTTTTGACCAATCATATACAACAGGTTTTTTACTTACACCTTCCCAAAACAAATAAGAATACTCTTTACCATCAACAGCATTTAATATCTTACCGTCAGGGTACGCTCTAACTTTCCAACCGTTACCATATTCTGGATATGTGTGTGTCAAATCACCTTTATACAACACTTTAACAGATACGTCTGTTTCTTTCGAAGGATACAAATATATAATTGGTTTCTTAGGAAGATTTTCATCAGCATGTTCACTGTCGTTAGATAATAATGAAGCTTCATAGACTCGCCCAGCATAAAAAGCAGAAGCAGCTACAATACCAGAAAACAGTACTAGACCCAAAATTATATACAACATATTTTTTATTTTAAACATACAATTTTAAAAAAAGCCAATAACACATATTACATTAGAAAATAATTACACATTCTTTTATACAAAAAGTATATATCATTAACCATGAAATAACTAACCAAATACATGACGTTGTTCTCTATAAAAACAACCTATTTCTTACCTTCTCTCTTATTATGTCTCTCTAAAAGCCACGAACTCGACTGCACTTTTCCTCCTTTTCCAATTCCATATACAAGCTCACACCCTATTTCTTTACACACAAGAACCTCAGGAACATTATCTGCGTGTCTATCGCCACCATTAGCAAAAATATCTGGTTTTACTATTCGTAATTCACGACACACACTCATATCTTCTGGGTTAATTTCATGTGTAGTAATATATACTTCATCAACACAAGCAAAAGATTCTATAATCTCTTTCCTTTCCTCCTCTTTCATAAATTCTTGACCTTTCTTTTTTCTAAGCCAATTATCATTATTAATAATAACAACAAGCTTATCACCGAGAGCTTTTGCTTCCTTAAACATTCTCACATGACCAATGTGAACAGGATCAAAACCACCAGAAACAGCGACAACTTTTATACCTGAGTCAGATACTTGTAAAGATTTTTTTTCTTCACTCATATAAAGTTATTTTCTAAGATGTTCGTATTCTGTACATTCACATTTCTTCACTTTCTTTCCACTGCCACAAGGACATGGGTCATTTCTTCCTACTTTTATATGTGAATCAATTAAAGAATCACCTGAAGGAACACTAGGAATCACTTGTACAAAACTTTCTTGCTGACGTTCTTGTGCTTGCTGTGATGCAAAAAATCCATCAATATTTTCGATAAATGTTATAAGCTCTCCTCTAAGTGAAGCTTCAAGTCCTCTAAACATTCTAAGACCTTCTTTTTTGTACTCCACAAGTGGGTCACGCTGACCATATGCACGGAGATTCACACTACTACGAAGATGTTCCATTTGATCAAGATGCTCCATCCATAATGTATCTATAATCTGAAGTATCATAATACGAAGTATATGTCTCACTGCTTCTTTGGTATATCTTGTCTCTTTTTCTTTAAAAATCTCTTCTAACTCAGGCTTTTCTGCTATAAGCTCTGCTATTACTTCATCAGTAAACGCTTCATCATTAAACAAAATCTTACGACGCTTGGTATAAATACTTGTACGCTGATGATTTAGAACATCATCATACTGAAGCGTATGCTTACGTGTATCAAAATGGAACCCTTCTATCTTTTCTTGAGCTCCTTCAAGAGCTCGCGACACCATCTTACTAGACACTGGCTCATCTTCTGGTATACCAAAACGTCCCATCATTGTCTTTATATTATTAGAACCGAACACACGCATAAGATCATCTTCAAGAGATACAAAAAACTGTGTCTCTCCTGCATCCCCTTGTCTTCCTGAACGACCACGAAGCTGATTATCGATTCTACGAGCTTCATGACGTTCTGTTCCAATAACAAAGAGACCTCCAAGAGTTACAACATCTTCATGTTCCGAATCAGTTGCTTGTGGACCGCCAAGCTTAATATCAACACCACGACCCGCCATGTTTGTTGCAATTGTTACAGCACCTTTTCTTCCTGCGGCAGCTACGATCTCTCCTTCTTTTTCATGATTCTTAGCATTAAGTATAGTATGAGGAACACCAGCATGTCTTAAATATTCAGATACTGCCTCATTTTTCTCAATAGAAATAGTACCAATCAGTACAGGTTGTCCTTTAGCATGCAGTTCTTTTACTTTCTTTGCGAGAGCTTTCCATTTTCCTTTTTCTGATTGAAAAATAAAATCACTATGATCAACTCTATGTATAGGGTTATGTGTAGGCACGGGAGTTACTACAAGACCATACACTTTATAAAATTCTTCTTTAGATGTCTCAGCTGTTCCTGTCATACCTGCAAGCTTTTCATAAAAACGGAAATAGTTTTGGAATGTAATAGAAGCAAGTGTTCTTGATTCTTGTTCTATTTTTACACCTTCTTTTGCTTCTACAGCCTGATGTATTCCATCTGACCAACGACGTCCTGGTTGCATACGACCAGTGAATTCATCAACAATAATTACTTCTCCATCCTTTACTACGTATTCACGCTCACGAAGAAATAGTGCTTTTGCTTTTACAGCGGTTTCAAGATGGTGCACATATTTCATTCCTTCAACAGAATATATATTAGAAATACCAAGTGATGTCTCTGCTTTTGTTATACCTTCTTCAGTAAGAGCAATAGCGCGCTGTTTTTCATCAACAGTATAGTCATCTCCTTCCACAAGATCCTGTGCTATTTGAGAAAACTTCATATACATATCACTAGATTCTGCTGATGGCGCAGAAATAATAAGTGGTGTACGTGCTTCATCTATTAAAATAGAATCTATTTCATCAACTATTGCATAATGATGTGTATGTTGAACAATAGCATCTTTACTATAACCAATATTGTCACGCAAATAATCAAAACCAAATTCGTTATTGGTTCCGTACGTAATATCTGCTCTATACGCCTCTTGTCTTCCACATGGTTTAAGAAAATCATACACCACTTTGTATGACCCTATTTCAGCACGTGCAATATCATCATCTTTTTCTTCCTCTTCACTCAAATGAGTGCTGTCATACATAAAAGAAGATTGATTATTGATAACAGAACTAGTAAGACCAAGCGCGTCATATACCTGCCCCATCCATACAGCGTCACGTCTAGAAAGATAATCGTTTACAGTAACAATATGTACACCACGACCAGTAAGTGCATTCAAATATGCAGGAAGTGTTGCCACAAGTGTCTTTCCTTCTCCTGTTCTCATTTCTGCTATATGACCACGATGAAGCAATATTCCTCCTACAACCTGTACACGATAATGCATCATTTTAAGAGTTCTGCGTGACGCTTCACGAACAAGTGCAAATGCTTCTGGAAGCACATCATCTAAAACGTCTTTTTCTTTTTTCTTTAATTCTTCACCAGAAAGACCTTCTATTTCCTTCATCACCTTTTCTTTCAAAGCAACACCCTTTGCTTTAAGTTCATCATCAGAAAGCAATTTTAAAACATCTTCATGAGAAAAAACCTTATCTGCTATAGGTTCTAGGGTTTTAATAAGTTTTTTTGATTCGTCGGGGAAAAGCTTGGAAATAAAAGACATAGTTGTGTAATTATAGCATAAAATAGACTTTTTATATACAAAAAGAGAAAAATTGAACATATTTAAACAGATCTAAAAAAACAATATCATAACTACAAAAGAAAAAGGGTTCGCTTACGCGAACCCTTTGGATACAGTCATTTTACCAACATCACTTCCGACGGAGGAAGACGAAACGGCCGCCACCGCGCCAGAAATAGCCAGGGTCGCCGTAGTCAGCGTCGAGCCAGCGTACACCGTCACCGTGTCCAACGTGGAACAGGTTGAGGTCGCCATCCGAGTCAGTGATGGGCTCCATCGCAATGACAAGCCATTCACCTTTGGGCTGGTCCGTGTACTGCAAACGCAGTTGCGGACCGACTTCGGGTGGGCATAGGTCCAGTCCGAGCTCTTGGGCACGAACGTAGATGTCTTTGCGAGTTGCACCATCCTTGAAGCCGAGTTCAGCCACGGAGGCAACGACCAGTTCAACTTCCGTTTCGCTGGTTGTCGCCGTGAAGGCGGGCTTGCCGAGGATGTCATTTGCCCAGTCGCCAATCTTCATCCCTGCCTCCACAACCTCCTTGCGGAAGTCATCAGCTGACTTCAGACCAGTGCCGAGCTTAATGGTTTTCCACGTCTTCCAGACCTTTGTCTTTGCAGAAACAGGTAGCTCACCAGATAAGAAACGCTTTACACCTTCCATACCGCCGAGCTTGTTTACAATCGCTTCCACTTGTCCGAGTGTGAGTTCGCCGTATTTCATTATCTTCTCCTTGAGCTGTTTGCTCATTTTCTTCTCACTGTCCGTGAGTAAAGGAGCTAGAACTGTAAGTAGTCATAGCCAGAAAATCTCATAAAAAATACACACATAAAATCTTTTGGCTATGACTACTTTTTAAGATAGCATCAATGAACTATATATAGTATACATCATAAATGTATTTATGTCAAAAAATACTATCTAAAAACTCCTTATTTTATTAGCTTTTTATACAAAACAATACATAAAACATGTTACACAATTCTACCCCAATTTTCTATTTGAACTCCACACTAAAACTATACATACCCATAGAGCAAACACCTTCTATTACATCACCCACAGATCTTACACCAGCATCTATAAGTGTTGTTCCAGTATTTGGAAGTGTTCTTCTAACATTAAGAGAATTAATAACAATAGACGCTGAACAATCATATGTTCTATCTGTTTCTAAACTAAACAGTGTTGGAACCCCTGCCTGCGCAACAGACTTTCGAGGAGTATATCCATCTTTTGCTTTAATAGTTACAATTTGAGCACCATTTTCTATCACACTATTCGTTACACCGACTTCTGTTTCACTAGTTTTAGTAGCGTCACTTGAAATGTTTACATGTGTTTTTTGAGTAGACGGATTTATAAAAAAATAACCAAGACCAATAATAATACAAAGCGCAACAAGGAGAGAAATAATGGTTTTCATAAAAAAAATTAAATACTAAATAATGGATTAATAATACCAAGTCCTACAAGTCCAGTAAACAAAGAAAAAAGACCGAGCGATACCACAACAACGCCAACTGTTTTAAAAAATAGTGTAGCATGTCTTGATGTTGAAAAAGAAAGTGCCCCAAAAGAAACAAGAGATAGTACTGGAAGAGTTCCTAATGAAAAGAAAAACATTATAAGTGCGCCAGAGATAAATGAGCCACTAGATAACGCAGAGATTTGCATTGATTGTGTAAAACCACACGGAAGAAAAAAAGTAAGAACGCCAACAAGAAAAGGAGTCTTAGTAGATGCCATACTACTTTTTAAAAAGGAAAAGAAAGAACGAGGTAGAGAAAGACTTACACTTTTGCCAACCCCAAGCAAACTAAAACCAAGCACAACCATAACAAGTGACGCCAAGATACCTAAAAGACCAGTAATAATATAGTTAACACCAAGGGTACCCCCAACAAATCCGAGCAGACCACCTAGAAATAAAAACCCTCCTATTCTTCCAATATGAAAAAGAACAAAAGGTTTTTTTGTACGTAGACCACTTTCTACTAATGTTGTAGAGAGAGAAAGTACAAGTCCACCGACAACAGCAAGACAACTTGAAAGTGACGCAACAATACCTACAAAAAAACTTGTTACAAACATAGAAGCGCTATTATCTCCAAAAGAAATCGTATTATATTTCTGAAAAACAAAAAAGAGTAGAGTAAAACTAAAACCTAAAAGAAGCGCTATACATGTTTCATACGTGTTAGATTTTTCTGCATACACCTTATGTACAGTAATAGTATATGGACGATCTAGAAGAAGTTTTGTTAATTCTTCTGCAAACAGTTCTTTATTTTTTTCTTCTTGTGTTTCTATTGTTACTGTTTCATTACGTAAATCCATTGACACATTAGTAACAGAAGCATTTTTACCTAAAGCATCTTCTACAAATAATTTACATGACTCACAATGAGTTCCTGAAATATAAAAAGTATACCGATTCATATACAAATAGTATACATGATAATAAGAGTAGATGATATAAAAAAATAAATCACCCATGGGAGTGGGTGATTTATTTTAAAGAGGAACAAAGCTAACTATGCGCGCTTTGCAACCTTCTTCACAGCTTTCTTAGCAACCTTCTTAACAGCCACTTTCTTGACTGCTTTCTTGGCTACTTTCTTTACTGCTTTCTTAGCAACTTTTTTTACTGCCATAAATATATATTTATTATAGAAATCAGAGAGTGTTTGTAATTTTTATGATCACGACCGCGACCATTACTCTCGATATACTAAGTATGACATTCGTACATCAGTACACAATAGTTTTGTACGTTAATTCTGTGGATAACTTTTATTTTTATTTTTTCTATTTATGCAAATGCAAAGCACTTGCATAAATGCACTTTATATATCATTATATTATCCTTATATATCAATATATTTTTTAAACACACTCTACTTACATCATATAAAAATAAAAAAGAAATAAAAAATATACTTTTTGTTAAAAAAATAATTATACACATTTATTTTTACAAATTTTATAAAAATAAATTTTATACATTGTATAAAGTTATAAAAATATTTTTCTGTAATTTTATACACACAAACACAGAGCGACCGAAGGTCGCTCTGTGTTTGTATTTATTATTTAAAACTATCAGCTACCGACCATCCACTATTAGCTATGCAACCGTTGGCATCACTCTTGCGTTATAACTATGTTCTTTTGCTATACATCTACACCCTTTAGGTGCAATATATTCATTAACGAATTCTTCTCCATAATCATAAACAATTTCTTCACCGTTATTAATATCTTTTATTGCTTTAACAAACACTCTTCCTTTTTTTATTTCACTTTCAGCATTTGCAGCTTCTTCACATGCATGATTACAATAGCGAGCTACATTCCATCTAACAGAACCATCTATTGTTTTATTTCTATTCACCTCAAAAAGATATTGATTTGTCCCAACCTTATCTGCTTCCTCTTTATTTAAAATATTACCAATGTACTCAATAATAACCTCACCTTTTTTAATAGATTCTCCAGCAAAAAGACCAAGACCCGCCAAACCACGTTTAACTTTTACTATTTTAAAATGGTGATCAGGTAACTTTTGAGCTTCTTTATGTAAAACACCACCAACCTTCATAGTTTTTTTAACTATTTTTTTTACTGCTTCTGTTTTTATGGAACCACCTTTTTGTAAAATTTCTGACTGCTTATTCTTAATATTTTTCTTCATGATGTACATAAGCATACTATATATAGAGAACATGTAGCAATACAACAAAAGAGTAACTATAGTAGTTACTCTTTTTTAAAAAAATTATAGTGCTGTAAATCTTTGAAGTAAGAACATTGGTTCTTTCATGCCAACTGCTGTAAAAGGAAATTTTTCATTGACTATTTCTTCAAGACGAATCCCCCGCTCGTTATCACTACCCTTTTCTACATCACGTATTGTATATACCGATCCCCTTTTAGGAAGAACGAGCTGTTTCATTGTAAAAGGAAAATGAGAATCATCTTTAAATGTAGCATTGATACAGCGAACTTTTTTACCTTTTATTGCTTGCTTAGAATCCATAAGTGTCTCCTTCTACTCATAAAAACTAACATCTAAAAAAATACTATAGCTTTAGCAAAAAAAAGTCAAATCTAAAAAAAAGTGATAGAATATGTATATTATGAAACAAGTACCAGAACAATTAACAAAACCCTTTAATGCTGAAGCTGTTGAAGCTTCGCTCTATAACATGTGGGAGAAAAGTGGCTATTTTAATCCTGATAATCTTCCAGGAGACAGAAAAGAATCGTATACAATAATCATGCCACCACCAAATGCTAATGGATCACTTCATGCAGGACATGCTCTTTTTGTTACTATTCAAGATATTCTTATACGATTTAATCGAATGAATGGTAAAAGTGCTTTATGGCTTCCAGGAGCTGATCATGCAGGCTTTGAAACACAAACCGTATATGAAAAAAAACTTGATAAAGAAGGCAGATCTCGTTTTGGCATGAATCGTGATGATCTTTATAAAGAAATATTAGATTTTACACTTTTCAATAAATCTTTTATGGAAGGTCAAATTCGTCAATTAGGTGCTAGTTGTGACTGGTCACGTGAGATGTTTACACTTGATGAACATATTATCAAAACAGTTAATCAAACATTCAAAAAACTAGAAGACGATAAATTGTTATATAGAGGAAAAAGAATTGTTAATTGGTGCACTAAGCATCAAACATCACTTTCTAATTTAGAAACAGAACACATTTCGAGAAAAGATCCATTTTATTATTTTAAATATGGACCATTTGTGATAGGTACGGTTCGTCCAGAAACAAAATTTGGAGATAAGTACGTTGTTATGCATCCAGATGATGAAAGATATAAAGAATATACACATGGCCAAAAAATAACCGTTGAGTGGATTAATGGCCCGATCGAAGCAACTATTATTAAAGATGAAGCAAGTGATCCAGAATTTGGTTCAGGAGTCATGACAATTACACCATGGCATTCGGCTATAGATTTTGATATTGCTCAAAAATATAAACTAGACTATGAGCAAATCATTGACGAGAAAGGAAAACTTCTACCCATAGCAGGAGAATTTGCAGGTATGAGCATTAAAGATGCAAGAGAAAAAATAGTTGAAAAACTAGACGCCAAAGGTTTGCTTGTAAAAATAGATAATGAATATGTCCATGAAGTATCTGTCTGTTACAAATGTGAAAGAGAACTTGAACCACAAATAAAACCACAATGGTTTATAAAAATGAAACCGTTAGCAGAAAAAGCTATCCTTGCTGTGAAAAATAATGAGACAAAGATTATTACAGAACAACATGAAAAAATGTTTTATCATTGGATGGAGAATATTCAGGACTGGAACATTTCAAGACAAATCGTGTGGGGTATTCCTATTCCTGCAAAACTTTGTAACGCCTGCGAAGCTGGTTATGTAGATATAGACAACACACTCACCACGTGCAAACAATGTGGAGGTAATCTGATTCAAGAAACAGATTCATTTGATACTTGGTTTTCATCTGGTCAATGGCCATTTGCAACGCTCATGAATACAAAAAAAGGTGATTTTGAAAAATACTATCCAACACAAGTAATGGAAACAGGTTTTGATATTTTATTTTTCTGGGTAGTTCGTATGATGATGTTAGGTATATACGTTACAGGAAAAACTCCGTTTAGTCATATTTATCTTCATGGATTAGTTAGAGATGCTAAAGGTAAAAAAATGAGTAAAAGTAAAGGTAATGTTATTTCTCCTCTAGAAATTTCAACACAATATGGAACAGATGCACTTCGTATGGGACTTGTAGTAAATAATGCTCCAGGAGTAGACATGAACCTTGATCCAAAAAAAGTTGAAGCATATAAAAAATTTGCCAATAAGATATGGAATGCAACTCGTTTTGTATTAGAAAAAACAGCAGACCTTGAAAAAGATGTACAGCTAAACAATGAAGACCAAGCTGTGTATGAAGCTTGGAGAGAGATACAAAAAGATATTACAGATGATCTTGAAAACTTTCGTCTTCATATAGCATCACAAAAAATATACGATTATTTCTGGAAAGTATTTTGTGATGAAATCATAGAGACAAGAAAAACAAGAATACTAGAAAATAACGAAAAAGAAAGTGCAGAGACATTACTTCTTACACTCTTACGAGAGCAAATGATTGTTCTACACCCTTTTATGCCATTTATTACAGAAGAAGTATGGAGCTATATCAAAAAAGATACAGACAATATCTTAATGATAACAAAATGGTAAAGATTAAAAATTAAATTTTAGTGTTAATGATACATAATGCGAGCGACCCCTTCGGGGTCGCTCGCATTTTCATACTAAGATTGTATATATTTTTATAAAAAAATAATACATTTACAACATTCTTTTTATGACTGTGTATAACTATTCCACAAAATTGACAAACTTGGTTGTATACTATGCTTATACACATATAACTGTCTATTATTATGCTTAAAGAAAAAAAATCATTTTTCGAACGCCTTGCCGGATCGATAAGTGTCGATGATGAAGATGAACAAGTTGACTTTACTCCAGAACAAGAAATTGAAGAGGAGGTAGAAGAGGTGCAGATTAAGCATCCAGCGAAAAGACAACAAGAACAACCAGTTCAGTCTGCTTCACCCGCTCGTGCAAAACCAAGACATCTAACTCTTGATGAAGACATGGAAGAAGTTGATCCTGACATGGAAGAAGGAGAACTCTCTGTTGATGTATATCAAACAGCAAATGAAATCATCATAGAAGCTATGGTTGCAGGTGTTAAACCAGAAGATCTACATCTTTCTATTACACGTGACATGGTAACAGTAAAAGGACGACGTGATGGAAATACCTCAGTAACTCACGATGATTATTTCTATAAAGAACTTTATTGGGGGACATTTACCCGTACCATACTCCTTCCTCATGAAGTAGAAATAGAAGAAGCGGAAGCTGTAGAAAAACACGGACTTCTCATCATCAGACTTCCTAAAGTAGACAAAGCAAGACAAACAAAACTTAAAGTTAAAAGTATTTAAAGAAAAAAACCTCCACTGTGGAGGTTTTTTTATACATTATTGTTACTTTTTTATTGAGCAAAAGTAATACGTCTTTCACTGTTACCTTCTCTGTAACTTTGGACTTCTTTGTAATTGACGCAACTAGAAGATCTGAAGCAGGCGTCAATCATATTATGACCCTGTGAAGCCATAACACGACCATCACGAAGATACAAAATAAAAGTATTCATACTGTAACTTTCTAAAAACAATGAACAGAACTATACACTAACATTTTTAATAATAATGTCAAATACATAACACCGAGCTCAAGTTAAGTAAAAAGCACCTTACGGTGCTTATTACAAAAATTAATTTAAATTTTAAAATTATTGGATAACAGCTATTGTTGTACTAGAGAAAGCAGAACTACCATATGAATTATACGCACGAACACGATAATAATACGTTCCTGTGCTTAATCCTACATTAAAATAATTAGATGATGTTGTAGTTGCTAATAGATTAAAATTAATACCATCGGTACCTCTTTCCAACCAAAAACCAGTTTCATTTGATGAATTATCTAACCATGAAAGAAATACATTGGTTGAGCTTGATACAGTTGTATTTAGATTACTTGGTGCTATAGGTGGAACAGAAGGAGCAGTATAATTAATCATTGTAGCCATCCTACTTAATCTAGCACCAGTTGTTGCACCTGTTACAAGAACAGCTCCTACTTCAAGAGTTGTAGAAGGTACTTTTACAACTGAAAGTCCATAATAATTTGATGGAGTAAGATTAACAGGAGTTGTGCCTGATAAATAATATACAGAACTATCTGTACTATTTACTCCATTTAATTTATAAAAGACCTTCATATTAGCAACTTTATTACTTGTTGACTTTGATGCACAAGGAGTAATAGAAACACCAGTAATTGTTGACCCGTCTGGAACATTTGCGAGAGAAACAGCATATGAATCACGATTATTTGCAACATTCGTCGAAACATAATCAGTAAGTCCATTACAAGCAGATTCATCAACAAGTGTATAATGTGTTGTTCCTGTTGAAGGTGTCCATGCAGAGTAAGAACCGGCACCGGTAGGAAGAATTGATGCTGTTGTCAACCCGAAAGCAAAATTAATAGAACCTATAACCAATAATCCTAAATATTTTTTATTCATCATCATTTTATTTTTATTAATAACCATACAAGTATACAATTAAATAGCATACGAGGATGTAAAACATATCCACATGATAATAAAAAGTTTTGTACTTTTTCATCTAATTTCACCCATCATATAACACACAGTTGCTAGATTAGACTCGGTCACGAAGTCAATTTTTGATTACAAAAAATAAAAGACTTCTCGACTTCATCACAGTACGATTTACTAATCGCCTATTCGGATCTATATGAAAGCCAGACAGTTAGCTTTCTGTCCCAACACAGAACACAAAAAGCAACATCGTAAAATGTTGCTTTTTGTGTTCTGTGCTGGGACCCAGGCTCGAACTGGGGACCCTTTGCTCTTCAGGCAAATGCTCTACCAACTGAGCTATCCCAGCATATTGATTCTTTAAAAATCAATAGTTGAATTCTATCATAAAAAACAAAAATCTGGAAGATCTAAAAATTAAGGAGTTGTTGCACTTTTAACATCAATAACACCATCATCTGGCATTGCAACATCATTATTTATTTCTTTTTTTCCTGTTAAACTATTTAAAAGTTGATTAATGAGCTTTGCCTCTGGTAATTGATTACGAATCTGATTAAACTGCCCTACCGTCTCTTCTATTTTACCAGAATTATTAGAAAGAAGAGTAACCACTGGCCTTACAAAATAATACGCACTTCCAATAGCACCTATTACCATAAGCCAATAGAGAATAGTCATAATACTTGAAAAATAATG
The DNA here is from genome assembly GCA_018063165.1 of Minisyncoccota bacterium. Lineage (GTDB taxonomy): Bacteria > Patescibacteriota > Minisyncoccia > Phycocordibacterales > UBA5272 > UBA11704. The sequence goes on along the minus strand of JAGOQU010000003.1, from coordinate 66,459 downwards.
CTGCCTTCGAAGAGATCTAAGCATTTTATTATTCTCTATAGTCATCTCGTAGATAACGTCTAACTTTTCTTCATTATTTAAATCTTTTACTGACATATGGTAAGTATAACACTAGTTTCCTACTAGTTACACAGACTTTTAAACATATCACAATACACAGTTTTTATATATACGTCTTTTAAAAATAAAGTATACTCAAAATACACTAGCTTATACTTATCATGCACCTCAAGCAACTCATCAAACAAATAGAGATACGAAGATCTGTTAATATTACAGACGACATCATACGAGAAGAACTTATTAAAGAAGAATGGAGTGCTGAGGATATAGATCAAGCTTTTTATTACATTCTTCACCCAGAAGAAATTAAACACTTTTCTTTACGAAGATTTCTTGTGTCTCCAGTAAAAGAATCAACATTTATCGGTGTTGTATTATCACTTACCGTTATTTTTGCTTGTATATTTATATATTTCAGAACAGAATCTGTAACATACACACTACAAACACCAGAAATGCCTAATCAAGATACAATCAACTTCACATACGGTGTTCAATCAGCACTCTCTAATCCAAACTTTTTTACTAAAGTAAAAAATCAATTCATTGAAAGTAAGGCAACCTTTGTAGAAGTAGATCTTTCACAAATGATTGCTCGTGTATATAAAGAAGGAGTTCTTTTTGTTGAAGTTCCAGTTAAAACTAAAGGAAAAGAAGGTTCTTGGTGGGAAACACCAGCTGGACTCTACAAAATAGAAACTAAAGAAAAAACACATTATTCTAGTATGGGTCATGTAACACAACCATGGAGTATGCAATTTCAAGGTAATTTTTTCATTCATGGATGGCCTTATTATGACGATGGATCTCCTGTTTCTTCAACATTCTCTGGAGGATGTGTAAGACTTAGCGATGAAAATTCTAAAAAAATATTTGATGCAGTTACTGTAGGCACACCTATACTTGTGTATGAAAAAGATTTTATTCCTGATACTTTTTTATATAAAGAACCTAAGCCGGAGCTCTCTTGTTCTTCATGTATGATGTCAGATATTTTAAATAATCATATATTTTTAGAAAAAAATAAGAACACGACAATAACATCAGAATCAATTACAAAGTTAATGACAGCGTTAGTTGCTACGGAATATATTAATATAGAAAAAACAGCAACAGTTCAAAAAACTTCACTCATACAAACAGAAAAACCAAGATTGTACGAAGGTATGCAAATAAATGTATATCAACTTCTTTTTCCGCTTCTTAGAGAATCTTCAAACGAAGCAGCTGAAACCATAGCAAGATTATATGGTAGAGATGCTTTTATTGCTCGTATGAATGCAAAAGCAAAAGCTATCGGCATGACACACACAACATTCGTAGATCCAAGTGGTCTTAGTGATAAGAATATATCAACCCCAGAAGATATGTTCATGTTAGCAAAATATATTTATAATAATCGTAGCTTTTTATTTAATATCACATCGGGTAAAGTAAAAACAACAACGTACGGCAAAAGTATTTTTGATGCTCTAGGAGAATCAAATGAACTAAGTGCAAAAGAATTCTTTTTTGGAGGTATTAGTGGAAAAACAACTAACACTCTAGGATATAATTTTTCAGTTTTTGAACTTCCTGTACACGGCACAACTAGACCTATTTTTATGATGTCTTTTGGTACACAAGATACCAGTAGTGATATAACAAACGCCATCACCTTTTTAAGGAATTATTACAAATAAATTACTATACATTCTTTTTCAAAAAAGAATGTATATCTTACAATATAAAAAATTAAGAAAAACCAGTATATTCAATCGTGCGTGGCCAAAGATTTTTTATCTTCTTAACTATCTCATCAAAATATATAGGACATGTATTATAACAATATACTGTATGAGTTTTTTCACCAATAGAAACAGTAACTGTATGAGCAACAAAATCACAACATTCTGTTCCAAGATATTTTTCTTCTAAAGAAAAAAAATCTTTTTCCAGTATATATCTCTTCAAGTCTTCAATCGCATCACACGATACTTGTTCACATTCTTTTTTATCTCCTTCTGTAAAAGTAACAATACCATCTTCATTCACCGATAAAGATTTTAAAAGGTTGTCATGAATATCAAGTTTTACAGTAAATGTTTCTTGTGACATAGTAATAAATACTATAATAATATCACACATACTTAATTTGTCCCCCGAGCAGGAATTGAACCCACATTAAAAGCTTAGGACGCTTCTGTTCTATCCATTTGAACTATCGGAGGATAGTATCTGCACAGCAAATATAGCCATGCGCAATACCTAGGAACAGTTTTTAATCAGCGATTTCAAGTATTTTCGCCATTTGGTCTGGATTAAAACCAATCATGACATTATCACCAATTCTAACCACAGGAACACCAAGTTGTCCTGTCATTTCCATCATCTCTTTTCTTTTCTCTGTATCTGTTCCAACATTATATTCAATAAAAGGTACACCTTTTGATTCAAGCCATTCTTTTGCCATATGACAAAAATGACATGTATCAGTACTAAAAATTTCTACTTTTTTTGTTTCCATATACCACTCAGTATATCAAGAAATAGTAAAACAAAAAACTTATTCTTTTTTTGTTATATTTCTCCAAATAACAACAAATTTCTCCCAGATATTCATATCAGCTCTCACCTGACTTACCGAACTCGTATTTTCATCATACACAACTATAACACCTTCCCCATTCTTAACAACAGGATACGTTGTTCTTACATATGACTCAAACCCTCTTTGTGTTGCTATTTCATCACTTTGTATCTGAGCCTTTTCTACTTTTGCAACCATTTTTTGTTTCTCAATATTTGCTTCTTCTGCTAGTTTTGAAACTTCTATACGCTTATCATTAAGCTCCATAATAGATCTAAGAAGAACAATAATAAGTAAAAATAAAATAACAATAGTTACCCTTGAATAAAAGAGAGTTCTTAGTAAATGTTTTTGTTGATATTCTCGCATAAAATTGCTACTATTGTATCTATAATAACATACTCATCTAAGAGTATTTAAATAAACATATGATTTTTGCAGCAAAAAACAGAAAAATAATACTTACTATCTGGAAAGTGATCGCAGTTGTTTCTATCATTGGAATGCTCGGTTTTTCACTGGTAGCTTTTATTGGGTAATTTCAGAAAGAACTAAAGCGATGACATGAGTACACGTCATCGCTTTTTCTTTATACAAAACTTACTTATTTTCTAAACGTAAATGTTGTAAGAATTGAAGGGTAAACATTAATAACAGTGAGCACTTTTTCCGAAAAAGTACTTGCTCTTTTTACAGTAAACACATACGCATCATTCTTTTTTAAGACACCAGGCAATTCTCCTGTTCCAGCTCTTTTATTTTCCTGTATTTTTTCTTCCCATTCTTTGTTCGTATAAGCAACGATAGTGAAAACATCTTCTTGACCTTCTACACCAAATTGTACACCGTTATCAATTTCTTTTGCTGTATAACTAGACCAAGAATCTGGAAAAACTAGCGTAAAACCATATGTATTATTTGTATATGTCGCAGACCAAAGTTTTGTATTGAACCTTGCATCAGGTTCTTGTGGTGTTGTCGTTCCTAATCCTCCTGTACTAGAAGTTGCATTCTTAGTATTTTCTGTATCTAACGATATTTCTTTTTTTACTGAGGTATGAGAAGTTTCTTCTTTTGTCTTTTTTGGACCATCTACAACAACAAAAAGAACACTACTTATAATCAAGATAGCTATAGACCCCCATAATATATATTTTTCTTGTTTCATACTCTAAGTATATCAATCTATACAAGAGAAACAAAAACTACTTCTCATTAGGTTTCATCATCTTTAAGAATGTATCATGTGATATATGCACCTTTCCTTCTCTTTCCATTCTATCTTTTCCACGCTTTTGCTTTTCGCGAAGCTTCATTTTACGAGTGATATCTCCTCCATACATATACCCTGTCACATCTTTTTTCATAGGAGCGATAGAACGAGAAGCAATAATACGTCCACGCACATATGCTTGTATCTTCACACGAAACATTTCTGTTGGTAATATCTTTTCGAGCTTTTCCACAACTTCTTCTGATTCTTCTCGGTCGCGATATTCTGGTATTACACGAGAAAAAGCAGTAACACGCTCTTCTGCAACATATACATCAAGTCTTGTTACATCTGCCGGACGCATTTCAAGAGGTTCATAGACAATAGAAGCGTATCCAGATGACGCAGACTTAACTTCATTGAAAAAGTTACGCATAAGCTCTCTAAGTGGCATAGCTAGCTTGATCCTGACTCTATCATGCCCCCAGTCGGCCAAATCTGCCACTGTAGCCTCATGTGGAGGAAAAAGTTGCATAAGTGGGCTCACATAGTCATGAGGCGTTATGATGGTCAATAATATCCACGGCTCACGCACTGACGTATATTGTCCATGATCAGGAAAATGTATAGGTGTATATACCATTTCCACATCTCCATTTTTTAAAGTTACTTCATACGTAATAGATGGTGTTGTAACAACTAATTCTTGATCGAACTCTCTTCTTAATCTCTCTGTAATGATTTCCATGTGGAGCATACCAAGAAACCCACAACGGAATCCGCGTCCAAGAGCGCCGGACGATTCTTCTTCAAAGGTAAGAGACGAGTCCGATAGTTTAAGTTTAAAAAGCGAAGAACGAAGATCGTCGAATTCGTCTTGTGATTCAGGATACACCGATGCAAAAACAATTGGCACGGGTTCAGCATATCCAGGAAATGCAGGAAGTGGCTTATTGTGTGTTGTTACTGTATCTCCAACACGAGCAATACCTGGCTCTTTGATACCAGTCACAATGTATCCAATCTCTCCAGCACCAATACCTTTACATTCTTTTTTCCCAGGAGTAAATGTTCCAACTTCACGAATAATAAATTTATGATTCGATTGAGTAAAGAGTAGTGTATCCCCTGCCTTTACATGTCCGTCTAGAACTCTTACATACAGAATAACCCCCATGTGATTACTATATTCAAAATCAAAAATAAGAGAACGAGATTGATTGAACGTATTATCACCAAATTCACTTGTTGGCTTTGGAACTTTTTTAACAATTTCTTCAAGGAGATTTTCTACACCCTCACCTGTCTTTCCTGAAACAGATAAAATATCTTCAAAATCACAACCAAGAAGTTCAACTATTTCTTCTCGTACATCATCTGGTCTCGCAATAGGACTATCAATCTTTGTCATTACTGGAATGATAGTAAGATGAGAATTCTTTGCCATTTCAAGAGTTGTAAGTGTTTGTGCTTGCACACCCTGTGTTGAGTCAACAAGAAGAAGTGTACCTTCTACAGCCTGAAGTGCGCGAGACACTTCATAAGAAAAATCTATATGCCCCGGCGTATCAATTAGATTAAGAACATATTCTTTTCCATCCTTACTTTTCCAGTTCATACGAACAGGAGTCATTTTTATAGTAATACCTCGTTCACGTTCAAGTTCCATTGAGTCAAGAACCTGTTCTTTCATGTGACGCTTGTCTACCGTTGAAGTAACTTCAAGAAGACGGTCTGCTAGAGTCGACTTTCCGTGATCAATATGAGCAATAATTGAGAAATTTCTAATTTCCATATATCCTTCTATACTACACGAAAATGACTAAAATATAAAGGGAATCATGGTTTTCTAATTACTTACTCTTAAAAGTTTTCAAAAGAAGAAAATCTAAATTTCTACTTAAATTCAAAAAATTCTTTTACAATAACTTTTTTCTACTATATAAAAATGAAATAACAACAAAATTTGAAAGAGACATAGCAATAACACCATACAAAAGACTAATATTTCCCATATGTTGTGTTACATAACAAGCAAGTACAGCAACTACAGTAGAAACAAAATTAGAATAAAAAACACTTTTGGTATCTTTTGCAGAATAAAGACTAATAGAAAAGAATCCCGTCATCATATGAAATGGAAGCACAATAAGAAAACCAACTAAGAAAAATGATATCAAAGAATGTGCACTTGTGTTTCCGTACAAAACAGTAATAACAACATCTTTCAAAAAATAAATAGCGGACGATGCAAAAAAACCAATTGCACCGAGAGTAAGTACATATTTTTTAACGACATGTTTATATGTATCTATTTTATGTTCAACAAATTCTTTTGAAAGTACAGGCAGACTCGCTGTGGTTACACTTTGTTGTATAACTTGTGTTACCGCATCTGTAATTCTCTGTGCAAAAAGATATGCCGACAATATTCCAGGACCAAGTGTTGTTGCAAATGCTGTAAAGAAAATAGTACGAAGTTGTGTCAGAATATTAACCCCAGTACGTGGATATGCAAGAGAAAATAATTCTTTAATATGCTTAAACGAAAAATAAGGAAAAACATCTATCATTCTTGTTCCACGAAGAGAATAGAGTTGAATCAAAAAAGATACAAAAGCACCGATAAGTACTCCATAGATAAGTCCATGAACACCATAAGGTGGATATAAAAATACAATACCACCTATAATACCTAGAGAGTATCCAAGTGGTGCAATACCATAGAGCACAAAATGATTTTTCATTTGTGCAAAACAAGAAATAAGAGACGTGATACCAAGAAGTATCGGCTGAAGCATAAGAAGACGTGTCACACTAATAAATACAGTGAGTTGGTCTTCAGTAAAACCAGGCACAATAAAGCGTGCATAGAGCGGTATAGTAATAGCGATAATAAGACCAGTAAGCGAAGCGAATCCTGCAAAGAAAAGTGAAATCGAGGAAAATTTATGACGAGAGTCAATAATATTTCCTGACTTATTTTCAATAGTTAGAAATGGCACAACGGTTCCTGCTGTTACAAAGGCAAGTGACATTGCATACAAAAAGTCAGGAAGACGAAATGAAGCATTGTATATATCAAGAATTGGACCAACACCTACATGTGTCGCGAGTAATCTGTCACGCACAATACCAAGAAGCACTGAAAGCATGCTAAATATCGCAAGGAGTGCCGAATTTTTAAGAATCATAGTCTCCTTATAATATCAGGAAAGTGAAAGAAGGAGAATAGACAATGTAATATTAAAACAAAAAACGATTCCTTACGGAATCGTTTTTCTACACACATATTAAAATCTAGAAAAACTAACCGTTACTAGGGTGTTCACAATCACTTGAGTAAAGAAAATCTTTCTTGCTTGAGGAAACATACATATGTTCTGTTTTATTTAAAAGATATGTAGCTTTGTAATCTCCTCGTTTTACACACTGTTTAGAAGAATCAGGATGCATAAAATCACGCGATACCCTATAAATAACAAGAAGTTGATCATCTGCAACTAATTCATAAGAAACTTTTTCTGGAGAATTGCCAGTTTCAGAACCTACCCCCCAAGGATTAAAACCTTCTACACGATTGAATTCATAAACAAAATTACTTATTTTGCTATTTATTTGAGGATGAACAATGAATTCAGAATATCCCCCCATGGCCTCACCAATACTTTCTTCACCCACAATTGCATAAGGAACAATTTTTCCAAAATATGTACTTTTAAATGTTGACTTATTTATCAAAGATCTTGTGTGACGTTCACCGTCGTACTTTTCCCCTTTCACAAAACCATCACTATTCATCCATGTATTAATTACAGAATCAATATTAGAATCATTTTGTAATGAAGACAGTGCTGTAGACAAAGTTGGCAAAATCAAAAGCTTACCAGAGCTATTTAATTGATATTTCACAACAAATGATTCTGTGGCATCTTGTTTATACTGAGGAAGACTATACGATGATTCTGGGACTACTAATGTAGCAACAGAAACGATGTTATCATTACTTAAATCAATATTTTCTACACTAATTCTAAGTGAATTTTTAATTTTTGTAGATGGATATTCTAATAAATTAGCAATATCGGTCTGGATTAATGTGTTATTTATATTTTTAAATGCAATTAAAAAATTATCTATAGTAGATCCACCATGGCTACAAGAAACAGCTACAGCAACTTTATCTCCATTTTTATTTACAGCAAAATGAGGGCCACCATTTAAAAAATAACAAATAGCACTATAACCATTAGAAAGAGAAAACTTAGCTTCCCCATTAATCATTTTAAGTGGTGTTATACTTTTAGAACCTTCATCTTTTCCATTAGGAAGATTAAAGTAGTACGTAGCATTTTTAATTTTATCAATTAATTGATTTTTAGAAGAAACAACATCGGGCACCGATTGAGAAACAACAAAAGGTAGTCCGCTTGAACACTTCACCCCAGTAATAGGACTAAACCCTGATGTTGTTTTACACCCTTCTGGAAGATTAGGATTATTAAATATATCAACTATTGAAGATGATGAGCCTTTACTTATCCCTTCATTAATACCAGTAAATTCAATGGAAGAAAGCATTCTACTTAAAATAAGTTTGTCTTTACTAGAAATAACAATTTTATTCATTGACACAGAATAACGTCCTTCGTTATTAACTTCTGCGATAATTTTTGTATGTAATTTATTTTCTAATGTAGCAATATTTAATTCATTAAAAACAGACACATTATTTACTCTGTTTACAGCAGAAGTATCATCAGCTATATAAACAAAACATGATTCACTTTTTTTATTAAAACAAGCAATCGTATCCTGTCTATAAACTTCTTGTACCTCTACATCACTCGGGTACGAAATCACAAAGTTACGATTTTCGTTCTTATATTTTTTCCAAACTGTATCATTTATATATATATTTGGTAAAATCTTAAAAGTCGAAAGAACTTTTTTTGCAGAATCTAAAGCTTTTTGATATTCAGTTTCTGTTAAAGAACCTAGTTCTTCAGGGTTAAGACTAGATGAATTTCTATGTTCAACACCATAGACCAACGAAAGTTTATCGCTTATATTACCAGCAAAAAAACTATAAGCATTGTTATAATTTTGACGTCCAGAAAAATTATATTCTTTACTATCAATAAACAAAGTAGAAGTGACATTACTACTAGAATTACTAACACCTGTTGGAGTACCACAAGGATCACCTGACTCACTGTTAATATACACAGAACCAAATTCTACTGTATCAATCTGAAGACAAGATAAATTACTTACAGTAAGCTTCGCATTAAATGGATATTTAATTTGATATCCTTTTTCTTTGTTCGTATATGTCTTCCAACTTTCTGCTTTTAAAATATTTGTGTTTACATTTACATTAGAACTATCAGTATTCACACCTGTATTTCCACTACACGAAATCATCTTTATCTTCGCTCGTGTCCCTGCCCCCACAAACCCAGCTGGATTAGCGACTAGTCCATTGTCTTTCTGGAACTTAGCTACAGCACTTTCTGTAACTCTTCCAAAGAATCCTGTTATAGAGTCAGAGTTTAAATATCCAGTACTATTTAAAAAGTCTTGAAGATTCATTACGTCAGCTTTGTTATTGTTCTTTCTATTCTTGTAACTAATATTAGTAGTTATTGTTGTACATGTAGATATAGTATCTGATGTATCTGTATCTACTACTTGAGCAGATACATATGATAATGAAAGAGTGAGTAAAAGAGCTGATAGATAATATTTTTTCATAATGAGAATAGTGTAACATTTAGTAACTTCTCGTTGCAAAGAAGATACCTACAAAAAAATAAACTTTTATTAATTTGCTACAAAATATTTTATATTACAAATACAAAATATATTAAAATTCTGCAGCAGCTACCCCTATAATAAACTAAATATTGCATGGAGTAATAAAAGAAGTAGAGTAGATGGATGTAAGACTAAAACAAAAACGATTCCATACGGAATCGTTTTTCTACTTCGAAATTAAAAACTATAAAACCTAACCACGATTTTGAGCAAGACAAGCTGCTTCAATAAGTACATCCTTTTTACTTGTAGGTGTATACATATGTTTTACCTTATCTAAGGTAAAAGTAGCTTTATAATCTCCATATTTAATACATGCATTAGAAGAATTAGAAAAATTGATATCACTCGACACTCTAAAAGTAACAAGCAGTTGACCATCTGCTACTAACTCATGAGAAATTTGAGCAACATTCATTGTTATATCTGAACCTATATTCCAAGGGTTATAACCTTGAACTCTATTAAATTCATATACAAAATCACTTGTATTATTAGTTTGCTGAGGTTGTATTATTACTTTCCATACACCTCCCGCCACATTACCATGACTACTTTCATTCATGATTGCATAGGGAACAGTTTTTCCAAAATAAGTACTACCAAATGTTGACTTATTTACCAAAGATCTTGCATGGTGTTCACCATCGTACTTTTCCCCTTTCACAAAACCATCACTATTCTTCCATGTATTAATTACAGAATCAATATTAGAATCATTTTTTGTTTCATTAACTGGAATTAGTTTACCTAATGAATCTAAATGATACGTGAAATCTTTTTCTAAAAATTTAACCAACACTTCTCCTGCATCATTAAACGATACTGTTTTAATAGTTCCACGATAATAATTAAGATACACAAAATCTTTTTGTTCAGGGATATCATTAATATTTGTAAATGAAACAATCGCTGGCAAACGCGAAGAAGCACCTCCTGTTATATCTAATGCAACTATAGCTCTATTAGTTTTTTTATCAACGGCAACACTTACCACATTACGAAACCAACCATCACTTCCTTTTGATTGTCCTGCAACCATATTTACTTTAATATCATTAGAACCTTCCTCACCTTTTCCTATAGGAGAAAATGTATATGTACTATTTTTTAATTTTTCCATTAATTGATTTTCAGAAAAAACATCGTCAGATACCGATTGAGAAACAACAAAAGATGAAATCATAGCATTAAAAACCTTATTATATACTTCTGAATCAACATCATTTTTAGTAATTATTTTGTTGAGTTTATACGCTAAACCATTATTAACATAACAATATCCTGTAGCCATATATGAAGTTTTAGATGTGTTAAAATCTTTGCTTACATCAGATTTAACAAAACTAATTCCATTAATTTTAACCTCTGAAACATTGTCCCCAGCAAGAAACTCATTACAATTTGCACCTGATTTTACAATACCTTTATCCCATGATTTATTTTGTACATCGACTATCAATCTATTAGCTTGACTATTAGCAGAAAATGTAAAATTATAACCCATAGCCGTCTCTCGATCAGCAACAATAATATGCTCCGTTGGACGCTTTATTTCAAAACCATATTTTGAAAACTTTTGCCAATTATTTGTCTCAATACTATTAATTTGATTCTCAGAAGAAACAACATCAGGCACCGATTGAGAAACAACAAAAGGTAGTCCGCTTGAACACTTCACCCCAGTAACAGGACTAAACCCTGATGTTGTTTTACACCCTTCTGGAAGATTAGAGTTATTAAGTGAAGATTCTTCTGCAATAGCAACACCAGATACTTTTTCCAGTTTATTATTAATAAACTTGTAAGTTTCTTTATATGGAACATTTTCACCCCTAATGAAATCCTCCACTTCCACAACTATTATATTTTTATTAACGGAAACAATATTACCATTTCCTTTACCAAAAATTACACCGTCAATAACACGAGCAACACCATTAACATTCTTAAAAATATATAATCCTCCTCCACTAGATGCCCGAACTAATCTCATTGTGACAAGTGCCTCATTAACATTATCATTATCTAAATCTGCAAAAATTATACTATCTAAAAATAGTGATACGTCTGCAGCTGCTGATTCACATGTTCTTTCTAATTCTGTATACTTGGTATAACCAATAGAAATTGTACCATTCTTGAATTGAGTACCACACTGATCAAAACCATTCAATACCTGATTTTTTGTAAGCTGAGAAATACCTGTTGTATTTGTGTTTACATTTACATTAGAACTATCAGTATTCACACCTGTATTTCCACTACACGAAATCATCTTTATCTTCGCTCGTGTCCCTGCCCCCACAAACCCAGCTGGATTAGCGACTAGTCCATTGTCTTTCTGGAACTTAGCTACAGCACTTTCTGTAACTCTTCCAAAGAATCCTGTTATAGAGTCAGAGTTTAAATATCCAGTACTATTTAAAAAGTCTTGAAGATTCATTACGTCAGCTTTGTTATTGTTCTTTCTATTCTTGTAACTAATATTAGTAGTTATTGTTGTACATGTAGATATAGTATCTGATGTATCTGTATCTACTACTTGAGCAGATACTGTTGTTAAAGAAATACCAAAACTTAGTAAAAGAGCTGATAGATAATATTTTTTCATAATGAGTATAGTATAGCATTTAGTCGCCCCCCCCCACGCAAATATGTTGTGAACAAAAGAAAAGAGCGACCCTTCTTCCAAGAAGTAAATCTGGTAGTTTAGGGTCGCTCTTTTATCTTTGTTCTACCTATAAGCCGAATTCTGTCCGTGTCATTACTGACACTGTGTAATCATGTATCTGGGCGTAATGTTACCATCACGCTCTAGCGACACTCTCATATTGCTACGAGCACGGTCTTGCACACACGTAAGGATTTAGCCGTTTCAATCTTACCTTTCGGTAAGCATATTCCCGAAGGAATCCTAGCCTTTCGGCATTGGCGTCACTGCTCGCACCTCTATGATTACTCACGACGGGCGTTACCCGCTACGCTCTCCATCACATTGTAATAGATATGTGTTCGGACTTTCCTCCCTCATAAGCTACATTTAAAGCCGTAAGGGCGATTACCCAATAGAACTTTGTAACAATACAATGAAATTGTAAAAAATGCAAGAAAAGCCACTCAACATCGAGTTGAATGGCTTTAACGAACAAATTTTTGATCAGCAAAAAAAATGCTTTGACGCAGTGATAGTAGTCTTTATTAACTGAGATAAAGCTACTAACATAATGATTAAAATACCAAATCCAGTAAGGTACAACATGGCACCCCTGCAGAAAGTAGCTGGTGTAATCAGTAGATCTAAAATATTGAAAAGGGATCCAACAAGAAGTAGAAAACACATAATGAAGCCTGAAAAAAGAGCTGAAAGAAAACAGTAACCAGATATCCGTAATGCAAACATAAAAGAAACTCCTAAAAAAATTACTAATACATAATATCACACACATTTTTATTTGTCAAGTGCTTTCTAACTAAATTCGTACATCAATTGAAAAATAACCAACTGTATGATAAATGTCAGAAATTAATGAAGGTTCGAATAGTTTAAAAAAGTGGATACGCAACTAAACTGTACGTATAAGCAAGTCCGAAACTTAAAAAGAAAAACTTAACAACAAGTCAGGTTTGCAATTTATAACTTTTACTCAACTATCTTTATTTTTGAACCAATATATAGCCCCTGTTTTTCTGCAACACCTCCATTAAGCTCAAGAACATAACTAGCTGGAGATTTATTCATAAAAGTTTTTGGATATGATTCAGGTGTTACGTTACGTTCTATTTCCACAACAACACCATTTTGATTTATCCATATAATATCTAGAGCGTATAACATGTCTTTCATCCAAAAACCATATTTTCCAGGCACATCAAACACAAACAAAAGACCTTCGTTTATATTCATTTGCGATCTACCAGAAAGACCAAGCTCTCGAGAACTCTTTGTGTCAGCAACCTCTGCAGTAATTGCTCCTTTCGGTGTTATTACTGTTACATCTTGACGAACAAATCTATTAAACATTTCGACTTCACAGACTTTTTCAGAAAGACATCTATATCCATACATACCAACAAAAAAGAATATCACTAATATAATTCCCGAAAGCACTATATTACTTTTTGCTTTCTTAACTACAGGGTGTTGTAGTTTTTTATGATCTGTATTTTTTTTCATAGCTATCTATTTCCACAGAATAAACGAAACAAGAAAATAAACAAAAAAATATTACTTTCTGCCTGCACGTGAACGTTCTGACTCTGTAAGTAACTGCTTACGAAGTCTTACTGATTTTGGAGTTACTTCAAGATATTCATCTGCGTTCATAATTTCAAGACCACGTTCAATACTAATTTCCCAAGCAGGAACAAGAACAATAGCTTCGTCAGCACCAGATGAACGCATGTTAGAAAGCTGTTTTCCTTTTGTAGGATTAACCATCATTTCTTCGCCTTTTGAAGTGTTACCAATAACCATACCTTCATATACTTCTGTTGTAGGAAGAATATAAATAACACCACGATCTTGAAGATTCCAAAGTGAAAACGCAAGAGACTTACCTGTTGCCATTGATGTCATAGAACCAACTAAACGACGAGTGATTTCACCTGCGTATGGACCAAATTTACTAAAACGTGCAGAAAGTATGCCGAGACCTTTTGTATCAATAACAAACTCTCCTCGATATCCAAGAAGACCACGAGTAGGAATTTCTGCCTTAATACGATTAACTCCGTGCTTTTCAGACATATCAGTAATCATAGCTTTTCTACGTCCAAGCTTTTCCATAACAACACCCGCAGATTCCACAGGAACATCAATAACAAGATCTTCATACGGTTCTTCTTTAACACCATCTTTTTCATGGAAAATAACTTGTGGTTGCGACACTTGAAGTTCATACCCTTCGCGACGCATAGTTTCAAGAAGTACACCAATGTGAAGTTCTCCACGACCATATACAAGATACTTTTCTGTATCAAAATCAACACGAAGTCCAACGTTAATTTCGAGTTCTTTTTCTAGACGATCACGAATTTGACGACCTGTCACAAACTTTCCTTCTTTACCTGCAAATGGTGAATCATTAACAAGGAAGTTAAGAGCAATAGTAGGCTCATCAATATGTATTGCTTCCATTGGTTCTTGATCAGCATTTTTAACGAAAGTCTCACCAATGAAAATATCAGAGAATCCAGCAATCATTGCAATATCTCCTGCTTCAGCAGTTTGCACATCAACACGCTCTATACCATTAAATGTATAAATTTTTGTAATTTTACCTTTACGTGTTTCTCCTGTAGCTTTCTTTACTGTAATTTCTTCGCCAACTTTTGCGATTCCATCATACACACGACAAATAGCCATACGACCAAGGAAATTGTCATACGCAAGATTAAATACTTGTGCCTTAAAAGGATTATTTATATCTCCTGTTGCTTTTGGAACTTTTTCAAGAATAATATCAAGAAGTGGTGTAAGATCTTTTTTCTCATCATCAATAGCTTTCATAGCAACACCTTGACGTCCAATAGCGTAGACAGTGGTGAAGTCGAGTTGCTCTTCATTTGCACCAAGCTCCATGAAAAGCTCAAACACCTCATCATGTACCTTGTCAGGATCAGCAGCAGGTTTATCGATTTTATTAATAACAACAATTGGTTTAATACCTAGCTCAAGTGATTTCTTGAGTACAAATCTTGTTTGAGGCATAGGACCTTCCTGAGCATCGACAACAAGAAGCACACAGTCAATAGAACGAAGAACACGCTCAACTTCTGAACCGAAGTCAGCGTGACCTGGAGTATCGAGAATATTTATTTTTACACCCTTGTATGGAACAGACGTATTCTTCGCTGTAATCGTAATACCACGCTCTTTTTCCATTGGATTTGAGTCCATAGTTTGCCCTTCAACACCTACACCACACTGCTTCATAAGCGCGTCTGTAAGTGTAGTCTTTCCATGGTCCACGTGAGCGATAATAGCGATATTACGAATTTCTTGTTGCATATACGAATAAAAATAAATGTGCGCCGTTTTTTAATAAAAATAGACGCTTAATAAAGTGTTCAAAGTATATCACAACAGCACAAAAAATACCAGTACGTCAACATCTTCTTGAATAAAACAAAAGCGAAACCGAAGGTTTCGCTTTTGTTTTTGTTTTTTCTATTAAAAAGAATTTATTTTAATGCTTTCTATATTTCATTGCAACTCTCACACGATTAACTTCCTTTTCCACAAGACCTTCAAATATTCCAAAATCTACATCATCTTCTTTTTCTTCAGCCATAGCTTTTGCTCGAGCTAGTGCCTCTTGTGCTCTATCATGATCAAGTTCTTCTACTGACTCACCTTTTTCAAGAAGTACAACCACTTCTGTTAAACCTTTCGTATGAAGACGCACATTAACAAGTCCTTTATACACAGCGTAACCGATATCAGAACCACCTTTACGTATAGTCATTTCCCCTGCTTTAATAGTGGACACAAGTGGAATATGTTTATTAAGCACAGTAACCATACCTGTTGTTGTAGGAATACTTACATTGTCAACGATTTCATCAACAAGTACTTTATCTGGTGTTACTACTTTTAGTTTTAGCATAGAGGTAGGTTATGAGTGTTAGAGATTAGTTGATACAAATCAGATTCAACTAATTACTAGACATTGAAGCATGTTTTTCGAGTACATCATCAATTGATCCTTGCATATAAAATGCTGATTCTGGCACATGATCATGTTTTCCTTCAAGAATTTCTTTAAAGCTTCTTACTGTATCTTCACGCTTTACATATACACCTTTAGCACCTGTAAATTGTTCTGCAACGAAAAATGGCTGTGAAAGGAATTTTTGAATACGGCGAGCGCGACCTACAGTTTTTTTATCTTCATCTGAAAGTTCATCCATACCCAAAATAGCAATAATGTCTTGAAGATCCTTGTAACGCTGAAGAACTTTTTGTATACCACGAGCCACGTCATAATGTTCTTGCCCTACAATATCTGGCTGAAGAATTGTTGATGATGAGTCAAGTGGATCAACAGCTGGATAGATACCAAGTTCTGAAAGTGGACGTGAAAGTACCACGGTTGAGTCAAGATGAGAAAAGGTTGTAGCAGGAGCTGGATCAGTAAGGTCGTCAGCTGGCACATACACAGCCTGAACAGATGTAATAGAACCATTTTTTGTTGATGTAACACGCTCTTGAAGTTGCCCCATTTCTGATGCAAGTGTTGGTTGATATCCCACAGCAGATGGCATACGACCGAGAAGTGCTGATAGCTCAGAACCAGCTTGAGTAAAACGGAAAATGTTATCAACGAAAAGAAGTACGTCTTTCTTTTCTTCATCACGGAAATATTCAGCCATAGAAAGCGCAGATAATGCTACTCGAGCGCGAGCTCCTGGTGGTTCATTCATTTGTCCAAAAACAAGCACTGTCTTATCAAGCACACCAGATTCTTCCATTTCACGATAGAGATCATTACCCTCTCGAGAACGTTCACCAACACCAGCAAACACAGAGTATCCTCCATGCTCACTTGCAATGTTACGAATAAGTTCCTGAATAACAACAGTCTTACCTACACCTGCCCCACCGAAAAGTCCAACTTTTCCACCTTTTAGGAACGGACAAATAAGATCCACAACTTTGATACCTGTTTCAAGCACTTCTGCTTTTGTTGATTGCTCATTAAACAAAGGAGCTGGACGATGTATAGGATATTTTTTCTTTGACAGAACAGCAGGTTTTTGATCGATTGGATTACCAGTTACATCAAACATACGTCCGAGAACTTCACCTCCAACAGGAACAGAAATATATGCACCAGTATCTACAACATCCATACCTCTAGTGAGACCATCTGTTGACGACATCGCTACAGCACGCACATCATTAAATCCTAGATGTTGTGCTACTTCAAGTACAAGTTCTGTACCATCTGTTCGTTTGACAATAAGTGCATTTTTAAGAGGAGGTACACCTTCTTTAAAGGTGATATCGATAACAGGTCCGACGATTTGTGTAATTGTTCCTTTGTTCATAAAAATAGTTGATAGTTAATGGCTGATAGTTGGTAGTTGGTAGTTGTTGATAATTAAATATTTGCTGGATTTACGTTGACTGAGCCATAGCACCAGAAGTAATTTCTGCAATCTCTTGAGTAACTCTTTCCTGGCGAGCTCTGTTATAAAAAAGTTTGAGTTCGTCCTGAAACTCACTTGCATTGTCTGTTGCTGACTTCATTGCAAACATACGAGCTGAATGTTCTGACGCATAACTTTCAAGAATCGCACCATAAATAATATTATGAAGCATCATAGGAACAATACTTGAAAGCACAGACTCCTGATCTGGTTCATAAATATAACGAGATTCTTCTTTACTATTCGTACTAGTGTCATTTGCATACGGAATAAGTTGAAGAAGAGTAGGAGTAAATGTTGTAGCTGAAGTAAAATGTGTATACAGTATACGAACCGTTCCTATTTTCTTTTCTTTATACCAATCAATAACCATAGTGGCAGTAGCGTGTGCATCGTCAGATGAAAGCACAGGATGTGTAAAAGAAGCTAGTGTTTCTACACGTAATTTCTTTGCTACTTTTTCTGCATATTTTCCAAAAGCTATAATTTTAAGATTTTTTCTTTCTTCTTCTGTATATGCTTCTATTAATTTTCTATAAACATTAATATTATAACTACCACAAAGCCCTTTATTAGAAGCAATAATAATAACAACTTCTCCATCTACATTATTATGCACAAGAAGTTCGTGGCGGCATTTTGAATCAACAGAAATATCTTCTAGAACATGTTTTGCTTCTTCGTGAAAAGGTCTAAGTGTATGAGCGTTATCAATAGCTTTTTTCATTTTAGCAGCAGAAACCATCTCCATAGTTTTAGTGATTTTCTTGATACTACCAACACTTTTTATTTTTTCTTTGATTACTTTTGTTTGCATTTTTTTGCAGATTACACACTATGTATAGTATAGACTAAGCTTCTTTGTGAAGTTTACTAAATGTAGTAAGAGCTTCTTTAAGATTTTTTTCTATATCATCTGACCAATCTTTTTCAATAGAAATAAGCAACTCTTTTTCTCTTGATTCCATATAAGTATGCATTGCTTTTTCCCAAGCAAATACATCCATCACAGGAGTATGATCAAGGAAACCATTATTTACAGCATACACAGAAGAAACTTGAAGTCCTGTACGAAGCGGGTTACCGTTTATCTGTTTTAACATTTCAGCTGTACGCTTTCCTCTTTCTATAGTTCTTTTAGTATCAACATCAAGATCAGAATCAAATTGAGCAAATGATTCAAGTTCACGATATTGAGCCATAGCTAGTTTCATTTTTCCGGCATTTTTCTTCATTGATTTTATTTGAGCAGAAGAACCTACACGTGACACAGAAAGCCCAACATCAATAGCAGGTCTCATACCTTTATAAAACAGATTGGCATCAAGAAAAATCTGACCATCGGTAATAGAAATAACGTTTGTAGGAATATATGCAGATACGTCACCTGCTTGTGTTTCGATAATTGGAAGCGCTGTAATAGACCCCCCTCCCGCTTTTACATTACGACGACATGATCTTTCAAGAAGACGGGAGTGTAAGTAAAACACATCTCCAGGATACGCTTCACGTCCAGGTGGACGCTTAAGAAGAAGTGACATTTCACGATATGCCACAGCATGTTTTGAAAGATCATCATATACAACAAGAACATCTTTTCTTTTATTCATAAAATACTCAGCAACAGCAGTACCTGCATATGGTGCTAAATATGAAAGCGCTGCAGAATGTGATGCTCCAGCAAGCACAACTACGGTATACTCCATGGCACCTGAATCACGTAATTTATTTACAATTTGCGCAATTTTTGATTCTTTTTGACCAATCGCAACATATACACAAATAACTCCAGAATCTTTTTGATTAATAATAGTATCAATTGCGATTGTTGTTTTGCCTGTTTGTCGGTCACCGATAATAAGCTCACGCTGTCCACGTCCAACAGGAATCATGGCATCAATAGACTTAACACCTGTTTGCATTGGCTGATTTACAGGTTCACGATCCATAACACCTGGAGCAATCTTTTCCACGAGTTCTGTATCTGTAAGTCCACTTATTTTTTCACCATCAAGAGGATTCATAAGCGGATCAACAACACGACCTAGCAACGATTCCCCTACAGGAATAGAAAGTACTCTTCCTGTGCGAGACACCTCCTCTCCTTCGCGAACAAGGTCAGCACCACTTACAATAACTATACCAACTAAGTCAGATTCAAGGTTAAGTGCTATACCTTTTGCACCTGAAGCAAAAGTAACTTCCTCCATCGAAGCACAAGAAAGTAGACCACTCACACGAGCAATACCATCACTTACAGAGATAACATTACCGATTTCACTTATTTCAACCTGTGTTGAAATATCTTGTATCTTCTGTTCTAATTCTTTGATGATTTTTTCTACTGCCATGGTGTTTTGTTGTTAGTTATTTAATAAGTTGTCTAATAATTCTTTCTGCACTTCCGTCATATAATATACCTTTATATCTTGCTTTAAACCCAGCCAAAATATGTTTATTAATTGTAATCTCATGCGTTACATCATTACTTTTTGTTATCTTTTTTATGTGAGCAATTATTTCATCAGACAACGGAAATGGTGATTCAATAGCAAGAGTATTTTCAGATTTTGTATGCGCTGACATTTCTATAACACTTTCTTTAATTGCAGGAATAAGCCCTAAAAGGTTGTACGTGGTGAGAGTTTTTACAACATCATCCACAGAAACATTTTTCTCTAAAAGTAGTGTTGCGATTTTACGTGAAAGTGTCATGATAAATAATCTTAAAATAATATCTATACACTCATACGAGCGATCATTGCATTATTATCTGCTTCATTCATTTCTTTTGAAAGTGTCTTAGCATAAAGCTTTGCGACTAGTGCTGGCGCACGCTCTTCCCAATCTTTAGCCATTTTTGCTTCAACCTTTCTTTCTTTTTCAGCAAGTTTACCAAGACGTATCTGTGCCTCTTCCTCTGCATCCCTAAAAATACCTTCTGCTCGTTCTATTGCATGAGCTTCAGCTTTGACGATAATATCATGACCATCTTTATGAGCTTTATTAATTATATTTTCTTTTTCTTGTTCTGCGTGAGAAAGAGCTCTTTCTGCTTCAGATGCTTGAGAAAGGCCACGCTCAATTACCGCTTGTCGGTCTTCGATAGCTTTTCCAATTTTTCCAAAAAAGAACTTATTTAATAAAAATAAGATAATAAGAAAATTGACAAAGTTAGCAAGCGCTACATGCCAATTAAAACCTACAGAACCGAGAATGTTTAAAATTTCTTGCATAAATAATAAGCAAGCTAATAGATGTCAGTGTATAGCTATCAGCAAAATACAAAAGCTAAACAACTATAAACCAACGTCTATAAGCTATTTTATAAGGAAGAATGCAACAAGAGCAAAAATAGCTGTTGTTTCTGTCATCGCAACAGCGATAATCATTTTTGAAAAAATAGAACCTTCGATATCAGGATTACGTCCAATCGCTTCCATTGTTTTACCAATAAGATACCCTTGGCCAATAGCTGTTCCAACCATGGCTAGGATACACATACCTTTTGCGATATAAATTGCTGCTTCTGGAGTCATAAAATAGTTTTTAGATATTATTCAATAAAAATTCGCCTCAACGGCTTTGTACACAGTATAACACAAATATCTACATAATTACAGTGTATAAAAATCTACTTTATATGTGTTACTATGTACATATGATACTTGCTACACACGCAGTTGTTGGCACAATAGTCGCAACAACTCTTACATCAAACCCTTATATAGCTTTTACAATAGCTTTTGGAAGCCATTTTATGCTTGACTCAATTCCTCACTGGGACTATAGTCTTCTATCGTTTAAAAAAGACCCTGAAGGAAAATTAAATCATGACATGGTCATTGGTAAAAAATTTCTTTTTGATCTTACTCGTATTGGAATAGATGCACTCATAGGTGCTATTATTTCTTTTACATTAGCATTCTATATATTAGACATTCATTCGATTCCTCTTGTATGTGCAACAATTCTAGGAGGAATACTTCCTGACCCACTTCAATTTGTCTATTGGAAAACAAGGTCACGTTTTCTACTACCTTTACAAAAATTCCACAAATGGATACACGCACGAAGCATACAAATACATCATACACATGGATTACTCTTACAAATAGCAATAATGCTTCTATTCCTACTAGCATCAATCACCGTCAAAAACTAAAACAAAAACAGCTCTTTTGAGCTGTTTTTAAACAAAAAAAGATTATTTAGTTCTAAAACTAAAACTATGCACATAATCTCTAAAAGAGTATGCGTGATAGAGATGTTTTAAGAGTATGAGTGGAGATACGCACAGCATCCACACAATGCAAGAACTAAAAATAATGGAGAAATTACAACGAAATATATCAACATTCCACCTTCAACGATATAATTCTTTCTCATAATAAACACCTTTCAAACAATAACTATACTTAATATAGTATACAATATAATTGAGCAAAAGTCAATATTTATCACCATTTCCCCACAGCCTTGTAACAAATTTTAGTGTGCGTCTTTACCTTCTTTTTTGAGTACCAAAGAATAGTACACCGTTGTAAGAGCAACAAAAACAACTGACTGAACAACACCAACGAGAAAACCCATCCCCATCCATATAGCTGGAACGGCTATAGAAAACGCACCAAGCAAAATAACTGTAAGAACTTCATGAGCAAACATATTTCCAAAAAGACGAAGTGAGAGGGAAAGTATCTTAGCTAATTCACCAATAATTTCAATAAGGCCAACAAGAAAACCAACAATTGAAACAGCTCCCTCGCCTAAACTTTTTTTGAACCCTTTAATAACTTGTTTAATTTGAATAAAATGTGAAAGATAACCAAAAACACCTTGTTCTTTCATGCCAACAATTTGCATAGTTACAACAACAGCAAGAGCTAGACCAAACGTTGTATTAAAATCTGTAGTAGCACCACGAAGAAGCGGTACATGTTCCCCATTTATCACAACATATAAACCACTTACTCCAGGAAACATAGGCAAAAGATTTGCAACAAGAAGATACGTAAGAATAGCTCCAACATACGGAACAATGACTTTTGCTTTTTCTTTGGTACCAACAATTGAGGTAATAAAAGAAGTTACCACCTCATAAAACATTTCCATAAGATGTTGAAACTTTCCAGGAATACGTTTTGATTTAGAAACTTTAATAGCTAAAAAAACAAAAAGTAAAGTTATAAACATCACAGTAATTGTTGATGTTGCTATAGTAAAAAGACCAATATCACCAATAATTGGTGATTGTATGGTAGGGATTTCTTCGTATACATGAAGTATTGACCCTTCATGTGCTACGCTTGTTTCTTCATGCATAATAAAAGACAGTATATCACAGACATCTAAAATAAGAATACCTGTATAGAATTAGTCTTCTTTTTCGTACACATAATACAATGCTATACAACCAGAAATAAGTGTCACAAGAATCATTGTACTTTTAAAATCAAACCAATCTCTAAGTGACATGAACCTTCTTACATATTCATTAGCCGTGGCAATTAAAAAGAAAAAAGATATCCAAAAATATGTAAGACGTTTCCATGCCCTATCTGTCATAGGAATGATTGAATGAAAAGCTATTTTAAGAAATTGTATATTAAACAATAAACCAACTATAAGAGTTAATGCAAGAGTAGCATCATAAAGTGTGTCTCTCATTTGAATAAATTTTGGCTCATGTTTTGTTACAGTAATATATCCAAAGATACCTGTAAGAAGTGCAATATACAAAGCTACGTATGGTAAACGTTTTTGCATTCGATAGGTAACAATAGTTGATATTATTGTTGCTATCATAAGCACAATGGTAGCTTTATATATATGAAACAGTTCAAAAGCTATAAGAAAGATTAGCACAGGACCAAACTCAAAAATTCCAGCAAGCGCTATTTTCTTAAGTACTCTTGGCGTCATTGCGTGAAAAATTTTCATGATATACTTGTTTGGTACAGTATAAACCAATATACAAAAAAAACATTATAATAACAATTTTTATGAAAGAACATATTACACCACATGGTCACAGTAATCACACTGTTACGGAACATTATCAAGAGGAAGGTGCTATCACCCATGAATCAATTGATGCTTCTAGACATGAAGCTCATGCGTACCCATCTCATCGCAGTAAAGGTTTTACATTAAGTACGCCACTTGCAATAATCATTGCTTCTATGATTATCGCTGGAGGTCTCATGGGATACGGTTTTATTACAAGCAACGCACAGCCAGCTGTTGTACGTAAAGCTTTCGCTGGTAAAACAATTGATAGTTCTGACTATATAACAGGAAAACAAAATAGTAAGGTGATGGTTGTTGAATATTCTGACCCAGAATGTCCTTATTGTATTCAATTATCACCAACACTTAAAAAATTACAAGCAGACTACGGTGATAAAGTCGGTTTTGTGTATAGACATTTTCCACTCACACAAATACACAAAAATGCTTTTGATGAATCACGAGCAATTGCTTGTGCTGGAAAAATCGGTGGATCTTCTAAATACTATGAATACATAAATGCTCTCTATGATTACAAAATGAGTAAGCAATCAGCTACACTTCCTTCAACAGGTAAAGAAGACTTCGCTCGTACCATAGGTCTAGACCAGACAGCTTTTGCTACATGCATGAAAGAAAAGCAAACAGAGCAAGAGGTTACTAATTCTATTGATGAAGGAGTTAGAGCTGGTGTACAAGGAACACCTGCTACATTTGTTCTTCTTAAAACAAAAAAAGGGTATGATGTGGTGTCCATGGTTGACGGCGCACGACCAGAAGAATTCTTTAAAGCAGTTATCGATGAAGCGTTAGGTGCAAAATAAATACATCGTTTTACAATACTAAAGGGCGACACCGTAAGGTGTCGCCCTTTTTCTATACCCTTTACATATATCAAAAATCAGTGTAGTATATTTCTGTAAGCTCTTTATAATAAAAGTTTCCTTATACATTGCACAGATTCATATTTGTTAGATTTTACAACATGAAAGAGGTAATCATGGAAGCGTGTACGTTATCACTCAGCACAACTCCCACATCAACCAACATGAGTGAAATACTTAAGTTTTTTTTAAAACAAGCACTAGAAAAACCTGATGGTGTTACTATTCTTCTTGCAACAAAGAGCGATCCTCATAGAATACTTAACGGAGAAGTTGAAAGCGTATATATCAATACAGCCTGGATAGCTTTTACTGTTAAAGGGGTCACCTACCGTACAGAAACAATAACTGACCGTAAAAAATTTGAACAATGGTTCACATCTAAAGCACCAGCTCCTTTTAGTCAGAAGAAAGAATATGAAGGACTTTTTGGACCACCTGATGTTATGTTTATAAAAACAAACGGAATTAAAACACTTTAGCTATTTTTTAGTGTTCAAGGCGAAAGCATTAAGCTTTCGCCTTTACTTTTTTATAAAAAGTTGTATAATAATATAAGACTTTCTACAAGGAGATACTGTGGCACATTATATTTTTTCTAATGAAAAATATCTTACAGCACTAGTAACTATACAAAAATTAAGTATAGAAATACAAGAGCAATTATTTCAAAGGCTTGGTATACATCGCAAATCACAAGACATTGTAACTATTATTGTTATTTCAAAAGATCCTTTCGATGGTATTGATAGTATTTTTACATTAGCGGAGGAGTGTCAAAAGTTGTACAAAAAAGAAATAGAAATAAATAAGCTAAGAATTATTGCTCTACCTACTATTGAGAGTGCTATGAAAAGTCCTCATCTTGAACGAGCAAGTTTTATTCTTATTCCGGAAGAAAATTTACTCAGTGCCAACATATACCCAGAACTCGAAAAAATTCTTCCTTTCAGAAACATTCAGTAATCCTGTAAAGATATCTAATTATCACTTTTATCAGAAGTAGTCATGTTTACATGGCTACTTTTTTATTTCACAACATCTTTTAAAACATCTTGAGTGTGAGTGTCTGGCTTTACAGTTTCGTATATTTTAATAATCTTCCCCTCTTCATCAATTAAAAAACTTATTCTTGCAATTCCCATATATTCTTTTCCCATAAATTTTTTAAGTCTCCATACTCCATATTTTTGACACACAGATGTATCCACATCAGAGAGAATAGGAAATGGTAAGGTATACGCTTGTGCAAATTTTGCATGACTCTTAACAGAATCCTTGCTTATACCTAAAATAATTACTCCAGCTTTTTGCAAAGTTTCATACACATCTCTAAAAGAGCACGCTTCTGTAGTACATCCCGGTGTATTATCTTTAGGGTAAAAATATAGTACTATTTTTTTACCACGATACTCAGAAAGAGATCTAACAACACCCTCCTGATCAGGCAATGAAAATTCTGGTGCTTTCATATTAATACGTATCATATATATCTATGTATAAAAAATTATGAACACGATTTACACGCTCCATATATTTCAAAAGATTGCACGATGGTATTTTTAAATTTTTTACTTCTCTTTAAAATCTTTTTAAGAGTATCCTCAACAGACACCCCTTCTATTTTTTCTATTGTTTCACATTTGCTACAAACAAGAGTATATGAAACTCTACCTGTTTCGAGCTCGTAATGAGCATGACCATGATTAAAATCAAGTCTACGTATGAGACCTGATTCATGTAAAGAAAGTAGGTTTCGATATACAGTAGCTTGATCTATATTATCTTTTTTACGAAGTGCGTCTATGATTTCAAAAACAGTTACTGGTTGTTTTACTTTTGAAAGATACATAAGCACCGATAGCCTATGGTCTGTAACTCTAAGTTCCGCCTCATGTAGCATAAGAATTAAATCTTCTTTTGAGTATGTTGCCATATATTTTATAGTATCATATCATCAAAAAAACGTCTATACATAATGCAAATAACTTGCATAGACACATACCAAGGAGTATAGTATACGGTATATATCTATGAACTCAACTTTTATTCTTATGATACTAAGTGCTAGCGCACTACCTATTCTAGCTGTTATCGCACTACTATTGCGACGTAATTTATTTAAAGGAATATGGAAAAGCATATTTTTAAGTATTGGTATACTTTTACTTTCTTTTTCGATATATAGCACCTTTAAAGAACATGGCAGTGAACTTACCCTTATTGATCTTTTTATTAGCTTATGTACAGCCGGTGTAACATTTTTTATTCTTTCACATTTCTCTCACACGCATACACATAATTCTAAAATAGATGGAGCGAAAGGTATTGTTATTAGTGAAGCTTTTCATTCACTTATTGACGGTGCAGTAATTGGAGCAACGTATCTCATGAACCCAATTCTTGGTTATGCTGCTACTGTTGGTATTATTATGCATGAGTTACCAAAGATACTAGGAACAATTACTCTTTTTAGAAGTCTTGGGCTTTCTATTAACAAAACAATTATCTATGGTATTACCGCACAAATAGGGTCTCCTGTTGCTGCAATGTTTGTATATATACTTGGTAAAAAAATAGATCATGATCAATTTCAAGCACTTGAAATTGCTAGCATCTCTTCACTTGCATCTATTGTTATATGGATAATATACCTCGAAATACATTTTCATATTAAACACAAACACACTGATCACGATCATTAAAATAAACACAAATAAAAAAATATACTTCGCAACAACTCTTACTTAACGATCTATAATACCACCACCAATACATATATCCCCATCATATATAACAAGCGATTGACCTGGTGTTGCAATACAATCATTTTCTATAATCCTAAAAGAATTATCAGAATCACAAACCACTTTTACTCGAGGTGCACGATAACGAGCACGAGCATCGTATATTTTATTTTTTTCTAATTTCATCGTCCAATTACATGACGAAAGAAAAACAGTATCACCAGAAGATTCTCGAACAGAATTATGAGAAACAGTAATAGTATTATTTTTAAAATCTTTTGCGATAACAAAATACGGACTATCATCTGTTTTCTTTTTTGTTATAGTAAAACCATGGCGTTCTCCAAGTGTATAAAACATAACCCCCGTATGAACACCTATCACTTCACCTTTCTCATCTAAAACGTTGCCATTTTTTTCTTCTATATATTGTTTAAGAAGTGTCTTTATATCTATAGTTCCAACAAAACATAACCCTTGGCTATCTTTTTTTGTAGCAACAGGTAAATTAAACTTCTTTGCCAATAACCGTACATCACTTTTTTCTATATCACCAACAGGAAACATAACCCACGGAAGTATGTCTTTAGAAAGAGTCCACAGGAAATATGTTTGATCTTTATTCTCATCAGCACTAGTTAGTAAAGAAACTCCATTATGTTTTGCATAATGACCTGTAGCGATATATGCGTTCTTGTCTTGTTCTTTTACCCATCTATAAAAAGCACCGAATTTTACCTCCCTATTACACATAACGTCAGGATTAGGTGTTCTTCCTTTTCTATATTCTTCTATCATATAATCTATCACTTCTTGTTTATAGTCTTTCTCAAGATCAAGAGTAATAAATGGAATATCTAATATTGAAGCGACACGCATAGCATCTAATCTGTCTTCTTTCCATGTACATTCAACAAAATCAGGTTGCCAAACCTTAATAAATACCCCAGTTACATCATACCCTTTTTCCTTCAATAATGCTGCGGATACCGACGAGTCAACACCTCCTGACATACCTACAAAAACTTTTTTCTTCATACAGTAACTCTAACATATTTATATTGCATACGCATAGATATATGTATTATACTTGCTTTGGAAAGTTTCTTTATAGAAAAGGAGAGTGATCATGTTTACATCTGAAGCAGCACAACTACCTTTACCATTTGGGGATTCTTTACCTATTCTAATACCTCAAGGGTTAGAATTTTTTACAGAAAAGAGAAAAAATACAAACAACTACGAAGAAGAAGACTACAATCCTGATGACCCTGATAGTCTTGGCTTAGATTCATATTCATTGCTTTTATAGAAATAAAAAACACCACACTGTACGCATGTGGTGTTTTATAATACTATCTAAAGAAATTTTATCTAGCAAAAACACTTTCTAATATTTTTTCTGCAGTATCGTGTACTGTCTTTTTATTTTCAACCACAATAAGCCATTTACCATCAAGAACAGAAGTAATATACCATTCACTTCCTTCTGATGTTGCTGTCTGCCACTCAAGTAATCCAATTGTTTTTGTTTCTTCAACATCAATAACAGGAACATGATTAGCAATAATATTACTTATATAGTCTATAGCTGTATAACCACGTCCACCTTCATAACTCATATAAACAGTTATTAAAGGATTACCCGCATCTTCAACTTTAATAAGTGCACCATCCATCTCAACTGTTGTGGTAGCTGTTTCAGGAATATCAAAACCATATTCAAGAATGTTTTCTCCTTCAAACACACGAACCACCTCACCATTAAAAGACTTCATACCAACAACCTCTTCAACATCCTTAACACTAAGTGTCTTAGGTGTATCATCATTACCCATAAAAGAATTACCTGCGTACAGCACTACAAAAACAACTACTAAGCCGATCAGAATGGTTACATTTTTTTTCATATGTTTCTAAGTATACGCCACTTTTTAAAACGTGCAAAAACACATATTTTTAGAATGTAAACATAGTGAATATTGTTTTAATTTAATAAGGTAAGTTTTTCTGAAAAGAAAAAAACTAAAATCATAGGAAATACAACCGTAAGCATAAGAGAGAAAAGAAATAAACTAAGATTTCTTTGTGAAGATGATATTTCATGACTATAACGATTAAGTAATCTAACCCCAATAAAACCAAAAATAATACTTATCAGACTAAAAACTGGAATTGCAACAGGAAGAAAAGAAAAGACGAGGGTAAGCCCTGAAGTATCAGAACTAAAAATATACGTTAAAATCGATGAAATTAAAAGAAAAATTATATAGAGTAAAAAAATAATTTTTATTGAAAATGGATATCTTTTTAAAACTAATTTATTGTCTAATGTTGTAGTATTTTCCATAAAAATTATTATAACTTAAAATATAGATAACTCAAACAATTCTTTTTCTTAACCTACTCCTTCCCGCTTACTTTATTCCTTAGTACTTCAAGCTCATCGCGAAGTATTGCAGCTGTTTCAAAATCAAGAATTTTAACAGCTTCTTTCATAGCTTTTTCTTTAAGCTTAATTAATTTATCAGGATTCTTAGCGAATAATTTCTTATCAAGAGCAAGTTCAGCGTTCACTGCTTTAGCATGATCGCTTTGCATTTCTTCTGTAATATCTTTAATGTTTTTTTGTATTGTTGTTGGAGTAATACCGTGAACTTTATTATATTCCTCTTGTATCCCCCTACGGCGATTTGTTTCCTTAATAGCTCTATCCATTGATCCTGTTAGAATATCTGCATACAAAATAACCCTACCATTTGAATTACGTGCAGCTCGACCAATAGTCTGAATAAGTGATGTTTCAGAACGAAGAAAACCTTCTTTATCTGCGTCCATGATTCCAATTAATGTCACTTCAGGAAGATCAAGACCTTCTCGAAGAAGGTTAACACCTACAAGACAATCAAAGGTACCTTTTCTAAAACTAGTAAGTATTTGTATTCTATCCATAGTCTTCACATCGCTATGTACATATTCTGCTTTTACACCTTGCTCTTTCAAATATTCAGAAAGACTTTCTGCCATTTTTTTTGTTAATGTAGTTACAAGAACTCTTCCACCTTTTTTAACATCTTTCACAACCTCTTCAATAAAATCATGAACCTGACCTTTATACGCACCTACAGATTCCACTTTTCTAATCTCAAGAACAGGATCAAGAAGACCTGTCGGTCGAATTATCTGCTCCACTATCTGATCTGAATTACCTCTTTCAAATTCTCCTGGTGTAGCACTTACATAAATTACTTCATTTACACGTGTTTCAAATTCTTCATATTTAAGTGGACGATTATCTTTTGCAGAAGGAAGACGAAAGCCATACTCAACAAGAGTTCCTTTACGTGACTGATCTCCTGCATACATAGCATGAAGCTGAGGAAGCGTTACATGTGATTCATCGATAATAGTCAAAAAATCTGGATTCCCTTTTTTTGTATGAGGAAAATATTCAAGCAATGTGTCAGGCGCAACACCTTCATCTTTTCCTGATAAATGTCTAGAATAATTTTCTATACCCTGACAAAAACCAACTTCTTTTATCATAGCCACATCATATCTTGTTCGACGTTTAATACGTTCAGCTTCAAGAATTTTTCCCTGTTCATCAAATTCTTTAAGACGAGATATTAATTCTGCTTCAATCGTTTTTACTGCACGCTCTCTCGTTGGAACATCTGAAATAAAATGTTTTGCAGGAAAAATAAAATATTCTTTAACAACATTAATAAGTTTCATTGATACAGGATCTACGATCTGCATGTGTGAAATTTTTCCTCCTGCTATTTCAATCTGAAGCATGACTGTTTCTGATATAGGCATAATATCAATACGATTACCTAGAGCACGAAATGTACCAGGAGAAAGATCTGCATTTGTGCGCTCATATTGTACACCAACAAACTTTTGCATAAGACCTACTTTAGTAACAGTGTCACCTACTGATAAAAGTATATTTTCTCGCTCATAATCTTCTGGCGAACCAAGTCCATAAATACACGAAACAGAAGCAACAATAATAGTATCTCTTCGGGTAAGCAATGCTTGTGTTGAAGCATGGCGAAGACGATCAATTTCTTCATTAATCTGTGCATCTTTTTCTATATACGTATCTGTAACTGGCATATACGCTTCCGGTTGATAGTAATCGTAATACGATACAAAATAATGAACTGCCGCATCTGGAAAAAATGTACGAAATTCTTGAGCAAGCTGCGCTGCAAGTGTTTTATTGTGAGCGATAACAAGTGTAGGTTTTTGAATCTGCTCTATAACATTTGCAATAGTAAATGTTTTACCTGTACCTGTTGCACCTAACAATGTTTGACGTTTCATTCCTTTTTGTAAACCAGACACAAGCCCTTCTATAGCTTTTGGTTGATCACCTGCTGGTATAAACCCTTTAAGTTTAAAAACTCCTTGTAAATTTTGTTTCTGATTACTTGACATATAAGAGTTTTAATTATAACATATAATCTGACTAAGTTCCTAACGTAAGCATGCAGAAAGGTTTTATAGATGAATAGCAAAATTAATATTTGGCATGACATTGATGAAGAAACTATTCCAAAAAAAATATCAACACGCGACACTATTAAAAGATCCACTCTTTTTATTATCACGTGTATATGTTTCTTAATTGGGTATTATATGTGGATTAAGCATAGTAGCAATACTATAGCTTTACCTGTTGCTCTTGGAATATTTTCTTTTATACTTACACTTCATTACCATACAATAAAAAAAGAGAAAGATGTTTGGTTACTTTTTATTATTATAATTACAATAACAGGGTTCTTTTATACACCTATATTAGCAACTCTTTTATTTCCTATCATACGTTTTATGTCATCATTACATAAACATGAATAAAAGTACCTAAAAAAATCGTTACATATATATTGTAACGATTTTTATTTATAATATCTCTCTATAAACGCATCTTTAAATTCTTTAAACGTTCCAGATAACAAATGTTTTCTAGCGTTTTCGCAAA
This sequence comes from Minisyncoccota bacterium, assembly GCA_018063165.1. Taxonomy (GTDB): domain Bacteria; phylum Patescibacteriota; class Minisyncoccia; order Phycocordibacterales; family UBA5272; genus UBA11704. The sequence goes on along the minus strand of JAGOQU010000003.1, from coordinate 33,998 downwards.
GCACAGTTAAAAACTTCAAATTATGCATAGAAGCAAGTGTTGCGGCAAGCATTTCATCTGATCTAAAAAGATGTGACATATACGCCTTTGTATATCTATGTGTATACCAATTACAATCATCAGATAGCGGTGACATATCCTCTTTGTACTGTGCGCTACGTAAATTAATACGACCATCAAGAGTATAGATAGCGCCATTACGCGCAACACGAGTAGGTGAAACACAATCAAATGTATCTATACCATTTTCTATACCAAGTAACATATCAAGAGGCTCTCCAATACCAAGCAAATGACGAGGCTTCCCTTCTGGTAAAATTTCGTTCACCCACTTAACAGCGGTACCCATGTCTTCTTTTGTAAAACTACCCCCTATTCCATATCCATCAAAATCCATAGCACCCAAAACTCTTGCTGATTCCTTACGAAGATCTTCATACGCACCACCTTGCACAACACCAAAAAGTGCTTGTTTACAACCAGTAGCAGAAGACACTCCGAGACGTTTATGTTCATCCAGACTTCTTCTAGCCCACGCGTGAGTTCTTTCTATTGCTTCACGTTGATATTCTATTGGTGCAAGTGGTGATGTACATTCATCAAAAGCAAAAAACATATCAGCTCCAAGATTATGTTGTATTTGCATACTTCTCTCTGGAGTGAATCTATGTTCACTGCCGTCATGAATAGATTTAAAAGTAACACCATCGTCATCTATTTTTGCAAGTTTTTCATGTATACCATTTTCTTCTTTTGCATCACGTTTTTCCTGACTCTTACTCTTTGCCTCAACCTCAGAAATTTCTTTACTGGTGGCAATTTTACTCACTCCATGACCAAGAGCTTGACCTAGAGAAAACACCTGAAACCCTCCTGAATCAGTAAATGTTGGACCGTGCCACCCCATCATCTTTGCAAAACCACCATGCCTTGCAACAAGTTCATCTCCTGGCTGAAGATACAGATGATATGTGTTAGCTAAAACACACTGAGCACCTACAACATCTTTTACTTGCTCAGGCGTAAGTGCTTTTACTGTTGCTTTTGTACCAACAGTAATAAAAGCAGGAGTTTCTACATCTCCATGAGGAGTATGAATAATACCAACACGAGCAAGTTTTGCCTCGTCTGATTTTTTAATTATTTCAAAAGAAAATGACATATCGTACTTCCATACTAGCAAACTATAGAGATATCGACAAAGTATTATAAAAAAGTTAGTATGCATTCAGTTGATCATTTATAATTTTGTAAGGAGTTTCTTATGATTATGTCATTTGCTACCGCTCTTACAAAAGAGCTCGATATATACACTCCTTGTATTCTTGAAAAAGGAAAAACTGAGCAAAGAAAAGTACATAGACGTTTATTATTTCTTATAGAAAAAATACTACGAGTAACAAAGGAAACTTTTTCAAATACTCAACAAGAAAAATTAATAGAAGCTCTTAAATATTCCGCAAAAAAACATCAAGGAATATATAGAAAAGATAAAATAACACCTTATTTTTTACACCCTCTTGAAGTAGTTTTAATAATTCTTGATCTTAATATTTTAGATTTTAAAATTATTATAGCGTCAATACTTCATGATGTTGTAGAAGATACAGATACTTCACTTAAAGATATATCCAAACTTTTTGGTTCTGGCGTAAGAAACATTGTTGATCTTATGACAAAACAAAAAAAAGAAACAAATAAAGAAGTCTATTGGATAAGAATCAAAAGAGAAACTGATCTTAATTGCAAATGGAGAACTATTGTTCTTAAATATGCAGACAGAATACATTATTTTATGACATCTTCTTCAGTACCAGAAGAAAATAAAAAAAGACATGTGGATGAAACATTGCTTGAGTTTCCAAAATTACACACAGAACTTAAATGCACTCTTTCACGTCTCCACCAAAGAGGAACATTAAAAAATAAAAAACGTATCGATGAGATAGTGTTTGGTGTACAAAAAAAACTAACGCACGAAATGCATATTCATACATAAAACCGTTATCATAGCATGATAACGGTTTTTTAATACTGACATATTCTATTGTTGACTAGTCTGACTTTTTATTATAGTGTAAACAATGACGTTCTTTACAAAGTTCACACGAGGAATCTAACCATGGAAAATCAACGAGGAAGCATACAGTATCTCAAGAAGCTTTCTCCGTATTTTACGGAAAGAGACCTAGAGGAAATACAAACAGCGTATGCATTTTCAAAGTACGGACACAGAAATCAATTTCGTGATGATGGTGGTAGATATTTTGATCATCCAAAAGAAGTTTCTCTTATCATATTTAATGATTTTGATATAAAATTTGATTGGAGAGTACTAGTTATCGCACTTCTTCATGACATAGTAGAAGATCAATTCCTTCTTACAGAAAGAAGAATTTGGATCAATTTCAAAAATGAAGTAACACAAGGTGTAAAATTCGTTAGTAAAAATGATAAAGAGAGTAAAGATGTTTTCTTTTCTAGACTTTTTTCTTGTAATAAATGGAGACCAATGGTTGTAAAACTTGCGGATCGTATCCATAATTTACGATCACTACATAAATGTGAACAATCAAAACAAATAAGACAAGTAGAAGAAACACGTGCTTTTTATTTTCAGTTATGTGATATAGCGGAAACAAAAGTACCAAAAAATATAAGAAAATCAATTACTTATGCACGCAAAGAACTAGATAAACTTTGTAAAGTATATGAAGTATCTTAAATCAAAAAAACCTAATCATGTATATGATTAGGTTTTCTTTTTATTAAGAAACAGTACTTGCTATAACATTTACCAATTCTTTATCAAACATGTTTGGCAATATCGCATCTTGGGTTGGATTTTTTACGTGTCCAGCAAGTGCAAGTGCAGCCTTTGTAAACATAGCAATCTCAAACTGCTTACAATGTGCATCCAACATTCCTTTAAATAGTCCAGGGAAAATAAGTGAGTTGTTAAGCTGATTAGGAAAATCGCTACGTCCAGTTGCAATCACTGCAACACCAGCCTCTTTCGCTATCTCTGGCATAATTTCTGGAATAGGATTGGCAAGAGCAAATACAATCGCATCCTTATTCATCGATTGTGCCATTTCTTTTGTAAGAGCTCCTGCTTTTGAAACACCCACGAAAACATCTGCTCCTTGTATAGCATCTTCTAATGTTCCTATCATTCCTTGTAGTGAACTCTTAGAAATGAGTTCAATTTTTTCCTTATTAAGACCACCCCTCTTATCATGAATAATACCCTGACTATCGCAGAAAAGCATATTGTGAAATCCGTAAGAAAGAAGGAGACGTGAAATAGCAACACCAGCTGAACCTACACCATTTACTACTATCTTTATATCTTTTCCTTCATTACGATTAGTTACTTTAAGTGCATTAATGAGGCCACCTAAAACTACTGTCGCAGTCCCCCACTGATCATCATGCATAACAGGAATAGAAAGTTCTCTTCGTAGTCGTTCTTCAATTTCAAAACACCTTGGAGCTGATATATCTTCCAAATTAACAGCACCAAATACTGGAGCAAGCTGCTTTACGGCTTTAATAATTTCTTCTGTATCTTGAGTATCAAGACATATAGGAAATGCATCAACATTTGCAAATGATTTTAATATCGCAGCCTTCCCTTCCATTACAGGAATAGCAGCAAGAGGACCAAGATTACCCAACCCTAAAATAGCAGAACCATCAGATATTATAGCTACCGTATTTCTTTTAAGTGTATAGTCTCTTGCAAGAGTTGGATCTCTTGAAATTTCTTTACACACCTCTGCCACACCAGGAGTATATGCTCTAGACAAATCGTCACGATCATTCATAGGTACCTTTGTTATTAAACCTATTTTGCCATGATATTTCCCATGAAGCTCTAAAGACTCTTTATTGTAATCATGATTCATATAAAAAAATAATATAATAAGTAATTAAACGATTTCACATTTATTTCTAACTTTTTTCTCCAATATCTCAATTTCTTTTTTCATATCAGTAACGACTTCTAACAATTTTTCTATATCACTTTTTTCAAGTTCTACATCTTCTATAGTTTTTTCAATAATCTTTTTATCATGTTTAATACCTGACATAATAATAGAATCTCCAACAAAAACAGAAACAAAAAGACCTGTAGAAAGAAGTATCGTAACACCAAGAATTATTGAGCCAGTTGAAGAAAAAATAATTCCATACACACCTCCTATTTTCTGAAGATCATCCGCAACATGCCAAACACCCCTCCAAAAAAGCACAACTCCTGCCCCTCCTATAAATGTATATAAAAAGGGATGTCTAGAAAGTTTTGCTCTAATATGGTCTTCCATCTTATCAAACAAATAATAAATTACATGTATCATTTTCATAACATATAGCAGTATACAACATTATTATATTATTTTTATATACACCATATAGTACTTTTACTATATACAAAAATAGATATAGAGATATACTACCTATAATGAAACAGATAAGAAAAATACTTCCTGCCATTGTTTACGGTGGCTCAGATGGTGCTGTTACTACTTTTTCTGTCATGGCGGGTGCAGCTGGTGCTGGGTTAGATCCAAGGATAGTTCTCATTCTGGGTTGTGCTAATTTAGCGTCAGACGGTTTTTCTATGGCGTCAGCTGATTTTCTTTCTGAAGAATCCAAAGAACATGCTTCAGAAAAAAAATCTTTCACTGAGGCACTTATCACTTTCACATCTTTTGTGATTGTTGGAACAATACCACTTATTCCATTTTTCCTAGCTTTATTTTTTACTCTACCTATAAACAGTTTTATTCTTTCAATATTTCTTACAGTAATAGCTTTTATTCTTATTGGTTATATACGTGGATACGTACTTAATAAAAACAAATTACTAACAATCTCAGAATCAGTTGTAATAGGAAGTTTGTGTGCCAGTGTTGCTTATTTTGTTGGCCAAATGATAGCGTCTATTGTATAAATAACAATGTATACAAAAACCCTTATTCACTAAGGGTTTTTGTTTTAATCTTCTTTTAAAAAACAATTATTTCATGTACAGCATCATTTTTGCTCGTACAACCTTTTTCATTTCTTCTTGTCCTTCATGTCCAAATTTATATGGAGCTACCTCATTCGGATGTTCATCTATATAAGCTTTTTCACCATCACGAAACGCTTTACGTATTTCTGTATTAATATGAATAATAGCTATCCCATTATCAATTGATCCAATCAAATCCTCGTCTGTGTTACCAGAAGCACCATGAAGCACTAATGGCACATCAACAGCAAGAGAGATATCTTTTAATCTATCTATATGAAGAGCTGGCTCTACGGCATCAACAAGCATTCCGTGTACATTTCCAATAGCTGGAGCAAACATATCAATACCGGTACGTAACACAAAATCTTTTGCCTGTTCAGGTGTGGTAAGATTTTCTTCACTAACACCTTCAGGAAGAGAAGCATTTAAAGATGACGATTGCCCAATATATCCAAGCTCTGCTTCAACAAGTACACGCTTTTTATTTTTTATCTCATACCCTCTTACATAATCAACACACTCTTTCACAAGAGCAACATTTTCTTCATACGGCAATTTTGCACCATCTACAATAACACTATCGTATCCAGCTTCAACAACTTCCTTAACTTTATCTAAAGAATATGTGTGATCTGCATTTAAAAAAATAGGAACACTATACTCTTGGTTAAGCTCATCAATTATTTTTCTTACCATGTCTACACCTATATATTCACGTTCACCCTCACTCACTCCAATAATCACAGGCTGTTTAAGCTCTTCAGCAACATCTACTATAGCTCGTACTTGGTCAAGATTTGAAATATTAAAATGAGCAATTGCGTGTCCTGCTTTTTTATATTGAGTAATTGTTTCAAGATATATATCTCCTTGTTGTATTAATGATTTCATATCAACATAGTATATCAGGAAGTCCTTGGTATACTAAATCATATGGAACATACAACCGAATTTGATTTCATCTCTATTGGAGATACTGTTATCGATGCATTTATAAAATTATCCGTTGGACATATACAAGAAACGGCTCATGGCAGTGAGCTTTGCATCCCTTATGGAGCAAAAATACCTTTTGATGATGCTTATATTCTACCTGCCGTAGGAAATAGTGCTAATGCAGCAGTGTCAGCATCAAGACTCTCTTTAAAATCTGCTATTATTACAGCACTTGGTAATGACACTTATGCACAAGATTGTTTTACACAATTTAAAAAAGAAAATGTAGCTATTGATTTTATTAGACAAGAAGAAGGTAAAAAAACAAATTACCATTACGTGTTATGGCAAGGAAATGACAGAACAATACTTATTAAACATGAACTCTTCACGCCAATCATTCCAGATATAGGAAGTCCAAAATGGCTCTATCTTTCATCGTTAGGTAAACACACTTTACCTTTTCACTTTGATATTATAACGTATTTAGATACACACCCTGATATAAAACTTGCATTCCAACCAGGAACATTTCAGCTGGCATATGGTCATGAAATTGTAGATCTATACAAAAAAACTGAAGTAGTATGTATGAATAAAGAAGAAGCAGAAGGTCTTCTTGATATGGAAGGAAGCAGTATGATAGCGTTACTTGACGGCTTGGAAACTTTTGGTCCAAAAACAGTAATAATTACAGATGGTCCACTTGGAGCATACATGAAGTACAACAATAGTTATTTTAATATGCCTGTATATCCAGATATAGCACCACCATATGAAAGAACAGGTGCGGGAGATGCATTCTTTTCTACATTTATTGCATATATGGCAAAAGGATATGATGCAACAGAGGCTATCAAACGTGCACCTATCAATAGTATGAATGTGGTACAACATATTGGAGCACAAGAAGGCTTGCTCACAGAAGACAAAATAGAAGACTATTTAAAAAATGCTCCAGAAAGTTACAAACTAACAATACTCGAACCAACAATAAACGTTATATAACAAACATTTTTGTTATATTTTTTTGACAATGCTATATTTTTATAGTAGTGTAAAAATGGTCCTTTAGAATACGATTACTATCTTAATCATACAATAAAGGCTTTTTGTTCGTTGGAATATCATTTTATAAAGGAATATATATGTACATGATCGCTCTCGGTTGGTTCACTTTTTTAGCAATGTCCTTATTTTTATTTTTTGTCAAAAAAAGACAAGAGGAAAAATTAACACCTAAAAAAATACTACATGAACTTTTTCATGGTACTCTTGTGGGTTTAACACTAGCTTTTTTCAATAGTTTTACACTACCAACAGAAGAAAAAATAGTTTCTACTGTTGAAATTGTCTCACTAGCAAAAAAAGATGTATCTAAAGGAAGTATGTTACTTTTTATAGGGGATGTAAAAACTACCCCCTATTATGAGTACTTTGAAAAAAGTGCAGAAGGATACAAATTTGATCGTATTAATGTTGAAACGAATACGGTTTTAATTTCTGAAACAAAAGATGAAAAAAGTGTTTTAAAAACATCTGAAACTTTTATAAAAAAAGAGTACAGAAACTTTACTTTATTTTCAACAATAGGAGATTCTAAATATCATTTCTATGTTCCAGAAGGAACAATCAAAAAAGAAATACATATACTTTAAAAAGTAAAAGCACCGCTTGTCGGTGCTTTTTTTCTTTATATCATTACTCGTTTTATAACTTCTTGTATATGCGACGATGTAAGACCGTATTCTTCATAAAGTTCTTGAAGCTTGCCACTTTGCCCAAATCTATCATCTATACCAATACGTGCAATTTTTATTGGATGATGTTCACTCAAAAATTCTGCCACAGCACTACCCATACCTCCTGCAGATTGATGCTCTTCTATGGTTACAAGAGCTCTCATATCTTTTACAAAACGAAGAAGAAATGTAGTATCAAGTGGTTTTATTTGTGGCATATTAACAACAGTTACACCTATACCCTCTTTTTCTAATTCTTTAGCAGCCTTGAGTGCTTGATAAATAATTGGGCCACATCCAATAACGCCTATATTGTACATAAAACTACCACCATTTTTTTGTTTTGGAATAAACATAACATACGGCTTACCATGATTCCATACATATGTATCTGGCAACATAAGAGGAGTTTTTTCACGTGTTAAACGAATATACGAAGGGTATTTCGTAGTAGCTACGTGTTCTGTGATCACCCTTGCTTCTGTTGCATCACATGGTACAAATACTTGCATATTAGGGATCATACGCATAAGTGCTATGTCTTCTATCGCTTGATGTGTAGCACCATCTGGTCCAGCTGATAGTCCGGTATGTGCTCCAATAATTTTTACTGGCACATCGTTATATGCAATTGTAGTACGTATCTGCTCCCAATTTCTTCCAGGAGAAAAAGCAGCATAACTTGCCATAAAAGGAATGTATCCAAATGCTGCCATTCCACTCGCAAGACCAGACATAGCTTGTTCAGTTATCCCCATTTCAAAAAAACGAGCTGGGAATTTAGCACGGAAAAGATCCATGCGTACACTATCTGTGAGATCAGCACATAGCGCAACAACATGAGTATCATTTTCTCCTGCATGAAGAAGACCTTCACCAAAGCCTTCTCGTGTTGTTTTTTCTTCTTCTTTTGCTGTAAATAATGTTTCTCGTATCATACTATATATTATATTTCTCCGTAAGAAACCTTTCCTCGTAATGAACGAAGTTCTTTGAGGGCTACTTTTCCTTCTTCTATACTTGGAGCCTTACCATGCCATCTATAATCACCCTCAAATGCGGTAACCCCCTTACCAGGTATAGTGTGCGCAATAATAACAGTAGCTCTATCTAATGTACTCTTTGCCATACCAACAGCACGAACAATATCTTTAAAATCATGTCCATCAATTTCTATCACATGAAAATTAAAAGCTTCGAGTTTATCTTTTAAAGATTCAAGTGGGAGCACATCTTCGGTATACCCATCAATCTGTATTGTGTTTCGATCAATAATAGAAATAACCTTGTTGAGTTTATATTTATGTAAAAGCAACAGAGATTCCCATACCTGACCTTCATTTATTTCACCATCACCCATTAAACAATAAAAATATCTATCAGGTTTATGATTTTCTAATTTATCCATAAGTGCCATTCCAATAGCTTGTGAAAGTCCTGATCCTAAAGGACCAGACGAAGACTCAATACCAGGCAACATTTCTTTGTGTGGATGACCCTGTAATCGTGAACCGAATCTTCGAAGTGTCTTTAATTCTGATATAGAAAAATATCCAGCATGAGCCATGGTTGCATACAATACTGGCGCTATATGACCATTAGAAAGAATCACTCTGTCACGCTGTATCCATTCAGGATGTCGTGGATTATGATTAATAATACGAAAATAAAGAGCAGTAAAAACATCTGCCATACCAAGAGACCCTGCAGTGTGACCACTACCCGCCTCTACAAGCATCTTTATGATACTTTCTCGTATATCTTCAGCACGAAGAGTAAGTGCACGAACTTCAACGTCAGTAAGTGAATGCATACAAACGTAGTATATAACTTATAACCAATAGACGATAGTGAATAGCAGTTAGTTGAAAGAATTATTATCAACCACCAGCTAATGATTATATTTCTTCAAGTGTAGCTAAAGCTTTTGCACTATTTTCTGCACCGAAAATATATGATCCAGAAATAACCGTATCAGCACCAGCATCTTTTACTTTTTCTGCGGTAATGTTATTCATAGCACCATCTACTTGTATATGTAGATTAGGACACCAACTTTTTATCTCTTCTATTCTTGCAAGTACAGTTTCGTCAAATGGTTGCCCTTGCGCTCCTATATTTCGTATACCCATCACTTGAACAAATACATTTTGATATCTTTCTTCAAAAAATTTAATAAAATTTATATGATCTTCTACTGGTACAGTATTGGAAACAGAAACACCGAGCGCTATACCTGTGTGTTCCAGAATATCAATAAGATCATTCGCATCTGCCTCAGAAAAATGATCCACGTGCGCAACTATACGCGCAGAACCTAAATCAATAGCTCGTTTAGTGTACGTTTTCCAATCATTCATCATGATATCAAATTCATATTCATAATCATTAGGTAAATGCTCATCTCCGACAGGTAACCATGTTGTAAGCATACCAAACTCACCATCACAAAGATCTATTTGCACAAGAGATGAAGCATATTCAAGCTTTGCTAGCTTATCTGTAATCTCATTAAATGTTATCGGAAGTATAGCTGGGGTAACTTGCATGCAAAATTAATATTAGTTCTTTAAAAGTTAATAAATACTGTATCAATACTTTTTAATGAGTGTTTTTTGTAATCTCATCTATTTGAATAATTCTTTCTGCATGACGTTCATCATGTGAAAATGGTGTAGCTAAAAATAAATCAATCGCTTGCTTAGCTTCAGATTCTGTGACAAAACGAGCACCAATAGAAATAACGTTAGCATCATTATGTTCTCGACCTAATTTAACAAGCTCAAGATTACCACCTGCATATACAATAGCTCTGACATGACGATATCTATTAGCTACAATTGCCTCACCTTGACCTGATCCACCGAATATAACAGCCATAGAAGGTGCATGCATTGCATCTTTTTGTACACTTTCTGCAGCACAAGCCATATACTCTGGATATCCATCACCTGGCTCGAGCGTAAGAGCACCACAATCATAAACCTCGTAATCTTTTTCTTCTAAATATTTTTTAATAGATTCTTTTAACGGAAAACCTGCGTGATCTGTTGCTAGATAAATTTTCATATACTGTGCAGTATACCTTTCTTATAGTAATTTTGAAACTACAGAGAAGCAACTCCATGCTTTTTTGTATCATTATTTTCTTTAAACATATAAAGCAAGAACAAACATATACCTATTGTTGTAAAAAATGGTATAAAAGAAATAACACTAGTTACATATGGGATATACGACAATACAGCTTCAAGAAGAATAAGTGACGGTAGTGCATACATAGAAAGTATATACGCTTCTCCAAATGTAACTTTACGTTTAATAATATGAATACTAAGTACCATAACAAGTAAAGCTACAAATAACAAATAAAACGCATTCCATATAGACACAAAAAGCGTATAAACAATAACGATAGTTATGGTAATTATCTTAGGAATACTAGGTATATATTCATTTGCTTCAGTTAAAAACTTTGTTAAGACTTCTTTAGAAAAAGTAATATCTTTTGAAAATTCATCCATACCTTCATAAGAACTTATACTTATTTTATTATTGCTATCTTTTGCAAGAAAACCATCTTTTGCAAAAAACATTAATCCACCAGATTGCTCAAATGATGTTACTGTTGCTTCTTTTGTATCGTCTATAACAATAAAATGAGATATATTCTTTTCTACTAGATCCTCAATATCTTTTCCAAACATAGACACTGGATACAATTTTATTTCTCCTGGAATATTTTTAGATAATTTCTCATCTTTAATTGAAATAACTAAATCATTAGGATATCCATCAGAAACTTTTGCATCAAAAGAATACAAAAAAGTAGGTATATCTTTACCAATTTTTACATAAAATAAAGTAGCGTAAACTATCCCTATAAAAAAACTAACAATAAGAAGACGTAAAAACGCTTTCCAAAAAGAAAACGTACCTGTATTATTTTTATAAAAAGAAGGGTTCCAAAATGCATTTAAAAAATTCATATACAATAAGTATATCACTTTCTTATATAACTAAAAATAACCATCATACGATAGTTATTTAAAAAATCTTTTTTATTGTTTTAGTATAAAGTTTTACCTACTCGAGACACATGTTCTACGAGTGTGTTTGTGTACCCCATTTCGTTGTCGTACCAAGCAAGAACTTTTACTAGATTTCCTCCAACTACTCGTGTCATAGAAAGATCTGCTATAGAAGCAAACGGAAGACCTACTATATCGGTTGACACAAGTTCTTCTTCTGTAACAGCAAAAAGATCTTTCCAGTGATCAGTTCTTGATGCTTCAATAAGAGCAGTATTAATTTCTTCTACCGTGGTAGGACGCTTTGAAATAAAAGTGATGTCTGCAATCGATCCTGCTGGCGTAGGAACGCGTATAGCAACACCGTCAAACAGGCCTTCTAGAGCAGTAAATGCCTTTGTAACAGCGATAGCAGCACCAGTTGAGGAAGGTACGATGTTCTGTCCAGCGGCACGCCCTTCGCGAAAATCTTTCTTATTAGGGCCATCTACGATGCCTTGAGATGCAGTGTATGAATGTACTGTATTTAGTATTGCTTTTTCAACACCAACAGAAGCATCTAAGATGGCAAGAATCGGTGCTGATGCATTTGTGGTACATGAAGCATTTGATGTTATTTTTGTTGTACCAAACTTTTCTTCATTAATACCAAGTAAAATAGTTTCCCCTTCTACCGTGTCACCTTCAGCTTGCTTTGCGGGAGCAGAAATAACAACAGCTTTTGCGCCACCCTGTAAATGCGCTGACGCTTTGTCATATGTTACAAAAAGACCTGTCGATTCTACAACCACATCAACATCAAGAGTATTCCATCCGATTAGAGCTGGGTCTTTTTCTTGAAATACTTTTACTTTCATATCTTTGTCACCTTCTATAACAAGATATTGATCCTTACTCTCTTCATGAATCTCTGCGTGTACATCAAAATGCGAGACACGATATACTGTATCGTATTGAAGGAGGTACACAAGATTATGTATATCTCCAAGATCATTAATAGCAACAACTTCTATATCATCTCGATCAAGAGCAATCTTAAAAAATGCACGACCGATACGACCAAAACCATTTATTCCAACTCGTATTTTTTTATCCATATAGATCGTAGTATATAGCCACTCTTTAGTTGTTACTAGTGGATAGATAAATACGAAACATATTTCATCATATTTTTAAACGTAACATGACAATACAACAATTATTTGTTTTAAATGCTAAAATTAAACCATGCAAGAAGAAACAATAGAAGAAATACACAAACCAAGCATATTACAAGAATACTATGTATACCTTGAAGATATGCGTGTACTCCTCTATCAAAGTACAATACTATTCATTATTACTTTTATTGTTGGTTTTATTTTTTCAGGAAAAATAATACAACTTTTCCTAACACTCTTTGATATAAAGAGTGTCTCCGTTGTCGTTACATCACCATTTCAATTTCTTGATCTAGCTACTGACATTAGTCTTTTTATAGCACTTTTTATTTCTATTCCTTTTACAATAATAAGAATATATATGTTTTTACGTCCAGCTATTTCAAAAAGTGAATTACGATCTTTTTTCTTTGCTATACCTATATCATTTATATTATTTATTTTTGGAACACTATATGGCTTTACATCACTCTATTATGGATTACAAATAATCGCACAAGTGAATGTTTCTTTTGGACTTCAAAATCTTTGGGATGTTGGAACATTTATAGCACAACTATCAACAACTGCTGTTATTTTAGGTGGATTATTTCAATTTCCTTTATTTATCTTCTTACTTTCAAAACTTGGTATCGTTACCAGAAAAATGCTTGTACACAGAAGAAAAATTGCTTATTCAACGATTATTATTGTCGTAGCATTACTACCTCCTACTGACGGTCTCTCTCTTATCATCATGTCGTTACCTCTTATCATTCTTTACGAACTAATGATCCTTTTTTCATAAAAACCACTATACTTTATCATTTATCTTTTCTATCTCTTCGTTCAAAAGTTCTTCTGCTTTTGTTAATTCAAGTCTTAATGTTTTAATAATTTTTATTTCTTCTTTTGTAAGATCTCTCTTACTTTTCACTTTTTCAAATACACGCAATTGATTTACTATCTCATCACGAAGAACAGTAAATGCTCTGTGGAATTTTCCTTCTGCAAGCAGTGTCTCTTTTCTTATTATTGCTTTAATTTTATAAAGCTTGTACACGGTTATACATATAACTATTATAGATATAGTAAGAGCTAGACTAAGTACGATTACAATAATAGTAGTGCTATCATGATCTGACGTAGATGGTTCAGGTATTACTTCAATACGCATAACATCAGACAACATACTTCTTACCCCCTTATCATCTATCACACGAGTAAACATTTTGTATGTACCCTTCTCTAAAGTAGCATTAGTTACGTACGAGAACATTCCTTCGTTATTACTTGTAACTAAATCGGTTCTTGTTGTACCATCTTCTTTTTCAATTATCATTTCCACTTTTGAATTAGGATATGTTTTTCCTTCTATTGTTACTGTATCTCCAGACATTACTTTATCTTGATATTTTTCAATAACAGGTGGCACAATTTTTGACTCTATAGCAAACTCAGTCTTACTATCACAAGCATTACCCGCCTTATCAATTGCTTTAACAAATACAGTATGACTGCCTGTACTAAGTAATGGTGTAGTATATATAGCATTATCTGAACCGTTCCAAATAATAGCTTTATTATTATCAATACTAATTTCATAATAATCTATACCAGAAACATCATCTTTTGCTTCTATTTTTAAGTTAACTTTTGTTCCAGCAGCATCATCTATTACATCAACTTTTGAAACAGTACAATACTCTGGTTTTTTTGTATCAACATGAACAGAATAATGTGCTGTTTCGCTCCATCCTGCATCATTTGCTAATTGTGCATTAAAATACCAGACCCCATCTGTTAAATCTTTTATTTCCTTAGAAGATACAGCAGGAGAATACACTACTGAAGTTTTACCGGTAGAACTTTTTGTTACTGATAACCTAGCATCTGTAACTCCTTTTTCTAAAGACCATGTAAATATACCTCCAGTTTCTTTATACCATAAAGAGTGATTAGGGTATGTTTCTGAAATGATTACAGGGGTACTTGGAACATCCTTAACGGTAGAAGCTGGGATCGTTTCAATATTTACAGATTTTTCCTTAACAGTGTTTACTGGTTCTTTAGGAGGTGTAACTTGCGATGGAGAAACTGTAATATCTAATGATTGCTGACCATTAAGAATATTTGTTCCTAAACCATCATTAGCCCGAACATTAGAAGAAGAAAAACTAATTGAAGCCTGTCCTTCCTTTTTTGAACGCAACATAAAAGTGAGAACTTTTCCATTTGAGCCAGAATAACCTGGATTAGGTATACCACCATTAAACGTTATTACTCCTGTGGTATTTGAATAACTTGGTTCTTCTACCCACATAGGGAATATAGAATTATTTCTTGATATGTATGTCACTTCTAAAATATCAGGTGAAAAAAGTATGTTTCCATCTGCGCCATTAATAACCGTATTATCTGTATTAACAAAAACAGTTATTGTTACAGTACTACCTGCTTTAAGAGTGGTGATAGCAGGACTCATTGAAAGAGTTGCTGAGTGAGCAATCAAAACATGTGTATACAAAGATAGTATAAAAAATAATACTTTTTTTTCTTTACATAATAATGACAAAAAAAATCTTTTCATAGTATTTAAAACGGTGTATTCTTATGTTTTCTCTTTAAAAGAAAGAGTAAGACTTTTAATACGGCTCCTAGTAAGAACAAAACCATACCCACCTTAAACAAAGATGAATCTGTTACGCGCGCAACAAAAGGATAGAAAGTTACAGAATTTTTATTTCCTGCATAATCGGTTGCTGTAATAATAACTTTTCCAAATAAAGATTGATTAGCTAGAACATAAGGACTTTCTGATATCACAACATTATACATACCTTCCTGTATTTCATACTTATAGATTCCACTCTCATCATCTTTTGCATCAAACGTTATAAAATATTTTCCATCAAATGAAAAAGTATCTTTACCAAGCAATATAGACATGCTGTGTGGTTTTATGTTGTCACTTTCTACTGTTGATTTCCACTCATCACTATTTCCTTTTGTATCATTTTTTGATATAGCAAGAACATACGGTAATACATCAGGTGTAACTGAAGTACCTTTACCGTTGTGTACATATAGCGCTGTATTGTTAGCCACTACAATTGGAGTCATTCCTGACTTCTTAGCTTTTACTGCGACTTTAAAAATAACACCTTCACCTTTAAACCCTTTTACATTCCCACCCGAAAACAAAACTATGCCCATCTTTCTAGATTCTGAAGGTGCTCTTGTCCATAATGTAAAAATAGAATCAGCGGTACTAATATTCTGTATATCAAGGAATTGCGAATCAAAAACTATAGCACCATCAATTGCATTAATATGTTCATTAGCCGTAGAAACACGTACTTCCACAATTGCTACATTCCCTTCTTTTATTTCAGTAGGAGAAACGCTAAACGTAATTGACCCTGCAAAGGAATACAAAGAAAAAGAAAAGAAGAGAATGCTTGATGCTATTATTTTTTTACTTACACGATGTAATGACATAGTTTTATAATTACTTTTTTATTTTTTGTAAGCAGTTCCTCCAGTTCCCCACTGATAAAGAAGAATAGAAAAATCGACACTATCAACACGGTTATCAGTATTTATATCCACACAAGGGTTATTAAATGGTGGTTTTGTTTTCCAAAAATATAACAAGATAGAAAAATCAATTGGATTAACTTTATTGTCATGGTTAAAGTCTGCACCTTTACATTGAGATTTTGAAGGTTCGCTTGGCACAGAAGGAACAACACTAGGATTATATGTATTGTTGCCTCCACCTCCACCACCACCTGTTCCACCAGAAGGAGGTGTAACAACAGGTAGAATTGCCGTAAACGATCTTGAAGCACCTGAAGATTCAGTTCCAAAATATGCCACAACTTTAAAATAATAATTACCTGGATTTGGAACATTAGCAGTCAAAACAGTATTCCAATCTTCTCCTGGTTGAATAAACTTTGCTGCTGACCCATAAGAAACATCATCACCTCCTCCACATGAATTATTTTGTGCGGAAACAACACACCATTCATACAAGTACTCATAACCACCAGAACCTTCATTAGTTATTGTAACGTCAGCTGAAATATTTGGTACAGTGACACCGTTTACAGCTCTAACGATTACTTGAGCAGGAGCCCCACGAACTTCCCAATAGTCACTAGTTACTATATTTTGAGATACTTGAACATTAGTAGTTATCACAGTCTCCCAAACACCTTGAGCTGCAAGTGACGGCACAGAATAAACATACTCATATATACCTGTTCCAATATTTGTAGCAGGAACATTAGACACAATTATATTTCTATTAACATCATATATAGTAACAGCTGGCACACTTAAACTATTTTGAAGTTGTCCATTATTTATGGTATACACTTTAAGTCTATATAAATTACTTGCGAGTACTTGCTGAGCGTCAGACATAGTTACTGTCCACGCACCACCACTAGAGCTTATACCAGCTATAAGTGCACCAAGTGATGATGAAGCGTTTAATACTGCCGTGTTAGTTGTTTGTATCTGAGCACTAAGTGACGATGAAGCATTACTTACATCACTAGCTGTAGCAAGTGATCCTGAATCAAGTCCTGCTCC
>JAGOQU010000003.1:0-16419 GCA_018063165.1 Minisyncoccota bacterium | reverse complement strand
CATCACTAGCTGTAGCAAGTGATCCTGAATCAAGTCCTGCTCCGGTGAGTGTACGTGTACCACTAGTCCATATATCAGCTATGAGTGTACCGAATGTTGTAAGAGAACGTGCAGGAGATGCCCATACTGCTGTAGCAATTGTAGTTGATGAAATATTAATAGAAGCTATGTCAGAAGATACGGTTTGTATTTGTGCACCAAGTGATGATGAAGCGTTTAATACTGCCGTGTTAGTTGTTTGTATCTGAGCACTAAGTGACGATGAAGCATTACTTACATCACTAGCTGTAGCAAGTGATCCTGAATCAAGTCCTGCTCCGGTGAGTGTACGTGTACCACTAGTCCATATATCAGCTATGAGTGTACCGAATGTTGTAAGAGAACGTGCAGGAGATGCCCATACCGCAGAAGCAATTGTTGCTGTAGAATAATCTGTCAAAACTCTTGTGTCATTATTCCACACTGCACTTGCTATGACTTGAGCTGTTGTGGCTATAGAAAAACTTTTATCCATTTTTACAAGATCAACACCAGCTGTTCCACATGACATAATAGTAGGCCAAACACCTAACGTTGAAGACCCTGCATAATTATAATAATGCCATCCATTTGATGAAGTACCCATAATCGCATCTGAAGCAACAGTAACACCGAGTGGATTATACATATTTATCCAACAATCAGATGTAGTTGCGTTATAATCATCATCAAACAAAAATTCGCCTATAACTATTGGTTGATTAGGTTCATACGTAACAAGAGCATATACAAATGAATTATATAAAGCATATACACTTATTAGAAAAATAAAAGCTTTTACTTTGTTCATACAGTATTACTACTACGCACGACTATTATATTGTATATATAATTATTAATCATTCATTATAAATATATCTCCTCCAGATTGTGACGTCTCCATCACAAGATATCTATCACTTTCTTCATCAATTAAAATATCTAAAGGAGAATATAAAACACCTGTAGGAAATTCAACTACAAAATCTTGTCCTTCTGCTTCTTGAAAATGTATATCGTTTAGTGCCATAAATAATTATTGAACAATTTCTGAACCCACAATATCTGTTGAAGAAGAAACAAGCGGAGTGGTTGTTTCTGTTGTTGTGGCTACGTCAACTATTGTTTCGACTGGCAATATAGGACTACTTGTAGCTTCAGGAGCGATAATTATTTCTGGCACTTCTGATATTTCTGGTATTTCTGGTATTAAAGGAGTGCTTGTAGAATCAGGCACTATTACTTGAGTAGGGATATCTGGTAAAACTGGACTACTTGTAGCTTCTGAAGTTATCACCTGTTCAGTCGAAGATGCTGTGGAACTATTATCTATAGTAGGTATTTGTTCTACAGGAGGTAATTGTTGCGTTGAAGTAGCAGAAGAAGGATCGGTAATTGTTGTAGTATTATCTATTATAGATTGATTTGGTGGCACCACCTCATCGTCAGCAAAAGTAACATCTGGTAAATTAGCAAGCGGATCCTTATCAACCACAATCGAAGTTTTGTCACCTGTAATCATGTCATTAAGAGTTTCAGGCTTAAGATCGACAAGCCCAAGCCTACCTAGTACATCAATATATTCATCTTCTCTGTACACAACACCACCAAACTTTACAAATTGTGCCTGAAGAGCACAACATGCAAGCGTTCTATTATCTTTCTTAAAACATTGGATAAGATCAAAAGGGCTATAGTCCCCTGTTGGACTAAGTACATATAAATCTGAATTTTCAGGAACTATTTGGTTTTGATAAATACGAACTTTCATAATGTATGTAGATTAGTTTTGTGTTAAGAGAGCTCTTACTTTCACCCCATCACCCAAAGAAGCAGGAGTATACCTTATGTATGTTGTGTCATTTATTTTATCTAAAGTATCATATGGAGACCAAGTACTTCCATCATTCGTAGATTTTTCCCATATTCCAGTTGAAGCAACTGTTGTATCGTCAACTAACAAACCTCCAGAAACTGCATCATACAATCGTACTCGCAGTGTAGGAACAGTACCACCAAATACCGTAGAAAATCTCCAAGCAAATTGTTTATTAGTTGTAGAAGATGCTGCTACAGATGGTTGATAATGACTATCTGTTGTATTGTCTTCGTACACACAACATATATTAAATACTCTCCCCGGTAGACAAAACGTTCCAATCATTCTAAATTCGATAGCAAATTGTATAGAGGAACCCGCTGTAGCAGAAGAAAGGTTTCCGGTTTGATCTACAAGACTCCATGAACCTGAATTATCAACAATACCAGCAGTACGATAATATACTCGATACGGTTCAGTTGGAAGTGTAAGCGAACCTGTACCAAGATAATGAGCACCATTTACATACACACGTACAAGTTTTGTTGCATTAACAGTTGATAAAGAAGGAGTGTATAATCGCTGTTTTACTGTTCCATCAGCATACTCCCAGTCAGCTCCGACAGGAACAACATACAATTGATTAACGGCTGATGTTGTACCATTTCTAGCAAAATATAAAAGTCCAGCCTCAGACCACACAGAAAGAACAGACGCCTGAATACCAACGTGTTGTATAGATGAAGAATCTGACGAAGATTGATCTATTTGTTTTGAATCAACAAGAAAAATATGATCAAATGGATTTGAAATGGTATTATATTTAGTAATATAACTCCTTACTCCTCCTGCACCAGTTGACATAATAATTAATCTATCTATTTGATCAGCTATCTCCACAGAAGTCATTGCGTTTGTTACGGCATACGTTGTTGTGCCTCCTGTTGGTACTTCAACCATTGAATCACTCGCCCACGTAGTAGAACCATTAGTAATACCGGATATTTGAGCTCTATATATACGAGATGTGGTAGCAAAATATAAACACTTTACACCTGAACCAGGACCGTGATTAAGTATTCCGACTCGACCGTTATTATTTTGAGACACAGTACCAGTAACCGCCTGTGTACCAGTGACAAGAACACGTGTCGTTGTATCTTTCCCAGATGCAAGAGTAAGTGCTTTTCTAAAATTATATTTATACACTTTTGGATTAGCTGTACTATCTATTACATAACAGAATTGTTGAATACCTGTATCAAAATCATCAATCGCTAGGCCATCAGGAACAGTATTAGTTACTACAGCAGCATCAGCTAACCAATAGGACGCTTTTGCTTTATCAACAGTAGTAGCTGCGGCTATTGTTGTTCCCGCACTTGTAAAGTCATCAACTGATAACCCAGCTGTCATAAAAAGTCCTCCATTGGTTGCTGTTGCATTGGTATTTGTTTGTAAAATAATAATTTCCTCTATAACATATGTCGCACCTGCGCTAATAGTAAGATTTGCTGCAACACCACCCGTACCAGAAGCTGTTACGTTATTTTGAATCGTTACTGAGGTTTCACTCGATATAGCGTTAATATAATACCAAGTACTTATTTGTGTTGGGTCAGTAGATCCAAAACCAATACGAGACCCTATAAAAATACGGTCAGCTAGCCATGTTGTTGTCGTACCTGTAACCGTTGCACCAGAAACCGCAACAGTACCATTTGTATAGGTTTTATAGACAGCTCTAAACCCACGAGTTGTATGAAGTGTGGCAACTGGGTATGTACTTGTAATAAAACCAACCCATGTAAATGAAGAGTTATTTCTATCGTACTTAAAAAGAGTAACTCGTCTTGTTGCGGCAGCTGCAGCGTTATCTGTTAAAAACACTAAGTCGATCTGATATTTCATATCAATAACAAATGAAGTACCAGCTGAAATTGTACCAGCCGAAGATTGAAGTGTGATTCCGGTTGCAGATGGTATAGTTGCAATCTGATACCAATTGGTGATCAATGCAGGATTAGTAGATCCAAAACCAATCCTTGCACCAATAGGAACACCTGCACTTAACCACGACGTACCTGACCCTGTTACAACAGTACCTGATACAGCAACAGTACCGGTAGAGTAAAAACCATTCTTTGCAGCCCAACGTGTTACATGAGGTGACACACCAGGAACTGCTGTTGACGTTTCGTTTGGTCTTGCTACACCAATTTTAAGTGGACCAGCGTATTTATCTGATTCAGGAATACCTGTGTATTGATTTATCAAATCACCAAGCACTGTCTTAGTGGAATCATATACGCTATATGGTGTGGTCGTACCTGTGAATGTGTGTTCTATAACTCGTTTTGCCATAAAAAATATACTATGTTACTACTTATAATTATTTCAATTAACTTCTGCATAGTCAATGTTTATCTGCACTGTTGCTGTACCGTTTATAATACAATACAACCCTTCATCTATAGCACCCTCAACATAATTAGGGTGATTATTAGCACCGTAAAGTCCTCCAGTTTTTGGTGCAATATATTTTTCAAAATCTACACCACCAGAAGTAAAACGAAAAGATGCGTCTGATATGTTTGCAGATAATGTAAACTTAATACTATATATTCGTAACTTTTTTCCTGATACTGGTGTATGAATAGTACCAGAATTAGTTATACTAACAGTTTTTTTACTTACACCGTTTCCAGTAATAACATTTTGCAACGTTTCGTCTGTTGCTGGATTAATACGCGTATTTGAACCATTTTTAACCCCCATGACACTTGTGCCCGGTGTACCACCCATAACAAGAGCGCTTGCTTTGTCAGGTATCATAGCAACACCAAGCCCAACACCTAAACCACCAAGAACTTTTATAAAATTCCTCTTCTTTTCATCCTCAACTTTTACACTCTCTTTAGTGTAAACATTTGTACTACTCAGATCATTTACACCATCAAATAATTCATCGCCTTCGCTCTTTTTAACATCTAACACATCCTCTTTTTTTTTATCTTCCACAACAAATAAAGCAGTATCTATTATTTTGTTTTTTCTAGTAAAAAATGATGGAAGAAATGACATGTATCTACACAAAAGGCACAATAAAATAAACCCCACTCCGTATACTTATAGGATACTACAAAAATAGATATATTATGTGATTTTATACACACATTACAATATCAGAACACACTATAAATTTCTCTTACACTATAAAACAATAATTACCATAATAACAGTTAAAAATATAAGTTAGTATTAAAAAATATTTCAATGACTAATAATTTTTCAATCTAGCTTCTTGTTTTGATTTTCTCCAAGCAGTAAAAATATTAATAAAGACTGGAATAAATAAAACTACAACAAATGTTTCCTTAAAAGAGGAAGAGGATATTAAACCTTGAATAATAACAACTAAAAGAAGCACCAAAGAATAATATGTCGACATTTTATACAATCCGTTCTTACTTAGACTTATTTTAAACTCCATATATTAAAAATAAATAATGTAAATAAAAATATTATTTACCTTTCTTTGATGAAGAATCATCACTTGATCCTGAAAAAGCTTTACGCAATGTTTTAATTGCTTCAGCTAAACCTTGAGCAAGCTCTGGTATTTTCTTAGTTCCAAATAATAAAACAAGAACCACTGCAATAATAATAATTTCTTTTGTTCCAATATTAAACATATGTATACAGTGTATACTCACAAGAATAATAAAGCAACAAATGTGTCCCCATTACTATGAAATACTGTGTATATAACACTGAAGGTTATTACCGTGGTGTTATGTGTTTAGCGGGCCCACGAAGAATCGAACTTCGACCAACGGATTTGGAGGCCGTTGTTCTGCCATTAAACTATAGGCCCAATGATATAGATTCTAACATAAAAGCGATCACTACGCGACAATTATTATATTAACGTGAGAAAAATAATCCAGTTTCACCTATATGTAAATCAGCACCACGTCTTAACTTTTGTGACATGTAACTTCCAACCCTAACACTATCAACATACCATCCATTATTCAATTCTTTTAACGTCATAATTACAGTAATAGATTCTTTTGATTCTGTTATACAAACACCTCCCAAAACAATAACTCTATCTTTAGCATAAAACTCACGACGCATCCATGATTTTGGTACAGCATTTTTTAAAGAAGCTTCCTTTGAAAATTCTTGTAATTTTTGAATATCTACTTTTGATTGTAGATCAGGGGTACTTTTTTGTAATACAGTTTTAAAATCATCTTTAGACATAGCTAGTATCCATTCGTTAGATACCACGTTAGCTTGATCTGTCACCTTCCACACAAATATAAAACCTATAGCTATAATAATAGTGATAACCACAAAAAATAATACTATAAATTTAAAAGTCATAAATAATAAGTAGATATATATCCATAAGTATACACATATAACAAAAAATTCACACTATTTAGTGTGAATTTTTACATACAAGAAATTAAAAATTACTTCTTTGATTCCTTAAAGGTTACATGTTTACGAAGTTTTTTTGAATACTTTTTGAGCTCGATTTTACGAGTAACAAGCTTTTTATTCTTTGCAGTCCAATAGACTTCCCCTGTTTCCTTGTTCTTTAATATAATAAGACGGTCTTGAGCTTTTGACATAGTGTAACGATTATACGCTGTTTTTGACTAAAATGCAAGATTTTTAACAAAATACTCTTTAAGGTCAGAAATAGGTACACGTATTTGCTCCATAGTGTCTCTATCACGCACAGTCACCGCATTATCGGTAAGAGTATCAAAATCGACAGTAACACAGTATGGTGTACCAATTTCATCCTGTCTACGATATCTTTTACCTATTGATTGAGTGTCATCATATTCAACAAAAAAATACTTTGAAAGTGTTTTCCATATTTCTTTTGCTGGATTAGATAATTCTTCTTTTTTTGAAAGTGGTAGTATTGCAACTTTTACAGGAGCAAGACGTTTATCAAACTTTAAAACCACACGAGTTTCACCATTCACTTCTTCTTCAGTATAAGCATTATCAATAAATGCAAGTGTCATACGAGCAACACCAACAGATGTCTCGACAATATGTGGAACAAATCTCTCTTTTGTACTTTCTTCAAAATATGAAAGATCTTGACCAGAAAATTTTGAATGTTGCGTTAGATCCCAATCACCACGAGCATGCACACCCTCCATCTCCTTGAACCCTCCAAGCATTGCGTAGTTATATTCTATATCATATGCATCACTCGCATAATGTGCTAGTTTATCATGTTTATGCCAGTTTAATTTTGATTCTGGAATACCATATTCACGATAAAAAGCCCATCTATCTTTATGCCACGCTTCAAAAAGAGAAGAGGTTTGTGATGGATGATGAAAATATTGCATTTCCATTTGTTCGAACTCACGGGTTCTAAAAACAAATTGCTTTGCAACAATTTCATTTCTAAACGCTTTACCTATTTGAGCAATACCAAATGGTAGCTTTGGATGAATACTATCTATTGTATTTTTATATTCCAAATAAATACCACCACATGTCTCTGGTCTAAGATAGACAACGCTGTCTTCTGAAAGTGCATCTGTTGGAGAACCAAGATTTGATTTCACCATAAGAGAAAAAACTTTTGCTTCTGTAAGATCGGCAGAACCACAACCAGAACAAACAAGTTTCTTTTCTGATCTCAGTTTATTTAATTCTTCGTTTATAAAAGAAAGAGGTTGCTTGTCTGCATTAATATCAAACTCTTCAAGAACGTGATCTGCCCTGAAACGACTTTTACACTTCCTGCAATCTATTTGAGGATCATTAAAACCATCCACGTGACCTGAGGCTTTCCAAGCAGTTGGATGCATAAAAATCGCACTATCAAGTAAAAAAACATCCATACGTTCTTGTGCTATATTCTTTTTCCACGCTTCTTTAACATTATTAAGAAGCAAAGTTCCATAATGACCATAATCATATACCCCCGAAAAACCACCATATATTTCAGATGATGGAAAAATAAAACCTCGACGTTTACAAAGAGAGACAATAGCCTCCATACGTGATTGTTGATCTATAGTATTCATATATCATAATACTATCATATCTTAGAAAGAGATCCCAGAAAAGAAAAGTATGGTTTTTTAATTGAAACCTAGACTACCAAACATGCTAGTAAAAATACTAAGTATTCCTCCTACAGATAGAATAATAAAAACCCCAATACTCCCCCAAAGAAGATGTTGCTTTCCTGTATTTTTTTCTTCTGGATGATTCATGTCGTATATAAATTTTGCAGCTCCATACAAAAAATACACCACTGAGAATGCTGCTACACCTTGATACAAAGGACTAAGTAACTCTTCTACCATAACTTTTAAAATAGCATTAGCGTCTGCCGCGTATAGAGACATAACACCTGACACATATGACACTAAAAAGATTCCGTTAATTTTTTGTATAGTATTCATAAAATATTTTATTTTGCTTTAGGTAATTCGAGTACTGATATTTCCCTTCCTTCACCTACAACTGAAATAGCACATTATTAACCTTAGTATTGAGTATAATAGTATCTACATTTTTTGAAAAGGTACAAATACTAAAAATTCCACAGTGTGTGGAATTTTTACTAACATTTAAAATGCAAATTTTAGATTAATCACCTTATGGAACATTATCCTTGTAGAGATGCTCCTGGTAATCTAGGTATATATGGGTTGGCGTCACCACCCCTACCAATACCAAGCAAACCTCCAATAGCAGTGATAATTCCCCAAATAGAAACCATAACAAAAATCGCAAGAACAGACATCCATATACCTTTTAAATTTTTCTGTTGATTTTCTGGATTGTCTTTTGATAGCCAAATAAAATTAACCAAAAACCAAAAGAATGCAATAACAGCAAGACTAACAAGTAGAGGAGAAAGTGCAGAAACTATATTTTGCGCAAGAACAAGTAAAGCCATAAGCTGCCCACCTTGAACCTGACCCTGCTGAGCAAATACAGTTGCGTAGCCACTAACTACAACCGAAGATAAAAATAAAGCTTTTTTCATATAATATATTAATGTATATAAGTAAGTATACCCTCTAGATACAACTTTGCAAGGAAATACCTATAAAAGTGGGGATAAAAAAATAAAAAGCTGATAATTGTATCAGCTTTTTATACTATATTACTCATTCGTTATATGAAGCAAGTATATCTTTTGGAACAATATCCGAAAAAGGAACATAAAAGAAATGTATGAATATCTCAGAAGAATATCTTTCAGGAATATACGTATGTACAAGTACTTGACCACCCCTACAAGAAAGATCTCCATACATTTCAAAAGATCCCTCTTTAGAGTTTTTTTTAATACCTTCTACTTCAAAAGGAATACCTTTATTAGTAGTATCACGGTACCAAACTTTTTCTGAATCAAACCTAAAAGCTTCAACAAGCATACCTTTTTCCTTATCTATTCTAAGTAATTTTGCCCATAGCGCTTGATGTTTTTTGTCTTCAAGGTACATAAAACCACCGTAATATGGAAAAAGTTTTATCTCCGCATTATACGACTTAACACTATCATAAAATTCAACAATATCACCTAACATACAAAACCCCTTTATAATAAAACAACTCTTTACACTCTATAAAAATTAGATATCAAAGTCAATTAATACAGAAACATCTACGTAGAAAACTTTTTAAAGCGATGTGTCCATTACATCTTTCAATACCTTTTCTGACACTTCTGTAAGAACAGTTTCTATGTCAATATTATTTTTCTCAAAAATTTCTATTGCTTTATTTACATCTTCTTCATTGATATATGCAACAACCTCAATACGAACTTCCTCTGGAAGAACTGGGATCATTTTTTCTAATGATTCAAGCCAGATAACATCACCCATTTCTAAAATAATTCTATCTCTATCACTTGCAAGTGGTGAAATATGGTAGAGAGCCGTATGTAATTTATTAAGTATTTCTTCATTCATAATATATAAGTAATTAATTTAATTTTAAGACAATTCTTTTGTATATTCAATAATAGATTTGTTATTCAATGAATCTATAGGAAAAGTAAGTAATTGTTTAATCATTTGTAAATCAAGTTTTTCACCTGGCTGTATAACATCTTGACTAGAAAATGTATTGATTTGGTTAAACATTGACATATTAGGGTTCTTTTTTGCGTATTCAAAAAGATTTTGTATAGCTTTATTTTTCTGTTCATCTGTCAATTCACTTATCTCTGGAATATTAAAAATTTGTTCTTTTATGACAGTAGAAAGATTTTCCCCTTCCTGAGTAATATATTCTTGCGACAAAAAAGTTTCTATTTTTAATTTTTCTGAAGAAGATTCCTGGCTAAACCCAAACATAGTTTTTGCTTTATTTGCAAAATCAGAAAAAACACTACGTAATTTTAATCTTATTCCAGTTGTAACATTTTTGATACCTAAATTTTGTAATCTCCAAAAAACACTACTTCTTTTTTCTTGAACAATATTCTCAACATTTTCCACAGCTTGCTGTGTACCTTTAATTATTTCATTCCATTTTTTAATTTGTAACTCATACTCTTCTTCTGTTAACCTTCTTTTATTTTCTATTTTATTTTCTCTATTAGAAACATTAGCTACCTCTTCTTTTGGAAAATTAAAACCTCCATTTACAATAGGCCTAAGAAATCCTTCATCATTTCCATAATCTAACACTTAGGAAAGCTCTTTCTCTTTTATTTTTTCATCTACTATACTCATTGAACCCGCTTGATCTGTTCCAGTTGACACAGATGACAAATCTCTCTCTTTTAAATCAAAATCAGTACTATTATTTTTTATATAATCACCCTGTTTAATAATTTTATATCCCGATACAGGTTCTGCAGTAAATTCAATAGAATTATAATTATTTTCTTGAGAAGAAGAAGTTGCGCCAACAATTAATCCTTCGTTTTTGATTCTTTCTGCACGTTCACGAATTAAATCAAGAGCATCTCTCATAAATAAAGGTTTAGATCCTTCAGATGTTACAGAATCTTGAACAGCTCTTTCTGCTGCGACACGAGACACAGTATCTGAAAGTTCTCCAGACCCAATCTTTCTCAACAACTTTGTTGAATCTCCTTTCACAAGAGAAAGCTCTTCTATTATTTCTTCTGCATTATTAGCAATATCTGCAGCTACATCACCTTCAATAAAAAGATTAGCCTCTTCTGATCTTACTTTATACACAGAAAATGAATAAGAAGGATCTTTAAAATCCATACCATTTAAATTATTTACACCTTGAATATAGTCTCTTTGATGTAAAGCAAATAAATTTTTACTACTTTCAATATCTTTTTTTTGTTCAACAACGTCAGGTATAGTTTTTGTTTCCATATATTTTTATACATAAAGTATACCTTAGTATAAAAAAATAACCACCAATCTATATAGATAGACTAGTGGTTGTTCAATATAATAAAATTACTATATTTAATCGTTCGGAAATATTTTTTGTAATTTCTTTACCCTCAAAATCATCCCTTCTGTTTTTTTGATTTGATAACTAAGAATACGTGTCATTTCCTTAGTAGCACTTTCTTCATTTTCTGTTACTTTACGTAGAGTTTCCTCTACACTCTTTTTATTTTTCTGTTTTTCTTTAACAGAAAGAGAACTGTCATCTTCTGAACTCTGAACAAAGTCCATAGAAACTTTTACTAAATGATCAGAATAATCAGTAACATTTTCCATGAGACCGTCGTCAAGCGCAACAAGCCTTGTATAAAAATCATCAAGCATTTTTGCAAAAACTGACAACCCCATCATTGACACATTTCTTTCTTGTCTTTTTTCAAATTTTTGCGTATCCAATTCGAACAGACACAATGGCACCTCAAGAGAATTGCCAATAAGAGGAAGAACACTCTTCAAAACCAAAGCAACATTCATTATTAACCCTTTCTAAAATTTACCACAATAACAGTATACTACAAATAACCATATTTGTCAAGCTTTTTTACATAAAAACATATAAAAATAAAGCTATTAATCATCAAAATCAACAGAATCTTCTTGATTTGTGTTCATAGATTCACCAGTAAAATTTTGAAGTGCTTCTACAATAGGACCCATATTACCCAACATTATCTTAGGTAATCCATGCCAAGATTCACGTATACGATGATCTGTAACTCTATCTTGTGGGAAATTATATGTTCTAATCTTTTCTGATCTATCTCCTGTTCCTACCTGTGAACGCTTTTCATCTGCATGCTTTTTATCATCTTCTTCTTGAGCTAATTGATCGAGCTTTGCCTGAAGCATTTCTAATGCTCTTTCTTTGTTTTTGAGTTGACTACGTTCAATAGTACAACGAATAGCGATACCTGTTGGTTTGTGTATAACTCTTACTGCGGTTTCTACTTTATTCACATTCTGCCCTCCTGCTCCACCAGAACGAGATGTTTCAAATTCTAGATCACTCATAGGTATGGTTACTTTTGTAGCAGACCGTATAGGCATAACACTCACCGTTACCGTTGATGTGTGCACACGACCATTCTTCTCTGTTTCTGGAATACGTTGTACACGATGCACACCAGTTTCAAATTTGAGCGCTTCATAACACCCTTTTCCTTTTACCTCAAAAGATACATCTTTATACCCACCAACATCTGAAAGAGATTCATCTAATTTACTCCACCCCCAATTACGAGTTTCTGCATAATTCTGATACATAAGCGCAAGCTCTGCGGCAAATAGCGATGACTCATCCCCTCCAGCACCACCTTGAATTTCAAGAATCATAGACCGTGGCGCCTCTTCTGCTTCTTTGGCAGCTTCAGCATCTTCTGACATCTGCTTCCAAAGCCCTTCAATTTGAGGAATAAGGGTGTCGATCTCCCCTTGCGCGAGTTCCTTCATGTCATCATCTGAAAGCATCCCTTCAGCTTCTTCTTTTGCATGTAAAAGACGCTCATATTCCTGAGCGGTATACATTGTTCTTGGGTTTTGTTTGAAGTCTTCAAGAGTCATACTCTAATAGTACATTGTAGTTTACCATAGAAAAAGCGCGAAAGACGTAAGTCTTTCGCGCTTTTTACTATGTTACGCTTTCTTAACAGCTGCCATTCTCTTCTTAAACTTATCAACACGTCCTGTTGTGTCAAGAACTTTTTCAAGACCTGTGTAAAATGGATGACATGCTTGGCAGATTTCAACTGAGATTGTTTCTGTTGTTGATCCTACAGAGTATACAGCACCACAAGCACATGTTGCTGTTGCTTTTTCAAAGTAAATTGGATGAATGTCTGCTTTCATAGTAGTTTTTATAACGTTTATTTAGTTTTTAGATTCTACCACGTTTAAAGAAGCAAAGCAAGAAGATAAAAAAGACTATAACTGATAGTCGATAGCTTGTAAAAAAGAAGAAGCACGAACAAAAACCTTGTTTTTGATTGTTTTTTACATAGTCTACCAGCTATAGACTACTAACTATTTTTGCAATTTATCTATATCTGCCTGCATTGCAGTAACTTTTTTCATCACAGAATTACCATATCCAGCACCAGCAGAGGATGCAGAACACGCACGCCCAGAATAGTACTTACATGCTGCATTACGCTCACTTGCTTCATTCCCTGCCACAGCACCTAGATCTGCAAGATATAACGACGTGGCAGTTATAGCGTGATACGGCTTCCAAGGATCAGCAACAGACGATCCTGTTATTTTTTCAATACGCTTTTCAAAAATAGTCCATGTTGAAGGAATAAACTGTGACGGCCCCATCGCACCACCCCAACCAGTAGGATTTCCTTTGCTATACATCGGAATCCAGCATGATACAGGTGTCTTCTGAGGATCTCTTCCAAGTTTTTTTAAAAAAGAAAGAAATACGGGTACATCTCTATCTGGGTGCATTGTACGCTTTTTTGTTTCACCTGATTTAATACCAACACCATCTCCTGTTGCGTAGTCACGCAAATAGCATGCACCAACATTTATGCCAAGAGATGATTCTTGCATAAGAATAGCAAGAATAAGAGCAGGTCTTATCCCTGTACTTTTTGAGGAAGCAAGAGCAAAATCATACGCCTGTCCAAAAGAAATACTTCCTGTATCACGAAGCTCAAACAATCTAGCACGTATCTGTGCAGCCTCCTTTTCTCTCGTAGCGAGAACTTTTTTATATTCTGTTTCTTTATTTTTTGTAATAGAAAGCAGTGTATTCTTCTCTTTTTGATTTGTTTCTACTTTTTTCTTTTCAAGTTCTTGAGCTAACTTTTTTTCCACTTCTTCATCTTTTACTTCTTCTAGTTCTGTTTTTGCTTTTTCTAAATTATTCTTTGATGCTTCAATTTCAGAAAAACTTACAGCCAAAGCCTTGTTTAATGTAGAAAAAGAATCTGCATCAGAAAAAAAAGTAGACAGACTTTCAGACTGAAGACCAAAATCAAGCACAGAATACTGCTCAAGATATCTTGTTTTTCTTAAAATTTGAGAAAGGGATTCTTTCTCTCTTTCTAGTTTTTCATCAAGCACGTTAATAGTACGATTTTTTTCTGATATTGTTCCATTGATACGCTTAATAGCTTTATCATGTGATTGAATTTTTAATTTACTTTGGTCTATCTTTTGAGACAAAAGTGTAATGTCATTTTTCAATGAAGCCCCTTGCTCTTTTGTTTTTGCAATAGTTCCATTTAAAGCCTTTATTTGTGCTTCAAGATTAGCTAAATCTGCTTCTAAGTCTGCACGTGTCTGTTCTGCATGAACCAACAAAAAACCATTTGTTTGAAATGAAAATATAGAAAAAACAACAAAAAAAATAGCAAGATATTTTCTCATATATACAGTATACCAGAAAAATATCTACTTGGTATTTTTATACAATATAATTATCTCTTTAAAGCAAACACATTTCCAACAAACGACTCTGAAAGAAAAATCTTCACTTTATCTAGAAAACTAAAATTTATATCAACACTTGGTGCGGGAGGTAAAGGATCTGTACACGAACCACCTCTCCCATCTCCTAGAGGAGCAGAATTATCTACGTATGTTCTAGCTCCTGTACAATTACACCATCCACATACCGTATCATGAGCAACATCCCAACCAATTGAGTTACACCAAGCTGTATCATACGAACATGTAGGGGTTGAGGGGGAACCTCCATCTCCACCCCCATCACCTTGAACACCTCCACCTGTAGAAGCGTTATTACCACATCCAGTTTCACCACCAAATCCACCAACATCACCTTCTGCTCCACCGTCTGAATCACTTCCAGTACCTGCATTAACTACAGTAACCCCAGTAACTCCACTAACATAACTAAAACTAAATACTAATAAGCTTATAAAAACAATTTTAAAGAAACAAGAAAAAAAACTTTTTACTTTTTGTATTTTCATATACTTATATTATTTCCATTCGTTAATAAATAAACTTGACTGTATAAATGCATCAAGATTTTGAACAACGTTTCTCTTGAGAGAAAGTAGATCCATCACTACCAGTTTTGCTTGTGATGGTGGGTTAGTCCAAGCAACTTCTTCAAAAGCTATATACTCTTCATCAGGTGAGAACACAGGCCAAAATGCATGAGTTTTTATTGTATATTTTATATTAGCCTTGAAAGGAGACCATGATGAAACTTCTAAAACATACATCACTTCACCATCTGGATATGACCACACTATATACTTTCCTTTTGGAGAAATAGAAAACTGCTGATTAAGTGCTGTGCCTGAATTTTTTGTTTTCCAAATATGCTCGGTCGAACTTCCAACAAGATCAACTTTATACAAACCATCTGATCTCATTACAATAACAGATTTTCCATCTGGTGTAAGTACAGGCATGGCTCCTTGTGTTATAAATTTCTCTTGTTCACCGTTTCTTTTCATATACACATTAAAATCATTTGGTTTACCTAAAACCTTTGAAACGTTTTCTTTACCAGCAAAAATAACAGCATCGTAAGGCACAGAATACAGTGGATGTCGCTTTGTTTGTACTGCAGAATCAGTAATTGGCGTAGAAGACCCTTGATTATTTATTTGTTTAATCTGAATATTTTTATTATTTAAAACTTCAGCAACTAATAATTCAGATGATGATGCTTTAAAAGTTCCAGTAAACGCTACTCCATTTTTTGGTATATAGTATGGTAAAAGAGTCTTTTTATCAAAATTATATTCATAAATGCCCATAGTTTTTTCTTTTTGTGAAGATAGCGAAAGATAAATAGAACCTTTAGGCGTAAAAGCTTTTTCTATTTGTGCTGTTACTGGTGGTAATGTTTCATTTTGTCTTTTTTTATGATTATACACATAAAGCAAAGAAGATGTGGCAACAATTACACCTACAATACTTACAATAAAAAGATTTTTTTTATTTATTCCCTCGTAAAAATTTTTTTCTTGTTTTTCTGTTTCCATGATGATTTTAAAAAAATTAATAAATTAAATATACCTAATTACTAGTATACATCAGATTATTTTTATATCATGTTTTTATACACTGTTACAGAAAAAGGTCGCGCGAAGCGCGACCTTTTTCTTTGTAATACATTTTTATTAAACAAAA
>JAGOQU010000009.1 GCA_018063165.1 Minisyncoccota bacterium | reverse complement strand
ATATATCTAATCGTTTTCTTTTGCCAAAGTAATACTTGGAGTTTTTCACGTTCCAGAATACTTAAATGCTTGTATTTCATATACTTCTATTTTACTAGAAGTGTTGCACTTACTTATTGAACTCACTCTAATTATACAATACACTATATTAATTTTTTTATTCTTTTTACTTATTTCATGGTATCTTTTTCTGTAAGAGTATTGTAGTATAGAAAATGCATGTAATTATTTTATATAAGGAGTTCTTTATTATGATGCCAGAAAATCTTGTCGTTGTACGTCATGGAGAGTCGGTTGGTAATCTTGCGAAAAGAATGAGTGAGAATGGTGACCATTCACTTATTGAACGGTTACGCGGTAGTCACACTGCACATTGGCCGCTTACCAAAAAAGGTATTAAACAAGCAAAGATGACAGGGGTATTTATTAATGATTACTTCACTAACGATAAAAAAATATTTTTTGATCGTCAGTATGTCTCTTCATATGCTCGAGCACTTGAAACTGCTGGGTGCATTGATCTTATTCGTTCAAATTGGATTGTTGACACTCGTATTACTGAACGTGATTGGGGAGATCTTGATCGTATGACAGAAACTGAACGCAATGAAAAGTTTGGCGAAGTTATTGCAATGCGAGAAGTTGAACCATTTTTCTGGGCCCCTCCAAATGGGGAAACTATGAATGATGTAACGATTCGTAACAGAGACTTTATTGACAGCCTTCATCGAGCAGAAAAAGCAAATATCATTGCTGTATGTCATGGAGAAATTGCGAAAAATCTGCGTATGATTTTATTCGGTTATACTCCGATGGAGTATGCTGAGATGGAATTCTCAAAAGATTCTACTCGAAGGATACATAATTGTCAGATTGATCACTATACAAGGCGAAATCCAAAAACTTTCGAGTTATCAGATAGACTTGAGTGGTTCAGGTATTATAGACCAGCTGAAGGTGATAATGAAGGTTCGGGGTGGGAGCATATCTCACGTCGTCGTTTTAATAGTTATGAACTTCGTCAAATGGCAGGTACATTGTCTAGTTTATTTCAGGATCTGGACCTTTGATAGAGAGAAAGCATTTTGAATGCGAAAGCGCGACCGTTAGGTCGCGCTTTTTTCTATTAGTTATCAGCTTCTTCGCTTTCTTTCTGCTTGAGCATGTCTTGATATGCAGCATTTGCTTCTTTATCTTTTCGCAAAAGTGCTTCCACATGAAGACGGTTTTTCTCTCCGTAGTCTATTTCTATTTCAAAAAAAGGTATGACTTTTATAGGGAGTCTTTTCATTACTTTATGACGAAGATCACTACGCATACGTTTTGCAAAGTCGAGTGCAGCTGGTTCTTTGCTTTCTGGAATTGCAGTAATAAAAATAGTTCCATGCTTCATATCAGCTGATACCTCAGCGCGTGTTACTGTAATGAGTGATGCACCAGAGGATTCGCGTTGAAAGAAGTCTTGTGCGATAGCGAGTATCTCAAGGCTTATTTGTGTCTGTCTTTTACTTGGTTCTTTGTTTGCGTCCATATACGTATACTATTTTAAACTCGTAATTTCTCTATGTGTATTGATTCAAGAATATCATTTTGTATCATATCGAATTTACTTTCAACCATGAGACCACATTCATTACCTTCATTAACAACATCAGTTTTTAATTTTTGTGATTGAAGTTCTACAATGCGTCCACGACCAAGTTCTACACCTCGACGAATAATTTTGACAACTGATCCATTCTGAATCTTACCTGTTTCGACACGTCCACCAATAACATGCTTGTCTTTTTGTGTACTAAAGGTTCTGAGTATTTTGAGTGTTCCTGATATGGTTTCTTTTTCTTCAAAAGGAAGTCTACTTTCTACAACAGTATCAAACCATTCAGAGAGTTTGTAAATGATATCGAATAATTCTGGTACGATCTTGAATCTGTCTGCTTGATCGCGAGCTTTTGCTTCTAGTTTTACAGCAAAACCAATGATAATTGTTTTTTCATCTGACGATGCGAGCATGATATCTCCTTCAGAAATAGTACCAACTCCTTCTGCGATTATTTTTATTTTTATTTCATCTGTTTCTCGTTTCTTTAATTCACGTTTAACCGCATCGAGCGTTCCAAGTGAGTCTGATTTGATAACAACAGGAATAACAACTTTTGCGTTTCTGTATATACGTGGATCGAGTACTGTTTTTATGGTATTCTGTTTTGTTTCTGATTGTAACTGTTCCATCATTTTTTTATCAGATGATGAAATGAAAATAGCACCAGAAGAAGGTATCTCATCAAAACCCGTTACTTTTATTGGTTGACCTGCATGAGGTGAACGTATAGGTTTTCCTAGAAAATCTTCAATAATACGAATAGGGGATAGTGATGTTCCAGAAACAATAGCACCAGATGTTGCCAGTGTTCCATCTTTTATAACGAGCGTAGCAGAAACACCTCGCTTTTGATCAACAAAACTCTCTAGTATATATCCTGTTGCATCGGTGTTTAGATTTGCCTCTAAGTCATTCATTTCTACAACAAGAAGAAGGGTTTCAAGAAGTGTGTCTACACCTTGGCCTGTTTTTGCGCTTATCTCTACACATGGCACTTCTCCTCCATATCCTTCAATATAGATACCGTTTTCAACAAGAGAGTTTTTTGTTTTTTGTATATCAGCTGCAGGTTTGTCGATTTTGTTAATAGCAACTATATAAGGAAGTTTGCGTGCATCGATTGTTTTCCATGCTTCTAATGTTTGTGCTTTTACACCATCTTCAGCAGAAACAATAAGTACTGCGATATCTGCTATTTCTACACCATGTTCACGCATACTTTGAAATGCTGCATGTCCTGGTGTATCAAGAAATGTTATTGGTTTTATAACACCACTTGTGAGCTTGTGTTTTACTTCATACGCTGAAATACGTTGAGTAATACCTCCGGCTTCACCATCTACTATGTTAGATTTTCTGATGAAATCAAGAAGAGATGATTTTCCATGGTCAACGTGGCCGAGCACAGCAATAACTGGTTGACGAGCAGTTGTTATTTTTTTTGAATGTGTAGACATATTTATCGCACAATTATACCACGATTTTGTAAAAATGCCTATAGTTTGTGTTGTTTATACTAAATAGATGTTACTTTTTTTAAAGAGTGAATGTTTCTTTATGTGATTTTTTTGCGTCATGTATGACGGCGAGTTCTTCTTCTGTGAGATCATACGTACTTGTATATTTTTCTATCGGTTTTGCAAAGGTGCTCATACGATCACGTGAATGAAGAGAGGATATGACAACACCATTACCTTTTTCGTTAACTAGAGCAATAGAAAAGCTTTGATTGGAATCATTAGCATCAAATGCTTTGTATCGTATGGTTTGCGCGTTACGAAGTGCATGAGCAAGTCTTTCTTCTAGACCAAGAGCATGTTTTGAAATAAGTTCATTTCTTTCTTCTATTTTTGTAACACCATCAATACAAGCACGCATAAGCTCTTCGAGTGACATAGCATTTTGACCACGAGTAAATGTGTGAAGTTTTTTATGAAGATATAACGTGTAAAGAAGTAGAAAGAAAAAAGCTATAGCAATAGGTATAGTAGGAAAGGCGACAATAAAAGTAATAATAGGATTCATAAAAGTGTATCAATATCTGAATATAAATGTATAAGAGAGTGTAACACAAGAGAAAGAAAAGGGTGTGTATAAAGTTAAGGATTATTTTTTAACGATGTGGTATTTTTGATTTAAAAATGGTTGGTATTAAAAGTGCTTGACAAAATATTTGGATGTGTTATACTTGTATTTGTAGTTTCGATAGCGTTTGGTTTTCCAGAAGTTATTATCTACGAAGTGTGCTGGTTGATGATACAGTTTGTACCGTTAATCAGTTTTGTACTTTAACACAAAAGGAAAAAATGCCATGACACATGGACCCCCCGGAAAATTCTTTCAAGAATTCAAATTGGGCACGACCGTCTGATCGGCGCTGGTGGCCAGGGTGTACTGGCAACCTGCGTTTTCTTTAACAAATGGGAGGAAACTTCCTGGGTGAGATCCTTAAAAATCTCTTGCGCTTCAGTTGAGGTGCAAAGTTGATTCGCTTAGCTCTGACTGCGGTAGAAATTATTCCGAGTCATTGCGCTTAGCGGATTGTGAGCGTCGCACTTTTGCGATTGTTTCCCGACAAGCACGGCCGCGTGTCGGTACAAATTTGCCTAAGGTTGGCAGAAAGGATAGAGATACTAGGTATCTTTCAGATTACTGTTTCAGTAAAATGAAAGACTGGTAAAATCAAGTAAGATTATATGATTTCTTTTTTGATTGTAGTGTAAGCGCCCCGAACCGTAAGGTTCGGGGCTTTTTCTTTTTTGTTTACAAACATATAAAGTATATGTATTTTTTATGGTAGAGTTAAATGATGAAGAATTTTTTTTCTACAATGTTTACAAAGAAACATACAAGAGTGTATTTAGATAATGCAGGATCAACTGAAATAAGTCCTGCTTCTAAACGTGCTTTTTTAAAAGCATCTTTTTTATACGGTAACCCTTCTGGTATACACAAAGAAGGAGTAGAAGCGTCACTTATGCTTGATACGAGTAGAGCTGTGTGTGCAACTGTTCTGAATGCTCATGCGTATGAAATATATTTTGTTGGATCAGGTACTGAGAGTTGTAACCTGGCTGTTTTTGGTATATATAAAGCTTATACCTCAAATCAAAAAG
Organism: Minisyncoccota bacterium; assembly: GCA_018063165.1. Taxonomy (GTDB): domain Bacteria; phylum Patescibacteriota; class Minisyncoccia; order Phycocordibacterales; family UBA5272; genus UBA11704. Next base: position 25,458 of record JAGOQU010000009.1, on the reverse strand, counting down.
AATCTAGCGCAATAATCCCACACATGATTGTTTCTTCTATAGAACATCCATCGATATTAGAACCTGTATCAGAATTAGAAAAGAAAGGGTTGATATCCGTAACATATCTTCCTGTATATGAAAACGGCATTGTGAAAGTAAGAGATATAGAAAATGCGATACGAGAAGAAACAATACTTATAAGTGTGATGTATGCTAACAATGAAATTGGCACACTTCAGCCAGTAAAAGAGATTGGACGTATGCTTGAAGCATGGAAAAAGGAACATGGTCGTACACATACCATGTATCCATATTTTCATATTGATGCATGTCAGGCAACAAATTATTGTAATCTAGATGTTGTTAGATTGAGAGCACATGCAATGACCGTTAACAGTAGTAAAATATATGGTCCAAAAGGTGTAGCGTTACTCTATAAAAGAGAAGGTGTACATATGTCTCAGATTGAATTAGGTGGTGGACAAGAAAGAGGGTTAAGAAGTGGAACAGAGAATGTTGCTGGAGTGTATGCATTTGCTGTTGCTCTTACCGAAACAATAAACATGCAAGAATCTGAAAAAGAAAGGGTACGATTTTTGCGGGATTATTGTAAAGAAGAATTACGTAAACATATTCCTTCTATTATTTTTTATGGAGCTTGGGATGAGATGCGTGGTAGTGTGCTTCATTCGGAGTATCGATTACCAAATAATATTAATTGTCGTGTACCTGGTATTTCTAGTGAAGAAATGATACTACGGCTTGATGCAAGAGGGTTTGCTGTATCACATAAATCTGCTTGTGCGTCACGTGAGACAGATGGTAGTTATGTTGTGATGGCTCTTGGTGTAACAGAAGAAGATGCAATGGAAAATATTCGTATTTCATTGGGAAGAGAAACTACTAAAAAAGACTTGGATAGTTTTGTACAAGCTTTAAAAAAAATAGCAGATACGTACACAAAAAACATTAGTTAATGAAAGGTTTATATACTATACTTGTTCTATATTATTAAGTAACTTTTTTAAGTATGTACGTAGCAAAAGATTTTTCTGCATTATTAGGTATACAAGGAATGAGTGATACATTGCTCAATAATCACTTTGCGTTATATGGAGGATATGTAACAAATACCAACAAACTTATTGACCAAATGAAGCTTGCTCAAGCTGGTACTCCAGAATACGCAGAGCTTCATCGTCGTTTTGGTTGGGAATGGAATGGTATGAGACTTCATGAATTATATTTTGGAAATATCGGTAAGCATGCTGTTCCTATAAGTAATAGAGTTTTGAAACAAAAAATAGAAAGTGTGTGGGGGTCTCTTCTAAACTGGGAAAAAGAATTTAGAGATATTATGGCTATGCGTGGTATTGGCTGGGCTGTACTTGTTTATGATAAAAAAGATAATACATTATTTAATGTATGGGTAAATGAACATGATGGAGGTCACTTAGTTGGTCTTACTCCACTTTTGGTGGCTGATGTATTTGAGCATGCTTTTATGATTGATTACGGTCTAAAAAGAGCTGACTATATTAATACGTTCATGCAGTCAATTGACTGGCATTCAGTAGAAGAAAGATTATAAGTTTTTGTTTTAAAAGTGTATTTAAAAAAACATTCAGAAATGAATGTTTTTTAGTATTTCTTAAAAGTAATTATTTTTAATAAACGTCAAGTTGACTTATTCTATTTTTTTTGGCATTGTTGTTATACTCCTTTGATTTTCTGCTTATCCACCACGAATAAATGACTGTATTCTGATACACTGGAGATATTGAATATGTATTTTGTTTTGTTTCTATTTATATTATTTTTAAAAAGTTAACTCTGAAAATTAGTCAACATATAGTATGCCTCCATCATTTAATAATTTCACAACTAAAGCAAAAGAAGTGATACGTCGTGCTCATGAACTTGCTATTGAACGTGGTCAGAATCAAGTAAGTCCACTTCATTTAATTGGAGCTCTTCTTACTCAAGAAGAGTCTCTTGTACATGCTATTTTGGAAAAGCTTGAAGTCGATGTTATACATCTTACTGATTCTATAATAGATGCTATAGAAGTTCCTGGAGGAGCTGCAACGATGAGTCAATCATATCAGATGTACTTAACTCCAGAACTTGCTCAAACACTTGAAACGTCACTTAAAGTAGCTCAATCATTTAATGACGAGTTTGTTTCTACTGAACATCTTTTCCTTGCCCTTCTTGAATCAACGGGACAAGTAAGAGAGATACTTGCTCGTTTTCGTATTGATAAAGATCAGGCGTATCATATTTTAGATGAACTTCGTTCTCAGAATATTACAGAGGCTCAAGGTCCAAAGAAAAATAAAGCATTAGCTAAATATACACGTAATTTTACTGATCTAGCGCGTCAAGATAAGCTTGATCCTGTTATCGGTCGAGATACAGAGATAATGCGCCTTATGCAAATACTCTCAAGACGTACAAAAAATAATCCGATTGTTATTGGAGAAGCTGGGACAGGAAAAACGGCTGTAGTAGAAGGTCTTGCTATACGTATGGCAAAAGGTGATGTTCCTGAAAGTTTAAAAGGAAAAGAATTAGTATCTCTTGATTTGGGTATGCTTATTGCAGGAACAAAATTTCGAGGAGAATTCGAAGAACGTCTCAAAGCTATCATGAAAGAAATAGAACGTTCAGAAGGAGGAATTATTCTTTTTATTGATGAGATACATACAATTGTAGGAGCGGGCGCAACAGAAGGTTCGGCAGATGCAGCTAACTTACTCAAACCAGCACTTTCTCGAGGTGAATTACGAGCAATAGGAGCAACAACACTCAAAGAGTATCAGAAGCATATAGAAAAAGACCCAGCCCTTGCAAGACGTTTTCAACCTGTGTTTGTTGAGGAGCCTAATGAGGCAGATGCTCTTGCTATACTTCGTGGACTTAAAGAAAAATATGAGCTATTTCATGGTGTACGTATTACAGATGACGCTCTTGTGAGTGCGGTAAATCTTTCTACACGATATATTACGTCACGTTTTCTTCCAGATAAAGCAATTGATCTTATCGATGAAGCTGCTTCTTCTCTTCGTATCGCACTTGAAAATAAACCGCCAGTTCTTGATGAAGCGCATAGAAAAATCATGCGTCTTGAGATTGAAAAAGAAGCTCTCACAAAAGAACTTATTGCTCATAGTGATGATAATGACACGGGGGCTAAAAAACGAATAGCAATTATTGATGAAGAAATAGCGAATGTAAAAGAAAAAACACATGAGCTTGAGCTTAAATGGAAAAATGAAAAAAAGACACTTGGAGAAATCGGTGAAATAAAAAAGTCACTCGAATCTCTTCGTGCTGAATCAGAAAAAGCTGAATTAAGAGCAGATCTTACACGTGTGGCAGAAATTCGTTATGGTCAAATACCAGAACTAACAAAAGAATTACATGACCGTGTTGATAAATTAAAAAAACTTCAAAAGACACGAAGAATTCTCAAAGAAGAAGTAACAGAGGAAGAGGTTGCTAGTGTTGTTGCAAGATGGACTGGTATACCTGTTGTAAGAATGCTTGAAGAAGAGGAAGAAAAATTATCACGCATGGAAGAAGAGCTTGGTAAGCGTGTGATCAGTCAGCGTGATGCAATAGCAAAGATAAGTGGTGCAGTAAGACGTTCTCGTGCAGGTATCAATGATCCACAACGTCCTATTGGTTCATTTATGTTTCTTGGTCCAACAGGTGTTGGAAAAACAGAACTTACAAAAGCGCTTGCTGAGTTTATGTTTAATGACGAGAAAGCACTCATTAAAGTTGATATGAGTGAGTATATGGAAAAACATTCTACATCGAAGCTTATTGGTTCACCTCCTGGATATGTTGGGTATGATGAATCTGGTCAACTTACAGAAGCAGTACGTCATAGACCATACGCTGTTATACTTTTTGATGAAATAGAAAAAGCTCATCCGGAAGTATTCAATCTATTGCTTCAGGTTCTAGATGAAGGAAGATTAACTGATAGCAAGGGGCGTATTGTTAATTTTAAGAATACGATTATTATTATGACTTCAAATATTGGAAGTCAATACATTCAAAAAATGGAAACTATTGGCTTTTCTAATAATGAAGCGGGTAGTGAATATACTCAAGTAAAAGAAAGGGTTATGGGTGCTCTTAAAGAATTTTTCAAACCAGAATTTTTGAACAGATTAGACGAAACAATTATTTTCGATGTTCTTGCAAAAGAAGAAATAAAACAAATCGTAGGGCTTCAGGTAGATATGCTTGCTAAGAGGTTGCTTGAAAAAGAGATAGTGTTAGAAGTTACAGATGAGGCTGTATCTCTTATTGGTGATAAATCGTATGATCCTCATTATGGAGCAAGGCCTATTAAGAGATATATGCAAACACATATACTTAATAGTGTTGCGTCACTTATGCTTTCAAAGAAATTTGCAAAAGGTGGCATTGCTCGTATTTTTGTTAATAAAAAAGGTGATATAGAAGTTGAAGCTCATAAACCAAAAAAAATACCAAGCCCTTTGTCTACAAAGGATGTGGTACTAAAAAAATAAAATAGTATAGACAAAAAACTACACAAAATATACGTGTAGTTTTTTGTTATCTTTGTTTTTTTGTTATTGTGTGCTATTTTAAGTATTGGTATTGTTCTTTAATTGGAGGTTTTTGTGAGTAAGTTAGATATTGTGGATGTGAAACCAGGGATGAAAATTTCAATCAAGTCTCCAGACCAAAGAAGACCAGAGGTTGTTTGGGTTGAAGGTATTGATATAATTGAATATTATCATTATGAAAATGTTTTGAAACAAGGTTTTGAGAAAAAAATTACATTGTGTGTGATTAATAAACATGGCACAAAAATTATAAAAACAACACCAAGTGCATTCAGACAATCAAAAAAGAGTTTGTATCATATTTCTTAATTATGAATATCAAAAACCGTCGATCGTATCGACGGTTTTTTATTTATAGTGCTTCTAGTATTTTTTTTACAATAGGTACCACTTCTTTTTTATTTTTTGCATTATATGTACAGCCACTAAGAATAAGTTTTTCATTATCTTTTTCTGTAGAAGAACCTGATACTATTATTGGGGTGAATTGTTTTTTTGTTGCAATCTCTTTAGCTATTCTAAGTATAGCGAGTGCATATAAGTGATGTGATAATGTTCCATCTAATATAAGTATTACTTTATTGTCAAAATAGTCAGCAACAAGTCGTGAACCTTCTTCTATGGTTGTTGCTTGTTGTATTGTTGCGTAATGATGTAATTCTTGTGCATAGTATTGTTGGCACGCTTTACTATTTTCAACAATAAGTATAAGTTGTTTTTTAACTATATCAGCCATTTGATGCCTCCTTTGATAAAAATACAATTACGGTAAGGTACTTCTTTCTTGTAGTATCGTACAGATATATGTTATAAGTCAATATCTCTAATATACTTACTATATTTTGTGTTGGTATAGTAAGGTTGTAAAATTATATAAAAAAGTATAGAATATATAGGTATTAAAAATATGCGTCGGTGGTGGAGTGGTCAATCACAACAGACTGTAAATCTGTCGCCTCCGGGCTTCGTTGGTTCAAATCCAACCCGGCGCACAAATATAATAAATGCTCTACACGTAGTCGTGTAGAGCATTTATTATATTCTGTCTGCTATAAGTAGCAAGACAACGGCTTGTCTTGCGGTGGATTTGAATGGGGGTCGCGAAATCATCTGCGACGTAGGAGCTGATTTTGTGACCAAATCCAACCCGGCGCACTAGAATAAAACAAACTGCTTTGTTTTTGATTATATTTTTACTGTTTTCTTTCTATTGTATTTATAGAAATTTAATACTATTATGATTCATAGGGTTAAATAAGTATTTTTTGATATACTTATATATATTACTTTATGAATTTCGAAATAAAAATTAATGAAAGATTATCTCTTAAATTTTGCACAGTAGAAGATGCAGAAAAATTCTTTTTACTTAGTGATAAAAATAGAGATCATTTACGTTCATGGCTTCCATGGGTTGATGTCACTCTTTCTGTTGATGATACTAAGAAATATTTAGAAGGTGAGATTGAAAAATTTAATAAGAAAACTGGAGCTGATTTTGGAATTTGGTATGATGGTGCTTGGATTGGCCGTGCTGGATTTCATACTATAAAAACCGTACATGAATATGCTGAAATTGGATATTGGATAGATAAAGATTATGAAGGAAAAGGAATAATGAATGAGTGTGTAAAAGCAGTAATTAGATATGGGTTTAATGATTTAAAGCTTCATCGTATACAAATAAAATGTGATTCGAGTAATAGTAGAAGTAAAGCTATACCAGAAAGATTAGGTTTTACTCTTGAAGGAAGAATTCGTGAAAGCCGTAAAAGAAATGAAGAATTTTCTGATATGCTTGTATACGGTCTTCTTAAGAAAGAGTGGCAGGCTTGATGTATTTTTTCTCTAATAAATTTAAAAGGTTTTTAAAAAGACAAGCAACTGTAAGTGGTCCAACTCCACCAGGAACAGGGGTGTATATAGATGCAATTGATTCGCATAATGGGTCAATATCACCGGAAAGAGTTCCTGATTGTTCACTAGTTCCTGCATCAATAAGTATTACACCTTTTTTACAAAACTCTGGTTTCAGATGATGAGGTGATCCAATACCTGAAATAATAACATCAGCATCTTTGTAAAGAGACATTCTTAGTTCGTCTGGTGTATTTATTTCTACAATACTTGGCGTAACACCTTGATGTTTGAGCAATATACTAATAGGTTCTCCTACTAATTTTCCTTTACCAATAATGACAATTTTTTTGTTATGTATGTCGGTCTTGGTTGTAGTAAGTATATGCGCTATTGCACCAGCAACAGGAGGGATAGGAGTTTTTGAAATGCAAAAATGTTGCCAAGCTTTTTCTCCAAGTACGTCTATATCAAGATTTTCTGGAATGCTATTTATAAGTGATGTCGTGTCACACGTTTTTGGTAATGGTAGTTGAATAATAATACCGTCACATGAATTAGTGTGTATTATTTCTTGTAATGTATTTTTTATTTTTTCTGTCGTTACTGTATCGTCAAATACATATTCTTGTATTGTTATTCCCAGTGCGGTTGCATATCTTTTTTTTATCGCTATAAAAGAAGCAATGCTTGGATGTATAGGCACAGAAATAACAGCCACTACAGGTTTTTTTTTGAGCACTTGGACACGTTTTTGGAGCTCTTTTTGTATATGTAAAGACTCTTGTTTACCATCGTATTTCATAATGTACAATAGCATTGTAACAAAAAATAACTAATTCGGGTAAGTTTATCCATGTAATGATATACTTTAAGTATGAAAAAAATATTTTTAATAGGTATTGTTGTGAGTTTAATTGTGTCGTTTATGTATCTTCTTACTCTTAATACTCAAACACAAGAACCCAAAGAGATTATTGTGAACCCAATTAACACTGTTAAATTCGTGTGTTCTGAATCAAAATATATTCTTGCATCTTTTTATTCAGAAAAAGTTGATGTAACATTAAGTGATAGAAGGTACTTGTCTTTAACTCAAGTAATGTCTGGATCAGGTGCTAGATATGCAAATACAGATGAGACGTTTGTATTTTGGAATAAAGGTGACACAGCTTTTATTGAAGAGTTTGGTGGTATTACGTTTAAGGATTGTGCTATACAAAAAGAAGAAATAAAAGAAAATATTGTTAAAAATAACGCAACCACATCACAATCTACACATGTTAATACTAATGTTGGTATAAGTAATCCAGCATCTACCAATTGCGAAAAAGTTGGTGGAATACTAGCTATACAAAAACGTGGTGATGGTGGTGAATACAGTTTATGTACTTTCGAAGATAATAGAGCTTGTGAAGAATGGGCTCTTTTAAGAGGTGAATGTCCTGTTGGAGGAAGAAAAATAACTGGATATGATACTATAGAACAAAAATATTGTGTATGGTTAGGTGGTCAAACATTAGCATCAGAAAAGGCTACTTGTGCTTTTAAAAATGGTAAGGTGTGTCTTGCTTTAGATTTTTATAATGGTACGTGTACAAAAGAACAGTAAATACCTATGGTGTATCTAGTAGGTGTAGATGAAGTTGGGCGTGGGCCAATTGCAGGTCCTGTTGTTATATGCGCTTGTGCTATAGAAGAAGGTTATGATCTTTTGTATCTTTTCCCAAAAAATAAACTTAAAGATAGTAAAAAATTATCAGAGAAAAATAGAGAGAAAATAAGAATGGCACTTGATCTTTTAAAAGAAGAAAAGAAAGTTATGTGGGGTATAGGTGAAGTTAGTGCAGAACGTATTGATGAAATAGGAATATCTACTGCTATTAAAGAAGCGATGACAGAAGCACTTATGCAATTAGAAAAAGAAGGGGTTTCAGTAAATACAAAGATAGTTCTTGATGGATCGTTATATGCACCAGAGAGATATATAAATCAGTCGACACATATTAAAGGAGATGAAAAATTTGTAGAAATATCCCTTGCGTCTATTATTGCAAAAGTATATAGAGATACTCTTATGAAGATTATTGCTAAAGAGTTGCCTTTATATACTTTTGAAAATCATGTTGGATATGGCACAAAAGCACATTACGAGGCTATTACGGCTTTTGGAATTACAAAATATCATAGAAAAAGTTTTTTAAAATCTATGAATTTTGAATGATTTTCTGATATACTCAGATGTATGAGAATAGCAGTTATAGGTCCACAAAATACAGGAAAATCAACTTTTGTTCAAGATTTTCTTAAAGAGTTTTCGCATTATAAAACTACAGAAAGAACATATCGTAATGTTATAGAAGAAAAAGGTCTTGATGTTAATCAGCTTTCTGGTCTTGAAAGTCAAAAAGAAATACGTGAGTTTATTTTTGAACAAATGAGAGGGAATAATGAATACAACATTATTTTTGATAGGTGTATGATTGATAATTATGTGTATACCTATGTTCAATATGAAAAAGGACAAATACCAAAATGGTTTGTTGACGAAACAGAAGCAATGATGCTTGCGACACTTACTGAAGTTGACGTGTATCTTTTTATACCAACAGCAGTATCTGTGCCTCTTGTTGATGATGGAACACGTGATGTTACAACTTCGTACATCGACACTGTGAACCATCATTTTTTAAGAGTACTTTTAGATATCTCAAGAAAACATCAGAGTACGGTAAAGGTCATTTCTGGAACAAGAAAAGAAAGAATCGATCAAGTTAAGAGAATAATCTAATCTGTTTGGTGTATTAAATTGACACTTTTTTAAAAAAGATGTATTATAATTATTGTTAGTTTTTTAAAGGAGTGCTTAATGGCAAAACATGCAGTCTCTTTTGGTTCTACTCAAGAGAATGGTCACGTTGTAGAGCTTTTTGGAAAAGAATACAGTATTGATCAAAGTAAAAATAATAATCGTGGAATTGTTGTAGTTAAAAAAGAAAAACTTGAGGACGGGGATGAAGTGATTTTAAAATTTTCTCCTTGTGTTGTATGTGGTAATACCGTTTCAAAAGGTTATTATGGTCATTGGGGTAATGGTGGCACTTGTTCCAAAACGTGTGAAATAAAAAAAGAAAGAGAAACTAAGTATCTTTAATATATATTAATTGTTAAAAAACATATACAGCAACTAAGTTGCTGTATTTTTTTAAATGAATATGTGTTTGTATACCTAGAGTCTGAGATGTTCTGGTGTATACTATATAGTATATGAGTACTATTTTTTCTAAAATTATTAGTGGGGAAATACCTTCTTATAAAATTTATGAGGATGATGTTGTATGTGCTTTTCTTGACATTAATCCAATACATAAAGGTCATACACTTGTGGTTCCTAAGGTTGAAGTTGATGATTTTCTAAAACTAGATGAAGCAATGTTTGATAGAGTGATGCATCGAGTTCGTTACGTTGCGCAAGTTTTAAAAGGTAAAACCAATTGCGCTCGTGTGTGTATGCTTGTTGAAGGATATCAGATACCACATGCACATGTACATCTTATTCCAACTGATACACCTGATGATTTTGATAAAAAAAATATGTACGTTGCTTCAAAAGAGGAATTAGAAGAAATGCAAAAACTATTTCAATCTTAATATATAATTTTTAGTATATGAAATATCTTATCTTTAGAACATTTGCAGTACTTGCAACTAGTTATATAACAAAAGTTGGTATACCTCTTGTGTTTACTTTTACAACAGTTCCTGTAACTCTTTTGAGTGCATGTGTCGTAGCGTTAGTTATAGCTTTTATTAATCATACAATTAAACCTATTTTTATATTGGTGTCTATTCCTATTAATTTAGTAACTCTTGGACTTTTTTCTTTTGTTATTAATGGAGCTATGATACTTCTTGCTGCACGTATTGTCGGTCCTTCTTTTATAATACCGTCACTTCTTATGGCTATTTATTTTTCTTTAGTCCTTTCTGTGGTGAATTGGGTGCTTCATATTTTTGAGTAGATTTTTACATACTATAAAATCTATGAAATTTATATCATTAAACATAGAAGTAAATAAACATTATGATACTATATATCCATTTTTTGAAAAACATCAACCTGATGTCATTTGTTTGCAAGAAGTTCTTGAGGAGGATTTTATAACAATTAAAGAAAAAACTGGCCTTAATGGTGTTTTCAAGGTTCACGGACGTTGCGTATCTTCATTAAAGAGACATCTAGATGTGTATGGTAGAAGATACGGAGTTGCTATTTTTGCAAAAACAATTATTAGTTCTGATTATTTTTTCTATTGGGGAAAAGAAGAGTATTTAGAGATTGCTACAGAAGAATATAAATTAGATGCAGATCAATACAAATCTTATGTTTGTTTATGGGCTGATATAAAAAATATTAATGGTCACGTATATAGATATGCTGTTACTCATTTTCCTGTAACTATAAAAGGGGAATCATCTGTACATCAACTCGAAATACTTAAACCTTTTTTTGAAGGTTTGGATACATTGCAAGAATTTGTTCTTTGTGGTGACTTTAACGCTCCTCGTGGCAAGGAAACATTTAGAAGAATTTCAGAAAAATATAAGGACAATATTCCTCTTCATTATAAAACCAGTATTGATCAAAATCTTCATAGAGATAAAGATCAAAAGATTATGTTTGTTGTTGACGGGCTTTTTACAACACCGTTATATTCTACAGAGAACACTAAACTAATCGATGGTGTCAGTGATCATATGGCTGTAGTGTCTACAATTAAAACACTTTTTTAGTTTTATTTTTTAACGTACCTAATTTTTTTCAGTTACTTTTTGATTACTTCTGATTGATCTTCTTGTATTTCTTCTACGTCTTCTGCAATTTCTTCTACATCTTCCTGTATCTCATCGACATCTTTTTGAATTTCGTCGACATCACTTTGTATCTCATCGACATCTTTTTGAATTTCTTCAATGTCTTCTTGTATTTCTTCATGAGCCTCCTGAATTTCTTCTACATCTTCTGCAATTTCTCCAACATCCTCTGCAATCTCTTCTACATCTTCTTGAATCTCATCAATATCTTTTTCTACACTTGCAAGTGCGCGAGCTTGATAGTTAACACTTAATTGTATGAATATAGAAAGATAAATTGCTTCAAGTGATACTATTGTTGTAAGCACTAACAACACTCTATCAAAATCAAAGCCAAAAAAAACAAGTCCAAAAGCACCTAGAAATAAAAAGGTGTGAATAATAACAGATGTAACAGAGCCAATTCCGCGAGTTACAGAAAGTGCCATTGTTTCAAGAGGGTTAAGTGGTGTTCTCATAAAAATATATTCTCCTTTTTACTATATCATGAAAGTGCTAGAATGAAAGTGGTATAGTTCTACATTCTTATTAATTTATTATATTTATACTATATATGAACACAGAAATAAAAACAAAAGCAATTGATGTTTTGTTGTATATTGGTGTCGGTATCTCTCTTGTGTGGAGTGTTGTTAATTTTATTACTATTATTTTTACAGCAATAGATCGCAAGTTTGTTGATGTGCTTAATGCACAAACATATGTTGATATGTACAATAGTGATGTGCGTTTTGCTATCGCATCTCTCGTTGTTATTTTTCCAGTGTATGTAGGTCTTTCTTGGTATATTTCTAAAGATATTTCAAAGTTTCCGTATAAACAAGATTTAACAATACGAAAAGTAATGACATATCTTACATTATTTGTAACCGTATGTACGTTAATAGGTACTCTTGTATCTATTATTTATACGTACTTAGGTGGTGAAATTTCTGTTAGATTTGGTCTTAAAGCACTTACAATATTTATTGTGTCTCTTTCTTTGTTTTCATACTATGTATATTTAGTACGACGTGAATATACAAAAAAGACGTATATTCCTATGATATTTGCAGTTGTTTCTTCAAGTGTAGTGCTTGTGTCTATTGTTTGGAGTATTACCATTATCGGCACACCTAAAGAAATGAGAGCAAAGAAAATAGATTCTACAAGACTTTCTGATCTTTCACGTTTGCAACAAGAAATTTTAAACCGTTTCCAAGAGACAGGAAAAATACCAGAATCTCTTTCTGAGCTTAATAATGCTTTTAGAGGTTTTACAGCATTACAAGATCCTGTTACAAAAAAAGAGTATGGATACAAAGTTGTACAACAATCTATGTTTGCAAAAAATATAACACAAGATAAAAAAGTTGTAACAACACCAGCTATATTTGAATTATGTGCAACGTTTGATATTGTTCGCAATCTAGATGAAAGAGGACAGGCTTTTACCGGTAACACTGTTAATGTTTTAGATGTTTCTAGTGCTAAGTATTCACCAACAAATTATTATTATGAAGGTGACATGACTCCATTTTGGAATCATGATGTAGGTGAAGCATGTTTTAAGCGTGTTATTCCTACTGAAATGTATTATGGAAGATAATATGTAATGTAGTTTATTAGGTGTATCTAGGTAAAAAGCGAATCACGAAGTGATTCGCTTTTTATATGACAATAAATAGAGATAATTTTGTTTGTCGAGAGCTGTCTGATTTGATAGTATAGAGATATGAAATTATACGATCACAAACATAATGATATAAAGTGGCAAAATAAATGGAGAGAAGAAAATATATACGCAACACCTCGTCTCCCACGAGATAAAAAAGCATATATTCTTGATATGTTTCCGTACCCTTCAGGTGAAGGGCTCCATGTTGGTCACCCTAAAGGATATATTGCTACAGATATTTATTCTAGATTTAAGCGTATGAATGGGGTAGACGTTCTTCATCCAATGGGATGGGATGCTTTTGGTCTTCCTGCAGAACAATTTGCACTTAAACATAAAATTCAACCAAGTGTAGCCGTGAAAAAAAATGTTTCTAATTTTAAACAGCAACTTTCTCATATTGGTTGTGATTATGATTGGGATAGGGAAATAAATACAACGGACCCAGAATTTTATAAATGGACACAGTGGATATTTACTAAATTATATGAAAAAGGTCTTGCGTATGAGAGTAATGAACCTATTAATTGGTGTCCAACATGTAAAACAGGTCTTGCTAATGAAGATTTAAATGGTACTCTTTGTGAAAGATGTGACAGTGTTGTTGAAAAAAAACCTATACGTCAATGGGTGCTTAAAATAACAGAGTATGCTGATCGTATGCTTTCTGATTTAGATACACTTAATTGGCCAGAAGGGGTGAAGACTGCGCAAAAGAATTGGATAGGACGAAGTGAAGGTGCAGAATTTAATTTTTTATTAACAGATGTAAAAGATCATGAAGATGGTCAAATGTCTGTTACTGTTTTTACTACTCGTCCTGACACTCTTTTTGGTGTAACGTTTGTAGCTATTTCTGCTGAAACTGCAAAGTATTGGTTAGATGCAGGATGGGATACAGATAGTTCTGTTAAGGAATATGTTGATATAACTTTAGAAGAACAAAAGAAAGAAAATGATTATACAGTGATACAAGAAAAGACAGGTGTATTTACTGGTATATATGCTATTAATCCTTCAACAAAAAATAAAGTACCTGTATGGGTAGCAAATTATGTATTAGGAGGTGTCGGTACTGGTGCTATTATGGCGGTGCCTGCACATGATGAGAGAGACTTTGAATTTGCAAAAAAATATAAATTACCAATCACAGAGGTAATATCTATTTCAAATAAAAATACCGAAAACGTGTGTGTTACAGAAGAAGGTGTTCTTGTTAATTCTGATGTATACACTTCTCTTTCCAGTAAAGAAGCGAAAATAAAAATCACTGAAGATTTTGGTGGTAAAAAAGTTGTAAAGTATAAAATACAAGATTGGGTATTTGCACGTCAACGTTATTGGGGGGAACCATTTCCTGTTGTAAGAGATGAACATGGAAAAGTGTATATGGTAGATGAAAGTGAGTTACCAGTACTTTTACCTGAAGTGGAGAGTTATGAACCAACTGGAACAGGTGAATCTCCTTTAGCGGGTATTAAGGAATGGACTCATATTAAGGGGTTCATCACAGAAAAAGGTACATTTAAATCATATCCCGAAGGAAAACTATTTATTCGAGAGACTAATACAATGCCGCAGTGGGCTGGGTCATCTTGGTATTATCTCCGTTTTCTTGATTCAAAAAATAAAGACATGTTAATAGATCCTTCTATAGAAAAAGCATGGGGTCAAGTAGATGTGTATGTAGGAGGTGATCATGCAACAAGACATCTTATATATGCTCGTTTTTGGCATAAGTTTCTTTATGATATAGGGGTGGTAACTACACAGGAACCATTTGCTAGACTAGAATTTCTTGGTTTTATTCTTGCAGAAGACGGAAGAAAAATGAGTAAAAGATGGGGGAATATTATTAATCCAGACGATGTTGTTGCAGAGTATGGAGCAGATACGCTTCGTGTATATGAAATGTTTATGGCACCATTTGAACAAACTGCAGCGTGGAGTACGTCTAGTATCAAAGGTTCAGATAAATTTTTAGATAGAGTGTATTCTCTTAGAGAAAAAATATCTACCACAAGTACCGTTGTAAATGAACTTCATAAAACAATTAAAAAAGTTACAGAGGATATTGAAAAATTTAAGTTCAATACTGCTATTTCTCAGATGATGATACTTCTTAACGCTATGGAATCTGGTAGTTTTACAAAAGATGAGTATCTTGATTTTATTAAAATACTAGCACCTTTTGCTCCACATTTAACAGAAGAAATTTGGAATACATTAGGAAACACGGGAACTATTCATCTTTCTTCGTGGCCAGTATATAATTCTCAATATTTAGTAACAGAAGAAGTAACCATGGCACTTCAGATAGGAGGAAAAATGAGGGGTACGTTTGTAATAAAAAGAGATAGTTCAGATGAAGAGGTTATTTCTTCTGTAAAAAAACAAGATATGTATAAGAAATATGTAGGAGATACGCCTGTCAAAAAAGTAATTGTTATTCAAAATAGACTTGTCAACATCATAATTTGACGTTTTTATGAAAATCTGGTACAATAAACTAAATTAATTAATAACTATGTCAGGCATCACTTTTAAACCAAAAGCAATATCTAAAAGACTTTTAACTACACTTAACCCAAGAACACGGGAAATTGTGGTTAATCGTTATGGACTTGAGAAAGAATCTCGTATGACTCTTGAAGCTATAGGCAAGACGTATGATATTACGCGCGAGAGAGTTCGTCAGATCGAAAATTTTGCGCTTGCTTCTATCAAAAAATCAAAAGAATACAAAGAAAGTTCTTTTATTTTTGATGAGTTGCGTACTATCATTAAAGAACTTGGTTCTGTTGTGTCTGAAGATCATTTGATGCATCACATATCTAAGGATCCTGTTATTCAGAATCATATTAACTTGTATTTAGCTCTTGGTGAAGATTTTGAAAAACATAAAGAAGATGATAATTTTAAATCTCATTTTAGTACAGATGCTAAGACTGCTAAGCATGTACGAGAAGCTTTGAATAAATTATACAGTTCTATTTCACAAGAAGATTTGGTTGCAGAAGAGGAAGTTTTTAATCGTTTTATGGGTCACCTTACAGAACTCGTTTCTGAATATAAAGATAACAAAGAAATTATTTATCGTTACTTAGCTCTTTCTAAAGTAGTAGGTAAGAATCAACTTTCAGAATGGGGACGTACATCCTCTCCTCATGTTAAAGCTCGCGGTATCAAAGATTATGCATATCTTATTATGCGTCGTGCTGGCCGTCCTATGCACTTTAAAGAAGTTGCTAGTGAAATTAACAAAACATTTGGTAAAAAAGCTCATGTGGCGACATGTCACAATGAATTGATAAAAGACTCTCGTTTTGTACTTGTCGGTCGTGGTATGTACGGTCTTAAAGATTGGGGTCACACTGGTGGTGTGGTAAGAGACGTTATTTTTGAAGTATTAAAAGAAGCGGGAAGACCAATTTCAAAAGAAGAAATTATTAAGCGTGTTCTTGATAAAAGAATTGTAAAACCAAACACAGTTCTTGTTAATCTTCAGAATGGAAAATATTTCCGTAAAGTAGCAGGAGATTATACATTAGCATAAAATTGGAAAATAAAAGCGCCGTAAGGCGCTTTTATTTTCCCCATATCTATTTCTTTTTAAGTGTTTGATAGGTCTTCATTATGATATACTTTTACTATGCAATTTGTTATTGACGTAGGTCTTACTCTTATCTATATTTGTGTTTTTCTTATGCTTCCTGTCTGGTCTTGGCGTTTTTGGATGATGTATGTTAATCAAAAATTTTTAGATAAATTTAATGGTGATTGTATTTTGCTTGAAATAAAATTACCAAGAGAAATTCATAAATCTCCTTTTGCTACAGAAGTAGCAATCTCATCTCTTCTTCAAACTGGAGGGGTTGCTAATTGGTACGGAAAAACATTTGATGGTAATCTGCCTGCATTTTCATCACTTGAAATTGCTTCTATTGAAGGTGTTATACATTTTTATGTAAGAATTAATAAAAAATTTAGAGCATTAGTAGAAGCTAATTTTTATGCGCAATACCCAGGAATTGAAATAGTAGAAGCAGATGATTATACCAAGAAAATACGCTATCATCATTTATCAAAAGATGTGAATACCTGGAGCGCATACTATAAGCTTGGTAAAAAATGGAAACCAACAAATCCTAAAACTGGAAAAGAATATTCAAAATCTGGTGGAAAAGAACCAAAAGACGATAAAGATAAGTACGAAATGCCTTCTGATTTTAGTATGATAAAAACATATGTTGATTTTGGTCTTGATAAAGATCCAAAAGAAGAATTTAAGATAGATCCAATAACACCGCTTCTTGAATTTATGGGAAGTATAAAAAAGGGAGAGCATTTTTGGTATCAAATTTTAATACAGGATGAATCTGTGTATGACG
This sequence comes from Minisyncoccota bacterium, assembly GCA_018063165.1. Lineage (GTDB taxonomy): Bacteria > Patescibacteriota > Minisyncoccia > Phycocordibacterales > UBA5272 > UBA11704. The sequence goes on along the minus strand of JAGOQU010000009.1, from coordinate 8,083 downwards.
GAAGAAGAATGCCAAAATTTTATGTTAATGAGCAGACACATGAGCATGTATCTTTATCTGAAATGGCTAAGGACAGAAAAACACAAATACGTACATCTCATTTTATTAAACCTGGTGATAAGGTAATAGGTGATTATGGTGAAGTAAGACAAAAGACTGTCGGGAAAGATGCTGAAGGTAATGAAATAAAAAAAGATATTCTCTACGAGTTTGAAGAAATGAAACCTGTTCCTAGAAAAGAAATGGATATACCTTTTGAGGAAAAGGAAGAACTTGAAGCTATTAATAAAAAAATTTCAAAACCTCTTGCTCTTGTAGTGCTACGTCTTGTATATGTAACTAAGCGTGAAAATTTTGACGTTAAGCAAATACAAAATATATTATCGTTCCCCAAGATATTCAAAGGTTCCAATTTTCTTTCTCCTAATGTTTCTGACCCATATGATTTTGCCTGGGAAAGATTAGGTGGAAAAAGAGTTGATTGGAGGTCGGAAGAAATTTTTGATGAGTATGTAGAAAGAGAAGGGTTCTTTCCTCATGTGGGTGAAAGAAAAGGGCTTGATAAATTTGAAGATAAATGGTTTTATCATTATCCTACAAAGTCACGTAAAGTATTTAGAATGATATATGAGGCTATTCTCCACCCATTTGATCATCCTCAGGCAGAGCAGGTCTCTATTATGAACCTTGAAGAGATCGCAACGCTATGGCACTTGCCGGGTCAGGTTGCGATGACTCCAACTATTCCAAGAATAGATAGTGTTAAAGGTAGTGCTCCAGCAAATCTTCCAATATAATATGCCTTTATTTTCTATTAAAAAAAGTGTTTTATTTGTGTTGTTGTTAGGTAGTATTTTTTTGCTTTCTTTTTATACATATACACTTTTTAAATATGTACCTAGTGACTTTCCTAGTAATTCACGTTTTGTTATTGCAGAAAATGAGACATTAAAAAGTGTTAGTGTTAGATTAAAAGAAGAAAAATATATTACATCTGATTTATTTTTTAGAGCTCTCATATCTTCAGCTGGAAAAGATAGAATGCTTAAAGCGGGTGGATATTCTTTTAATGAACCTCTTAATTTATTAAATGTTGTTAAAAAATTTTCTTTTGGAAAACCAGATGTACCTCTTTTATCTATTACGATACCAGAAGGGAGTACTGTGGATGAGATAGCAGAAAGTGTTCATAAAGTTATACCTACAATTTCTGTTGATTCTTTTTTGCGTTTTGTTGAAGAAACTAAAGTGCACGGAAAACTTTTTCCATCTACATATTTTTTGTCACCTTCAAGCACAGCAGAAGGAATCATAAAAATAATGAAGAATACATTTGAAAATAAGTACATGCATTTTGTACAAGAAGTATCGTTACCTTCACCACTTTCTAGTCATGAGGAAGTGCTTTCGCTCGCAGCTATCTTAGAAGGGGAAGCAAAAACAAAAGAAGATATGCAAATGGTTGCAGGGATATTACTGTCACGTCTCCAAAAGGGAATGCTTCTTCAAGTTGATGTTGCTACAAGTACCTATACAATAAAAGGGTTACCAACTGTACCAATTAACAACCCTGGTGAAATTTCTATTCTAGCTGTTTTTAACGCTACACCTTCACCGTATTTGTATTACCTTACTGGTAAAGATGGAAAAATGTATTATGCAAAAACGTTTGAAGAACATAAGAGAAATATACAAAAATATCTTAGATAAAATCTACATAAGGTATTATTTTAATTAGAAAAAGCTAATAATACATGTTACACTTTATTTTTTAACACCAAACAATCACATTTTTATTTAGTATATGAAAGTACACAATCTAGCATTTATTGACACAGAAACAACAGGGACAGATCCTGATAAGCATGAAATTATTGAACTTGCTGTGATTATTGCAAGACAGGTAGAACGTGAAGGAAAAGGACCTAAGTTAGAAATAATAGAAGAATGTGAATGGAAAATTAAAATGGAACATCCTGAAAGAGCTGAGGAACAAGCTCTTAGAGTTAACGGATATAATGAAGTTGATTGGATGTTTGCTGTAGATAGAAAAAAAGCTATGGAAGAGTTTTCTAAAAAGACTCAAAGTTGTAGTTTTGTATCACATAATCTTGTATTTGATTATAATTTTGTGATGAAAGCTTTTGAAGAAACTGGTGTGGAAAATAATATGCATTATGCAAAATTAGATACCATTTCTATTGCTTTTGCTCGTTTGTATGATGCTAAAGCAGCAGATAAATTTTCACTTAGATATCTTTGTGAATTGCTTAAAGTAGAAAATAGTAAAGCTCATACAGCGCTTGCTGATACAAGAGCGTTATACGAAGTCTATAAAAAGATGATGAATGCTTAGAGATTTCAGAGGTAAGGGAAGAAAATATAAAATAAAAATACACAGGTAGTATATTATTAACTATATGGTTCAAATAATATATGATATAGTTATAGTACTATGGCTTTAATTCTAACATTGGTACATACTTTTTTTTGGTTTATTGGCGTATGGTTTATGGTTTTATTCGCTTGGGGTACTAAAGCTAATGTACTGCTTATTGGCCTCCCCATACTCTATATAGGATTAGTTATATTTTCTATAATAAAAAAAGATATTATACTGAATCATTTAATAATTGCAAACGTAGCAATGATAGTGGTGTTTTGTTTGGTGATTGTACTAGGTTCTGGGAATCATCGACTCTAATTGTTTCTTTTAAAAAAGGATTATAAAAAACATGTGGTGTAGTAGCCTTCTATAAGGTGATTTTATATAATAGGTTGACATTTCTTTATAATTCTGCTAGAATAGTAGTAATTATTTCCTTATGGATATCCATGTGTGGTCAGGTTCTATTTGACGCGTTGTGGCTAACCATAAATCTATCGTTCTAGATAGACGAGTCTTCCACAAAAGAAGCAGAGCGCAAATAATCAAATTAACCTTAATTAAATACACAAATATATGTACACCATTACAACTGGTGGGTCATCTTCTGACTCACGTTCTGATTCTCGTGCTCGATCTTCATCACCTAGTAGAGGGCGTTCTTATTCGTCTTCTAGAGATGGTAGTTATCCATCTAGGGGTGGGTATTCTTCTCGTGCACCATCACGTTTCGGTTCTTCTCGTGGAGGTCACTCACAGGCACCACGTGCTTTTAATGCAAAAAGAAGTTTCAAGAAAGATTTTATAGATGAAAAACTTTTTATTAATAAAGAGGCTGGTGTAACAGAGGTAGATCACTATACAGCAAAACATGCGTTTACTGATTTTGGTATCGCCGAGACACTTTCTTTAAATTTAACTGCAAAAGGTCTTGTTACGCCTTCTCCTATTCAAGATCAATCTATTCCGGTTGTTCTGTCTGGTAAAGATGTAATAGGTATAGCATCTACCGGTACAGGTAAGACTGCAGCTTTTTTAATACCATTGATTAATAAATTAGTGGCAGATAAAGATCATAAGATGATGGTACTTTGTCCGACACGTGAACTTGCTCAACAAGTAGAAGCTGAGTTCATAGCATTTACGAGAGGTATGAAACTTTTCTCAGTATCATGTGTGGGAGGTGCTCCTATCATGCGTCAAATAAAAGAACTTGAACTTGGTGTTAACGCTGTCATTGGTACACCTGGGCGTGTTAAGGATCTTATTGAACGAGGAAAAATTAAAATGAGTTATTTTAATAGTATAGTACTCGACGAAGCTGACCGAATGCTCGACATGGGATTCATTGATGACATGAGATCCATATTAGGTGCTATGCCAAAAACAAAACAGGGGCTATTTTTCTCTGCGACATTCTCTCCTGATATCAAGAGACTCTGTACAGATTTTCTTGTTGATCCTGTAACTGTGAGTGTGAAGACTCGGGACACAGCTGCATCTGTTATGCAAGATGTGATACGTGTAAATACTGATGCTGAAAAAGTAGAAGCACTTCACGAAATTCTTATCAAACCTGAGTATACAAAAGTACTCATCTTTAGAGAGATGAAGAGACATGTAGATGGTCTTGCAGAAGAACTTACTAAGCGTGGATTCAAAGCTCTTGCACTTCATGGTGATATGCATAACCGTGAACGTGAACGTGCAGTGAAGGCTCTCGAGACAGGTAAAGTGCAAGTTGTGATAGCAACTGATGTTGCCGCAAGAGGACTCGATATTTCTGATATCTCTCTTGTGATTAACTACGACATTCCAAATAATTACGAAACATATATACATCGTATTGGTCGTACAGGTCGTGCTAAGAAGCTTGGACATGCTCTTACATTTGTTCCAAAAGCAAGAACATCAAGATACTAAAAATAAAATTTTTTAAAAAATATACAATAACGTCCCATGTGGGACGTTATTGTATTTTGTGTGAAGGTCGATAGTAAACAAGAAAATAATAAGCTGTAAAGTAGTTTAAAAAGGGAAGTGATTTAATACGCTTTTATGTATAACTTTTGCAAGTATTAGAATATAACGATAGTTTGATGTATAAAAAATATAGTTTTCTTTTTCTGAAAAACCGTTGTGATATAAGAAGTTATACACAGATAACTTTGTTTTAAAATGTTACTTTCACTATATACTTAGAAGTAATGAAAGTTAAGTCAATAATCTTTTTGGGTGTGATACTTCTCGCGCTTGTGGTAAGTGGTACAACTCGTACGTTTGCTGCGACTTGTTCTTCGGCTTCAGCATCAGCACCAACTGTGCGCGGTATATCTGGAACATTTAGATTGTATGCATATGGAGTAAGTTGGGATGTTCTTAATGTAATGTTTCCTGTTTGGGGAGACAATAATGGTCAGAATGATATTGTTTGGTATCAGGGATATAATCAAGGTGGTGGTACATGGTATGCGGATGTTAATCTTGCTAACCATAATGACGCTTCAGGGTATCCAGAGTATGCTGGTTTTTCTTCACACGTGTATATGTATGCACAAGTCAAAGATCCACCACCAATATGGTGTGGCACTGCCAACTTTGCAAGATATCTGCCAAATGATTCAATATGTGATTTTTCTAGTCCTCCCACAGATCTTACACCTGGTCAAACTTTTTCTCTTAATATTAGTATGATTAACTCTGGACAATCTACGTGGAAGACGGGTCATAATTTTAATTTAGGATCTCAGAATGGACACGATAATATGACGTGGGGAACCAATAGAATGTCGTTAGTTAGCTCTTCTGTAAGCCCTGCAAATTTTGGTTCTTTTAATGGTAACTTTACAGCACCTTCTACACCGGGTGTGTATACCTTTGATTGGAAAACAGTACAAGATGGTATGGAATGGTTCGGTGGTACGTGTAGTAGAAATGTTGCGGTCAATTGCCCTCTTCCTTGGGGAGGTATTCTTGCTCCTTCTACAGGTATGACAGCGTATCAAAGTTCTTTTCCTGCTGGCTCTTGTGTTTCTGAAACAAGAAATTGTGTTTCTGGTTCTGGTTTGTCTGGTAGTTATACAAATCAATTTTGTGTCGCAGGATGTCTAGGTACGCCATGGGGTGACTTAGCTCATGGTCAACAAAGAACTGGATATGCAAATGCAGCACCAGCTGGTGCTTGCGCATCAGAAACAAGAACATGTAATTTTGGATCTCTTCTTGGTACCTATGCAGCAACATCATGTACACCAGGATGTACTGGTACTCCATGGGGGAATGTGTCTTCGGGGTATTCTGATACTGCATATGCAGCTTCATATGCTGATGTGTGTTCTTCACAAGTAAGAACGTGTTCTGCTGGAACAATGTCTGGAAGTTATACTATAACAACAGGCTGTACCGTAAACAGCTACTCCATCACTTTTAACTCAAACGGAGGCTCTGCCGTCTCCACCATCACTCAAGCATATGGTAGCACTATAACACCACCCGCTAACCCAACACGTGCAGGATACACATTCACAGGATGGTCTCCTGCTCTTGCTAGTACTATGCCTTCAGGTGGACAAGCGCTTACTGCACAGTGGTCGGTAAACAATTACTCCGTTACCTTTAACTCAAACGGAGGCTCTGCCGTCTCCACTATCACTCAAGCATACGGTAGCACTATAACACCACCCGCTAACCCAACACGTTCAGGATACACATTCACAGGATGGTCTCCTGCTCTTGCTGGTACTATGCCTATTGGAGGACAAGCGCTTACTGCACAGTGGTCAGTAAACAATTACTCCATCACTTTTAACTCAAACGGAGGCTCTGCCGTCTCCACCATCACTCAAGCATACGGTAGCACTATAACACCACCCGCTAATCCAACACGTGCAGGATACACATTCACAGGATGGTCTCCTGCTCTTGCCGGTACTATGCCTTCAGGTGGACAAGCGCTTACTGCACAGTGGTCGGTAAACAATTACTCCGTTACCTTTAACTCAAACGGAGGCTCTGCCGTCTCTACCATCACTCAAGCATACGGTAGCGCTATAACACCACCCGCTAACCCAACACGTTCAGGATACACATTCACAGGATGGTCTCCAGCTCTTGCTGGTACTATGCCTATTGGAGGACAAGCGCTTACCGCACAGTGGTCAGATACTACAGGGCCAAGTACACCAGGAACCATGACAGCATCTTGGACAGGAGATCATTATGTAAAAACAGACTTCACAGCAAACACTAGTGGATCCACTGACTCTGGTTCTGGTATACGAGGATATAAACTCTGTCGTAGTCATGACAACGCAGGAGGGTGTTCTGTATGGACAGCCTCAGGTGAACACGCAGGCACAAGTGAAGTAGTTAGTGGCGGAGATCTTCCTAGTGATGGAGCATATAGATACTATTATTGGTATGCATATGATAATGCAGGTAATCAAAGTGCTAATTCAAATGGAGAGTATATTCGTAGAGATACATCAGCACCAAGTGTTACAGACATAAGTGCAACAAATGTAGCAAAAGGAGGAACTGCACGTTTTTATGTATCTGCTAGTGATGGTGGTTCAGGTCTACAGACAGGTAACGCACTTTTTTATCTAGGAACATATCCATATTCAAGTTGGAACAAAGTAAACGGAGGAACTATGACATGGAATGGTAGTCAGTATTATTATGATGTTACGTTAAATGAATCATACAGTACTCAGTATAGAGCATTTTCATATGTATATGATAATTTGAATAATCAAGGCTCTCGAGATGAGAATCCAACAGAGTTTACTATTACTAATACTGCACCTCCTATATCGACGCTTGTATCACCAGCAAATACTGCTGTTCTTACAGGTAACGGAACTTCTAATGTTACATTCACAACAAATATAGTTACAGATGTAGACGGTCAAACTCCTCAGTATTATTTTCGTGTAACTACAGGAGCAGATGCAGAGACTGGTGTGGTTTGTAATTCTGGTTGGCAGACTGGTACATCTTATACATGTGCACCAGGATATGGAACTTTTTATTGGCACGTATACACCTATGATGGAGTAACTCAAACAAATCCAAACTATGTATGGTCTTTTACAATAAATAAAGCATCACAAGCCACTCTCACCACCACAGCTCAAACAGTAACCTATCCTACTACCTTCTCAGCACTTTCTACTACAGGAGGCTCAGGCTCTGGAGCTGTATCATATGTTGTTACTTCAGCAGGTACAGCAGGGTGTTCAGTTATAGGTACTACTCTTTCATACACATCAGCTGGTACATGTACTGTAACTGCAACTAAAGCAGCAGATACTAATTATCTAGTAACATCATCTGCAGCTCAGACATTTACCGTAAACAAAGGTACACAAGGAGCACTCACCGTTACTAACACTACCTCTACCTATGGATCAGGTCTTACTCTCTCTTCTTCTGGAGGTAGTGGAGGAGGTGCTGTAACATACGCTCTTGTAGCTGCTGGTACCGCTAACTGTTCTGTTACATCAGGTGGTGTCGTAACCTTCACTGCAGCTGGAACATGTACAGTAAACGCTACTAAAGCAGCAGATACTAATTACAATGCTATTACCTCAGCTAATGCTACAGTAACTATTAATCAAGCATCACAAGCCACTCTCACCACCACAGCTCAAACAGTAACCTATCCTACTACCTTCTCAGCACTTTCTACTACAG
>JAGOQU010000013.1 GCA_018063165.1 Minisyncoccota bacterium | reverse complement strand
ACTAAACAGTAACACTCATTGCAAATAAAACAAGGATAAGATATAAAATTTCAAATGTGAGCATATTTACAATAAAGTATATCACTTAACAACATACTACTCCCCCTTTCTTTAATTATATAAAAATAAGAAAAACTTCTAAAAAGTGAAAGAATTTGAGATACTGTAACGTATTAGCATATATAACCCTATTCATACATTTTACAACACGATGAAAAAAATAACTTCTTTTTTTGTTTATATATACACATTAGGTAAAGAACACCGCATTCTTACGTTACTCATAATACTTTCTGCTTTAGGTTTTGGTTACTACTATTACAATAATCAGTCAACTTCTGTAACAAGTTATCAATACACAACAGTTACAAGAGGTCCACTCACTTCAATTGTTTCTAGCACAGGACAAATTATTTCAAATAGTCAAGTAGATCTAAAACCAAAAGTAAATGCTAATGTTACCGGAGTGTATGTACGTGCAGGAGATAGAGTAAAAGCAGGCCAAGTACTTTTTAGATTAGACGCAACAGATGCCTATAAACAGGTTCGAGATGCAAAAACCTCTCTTGAGTCAGCAAATATCGCTCTTGAAAAATTACGTAATCCAAAAACTATTGATGTAATGTCAATTAAAAATGCAATACAACAAGAAGAAGATGCCAAAAAAATTCAAGACCAAAAAGTAGAAACAGCATATAGAGTTTTACTTAGTTCAAACCTGCAAGCTGTTTCAGCGAGTTCATACACAACGGAAACAGCACCAACTATAACGGGTAGTTATACAAAAAATAAAGAAGGTCAAATAAAAATTTCTGTATATCAAGGAGGAACATCAGGGTACACATTCATGGCTACAGGCCTTGTTTCTGGTAGCGGGCAAGCAAACACACTCGTATCTCAACCTATTGAAGATACAGGGCTTTACATAAAATGGAATAACTCAAATCCTTCATCAGGATGGATTATCGATATACCAAATAAACAAGCTACAAGTTATTCATCCAATTATGAGTCTTGGAAAAATGCTGTCATTAATAGAGACATTGCAAATGCTACATCTGACAGAACTATAGAAAGTCTTAAACAGAAATTAGCAGATTTAACACCAGGCGATGATAACGTGGATGTACGTAGTGCAAAATTGCAGGTAGAACAAAGACAAAATGCACTCTACGATGCTCAACAATCTTTAGCTGATTACACTATCACTGCACCTTTTGATGGAGTAATGGCTAGTGTCTCAGTTGATGTTGGAGCTTCGGCTGTTATGGCGTCAGCTAATACAAGTTCAGCATTAGGAACTATTGTTACCGATAAAAAACTAGCACAAATAACTGTCAATGAATCAGATATAGTAAAACTAACCTTAGGTCAAAAAGCAAATATGACCTTTGACGCAATTGAAGGTCTTACATTAACAGGTGATGTCGTTGAAATAAATACTCTTGGCGCAGTCACATCTGGAGTTGTAACCTATAAAGCAAAATTAGCCTTTGCTACATACGACCCTCGTATACTTCCAAATATGACCGTTTCAGTTGATATAGTCACCGACAGTAAAGATAATGTACTTTACGTACCAACTCAAGCAATAAAACATGACACTAATGGATATTATGTCGAAAAAGAAACAAATCAAGGTGCTCAAAGCACTTCTACTAGAAGAATGGCGTATGCTACATCCACAGCATTTATAGGTGATAGAGCTTCTTCAACATGGAAAAAAACAGCTTCTTCTACAAGAAAAAGACCAGAGAGTGCTCTTAACACCCAAGAAAAACAATCCCAAACGACACTTATTCGTATACCAGTTACTATAGGAACTCAAAACGATACACACACAGAAATTATAAGTGGATTGTATGAAGGTGAAAAAATTATTCTCAAAAAAATAACCACAACATCTTCTGCAAATAAAACAACAACACCTTCTGTAACATCATTACTAAGACCACAAGGAACAAGGACGACGGGTAGTATGCCTCGCAACTAAACAAACTATTCATGATTATTTGCAAACATTTAACAAAAGATTATGTTGACGGAGACAATGTTACAAATGTTCTTAAAGGTGTTTCTTTTACCATAAAAAAAGGTGAGTTTGTTGCAATTATGGGACCTTCTGGATCAGGTAAATCAACAATTATGAATATACTTGGACTTCTTGATGTACCAACAAGTGGGACATATCATCTTGATGATAAAGACGTTTCAAAACTGTCAGACGATGAACAAGCTTCAATACGAGCAAAAAAAATTGGTTTCGTCTTTCAGTCATTTAATCTTTTACCGAGAACAACAGTACTTCGAAATGTCATGTTACCTCTCACCTATCTAGATATGCCAATTAAAGATAGAGAACAAAAAGCAAAACAAGCACTCACCTCTTCTGGTTTTCCAGAAGACAAATGGAACAATCTATCTAATCAATTGTCTGGTGGACAAATACAACGTGTCGCAATAGCACGTGCACTTGTTAATGATCCAGCTATTATTTTAGCTGACGAACCTACCGGAAATCTAGATACAAAAACTGGAGAAATAGTACTAGCTACATTCAAAAAACTTAATAAAGAAGAAGGAAGAACTATTGTACTTATTACTCATGAACCAGACGTAGCTGCTCACGCAGACAGGATTATACATGTTCGTGATGGAAATATTATATAACACATATGACAATACATGATCTCTTAGAAGAAACAAAAGTATCTATTACATCAAACCAAGCAAGAACAGGTCTTACCGTACTTGGTATTGTCATTGGAATAGCATCAGTTATTGTTATGTTAGCGATAGGAAACGGTGCTCAAGCTTCTATATCATCAAGTATTAACGCACTTGGTTCAAACATTTTAACAATCACAGGTGGTGGGAATATAAGACAAGCAGGAGTAAGTGCAGGAAGATCAAATCAATACACACTTACACTAGATGATTCAAAAGCTATACAAGAAAAAATACCTTTAGTAAAAGACGTATCCCCTGAACTAAATGGTAGATACCAAATAGTTGCAGAAGGAAATAACACCAACACGTCTGTTATAGGATCTGTTCCAGAATACGAAACAGCACATGATGTAGTAATGGAAGAAGGCTCTTTTATAACAGATATGCATTATCGTAGTGCTTCAAAAGTTATAGTACTCGGACCAACAACCAGAGACGATCTTTTTGGTAATGAAGAAAGTGCAATTGGGAAAGAACTTCGTATAAACGGGAATCGTTTTATCGTCATAGGTGTAACAAAATCAAAAGGAGGATCAGGACTTGGAAACATGGATGACAGAGCATTTATTCCACTTACAACATCTCTTCGTTATATAGCAGGAGGAGAATACTTAAATACTATTGCTGTTACCACAGAAAATGCAGATGACTTAACACAAATGCAAGAAGACATAACCAACCTTTTACTAGAAAGACATAGAAAAGAAATTGCAACACAAGATTTTAGTATCATGAATCAAACAGACCTAGCTAACGCCGCTCAATCAGTCACAAAAATTTTCACCATACTTCTTTCTTCTATAGCTTCTATCTCTCTTCTTGTTGGTGGTATAGGAATTATGAATATGATGCTTACTAATGTACGAGAAAGAACAAGAGAAATAGGTCTACGTAAAGCAATAGGCGCAAAAAAGAAAGATATCAGTAATCAATTTTTAGTTGAGTCTATTGTAGTTACTATCATAGGTGGTGTTATTGGTGTTATTCTTGGACTACTTATTTCTTATGGAATATCTTCACTTGGACTCCTACAAACACAAGTAACCCTTGGACCAATACTTCTTGCTTGTGGCGTATCTGCTTTTATTGGTATTATATTTGGCTATTATCCAGCAAAAAAAGCGAGTGAACTAAATGCAATCGAAGCACTCAGATACGAATAAATAAAAAAACTCACGAAGTATATCGTGAGTTTTTATTATATTTATTTCTTTCCTCTTAATAATTCTCCTAATTTCACTTCTCCTAAAGGTCTATCCCCTTTTTCTATTTTAAAACTTTCTTTTATTTCTTTCCACCAATTTTTATTAAGTGCAATGTGAATAAAAAGTACTACAATCATTGCAATCAACGAACCAAGTCCAGCAAGACCCATATCTTTTTGTGCATCCCATACATCACCTTGACTACCAAGAAAAGCAAGAGCTGCTGACGGTTCTACATTTCGAGCTGACCACCATTCAATAAGTTCATATGTACATGAAAAAGCTAGAACTAAATCGACAGGAAAATAATACGACCAAAAACCTTTTACTTTTGCTACACGCATAAATACTTCACGAATTGGATATGCCAATAAAAGACCGAAAGAAAAATGCACTAATCTATCGTACATATTTCTATCAGAATTAAACCAATCTTTCAAAGTTTCTCCAAAAGGAACTTCTGCATATGTATAATGTGATCCAATAACATGCATACACATGAAAATGGTAATAAATGTATAAGAAACATTAGACAATTTAAAATACTTCCCAAGAACAATAATAAGTGGCACCCATATAAATACTAAATAGTTTTCAAGAAGCCAATCATCTGGAAATACAGGATGATATGCTGCCCACCCCCAAAACACCATAAACACTATTAATAAAAACCATGTATATTTTGTCATATACTTATAAGTATATCATTAGAAAATAACCCGTAATTAAAATAAGACACAGGTGTTTTATTTAATGCTATGTAATACACTTACAACATAAATCATATGTAAGGTTGTAAATTTAAAAATGTATACAATATTGCTTTTAATTTTGGTGATCCTAGAGCTAAAGAATTAAAAATCTTTAATGGAGCATATTAGACTTTTACAGAATTTCAAAAAGAATTAGAGATTTGACAGTAAGTTATTTAAGATTATTATTTTTATATCACCAGTGTTTGCAATCTTTGCTCTTGCTTCTGTGATAATAGATTTTACATCTCCTAAATCAATATTATTTTCTTTTGCAAATTTAAGCACGTCCATAATTGCATCTGTTTGGATTGTGTCATATGTTAAATAGGAAGCAATAAGATTTCTTTGTGCTGTTCCTACTGCATCAAAATTAACTTCCACACCCCTCTCTTTCATTGCTTTCAAAAAGGCAGTCATATTACTAGGGTGGCCCTTTGCACGATTATCAAAAGCTTGTTGATAGAAACTTTGTAAGTTAAATACTTCAACACCATGTTTTTTAGCAAAATCAACAACAATATCAACCTTATCAAAAGTTGTCGCACTTATATCTTGTAGAATACTTTTTATAGAATCATTTACAATATTTGAAATGTTAAGAGTTATACCCTTTTCTCGAGCGTTTGATAACAATACTTCAGCACTAGAAGTATCAACTTTCCAAAGTAAACCTGATACTTCTGAAGATGTTTTTTTACTTAATTCTTCTTGCTCTTTACCTCCTTCATACTTTGCTTCAAGTTCCGCAGTTCTTGCTTTATCATTTGGATCAAAAGGTTTTGTAGTAGAATCAACTGCTGCTTCTTGGTTATTTGAAATATTTTCTTGTGACATATACCCTAAAGTATACACCCATCATAAATATAAGACAAAAAGTTTATTTTATTGGAACAAGTACAGAAGATGTTGGTGGTAGTGAAGGTAGTAGTTGAGATTAGGGTTGGATGAAAAACACAACTTTTAAATTTGATTTTTAAAACACGGAGAGTCGGTCACAAATCTGCCTCGCTTTGCTCGAAGCAGATTCGCGACCCCTATTCGACTCTCCACGAACATGATGCAGGTCATGTTCTGTGGGATCACCAAAATTAAAAACACAGAATCTTACGATTCTGTGTTTTTAATTTTGGTGACCCTAGGGGTACAAAATTGGAAATCTATTATTGATGATATAAGGCTTTTTACGGAATTTCAAACGAGATTAAATGATTTTAATCTGGTATAATTATTTTTAATATGGAAAATTTTGATGAGTGGAATATTCTTAAAAAGACCTTAAACGAAAGTGAAACAAAAATCTTTTTCAAAGAAGGTGAAATTTGGTGGGTTTCAATTGGTCAGAATATTGGCGAAGAAACATATGGTAAAGGAAGTAAATTTAGAAGACCTATTATTGTGTTTAGAAAATTAACTGGTAACTCTTGTATTGCTATCCCTTTAACATCAAAAGAGCGAGAAGGTACATGGTATTTCAAATTTGAAGTTGATGATGTTGTAAGATATGCAATGATGCACCAATCAAGAATATTAAGTACAAAAAGATTTGAAAGCAGAATTGCAACAATGCCAGAAAAAGATTTTAAGGAATTAAAAAATGCTGTAGGAAAATTCTACAACATTCTTTAGCAAATTCGTCACCTCTTGCGAGGTTCAGTGGGTAACCCCAAATATACTTATATGATACACCTACTTGATTTTATATGCAAGTAGAATTTTAAACCTGTAAAAGTTGTCGTCGTTAGTAGCTTTATCTCCTTAATATCCTAGATAATAAACTCTTTCTAGGTTTCATTTTTCTTTCATGATTAACCTCATTTTTAAACATAGAAGAAATAGTTTTCTCTAGAACGATTTCATTAACACTTTTAAGTTTTTTAAAGAATTCCTCCTTACCTGTCACCTTCTCATTAAATTCTTTCCGTGCCTCATCTACAGCTTTTTCATATCTTGAATACATGTCACGACCATTTCCAATATTTGATGTTACTGCAAATGTATCAAAACCTCCCTGCATTTCTATGTAATCATTTCTCTCTTTTACAGCATCAAATAACTTTTGTGCTAGTTGTGTTTGTTCATTAAATGATAATTCTTGCTCTTGTGTATTTTCAGGAACATTTCCTGTTTCTTGTATATTTTCCATATGATAAAAAGTATATCATAATTTAAAGGGCACTACTTAAAAAATACAGCCCCTTGATATTATCGCAGGGCTGTTGTCACTTCTTAAATCTTTGCAGGCGATTTAAGACCTTAACTGTATAAACCACATCTCTGATTATTTTTGGTACTTCCAAGATGTGTGAAAAGAGTGAGAATTGGTGATGGGCTCTTACAATCTTAACTTCCCAGTTTTTTGGTATATAAAGCTTTGTGTACAACCAAACACGAGCAAGATGTGATAGATTTGAAGAAATAACCAAAGTCACTTTTTCATCTCTTTTCACAAACTGTTCATTTATGGCAAGCTTAATACCAAGACGAACTTCATTTCTTGTGCTCCAACATAGTGGTTTAGCGATGAGAAAATCATTCCATGCCACTTCATTTTCATTGATATATCTAGCAATTTGACCTGCTAAACTTAACATCCTTTCAGGATGAGGTGTGCTTGGATTTTTCTGTGTGTACCCAGCACTACATACAATGAGTGAATTTTCATCACATGGAATATTAGATGTTACAGCTTTAAATCTTGAGACACCTCCATCAATAGGTTTGTTAAGAGAACCAATACCAGAATTGGAATATATGTCTCCCAATGCAAGCAATATGCCTATCGTCTTCATAAGGAAACCCTTTCTTAATTTGTAGTTTTTACAGTATTAGAAAATAAAAGAACAGCTATATTATAGCATTTATATACATTTTTGTCAATATTGACTGAATATGTTAAAAGGTTGATTTTTAAAGAAAAAAGGAGCAGTATGTGTAAATGGACAGCAGAACAAATGCCTTAAATACTCGCTTTAATATAGCACTTCAAAAGTAATCTAATAAAAACTTATAAATATAATACACGGAGAGTCGGTCACAAATCTACCTCGCCTTGCTCGAAGCAAATTCGCGACCCCTGTTCTATTTTTATGTGGTCACGAATATTTTCTCGTCGTCACTCAAAAATTTCTCGACCCCGGCTCGCTCGTTTCTGTTGCTACAGAAACATA
This sequence comes from Minisyncoccota bacterium, assembly GCA_018063165.1. Lineage (GTDB taxonomy): Bacteria > Patescibacteriota > Minisyncoccia > Phycocordibacterales > UBA5272 > UBA11704. Next base: position 362 of record JAGOQU010000013.1, on the reverse strand, counting down.
GCTCCGCCCGTCACATCGGTACGAAACTGAAGCGGTTCAGTTTCTAAAACAAAATACCACAAGTTGTTACTTGTGGTATTTTGTTTTACCGATGTGATCCCACGGAGAGTCGGTCACATCGTCTCGTTTCAAGATTACTTGTGATAATGGGGTCAGACACCGTTTATTTACTTAAGTTGTGTTGTTATAAAACAAAATACCACGGAGAGTCGGTCACCTCGTCTCGTTTTATGAGTACATAAAACAGGAGACTCCGCGACCCCCATTCGACTCTCCACGCACATGACGCAGGTCATGTACTGTGGGGTCACAAACAAAAATGGCTCAAGCAATTTTGCTTGAGCTCATTTTTGTATTTGTGA
>JAGOQU010000008.1 GCA_018063165.1 Minisyncoccota bacterium | reverse complement strand
ATTAATAGTTGTCTCAAGATACTTTCTTGTTCTTCTGACAATTTTTCTAATAAATGGATTATGCTCTCCGATATATGTTCCACCAAGTCTCTCTACAATATTTTTTTGTATTGGCAACAAATCATTATATGACTTATTAAGAATGTAATCAGAAACTTCAAGCGAAGCTGAGTCTCTCAATACTCCAATGTTTTTAGGGTCTTCAAAAGCATCAGGAAGAGGATTTCTCATCCAATCGAATATCTCTTCAATTCTAGTGAGAGTTTCCTTACCAGAGAGCATTTTGAGTGCCTTCTGTGGGTCGCTTTGCCAGTTACTAGCAGTAGAGCCAAGTATCTTATTATCTCCTTGAGCAAGAATATTCAAAAGGTCCCATGCTTCGATTGGATAGAGTTGTATTGGAGTAGCAGTCCCCATTAAAAGATGGTCTGTCTTTTTTGCTAGTTTAAGCAAGTATGAATACAAGTTATTTGGCTCAGGTCTTTCATTTTCTTTATCCTTTCCAAGATTCTTTCTTCTAGATCTGTGACACTCGTCAACTATAACTGTATTGAATTCTATATCTAATAAATGTTTAACAATATCAGTATTTGCTGTAATGATTCCTTGTGAAATAATACCTATCTTTCTTGGGCATCTTTTTATGTCAAAGCTACTTTTACCACCAAAAATGTTTCCTGTTTCATCTACCCAAGCTTTACCATCCCAAACAGCAGAAGGTAACCCCATCAATACATTCAATTCATCCTGCCACTGCCAGACCAATGTTTTTGGACATATAATAAGAACAGGCTTTTCACTATGTAGCGAAAGAACTTGTGCAGAAAGTCCTAACTGTATCGTCTTACCAAGACCAACCATATCAGCAAGAACATATCTTGCTTTAGAGCCTGCTTGTTGTGTTCTGTATACCAAATCAACAAACTGCTTCTGATGTTCCCACAACCCTAACTGCTGACGATACACAGGCGACTCCACTATTGTTTCTTCTGGCTTTGATATTTGCTCTATCTGATAAACAATTTTTCTCTCAGCAATTCTTTTAATATCATCAACAATAAAATCAATTAAAGGTCTCGCCTTATCACTATTCCATAAAACATCAAATTCTTCCTGCACCCAAGCAACTGCTTCAGAAGAACTATCTTCCCATACCAACTCATAATTTCTCTCCCATCCAGATTGACTTTCATTCATACTTCCCAAGAATGATGTCTTATTGCCATCAGGATATGTAATGACCCCTGCCTTACCGTGTATAAAACCAAAAACCTCATCTGGTAATACTCTTATTTCTAATTTTCCAGAACGAATCAATGTGTATAGTTTTTCTAATCTGTCAGGGAATTGAATATCGCTTTTTTCTGGCTGACTTTCACACCAATCTTTTCTGAGTGCAGCTTCAAAAGCTTTTATGTTACGAACATCGTCAATCTGCAAATGTGCATTACAAATAATTCTTACCTTTCCATTAACGAGGTCAATAGCTTCTCCAGAAATATCAAAGATAGAAGTAGAAAAGTACCCAGCAATTCTATCGTATTGACTAGACCCTTGAAGCTTAGCGTTAAGGAGTGAAGCATTGAGTTGTTCACGACGTGAAGAAAATCTATTTATCATAATTATTATAGTCCATCATTTTCAACTAAGCTTTTTAAATAACCAGCATATTGAGAAGATGCCTGCCAGTGTTCCGAGTCAGCGATTGTTTGCAACCCATCTATAAGCTGAAGTATTTCAATAATCCTACTACGATTATTCCAATAATCTGGAAGCTCATTTCTAAACCAATTTTTACCAGCATTCGCATCCTCTGATTTAACAGAGAGATATATAGCCATCAAAATCTGACGAACCAGTCCAGAAGAAAACGCATCCGAACTTCCTACTTGCTTATTAGTGAAGTCCATAGGAGTCTTTACTCGCACTTGATTAGCTTTAGTGGATGCAAGTAAACTTGTATAATCTGAAACACCTAACCCTTTTGCAAGTTCTTGATATGAAGCACTAGTGAGCAGACCACCTCTCTCAAAATCCAACCCTTTAATATAAAACTTTTCTTCTTTTGTAAGGTCCTTCCAAATATTTTTACTGATTCCTTTTGGAATAAGATAATCATAAGCAACCTTAATAGCTGACTCGATAATATCTTGAATAGGATTCTTGGTATTCTTATCCCTTTTACGAGAAATCTCATATTCAATATCAATGTCTCCAATCTTTTTATACTTCGTGAGAACTTTCAGTGAAGCCGCATACGCAGCAAGCAAGAAGTCATTATCAGTAAAATCAGGATCATCCTTGTCATCAAGATTCTGCATAGAGTCTATCTGATTTTTTACCTCTTCTTTTATTTGAGGATAAATATCATCGAGCCATCCACTCTTATCTGATGCATTTTTACGTAATACCAATAGCACTGTTCCTTTTACATAGTTACCTGACTTGAGTCCACCAGACTCTGTTTCTGTTGCTATATTCCAAGCAGAAGTAACCTGTAATCCAGCAGACCACAAGATGAGGGATAACTCCGCCCAAACAGCAGGATCTTGATGTGTAAACATTACCACTTGCATACCATCATCAGGCATATGTGCTGCCAAATTTCGATAAACATCTATCATGGAATGAGTAAATGCCGAATCATTGCCTTTAACAGCATCATTACGATGGCTCTCAATATTCCAATCTGGAAAAGCTTTCTTTAAATTTTTTTTATCCCAAGATAGAAAGAATTCTGAGAGTTCGTGGTAATTTACAGCATCGGCGTATGGAGGATCTGTTATCCAAAAAGTACTATTCTTGGTTACTTTTCTAGCATCAGAAATCAATATGTCTGAAGGAAAACGCATAGTTGAGTTATTTATAGAAAAAAACCAAACAGAACTACCTAATGTTAAACCACGACTACTGTAATTATATAAAGTGTTCAGGGCTTGATTACTAAAAGTGTCTTTTACCGAAGGACTCTTTCCGCTATCCCACCTTGACAATTTTGAGTTCCAATTAGCGTTATGATTAACGCCAAGAATCCCTACTACTATTTCTTTTTTTGTCTTTGCTAATTCCATACTTTTTTGCAATAGCAATCCAACGATTAAAAGTTGTCGTGGATTAAAAAGTTGATGCCAGTATTGCCAGCCACGTTCACGTATTGGTTGGTCAGTATTATAACCAGAATCAATTTTATCTGAAGGTATGTAACCATTTTTTTGCCATTCAGTAAGATTATCAGCTATCAAACTAATTACTTTTTTCTCTCTTAAAAGATCTTGATTTGTTGGAGCAGTATAATATCGTGACGTTTTACCATTTAACTTTTTTTCATAACGTATACAATATAATCGCTCTTGAAAAATATCATTCACATTAGGATAAAAATCTGTTTTCCCCCACTGACGTAAACCACTAATTTTTACTCCATCAGAATCTTTACGATCATGACGAACAGAGGAAATTGGGGAAATAGTTCTACAATATGGACAAGATAGACCTTCTCGAGAGATTGTGCCTGAATTTTCAGCTTCTTTAAGTTCACTACTAGAAACATCTTGATGAACCTCTATATCAAAACATTTTTTTTCATTATTTGGCTTCAGTACTGCAATAGTCCTCGTAGGTCCTTCACCTATAACCCAAGAAGGAGCCATTGGAACGACCCAATCACACGCAGGACATTTTGTTTCATTACAGTAAAGGTAGCTATTAGCACGATCACCTTGTTCATTATGTTCAACTCCCCAAGTTGTTATTTGTGAGTCAACAACATCGTAAACTTTTTTTTGAAAAATACGAAGCTGTTCTACCTCGTCATCTGTCGAACCATTTATATTTAAAGCAGCCCATGAAAGCAGAGTTGCTACTGGATTAAGGTCTGATCCATAAGCCTTTAAACCAATACGAGCGGCCTCAAAAGGAACACTTCCTCCTCCAGAAAAACAATCACCAACAGTAACAAGATTTCCATATCTAAGAATACTAAGTTGTTCCATTAATTCTTGTAAATTAGTTGCAGTTGTTCCAAGATAACTATTAATATCTACCCAAGTAGAAGCATTCAAATTAACAAGTTCTTCAGGACGAATGCAATATGTTATTTTTTGGTCATAACTCATTTTCTCAAATAAGGACTTTTGAATTGCTTCTTTTTCTATGTTAGATATTGAAGCATTCCACTTAGGAACTTCTTCTTGTAAAATGAAATACTTATTTCTCTCACTAGTATTTGCAATATCATACAAATCCTTTGCTGGAACACTTTTTTCTTTTCTTTGCCACAGTCCATCATCATCCATAGATAAAATCTTAAGGAAAATTTCACGATCCTTTTGAGGATTTTCTGTTGCAGGAAGCAGTAACCCCAGTATAGTTGCTCTAACCAAAATAAGAGGCTTACGCCCCCACCACTTACCAATTCCTGTGAGTGTTTGCCCTTGAACAGCCTTTCTTTCTTTATAACTTTCCTTAGATATTTTAGATACAGGAAACTGTGTTTCAATAAATGATTTATTCATGCTTAGATTTCATCTTCGTTAAGGTTGAAAAAGAGTGACTCTCTCTTCTTGTTTTCTGTTACAGGGTTCTCTGTAAGAGCATATCTGATGGCTTTTCTCCAGCCAAAATTATCCTCGAGCCCTCCACTTGTTGCATTAGTCATTGTATATAACCACCATCTTTCTTCTGGTCGTAAACCAAGCCAATTCTTTAAGGCAGAGTCGATGTTACTAGGGTCGCAATCTGCAACAACCCAAGCAAGTAAAACTAACTCTTTACCCAAGAGTCTGTGTACTGGATTTTTCCCAGCTACCCATGAACCACTTTTATATTTTTTGGAACCAAGCCTTAGATTGAATTCTTTATGCAAGGTATCTTTAATTTTTTCCCATTTATGTGGAGCAACTAACACCTTTAAAGTATCGTGACGATAATCAATCTTTACTTCACCGTCTTCCCATCTCGCTCTCTCAAAAATTTTAATATCTTTATCTTTGCTTCGAGAAATCTCAACCAAAAAGTGGAGCTGTGACTCCTCAGGCATAAAACCATATCCTATTGAAGTAGAACGTTTAGTTTTGGTCAACATAATTTTGATTAATATCGTTCAATGAAATCTTACGAGAAGCCAAGAATTGCTTGAAGCTTGCACCGTCTAAAAAGAACATACTTCTTAGGTTCACCGCAATTTCAACAGTTTGACCCTCGACCGCAACAACTTCTCTTACCTGATCAAGAAGTTTTTTAAGTTTAACCATGTCTAATGTCATAGTTTCAGAAAAGTTTATTGTTATCCAGTCACTACTACCATTCACATTAAAATCAATAGCAAGCAATGTTACTTTTGCACTTGCTCGTTCGAGTTCTTCAACTAAAGAAAATGTTTCATTGTTATCCGATGTCTTCGTTGGCTCTTTATATGTGACAGGCTTACTTGAATCTATCTCTCGTGGCTTGTTTGTTTCTGGAATGACAATATCTTCCACTGGTCCAAAATCACCACCTATCTCTGCAACCGCCCTCACATATTTTGCTCCCTCAGGGATTTTTGTAGGACCATCATACGTACCACCGTCTTCTCTAGGATCACTACCATCTGTTGTGTACTTAATATGAGCATCACAGTTAACCTCAAGCTCTATAGTATTTTCAACAATTCTATTTGTTATAACAAGTGGAGTTGTATAACACTTTACGGGACCAGTTTCGTGTTTACCTTTAGAGTCAACACAAAGAAAATATGTTTTGTATCCAGTGAGTGTCAAATAGTCAGGATTCTCAACAAGTCTTGATTTATCTGTAACATTTTCGTTAGTGTCTTGATAAACCTGATCTCCATACTTCAAAGAAACCTTAACAGATGTCCCCTTGCTTACTTTATCGTAATCCAAAAACTTCACATCAAGATTGGTTGGTTCTTTTTGAAATGGACCCTTTTGTATATATCCACCATTATCTCTCCAAAGTCCCTCTGCTAATGCTTTCGTTCTTAAATCATCCAAAGCTCTTGGATGATGCCATGTCCAACGACAATATCTAGCTGCGTTCTCTTTCAAATTATCCCATTGAATTTCTTTTTGATTTTCACCAAACAATTTATCTTCCACCATTGTCCTAAATGCAGGAGTGCTTATGTCCGCTGTAAATTTCCTTTCGTCTTTTAAGACATTTCTCATCTGCTCTTCGGCACTAAAACTGTTCTCTGAAAACTGAAATGTGATCTCCGCTTCTGCTAAAGCCTCAACCCCAGTATCTGAGTTACTTCTTGGAAAGAATAGTTTAATGAAAGTTTCTCTGATTGCAGAATTTATACTCAATCTAATTTTATCCTTCTTATCTTTTGCTTTTGTAAACTGAGCATCAGTATCAGGAATACGATCTGATTGCATTTGTTCAATGATTGACTTGATACCCTTATACTCCTTAAACATTTTCAAAAGGTTCTCCCACGTTTGCCTTTCTCCAGAAAGAAAGAGGAATCTATTCTTGAAAGAAGAATCATTCCAGTATTCCTTCAAATCTTTAGAAAGACCAGCCTGCAAAGCACTAGGCTCTGTAACAATAAGAGTAATCTCCTTTGATGAAATATCTAACTCATCCACAGCAGGAAAGACTACCATCTTTTGATAGAGATCTTTTACTTGTGGCTTAAATTCTTCAGAAAGATATGCCTTAATTTCTTTTTTAGCACTTTCATCATCATAACTATTCACAAGCTCATTTAGTCTAGCTACAATATTTTGTTGATTCTGGAAATATAATTTACCGTCTTTATCACGAGCTAGATACCATGAACCAAGATCAAGTTGCTCAATCGCTGGTTTAATATCTGTTACTTTTGTTTCAGGGGTTATTACGTAATCAACAATCTCATTTAAATGTAACCCCTTAATTCCACCTGACGCACTTGAGAGAGATGACACTAATATCAACTTTGCGATATTTGAAACATTCTTTGTGTTTAGTTTTTCGTCAGCAAGTTCTGCAGCAGAAGACCCCTGATCAGAAATATCTTTTTTAATAGCTCCAACCAAAGTATCGTTCAATTGCTCTATTGTTGTTCTTATTCTAGGGTTAGTTAAATTAATATCCTGAGGAGCTATTAACTGTCCTTCAAATTTTGAAGACTGTAGGTCCTGAAGCATCATTCTAACAAGACGTATAACACCTCTTGTCTGCTGGAACCCTTCGTTCTCTTTAAAACGATTATATAGATTAATAAAAGAAGGATGGAATGGATAGCTTTTTACTATTTGAGTATAAAGAACGGCAGGATCACTCTTTGTGAGACCATTTTGATTTGCCTCCTTCAAAATGTTTTGATAATTCTTAGCAACATCTTCTATTACGTTTTTTGCAGGCAACTTTTCGAACAATTTTGTCTTCAAAATTTCTACCAAATCATTTTGAGAATCAACAGGTGTTAAATTCAAAGAAACTCTACTGAGTTCACTTTTTAAGTCCTTTAGAACCTCTTGAATCATGTTACTGCCCTCTCTATAGCTTCCAGACAAGTCAGAGATAACAACCAGTACGTTGGAAAGTTCCTTTTCCTTGATGGCATTAAAAAGATTAGCCAAAGCAATAGCAGTTTCTTTACTTAAGTCAGAATTACCTATTGTTCTTGATTTTGCACTAACAAAATATGGTGGTAGCTCATCAAGAAGAATAAGAGTTGGTTCTCCTTTTAAGAGATTAATCCATGCTTCATTTCCTGGAGCTTTGAACTGTGGATTAAAATACTCCTTGAACTGTTCTTCTTTACCAAGCTGTTTAGCAAGTTCTCCCCAAATTCCAAGATTGGTATCAGACTGTCTTCCAGAAAAACCTATCACTCTAACCTTATCTTTATAGTGGCTATCTCCTAAGAATTTTTTTCTATATTCTGGATGCTTAGCCAAAAGACCAAGCGTAATCATACTGTGTGTTTTACCACCACCCATATTCTGTGTCAGTTTTACAACACCCTTATCCTCCTTTCCTTCAAATCTACCAAAAGCCGTTTTTAGGAGAGTGTTTATACCATCAGTAAAGTAACTTTCTGTAAAAAACCTTTCTGCATCAATATCATCTTTAAGAAGATTTAATATTTCCAATACATCATCTTGTGTATTGTCACTTAATGCAGACTCTCTAACTCGGCAATTTTGTAATAGATTATTCATAATAGTTATTTAATATACAACTTTGATTATACTCAATTTTTAGGGGTTGGTCTATTGGAAAACATGTGTTAATGGTGGATGAGTCAAGTACTCCTAAATATGCTATACTATAGGTAGTTCATTCACATGAATATGCAGTCCATGCAATAATTTGGACCGTTTATATCTCTTCAAGTTCTAGGCTTGAAGTAGGCAACTTGGGAAATCTGCGAGGAACCACATGATATAAATGACTGATTGCGAAAAGCGATTGGGAGATTTCATTCAGCCACAACAAGCTGGATCAAAACTCTTAGTCGCTTTTTTGTTTGTCTAGTCCACAGCAAAAGCCCCTGAGAGACTATCAGATAACAAACGAAAACATGACATACACAAAAGAATTTCAAGAATTATTAAACAACACAAAAAGCGTAAAAGGAATGACACTCACTGAGTACTGGGAATACTTCGAAAAGATGGAACCGATTGCTAAAGCTCTTGTGCAAGAAAAAATTAAAGGTGAACGAAAAGGATTACCAGGTGAACACAACTATATGCACTCTATCCGTGTTTACGATGCAGTAAAAAGACTTCACCACTGGGATGATCCTGATTTAGAACTATTTCTCGCTGCACTTCTCCATGACATCGTAGAAGACGGAGGTGTTAGCTTTAAAGAATTAGTAGCTCTTGGCTTCACAGGACGAACTATCGAGCTTATACGCCTCTGTACGCACGATATGAGTATCGAGAACAAGACTGAACGCTGGACACTTATGGTTGCTAAGCTTATTGAAGCTAGAGACGAAGAAGCGTGGTACATCAAGCTGTGCGACTTAGCAGATAACCTAACACAAGCACATGGACTATCTGAAGAAAATCGTAGGTTTATGGTGGAAGTAAAAGTTCCTCTCTTACTCCGCCTCACAGACTGGATTGATGGATATGGAAAAAAATATCACCACCACCTAAAGACAACTTTAGAAATAAAAAAGTAGTTATCTCTTTTTCTTTTTCGGTTTATTATTTACCTTAATTTTATTTTTAAGTGATGTAATGTATGCAGTCATTAACGCTGTTATTGTACTGTTCATATCGTCAACAATATTGCTAATACTTTCGACCTGTTCCTTTGTAAGAACAGAACGGGTATACGCTTCTACGGAAGCATCAGAATAATAAAATCTAGTTGACTCCATTGTTTCTCCAACTGAAAAGTATGGCTTTTTGTATTGAGGCTTATCATCTTTCTGATTATTAAAAACATCAATGAAACCTTTTCTAAGAACTTTCCCAGATTGGTAGTAATGAAACGCAACGTTATTTCTAATGTTAACCAACGTTTTTAATATTTCTGAATCTGAGGTATTTTTTTTCATAGCAACATCAACCAAATCAGTCCATCTTTTTCTATGTTCTGGAGACAAGTTTTTTAACAACAACTGAAATTCTAAAGTTTTCATCGTGCCTTCATTACTTTTCAAAAATTCCAAGAATTCATTAATAACACCAATTAAGAATTTGTTTATTTGAATTCTGGCACCTCCATATTCACCCGTATGTGAGGAAACCTCTCCTTCTTCAGGTTTTCTATACGACTCTTTTATAAGCATATCAAACATCATTAATCCTTTCAGATCATTGAAAACAACACCTAAAACCAAAAAGAAGTTTTCATAATCATCAGATTTTTTATTTTTATCTATAAACAAAGAAGCTGGCAAACTATCAAGATTTCCTTTAAATTCTTTGTTATTCATTATCTAACAAGTATACCAGTATTAAAAAATAATATTCTTGTTATAATAAAACAAATGGAAACTGTAAAAAATAAGAAAACTGAACTTCATATTATTGCAAAAAACCTTTTAAAAAATAAGGTCCAAAATATCGATGAAGCAAAGGTATTTCTTGTTGGCGTGAATAATCTTGCATATGAAATCTTAGAAAATGAAGATTTTCAAAAAGATCTCCATAATGGCATATATGTTGATGATGAATTTTTTCTAACAAGTGTAAATTATATTCTTGCTTACGGGAAAAAAGCAAAAGATAATGCTCAGCTATTTCCTAAACGTGAACAAATAAAGGAAATCAACTTAGAGTCCTTTTTTAAAAAATATCCTGACTCGGTTTACGAATCACAAATTGCTACAGAAAAATCTGATTTACTTTTTAAGTTTTTTGCAAAGGATAGAGAAATACTTTCTGAAATACTTAAAATACTAAAAGAGCTACAACCTTTTATTATTAGCTTTTCTAAAAAAACAGGACATAGGTCTTTAATGAAAAAGAAATACTCGAAGTTTGATAATATTCCCAAAAACTTTGAATGGAACAAAGTTGAAATTAAAATAACCAGTGATTCTGATGGTGCAGAAATATGTTACGGAGGAAAAATTATCAAAAAAGGTGATTATATAGAACTTGGTTTTAGTTCTAACCTAAAAAACCATAAGAAAAACAGAGAGTGGGACCTTTTAGTGGCACTGTCAATTTTTACTGATAAAAAACTTGGAAGAGCAACACCCAATACTTTAATAGGAACAATAAAAGGCAAAAATGGGAAAACATTGAGCTTAGATTCTATATACCAAGCAAAAAGACATCTTTCAGAGGCCTTGTGTGTGATGTTTGATACAGAAAAAGACCCTTTCGTAGATATCAGTGACAAGAGTAGCAAGGATAAGTATTATGAACCTATCTTCAAGATCCAACCAGAACCTGATCTGAGAGACAAAAGACTATTCTCAGCAACATCATCATTAAATTACAACACACAAATAAATGAAGAAGATAGCGAAGAAGGTTATTATGAAGATAGAACATTTAAAATAGAAGAACTCGAAGATAACTAAAACAAACAGACTGAAAAATCAGGCTGTTTTTTTATTGTTTTTTGTCAAAAGAGCTTTATTTTTATTGCTTTTATTTTTACACCCTGACTTGTCCACATTTATAGTATGGAGAGACATACTCCTAAAAACTTTACAAAACGTTAATCAATTAATCTAAAAATACAAAATAAGAAATGAAAAGAAAAATAGAAAAAGCTGACATGCTAGAACCATTAACATTAGATTTACCAGAAGATACATATATCGATGAAGAAATTATTAAAGATTTCCTTAATATCCAACAAAGGCTAACAAAGGAATATCTATCAACAATTAAAAATTAAACATATGACCAATAAAAAACGAACGAATCAGAAAATTACAAATAACATGATTGCTACAGCAATGTTAAAAGTATTAGATGATTTAGAAGGCGAAATAGATGCATTTTTTGAAGAAGCTGACAACCTCCTAAAAAAGAAAGATCTTTCTAAGGCAAATTCTCAAAAAATTAAAGAATCTATGCAAAACTTTCTTGACTCAATGTTCGAGAAATCACCAAGCATAACTCTTCAAAATTTCTATAGAAATTATATAGGTAAAGACACAGAGTAAATATGCAAGAAAAATTACTAACACAAGAAGAGTTTATGAGGCTCTTCCTTAACACAAGATCACGATACATTCATGATGTAAATAAAAAAGATGTGATACAAGGCAACAACACTCTTGATATGTCACACAATAGTAGAGGTTATGGAACCTTCTACACTGTTAACGGATTCCCTTCTGAAGGGAAAGCAGATGAGACAATGTTGTCATCACTTAACGCAAACTTTGTAGATATAGATTTTGAATCTAAGCTTCCACAAGAAGAAATAGATACACTCATACAAGAGGCACGAATGCTTGGAGTAGAGAATCATATACCATTACCAACAATTATCAACAGAACCAAAAAAGGAGTCCATATGATATGGCTCTATCCAGAACCAATCGAACCGACTGTTGAAAACATTGCAAAGTGGAAAGAGGTTCAAAAAAGAATAGTTCAATTCTTTAATGGTGATACCAATGCTATGGACCCTGCACGAGTACTGCGACTTCCATACACGCTACATCTCAAAAATCCTAATGAACCTTTTGAAGTAAAAATTCTCGCTTATAACAAAGACGAAAGAACAACTCTCGAAGAATTAGATAAAATGGTCCCCTTTTTATCAATAGAAAGTAAGACATCTCAGGCAATTAGTAACTCAGTTCAAAATGTCTTACTGAAAGGTGTAGAAACTGGGCAAGGATTAAGACACAGAGCACTATCACAAGTTGCTGGAATGGCATTAAGAAACGCTAAAACACCTGATGACGTTGAAGTTGCAAGACTTGCTGTATATGGATGGGACAAGATTATTCAAAAATCACCAGAATCATTCACAGAAAGGCAGAAAGAAATAGATGACACCATAGATGCTATATGGAAAAAAGAACAAGAAAACAGATCTTCAGAGAGACTTAATCAAGATGAGAAACCATATACAGTTCCTCGACTATGGAACATTGGAGAAATCTTAAAAACAGACTTTGGTGAAGAAGAATGGCTAATAGAGTATTTAGTCTCAAAACAAGGAATAACCGCCTTCTCAGGCAATCCTGGAGACTTCAAGACATGGGTTACTATTCACTTTGCTTTAGGAATTGCTCGAGGACTACCTGTCTTTGGTAAGTTCAAAACAACACAAGGTGGAGTTCTTATTATCGATGAGGAAGATCATATCAGACTACTCAAGAAACGACTCGGCTTACTAGGTGCAAAAGAGGATGACAACATCCATTATATATCACAAAGTGGTATCAAAGTTGATGACGAAAGAGCTAGAGATATGATAGTGGACATTGTTAAAAAACATAACATTAAACTTGTAATACTGGACTCTCTTGTAAGAGTCCATGGACAAGAAGAGAATGATGCAAAAGGTATGGCAAGAGTATTTAGTAGCCTTCAAAAAGTTATTACTGCTGGTGCCTCCATTCTCTTCACGCATCATCACAGAAAACAAACATCGTTCAATACAACTAACTCAGGACAAAGCATGCGTGGATCTTCTGACATATTGGCTGCCGTTGACTGTCACATTACCATCGAAAGAAAAAAGGACGAGGAAGATAAGCTCGTTATAAGACAAACAAAATTACGACAAGCTGAGGCACTCAAACCATTTGAGATTAATGTTATCAAAGATATCAATGGTCCATCTGACTTCGCCTATGCTGGTGACTATGATGATAGAAAAAAGAAGTCTGAGGAAGTTGCTGAAATTGTCATAACACTGTTAAGTGAAGGAATGAAAAACCGTGAAGAGATTCATGAAATTCTTTCAGAGGAATACGGCAAAAACACTATCGATGATGGTATTGATATAGCCATTGATAATGAAGATATCGAGAAAGTGCCTTCAAAAGAATTGAAAACAGGAAACAAAAAGAAGAAGTACCTTAGGTTATTTACTGGAACCACTGAAAATGACCTTCCTGTTTCCTTACCTACTATAAGCACAGGAAAACAGGAAGAAGAGCAAAGTAGTCATGATGAAATTCCTGTTTCCTATTCAGATATAGAAGCAGGAAACCAGGAAGAAGCTGAAACCCCCGAATGGCAGACAGAACCACATTAATCTAAATGATGATTCGAGATGACCAGCTAGACAGATTTATTCAACAATACAAGACAGAATACGGTATTGAACTGAATCGAACAGATGCGTTGGAAAGCTTCAGAAGCTTAATACACATAGTGGGGATTATGTACCCACAACACAACATTAATAAAAACTAATTATTCGGGTATAATAAGAGTGCTACACACAAAGAAGGCAATAAGTTTCTCCACTCATCATGATTTTTAATTGAATCTAGTGAGGGGTGACGGGCCTTCTTTGTGTGTAGCAACCCGAAGTGGCATACCGTCATCCCTCTTTATATTTAATTAACTACATTATGAAAAGAAACAATAAAATCAATTTTTACCAGTACTTGAGAAAATCTTCAGAAGAGGGAAATCTTCATGTTCAGTCAATAGAACGACAACAAGATGAAATTAACAAGCTAATCAAGAGGCTTGGATAACAACAGTATGAAAAGAAACAACAAACTCAAGTACTTTGAGTATCTAAGGAAGTCCTCAGAGGGGGAAGACCGTCAGGTTCAGTCGATAGAACGACAACAAGATGAAATAAACAAGCTAACCAAGAGGCTTGGAATAACAACTGTGGGAACATTCAGTGAAAGTAAGTCTGCGAGGTTTCCTTACAACAGACCAGAGTTCACAGACATGATCAAAAAAATAAAGAAAGGTGCAGCAAATGCTATTGTTTGCTGGCATCTAAACAGACTCTCTCGTAACCCGCTTGAGTGGGGAATCATACAGCAAATGCTTGCTGATGGCGAAATTCTCTCTATACAGACAATGGATCGTGAATACCGTCCAGAAGACAACCAGATTATTATGAGTGTCGAGAGTGGTATGTCTAACCAGTACAGTAAAGATCTTAGTAAGAGTGTGAAGAGCGGTTTAGATAAAAAACTAACCCTTGGCATAGCCCCTATTTCTGCTCCTCTTGGTTATAAGAACACAATGCTACCAGAACATGGATCTAATAGCATTATTGTTGATCCTGATAGATTTGATATCATAAGAAAAATTTGGATGATGATGCTAGAAGGTGTACACACACCATCACAAATACGAGACAAAGCAAATAATGATTGGGGATTAAGAACACGTCTAACAAAATTGCGAGGAGGCAAACCTATCTCAAGAAGTTGTGTATACAGAATCTTAACTGACCCTTTTTATGCTGGATTATTTTATTACAAAGGAAAGTTGTATCAAGGTATACATAAGCCAATGATAACCATGGATGATTTTGATAAAGTTCAAATCATGCTTGGAAGGAATGGTAAACCAAGACCAAAGCAACACTTCTTTACGTATACAGGACTAATGAAATGTGGTGAATGTGGCTGTGCCATTACAGCGTGTGAGAAGACCAAGATAATCAAAACTACAGGTCAGCTAAAAAAGTACACTTTTTACTATTGCACAAGAAGAAAAGCTGGCACAGAAAACTGTACGCAGAAAAAAGTAATCACTTTAGAAGAACTCGAGAGCCAGATATCTACTGAGCTCGAAAAGGTAACAATAAGTGATACATTCAAAGAAATGGCACTCGAAGCAATACAAGAAGACTACGCAGTTATAGCAAGAGAAGAACAAGCTATTTATGACTCTCAACTAAGAGAACTCTCAACACTTGAAACGGAACTGAGGAACATCTTCCAGATGCGAATAGGAGGTCGTATAGACGATGAAAAATACGCAGAGGAGACAAATATACGTGAAGACAAAATAGTGCGACTAAAGGCACTTATTGAAGATAAGGAGGAATCAGCACGTAGGACCATGAAAGAGATTGGTGACAAGTTCACACATGCAACAAGACTAAAAGAAAAGTTTGAAAAAGGAACACTTGAAGATAAAAAAGGTATCTTTATTTCACTCGGTGGGAACTGCACACTGAAAGACAAAAAACTCAGCATTAACAAGCACCATTGGGTAACTTCAATCGAAAAGTACAAAGATGTTATCGATGTCCATATAAGCCCGTATGAACCCGTCACACCTTCAGTACAAATAGAAAAAGAGGCTTACGCCCCTTCCTCTATATTTTTGCGCGGTCGATGGGATTTGAACCCACGACCCCTGCCGTGACAGGGCAGTGCTCTAACCAGCTGAGCTACGACCGCGTATAATAATAAACAAAGTCACTACAATATTCTAACACATATACAATATCTTTCAAGTAATTATTTACTATAAAACTTTATATCTTTTTAGTGTAAACTTTCTCAAAAAACTTTATTTAATAAAGAGAATAAACACTACTCCACATCCACAACATCAAGAAGTACACTGTCCCCTGCCCTTAAACTACCTTCTATAATCTTCTTTGCAATAGCTTCTTCTACTTTTGTTTGTATATTTCTTTGTATTGCCCTACCTCCAAATACACCATCTTCTTCACCTACTATTTTTTGTACAAGAGCATCAGTAAAACTAACATCGTACCCATCTAAAGACACTCTCTGTTTTAAAGATTCGAGTAATTTTTTTGCTATCAAAATACGAGAGTCATCACCCAAAGGATGGAAAAGTACAACAGCATCGAATCTATTAAGTAACTCTGGACGAAACAAACCATCAGAAATAATAGTATCTACAAGAGTAGTTTTGACAGCTTCTATTTCTTCTTTTGTGCTATATGCATTAATACCACTTTTTCGTATATAATCAGATCCAGCATTTGATGTTGCTACGATAATTTGAGTTCTCGCAGAGATCATTTTACCAGAACCGTTTGTATACACCCCCTCATCAAGAACTCTAAGAAATACATCTTTTACTTCTGTTGTTGCTTTTTCAAATTCATCTAAAAGAAGTACTCCATATGGTCTTTTATGTATACAAGAAGCAAGGTCACCCTCTTGATCTATATCCCCTAAAATTCTATATGAAGAATTATTCATAGTGTATTCATTCATATCGATTCTAGACATGTGATTTTCATCACCAAAAAATACTTCAGCCAAAGCTTTTGCTGTTTCAGTTTTTCCAACACCTGTTGGACCAAGAAAAAGAAAAGACCCTATTGGTTTATTTGGACTCACAAGACCTGCACGAGACCTTCTCATAGTACTAGAAACTACTTTTACAGCCTCGTGTTGTCCTATAATATTTTTATGTAAAATATTCTCAAGATTAAGTAACATATTTTTTTCTTCACCACTAACGACTCCTGTTGAAATACCAGTCATAGCTTTAAGTGTTTCTGATATATGATCTTCGTCAAGAATACTACTCTTTCCATTATGTATATCTGTGGCAACTTTATACATTAGATCGCTAGCTTTAACAAGAGGTGAATCTTCGACAAAATATTTAGTAAGAGAACTAGCAATAATACGTATAGAAAGTGAAGGGAAAAATGTTCCTGTTTGTTTTTCTATGGTAAGAGCAACATCTTGTATATACGGAATCAAAAGTTCCTTATTCATATCTTCAATATGAATTACTTCAAAATCTTTATCGAAAATAACCTTATGTGCTTCATTTTGATAAAAAGGTTGATCACAAATACATATAACAGAAATGTCTGCATGTGTAATATATCTTTCTTTTATTTGAAAAAAATCTATACCTTTTCGTTTACATGATTCATGTAAAACAGGAAGATCATTAACTACAAAAATAATATTTCTTGCAACAGAGGCTTCATGAAAAGATTTTTCCAATACATTAATAAGATCCCTTTCATCTAAACTATCAAGAACAGTATTATCTAACTCAAATACTCTCTTATGTTCAATATCAGAATAACAATTTCCTTCTTGTATCATCTTTGAAAGAATTTTTACAATTGTATGTCTTCCTGTTCCTCTACTTCCTACTATCACTGCGTTAGCGCCTCGTACTTTTACTAACGTCTCTTCAAGTTTCTGTAATGATTCTTTATGTAACGTAATAGTACTACTTTCTTTTTCGTAACCAAGTTCTCTAGCAATTTTATTAATAAAATATGTATCACCATAAGAAAGTGATTTTCCTACTCCTCTTCTTTTACTTAGATTTTCTCTCCACCACCACGCACTATTTCTTTTATCTTGTTCAAGAAGTGTATCCAGCCAATTACATGCGTCAGCATATATTTCTTTTTGTATTTTCTTTGATAAAAGAAACTTTCTAAATTCCTCACTTGAATCATATAAATCTATCCAAAGAGATCCAAGTGTTATCGTATTTTTGTAATTAGACAGTGTGTATTCTTGATCTATAGAAACAGTACCACATACAGCAATCACCTCATTGCGGTCAATAAGTAATCTATTTAATATAAATTGTGAATCAGGCACAGACAGAAGTCCTTCTATAAAAGAAATTTTCTCAGTATGTAACAACACTTCACCTGCCTCATACGTTACAAGAAATCTATTAGTATTATTACCAAAAACTTTTACTACACTTCCTAATCTATAATACCTAGAATAGGCATGTAGTGCGTATGTAAAAAATAAAAGAAGTAAAGAAATAGATTCGATACTTAACAATACATATACGTATTTTGCTAATTCTGGAATAAATAAAGGTGTATATATTGTTCCTATTTTAATTATACTTAAACAAAATGTTGCACATATAAACAATATAAAAATAGTAACTAATAAAAAACTTCTAAATTTTATAGGGAACACTTTATTTAGATAAAGAACACTAGAATAGTTTCTTGCTAAAGAAATAGCTTCATTTATTTTCATATAAGTAAAGAGTTAAGAAAAAAGAAAATACCATATATAAGAGTAAGAAAAACAACAGGCATTGTTAACCATGTAACAAAAAGTAGTATAGAAAAAACCAAAGTAAGTACACTAAAAAATAAAGCTAAACAAATAGAAGTAAGACGTATCATAGCACCAAGCAAACGCATAATTGTATCAACAATAAACACAGCAAGTATGTCAGTAATAGCATCTTCTTCTATATGCGCCACTCGTATACTATAAATAGGACTAAAAAGTGTTCTAACAAAAAGAGAGAAAGAAAATAGATTAAGAAAAAAACGAATAAACTCTCTTGTAAGAACAAAAATACCCACTACAGCATGTGTATAATGCCATTTAGTATAATCAATAAAAAGACTTATCATTACATATTTAGTTTATCATAGTTACAACAAGTTATTTTTATGTATTCCACATAAACATGACTGATGTATATGTTACACTACTTGAATTGTTTGTAATTTCTAACTTTTATAATCACTCAATTTTTAAATACCCTCTATGGCAAAATCATTTTCAGTAAAAAACTATTTCAAAAAAATACATACACATGAACTTTTAGTTACTTTATATGAAAGACACGACGTTGTTGCTCTTTTTGAAATTACAGACAATACACCACGCAAAAACGCAGTTGATATACTCATGGATTTTTATAAAACATTAGACCCTTCACGAAAAATAGATATTGAAAAAGAGTTTACTCTCATTAATACACTATCAACAAAACATGCTATCCCGCTATTCCTTTCTCTTTGTAAAGAAAAAAAATTACCTTATGAGGAAACCACTGTTGAATGTAAAACAGATCAAGATAAAGTACTCTATTATTATCTTTATCACAAAGACCTTTTTGACGAGGTTATGTTCTTCCATGATTTTTATATATCTCGTGGATACATGCTGTATGAAGCAGGAGAAATTGATTTACTTACAGCAGAATTAGCTGTAACAGAACTTACAAAAGAATTTGTACGTATAGCAAATAAAGAAGACAGAGTAACTGAATGTGACGTAACAGCCAAAAGTTTAGATGGAATGCTATATATTCATACAACTTTTGAAGGAGCTGCAGAATTAAAACCAAAACGAGACAAAGTTACGGGTGAATTAGACAGAACCAGAACTGTAAAAAAACAAGAGGAAGTAAAAATAGTGTATCTTCCAAAAGATAAAGAAGTACTTATTTCTTATACAGGAAGTAAGTATGAGAAACTTATTTTTCTTGATACTTTTTTACGAATTGTTTGTAAAACAGGTTTTGAAGATAAAATAGAAACATTTGATATACAAATATTTAAAAAACAAGATTTTGATTTTTCAAAAACAAATAAAGGAGTACCGTTACTAACATGGAAAATCAAAGCTATTACTCTTTCTTTTGGTAATGGTGAAAAAACTAAAAAAAGAATGAGATTATCTCTTCCAAGTACTGTTCAAGAATATGGACTTAATCCACTTTTTAGCACTCTCGAAGAACTTGAATTGGTACAAAAATTGCCTCACTATACTATAGAAAATGTCGCACTTTCGTTCTCTTTTACAGATACGAGAAAAGCCGATAAAAGTGCACAAGTGTCTTGCACATTGTCACATACAAAATCATCTCTTTGTCCTCTTTTCCCTTATGATAGGTATACACGAACACTGCTCAAACAATCAGGTATTGATGGTGGGTTTATTGAAAATGTAAAAAAGGATATTGAAAAGGTAACTAAAAAATGGGAAGAATAAAATATATTCACATCTCTTGACGTGATTTACTACTAATCGTCAATACGAAAGTAACAAAGATATATAAGGAGGGATCGGTCACAAAATCAGTTCTTTGAGTACAAAGAACAAGAGATTTTCTCTTTCCTAGAACCGCTTTCAGAAAGCAAATTTGGTAATTCGTTTGCTGATTTGCGTATTCGATCCTTCCACACATGACGAGCAGACGTTGTCGGGATCGGTCACAAAATCAGTTCTTTGAGTACGAAGAACAAGAGATTTTCTGACCTGTATTCGATCCCTCATGAAAGTGACTCAGGTCACTTTCTCCACCGACACAGAAATACAAAAACGAACAACTTTAAGTTGTTCGTTTTTGTATTTCTGTGTCGGTGGGAGGGATCGAACCTCCGACCTCATCTTTATGAGTGATGTGCTCTAACCAACTGAGCTACACCGACAAGTACGTATATACTACTACAAAATAGTTACTTTTTCAATATGATAACTATCAATATCCACAAAAAGTCTTGTGCTTTCTTTATTATTGTGGTACTATATATAATGAATCCATTAAATATAGCGGGATAGAGTAGAGGTAACTCACGAGGCTCATAACCTCGGGACACAGGTTCGATTCCTGTTCCCGCAACAAGAAATATAAAAGGAGTACTGTAATTAGTACTCCTTTTATATTTCTAGTTATATAGAAAACAAGTGACCTTCGTCACTTGCGTCAGGAAGCGAATACTAGGTCGAGGTTTCTATTATGACGAACGAAGAGAGGAATAGAAACCGTGATCGATTCCTATTCCCGCAACAAACATTAACAAAATAACTACAACATTATGTTGTAGTTATTTTGTTATGTAATCATACATTCTTCTTGTGTGTTAGTTATCTAACTGCTTTCATTTCTCTTAAAACTGACTCATACAGCATGAAAGCACGTTTAGCTTCTCTTTCTGTTAATTCAAAATCAGAACCTTCATGAGCTATTCTATTTCTTATTTTATGAGCATCCCACGCAAGATCTATAGTTTTGAAACTTGCATTTTTAAGCATCTCACCTACACCTTCTCCTGCATATCCTTTTTCACGTAATACCTCTCCTAAAAGATTATCTGCCTCCATGATACCTATTCTCCAAAGTGCCTCACTTGTACTACTCATATATCCTTGTATAACAGCAAATTTTGGATGATCTTGAAAATCTTTAGGTGTTGGTGTTTCAATATTTGTTACACTTTCTTCAAAAATTGGTAGTCCTGGTATACCTGCGTGTATCGTCTCTGTGTGTGTATGTTTAATTGTATGTATATCTTTATGCCCACCAGCATGTCCACCATGTCCGTGACCATGCCCACCTTCAAAATGATGTTCATAATGAGTAAGTGCACCAAAAAATGCTAAGAACCATCTCATAGAAACGTATGCAAGTATTACAATAAAAATAATAGAAAGAACAGAAATAAAATCTGCAAATAAAGAAAGTACAGGGTTTTGTATAGAAAAATAAATTCCTTGTGTATTTTTTTCAATATCAAATTGAGCTATTTGACTTATATTATTTGGATCAAGTGGATACGTATCCATACCATCTGGTATTCCGTCATTATCTGTATCTTTTAAATGAATATCCGTACCAAGTTTTTTTTCAATAAGATCGCTTACACCATCAAAATCAGAATCTGGTCCGATAGAAGTAATATCAGTATTTGTTGGTGCCTCATCTCTACCATCAATAACACTATCATGATCAGAATCATTATTAAGAGGATCTGTTCCTGCAATTAATTCTTGACCATCAAGCATTCCATCTCTATCAGAGTCTGGGTTAAGAGGATCAAGATTATGAGATGTTTCATAACTATCAGGCACACCATCACCATCTCTATCTTTTGGACCAATACCAAAAATATCTCTAACATGATCAGAAAAATTATAATCTTCTTGAAATTTCTCTTTTAATTCTGCTTTTGTTAAATTAGCAGGATCATATGGACTTGAATCAGTTACATCTGGAACACCATCTCCATCACTATCACGTAGCTTTACACCAAGTGATTCTAAAATACGTTGCCATAAAGGCATGTGCATATCAGCTGGTGGAACTGCTACATTTTTTGAAGCAATATAATCATCAAACCACCCTCTATCTCTAAGACCGTCCCAATCTCTATTTTCATGAAGCGTAAGATACTCCTCTTTATCTTTTCGTAAAATACCAAAAAGCCATGTGTATTTAAACCACAAGAGAACATCGTACACTCTATTAAAAATATAATCTATAGATAAAGAATACATATCAAAACAGCCATTAGTTATTAGCTGTTAGCTTATAGCAATAGAAGACAGAAAGTATATTTGCTACAAGCTAATAGCTAAAGGCTACAAGCTGTTCCTAGTATAGCCTTTCAAAATCTTTACCGATAGTGAATAACAAATCTTCTCTCATATGTGGCGCGATAAATTGTATACCAAGAGGAAGGCCATTTTTTGTTTTTCCTGACGGAATAGCAATAGCAGGAACACCCACAATGTTAACAGGTACAGTAAAAATATCTTCAAGATACATAGCAAGTGGGTCACTAATTTTTTCTCCTACCAAAAACGCAGGCGTAGGAGCGTTTGGCATAGCTATAACATCAACATTATTAAAGACTTCTTTAAATTCTTTTCTAAGCATTTCTCGAACAAGATTTGCTTTATTGTAATATGCATCATAATATCCAGAAGAAAGAACATAGGTACCTATAAGAATTCTTCGTCTTACTTCAGCACCAAAACCTGCCGTACGTGATTTAAAATAACTTTGTATACTATTTTCTCCTGGATGAGAAAGTCCAAAACGGATTCCGTCATATTTTGCAAGATTACTTGAAACTTCAGCAAACATTACAATATAATAAACAGAAAGAGATTTTTCTAAATGTTCAATAGAGACGTCTTGTATCGTATAACCATCGTCACGTAATTTATCAAGTGATTCATTAAAATTAGCAAGAACCTCTTCATGTATACCTTTTCGATTAATAAAATTCATAGGAACACCTATTATTTTTTTTGGAGCTACATTTTTTTCTCCTTGTTCTTTTCTTATATATTCTGGTATAGATGTACTATCCAAAACATCATATCCAGATATAACTTTATACACCTCCTCTACATCTGATACAGTTTTACCAAAAGGACCAATTTGATCTAAAGAAGACCCCATAGCCATCACCCCATATCTAGAAACGTTACCATAGGTCGGTTTTAGGCCTACAACACCACAAAAAGATGCAGGTTGACGTATTGATCCTCCAGTGTCAGACCCAAGAGCTATAGGAACCCCTCCATAAGCAACTACAGCAGCAGACCCACCTGAAGACCCCCCCGCCACCCTCTGTATATCATGTGGGTTTTTTGTTACACCATAAGCAGAATTTTCAGTACTTCCACCCATAGCAAACTCATCAAGATTTGCTCTTCCTAAAATAATGGCACCTGCTTTTTTTAAATTTCGCACAACTGTTGCATCGTATGTTGCTTCATAGTGTTCTAAAATTTTTGAACCCCCTGTAGCTATTTGATCTTTTACAAGAATATTATCTTTAAGAACTATTGGAATACCAGTAAGCGTTGTAGACACTCCATCTTTAAACATTTTTTTTGCTTGAATGATTTGTTCTTCTACGAGAGATTCTGAGTACAGTCCAAGTAACGCATGTATTTCTCCGTCTTTTTCTGCGATAGTTTTTTTACAATCATTGACTAAGGCTTCAACAGTCATTGTTCCATTTTTTAATTCTTCGTGTAATTGTGTGAGTGTTTTCATAAGTATATATGTATAGTCTCTAAATACTATTTATTTAAGAACTTGAACAACTTCCACATATCCATCCTTAGTAAGTGGCGCTTCGCGCATAAGCACTTCTGTGGATGATCCTGACTCTAGAGTAACTACATCTTCTCGAACAACATTAAAAAAATCTTCTTCACCTCGAGCAAGACTACCTTCAACGGCATTTATTTCAGAAACATATCCTAAAATAGACTGAATATCTAGAAGCATTTTTTGCTTTTCTTCTTCAGCTATAGTAATACGTGCTAATTTTGATAAATTATCTAAATCTTGTTCAGTAAATGACATAATATCAATATTTTAGCACAAAGATATCAAACGTGGTACTTAAAAAGAAGCATGACCTTTTAATATTAAAAAAATACCTAAAACAACACCTAAGACAAACGTTGTGAATATCATCAAAAGGAAAGTTGGTATGGTAAATGTTACTATCATATAGTTTATCCTTTGTATACAAACTGAATAAAAGCAAGACCAAACATTAGTCCTACAATGAATACTATAAGGAATATAAGAATTACTGCTGGAAGTGTGAATGTGACCATATATGGTATATATAGTACTATAAATAACTAAGCGGGTTAAGGTATCCTGCTTTAGGTGCAAGAGGCATTATCATATACGTACCACATACCTTACTCTTATACTCTGTCGGACCAGACACATGCACAGAATCAGAAGCATACACAGTAAAATGAAGATGTGGCCCAGTACTATATCCTGTGTTACCAGAAAGACCAACTTTTTGCCTTGTTGTAACTTTGTCACCTGTAGACACACTAATCACTGATAAGTGTGCATACAAAGTTGTGAGACCATTAGTATGTCTAACAAGCACCCACTTACCATATGACACACCGCTACATGAAGCATCAGTGTTACCTGTACCTATAACAGTACCTGCAAGAGCAGAATAAATAGGAGTTCCTACTGGAATACCAAAATCAATACCATTATGTCCTGAACCATTATAAACTTGAGGATTTTTTGTAGAAAAAGCTGTAGTACCAAAATATTGAGTAACAACAACTTTATCAACAGGATATTGTAATATACCCTTTCCTACTGTTGGTAACTTTGACACATCAACAATAACTCGTAGTTTTGATTCTACATCTATCATTTCTGTTTCTAATTTATCTTTTTTAGATTTTTTGTCAGCTAATAATTTCTGATACTCAGTTTCTTTATTTTTTGTTTGTGTTAATAATGTGTTCTTATCTTTAGATGTTTGTTCAACTAACACTTTTTGATCTGTAAGTGTTTCATTTAGGTTTTCTAAAATATGTTTACGTGACTCGTAACTCGCTTTTTGTAAGGCAAGTGATGTTTTTGTGTCTAACAAAGCTCTTACTTTTTCATTGATACCATTGGTTGCATCACCCCCTCTTTTTATTATTTCTATAGCATCTGAAAGATGAGATCCTGGTGCAAGAGCACCTATAAAAGGTGGAACAGATTGTTCATTATGCATAATTAACCGCAAAGACTCAGAAAGAGCTTTTTTATTTCTCTCTAAAACAGTTTCAGTTGCTTCTATTTTATCTTTAGTAAAAACAATATTTTCTTGCGCCCTGATAATACGTAATTTTGTATACTCAATATCTTTAGAAAGTAATTTTCTTCGATCTTCCAAATTAGCGAGTGCTTGTTTTAAAGTCTTTGCGTCACCGCGTGTTTTACTTATTTTTAAATTATAACTTTTTATCTCTGCATCCAGTGATTTAATTTTAGATGACAGAGAATCCAAGTCCGATTTCAACTCTTCAGCTGTTTGATTATCTGATGTTGTTGATGTTTGAGCATATACAAAGTTCGACACTTTTTGAAAGAAAGTGACTATAAAAAGAAAACATACAAAAAATAAAACACGTCTAAACATATACCTTTTAGTATACACTAAAGAGTATCCAAGGTAAGTCTAATACGCACAGATGTTTCTTCTTTTCCTAAAACGTAGCAAATTGTAAAAGGGTCAACAGATTTTTCTTGTCCTGAAAGAGTTGATCTAAGCGGCCATAAAACATTTCCTTTCCCTTGTTCTTCTGCATATGGCATAATAACGCTTTTAATAGTTTCTGGTGATGAAAAATCAGCATCTTCGAGCAAACTAAGAACAGTATTGAGATGTTTTTTTGCATCATCGATATCTGCATTTTTCCACACTATTTTTTTTATATCTACAACAGGTCTTTCAATAAAAAATCTAAATTCAGAAGATTCTATAGCAGAAAGTTCACTATATAAAGAAATACGATCTATTATAACGGGAAGTAATTTTTCTAAAATTATATCCGAATACATCGGCATATATTTTTTAACAGACAAAAGTTTAGATTCTTTGGATTGTAATTTCATATGCTCTCTGTTCATCCATAATAATTTTTCTTCATTGAACATAGCTCCTGCTTTATGAATACGCTCAACACTGAACAGTGAGCAAATTTCTTCTCCTGTCATAATTTCCTTTTCACCTCCTGGATTCCACCCTAAAAGAGCAAGAAAATTAACCATTGCTTCTGGCAAATATCCTTCAGATCTATATTCAAGTACATCTTTTGCGCCATCTCGTTTACCAAGCTTTTTTGTTCCTGCCTCTCCTAAAATTGGTGGTAATGTAACAAAAATTGGAGGTGTGATTTCAAGAGCTTCATACAATGATAAAAATTTTGGTGTAGACGCTATAAATTCATCAGCTCTCATGATATGAGTAACACCCATAAGAAGATCATCGATAATATGCGCAAAATTATACGTTGGATATCCGTCACTTTTAATCAAAATAAAATCATCAAGCGCATCAATTCCTGCTGACAGATCTCCACGTACTGCATCGTTCCAAGTATATTTTTTTAATTCAGGCACTTTAAATCTAAGTGGTTTTGTTCCATCCCATTCTTCAAATGTGTCCGGTCTAAAATCTCTAAACAAAAAAGTTTTTCCATCTGCTTCAGCTTGCAATCTAAGAGCTGCTACTTCTTGATTAGTATACGGATCAGGATATGCATACCCTTTTTCAATAAGAATTTTTGCATACTTTACATATGAATCAAGCCTCTCAGACTGTTTGTATGGTGCATGCTGTCCACCAATATCCACACCCTCATCCCAAGTAATATTAAGCCAGCTAAGCGATTCAATAATACGTTCGATTGAACCTTCTACTTCTCGTGCTTTATCTGTATCTTCTATACGAAGAATAAAGGTTCCATTATTTTTTCTTGCCCAAGCCCACGCATAAAGTGCGGTACGAATATTTCCAACATGAATAAAACCAGTAGGACTAGGTGCAAAACGTGTAACTACTTTTGGAGACATAATTATATCAGTATATCACAAATGTATCTTATAATATAACCATCATTTATGAAGAATGTGATAAGCAAATTCTAACAAGCTCTCTTCCTATAACATTTGAAGCATCTCTACTAGATTCAAACTTTAATCCTGATTTTGACATTTTAGTGTACAATTCTTCATCTTCTAAAATACGAGAAATCTCAGAAAGAATAACAGTATTACCTATATTATTTTCTTCAAGCACAGAAGCAACACCTCTTCCTGCCATAGCATAAGCATTACTACATTGATCTCTGCTGATCGTTTCCGGTATAGGTATGACTATCATTGGTAATTGCCAAATAGCAGCTTCAAACATAGC
The DNA here is from genome assembly GCA_018063165.1 of Minisyncoccota bacterium. GTDB lineage: Bacteria > Patescibacteriota > Minisyncoccia > Phycocordibacterales > UBA5272 > UBA11704. The sequence continues at coordinate 10,776 of JAGOQU010000008.1, read as the reverse complement.
TGAACTACCACGAGTAATAAGTAAATCTACTTTTGGATAAAACAAAGATACATCAATAAAACCATCAACGAAATAATGATTTTTAAATTCATGTCCATGAAGTAACTCTGACGTTATTTTTTTCATCTCCTCTAAATTTAACGTACCAACCTGATGCACAACATCGTATTTAGTAAGAAGCTCAGGCAATATTCTAAGTATCATTTCATTAACCCTTTGACTTCCTTGAGAACCGCACAAAATCATAATTGCAGGTCTTTCTCTTTTTCCATACTCTCTTATGTAACCATCTTTCGGAAGAATACTATCACGTATAGGTTGACCGGTTAACGCTATTTTCTCCTTTGGAAAAAATGGAGCAGCCTCCGGATATGATAAAGCAATTCTTGCAGCAAAATTACCACCAAAGACCGTTGTTCTGCCAGGAATAGTATCACTCTCATGCACAACTACAGGTATAGAAAGTATTCTCGCAGCAACCAATGTAGGAAAACTTGCATATCCACCTTTAGCAAAAACAACATCTGGATACACAGAATATAATTTAAACAAAGCCACAATACATCCTTGTATAGTTTTAAAAAAATCAGTAATAGTCTCAAACGAACTATAGACTCTTAATTTACCAGCTGGTATTTCTATAAAAGAAATTTGCTGTTCAAAAAGAAGCTTTTCATCATATGGTTTATCAGAAAAGAAAAAAACTTCAGGCTGTACTATTTTTTGTATAAAAACTTGTTTTCTTATACTTTCAACAACTGCAATTAAAGGATAAAAGTGACCACCACCCGCTCCTGTTATAACTATTTTCATAAGTATGTACGAATAGATTTAGAAATATTAAGCAAAACACCAAGCTCAAACAATGTAACCATAAGCGCAGTTCCACCATGAGACACAAGTGGCATAGGTACGCCAGAAAGCGGAAAAACACCAAGCATTGAACCTATGTTTAATGTAGCTTGAGCTAGAATAATAGAAACAATACCCACAGCCAAAAGTCTACCAAACGGATCAATACTTTCTTTAAAAATAAAATACCCCCTAGCACCTACTATACCATATAACAATATGATATATAGAGCCCCTATAAAACCAAGCTCTTCTCCGAGTACTGCAAAAATAGAATCTCCTATAGGTTCAGGTAAATAATTAAACTTTTGAACACTTTGGCCTAAACCTCTACCAGTTAAACCACCTCCACCGAGCGCAATTAAAGATTGATTAAGTTGCCATGATGAACCACGAGGGTCATGAGAACTATCAAAAAAAGTCTTAAGTCTTTCTAGCATATAAGGTCTTACAGCAATAAGAAGAACGAAACCTATAACCCCTGCTAAAAATAAAATTTGTATATGTTTTTTTCTTGCACCTCCAACAAAATATGTTATAAAAGACGCTGTTATAATAATCAAATATGTACCAAAATCTGGCTGAGCAAGAAGTATTACCGTAACGAGACCTGCTGAAACCATATATGGGAGAAGGCCATATTTCCAATTTTTAAACATGTTACGGTACGTAGAACACCAATAAGCAACAACGGCCACAAAAGTAAATTTAAGCATTTCACTTGGCTGTACAGTAAAAGAACCGATATCTATCCATCTATGTGCACCACCATGATATCTAGAGAAAAAAGGAACAAAAACAAGTGATGTTACAGCTAGTGCTATACCAAAAAATAAAAAAGCATGTTTTTTGTAAAATTCATAAGGTATAGCAGTTCCTATGTATAATGCAATACCCCCTCCTATGAGAGCGTATATTAATTGTGTTTTTATGATTGAATAAAATTTAGCTTCATTAACAGCAAGGACACCAAGAGCAGCAGAACCAAAAATAACAAGGCCTGTAGCAAGAAGTAAAATAACTGTTATCAGGAGTACTTTATCAACATATTTAAACATATTATTTTAACTTACGAGAACAATTATTACACCTAAGAGAGCACACATGTATGACACAATCCAATATCTCATTGCAACTTTTGAAGCTGGCCATCCTTTAGCTTGAAAATGATGATGAAGAGGTGCAACAAGAAAGAGTTTTCTTTTAAAGAATTTTTTCCATACTAATTGAAGAATTACAGAAAGAGTTGTCATCATAAGCGGGAACGCTATAATAGGAAGATACATAACGGCATCAGTAAGAAAAGCAATAACGGAAAGAGATAAAGACAATGCCAGCATGCCAGTTTCGGTAAGATAAAAAAGTGCAGGAGGAATATTAAACCAAAGAAAAGCCATAATACCTCCTAAAATAACAAAACAAAGAGCAGCAATATTTACTTGACCGTGAGCATATGCAATCATTCCATATGCAGTAAATACAGCAGACATAACTCCACCAGAAAGACCATCGACACCATCTATAACTCCTGTAGAAAAAGTTGCCAACGTTACTAAAATAAAGAAAATAATAAACAATAGACCACCCAAATGTACATCTCCATGAAAAGGAATATATACAGAATCAACTCCTAATTTTGCATAAAACCACCATCCAGCAAAAAGACCAAGAAGAGATACAGCCAAAAATCTAATAGGAAAAGAAAGACCTCCTCCAATATATGAATTAAGTTTACTACCAAAAGCATCCACAACAAGAAGATCATCTAATGCACCTACAACAGCACCAACAAGCATAGCAACAAGAGGTAACCATGTCTGATTACGAGAAATAAAATCTATTTTTTCAGTAAAAGGACTAGGAAAGACTTTAGAAATAGCCCAGAACAATAAAGCAGTCGCAAATACAGAAAACCATACAACAACACCACCTAACCGTGGGACTGGTGCTTTTTCATCATTATGAAGAGATGCTGTTATTGTCGCTTCTCTTCCGTCTATTGTTTTTGTAACATTTTTCTTTTTCCAGAGTTTATTTCGTATTAAAAACCTTCCTAAAATTGGAGCAAAAAAAATACCAACAACAAAAGATACAATTGCTGGTAAAAGTACTTTGAATGGATCAAGTGCAAACATGGTACTTAGTATATCACAAAGAAATATCTCTTATATATGTACGTAATCCACTTTATTTTAAAATACTTTTTTGAAGTGCTTTATATAATCTATCTACATCTTTAAATCTTTCTGTGTGTGTAGAACCAAGTACAACAATAGCAACAGGGTGTCCGACAGCTATATCTACAACAACAACTAGATTACCACCTGCTTTATCCGTAAAACCAGTTTTTGACATACTTATTCCAGTAAGAGAAGAAACTTCTTGATTAGTGTTTGGTATACCTATAATTCTACCGTTACTTGCTTCGACATTTACTCTTTTTTTTGTAGTTGCATCAAAAATATCTGGAAATTTTCTTGTAGCAAAAGAAACGAGTTTAGCAACTGAAAGCGCTGAACCTATACCGCCTACTTCATGATTTTCATCAAGACCTGCAGGGTGAGTAAAATGAAGTAACAACCCTAGCTTTTCAGCGTCTTCATTCATCTGGGAAATAAAAAATTTTCTACCTCCTAGACCGTCTGCAATAGCTAAAGAACCATCATTAGAAGAAAAAACTAAAGTGTACTTAAGTAATTCATCTAGATTCCAGATCTGTCCTTTTATAAGACCTAAATCATATGAACCATCTATACTCTGATCTGAAATAACTATTTTTGTATCTTGTTTGTTATGTAACCTAGCTGTTACACCCATCATTACTTTTGTGATACTAGCTAACGGTAAAATTACTTCTTCATTTTTTCCTGCTAATACTTGTTTATTAACAATATCATATACAACATATGATTTTCCATAAACAGAAATATCTTTAAAAACAGTAGTGTCAAAAAGTGGTTTTTCTACAACGGGAGTATTATTTTTTATAATCACACTATTTTGAACAGGTTTATGAATATATCTACTACTATAAGAAAGTATTACTATAGAAATAACAGCAAAACCATAGATAATTGCACTATCAATACTATGTTGTTTTGCGTGTCTTAACATATCATCACTTTAAACAGTTCTTTGTTCTAATTTTTCAATAAGCTGAGCATGAATAGAAACATACTCAGGTAATTCTTCTTGTTTTGTAACACCAAGATGTTTAAGTGCTTCCATTGTAAGTGTACACACTTCTCCATTTCTTGTAATAAGTCCTCGTACAGTAAGAGATCTTACTGATTGAGCAGACTGAACACCTCGTATATACGAAATCTGTTCACGTGTACCATTACCAAGATATGCTACAAGAGTTAGTACTTGCAAAGCTGCAGGAGTAAGATCCCCTTGTAATTCATCTTTCCAAAATGTTTCAACGAGAGCTGATTCTTCTGGTTTTGTAACGATGGCTATTTCTTTTTCATTATGTAAAAGAGTTAATCCAATACTTTCTAAAGAAGATTTTAAAAAAGGGATATTATTTTCTATTTCTTCTACAGATATTTTAAGAATACTAGCAACAGTATTAATTGGTAGCGGATCACCTGACAAATATAAAATAGTGACAATTTTTTGAAGCATAATACATTACAGTATACAGTATAGCCATTAACCATAAAAGGTATAAATCTTTCTTATTTCTAAATAGTATTTTAAAATAAAAAAATTATTTACGTATAGTTATATCTCCTCCATCATATTGCTCTGCATACACACCTCCTTGACGTAACAACTCAAGTAGTGCAATAAAGTTAACAATAAGAATTTTTTTCTGTTCGGTTATATTTTTTGCGTCTCCAGCCAAACTTTGAAGTGTAACTGATTGTACTTTATTTACTCTATCTAATAAACTTTCTATAACATTTTCTATTCTGAGTGCTTGTTCTACAGCAACTTTTACTAAAGCTTTAGGAGTTATAAAAGTAGCCAATGTTAATTCAGCAATTGAATGTAGCATGTTTTGATCTATACGTGAATCAGGAACAAAAACAGAAACATTTTTAAATGAGGCATGTTCACGGGTATGTAAAACAGATACATTATATCTTTCTCTAATTTTTGATGACAAAGAAGAAAGAAGTGCATATAATGCCAATTTTTCTTCCAGATCATGCACCTGTTTTTCTTCTTCTTCGGTATATACAACTCCAGGAAGAAGTGACTTTGCCTTCATTAAAATTAAAGTCGATGCAACAACAATAAACTGAGAAATGTCTACTAAGTTTTTTTGTTCTAATGTTTTTATATATGCAATATAATCATCAGAAACAGACACAAGAGAGATTTCAGTTATCGAAAGCTTTCGCTGTTCTATAAGCTCAAGCAATTTCGTATAAGGACCTTCATATCGATCAAGTTTAACAGTAAATTCCATAAGACTAGTATATAGCTAATATCTATGAGTTACCAGTTAATAAAAAACTATTTTAAAACATCCCAAACTCTTGGATCATTAGCACCGTCTATTTTAAATACGACAACACCTCCTAATTTATATAATTTTGCTATTCTAATTTTATCTGCAATTGCTTCAGCATCAGAATACCATACAAGATATTGCTTCATACCACCCAACTGTTCACCATTTATACCTGTACTTGTGGCATATGAAAAACTAAGTTCCCCTGCAGAATTACGAACAGGTGTAATATTTAGATTTTTTGCGAGCTCATCTGCATATTTAAAATTCATTGATCCTATACGAGAATATTTTTGTGTACTTGTTCCTATTCGAGGTAAGACTTCGTATTTATAACCATATGTTGGGACACCTAATATAATCTTCTTTGCAGGTATATCCCACATAGCAAGACTAAGAACTTTTTTTATCCACTCTATATCAGCTACTGGTTTATATTCAACACCAGCATTTTTATTTTTATTAATAAGATTTGCATCATCTCCTGCTTGATCATAAGCCATAATACGAACCTGATCACACACTCTTCCTATAACCTTATAATCATTTGCATATTCAACTTTAGAAAGTATTTTTTTAGAAGTAGTCGCATACCTACTTTCAGGAGGAGTACGCGCTTCTATTGTACAAATTAATTGTTTTTTATCTTTATGAAGAGCAGTAGATAATTCCTGTAAAAAAAGAGAAAAATATGGACCTGACTCTGCAAGTTTAGCTTCGTAATCTATATCAATACCATCAAATTTATTTTTCTTAACAAGAGCAACTATTTCTTTTACATGAGCTTGTCTTTTCTTTTTCTGTGCAAAAAGTAAATACTGTATATTTTTTTCTTTCTCATTATGCGGATACGATAAAATACTTGGATATATTTTTATTTTCTTCTTTTTAGCATCTGATATAAGTGTTGTCCAAGGTTCACTTTCTATTTTCATTGCATTTTTAATAGAATAGTCTGTTTGAAGCTCATACGCAAAAGGACTTATCTGTGTAAGAGAAGAAAGATGTTCAAGTGTTGTACTAGCACCTTCTGTTTTTCTCCAATATGGAATCCATATCGCTTTTTCAAAAGTAGAGCTTACAGCAAAAACACTATCGTATAAAGACATAACAACTACTGAAAGTATAAAAAGCTTTTTCATACTTTTCATTGTATCATATTAAAAAACCACACAGTATCAAGTGTGTGATTTTTATAAGTATTCCTTCTATTTGTTAATTACTCTTTCTATGTTCTATACCTAATTCTCGTAATGCTTTTGTTGGCATAGGAGCTGGTGCTTGCATAAGAATGTCACGTCCTTCTCCTGTTTTTGGAAACGCTATCACTTCACGAATGTTAGGCTCATTAAGTAAAATCATAAGAAGCCTATCTAACCCCCAAGCTATTCCTCCATGTGGAGGCGTACCTGACGCAAGAGCTTTAAGCATATGACCAAAATTCTTTTCTATACGAAGATCATCGTACCCCATAATTTCAAAAGCTGTTTTTAATTCTTCTGCTTTATGAAGACGTATACCACCTCCACCAATTTCATATCCATTCATAGCTATATCATACTGAGTAGAAAGTATTGATCCAATATTTTTCTTAGCCAAAAAATCTGATTTGAACTCTTTTTGTATACCAGTGAAAGGATTATGAGTAAATGTCCATTCCCCTGTTCCGTCTACGTTATCTTCTCCTGTTTTTTCAAAAGCAGGAAAATCGATAACCCAACAAAAAGCAAGTAAGTTAGGATCATTTTTATCTTCTCGTATATCTGGCTTATCTGAATTATATTTTTCCATCACCTCTTTGTAGGTAAATACAGGAAAAGGAACTTGTTGTATTCTTTTTTCTGGAAATAATTCTGTAACTATTTTAATAAGTAATTCTTCATTAATTTTCATTACATCCTCTCTTTCAACAAAACTCATTTCTAAGTCCATTTGAGTAAATTCTGGCTGTCTGTCACCTCTGGTATCTTCATCACGCATACATTTTGCTATTTGAAAATAACGCTCTACACCTCCTGCCATAAGAAGCTGTTTGTATTGTTGTGGTGATTGAGGTAGAGCATAAAATGTTCCCTGATGTACACGAGAAGGTACCAGATAACTTCGTGAACCTTCAGGAGTTGGATTAGTAAGTAATGGAGTATCAACTTCTACAAAACCACGATCGTTAAAATAACTTCTAATAGTTGCTATTACTTTATGACGTGTACGTATATTTCTTTGTATACGAGAACGTCTTTGATCAAGATATTTATACTCAAGTCTTACCTCTTCCCCAACTTCATAACCATCAGTAGAAATATCAAAAGCAGGCGTAGTAGCTTCATTAAGCACTTCAATAGCAAGTACTTCAAGTTCAACATCACCACCTATTACACCGACTTTTATATTTTTCTCTGGTCTCTTATTAACTTTCGCTGTTACAGAAAGTACCCATTCAGGTCTTACCTTTTGTGCAACTTCTAATGCTTCAGTATGATTAGGAAGCACGACAGCTTGTACTTTTCCTGTCATATCACGAAGGTCAAGAAAAACCATTTTCCCTTGATCACGACGCACATCAACCCATGTTTTTACAACAATTTCTTCACCAATATGTTCTGAAACATCTTTAATATATATTCTAGACATAAAAATAAAAAGTCCGTAAACAGAAGACGTAACAAAAGTTACTTTTCTGTGTACGGACGATTACGGAGAACCGTGGTGCCACCATACCTTGCTACTTATTGTAGCCACTCATATTATTAAAATAGCATAAGCTCCGAAGTTGTTAATTTCATCAATACTTATATATACATACTATCACAGACATTCAAGTATGCAAGAGTCATTCTTAAGGAACAATTTCTTTCCATTCTCTTCTTGTTGTTTCTATAAATTCAATAATCTCTTCTTTCTTATGTGCAGCATTCTTTGTACGAGAAATAAAAGAAATACTAACAACGATTTTTCCATCTTCATCATAATCATAATGAATTTTATATTGTATACCTGCATAACTTTTATAATTACCAACGTCTTTAAGTGAACGTTTAGGTAAAATAGTGTCTAAATATTTTTTTAAATTACCAAGCCATACAGAAAAATTTTCTTTAAAAAACTCATTCGAATAAAGAGCTTCTAACGTAACACACCTATAATTATTATTTTTTATCTCCTGTCTTTCAACCATTTCTACTATAAATTTTGAATTTGGTATATGGTGAAGGATACCATTAAAATCACCATGTTTATCTTTTCCTGCTATAGATGTAGTAAGTGGCCTAATACGAACAATTTCACCTAACACAAGAGATACTTTGACATCATCACCTATATCAAAATTTGCAAGCACATAAATGTACGAAACAAGAGAAATAATATAATCTCGAAGAGAAATAATAATAGCTCCAACTGTAACAGCCAAAAAACTAAATGTTCGTATATCAGCAATAGATAGAAAAATACCAACAACGGCAACTAAAACAATAATTCTTGTTATATCTATCGTTTGCAATGTATTAAAGTGTTGTATAGAAACACGTTCAGCTTCTTCTGAGGAGTGTATTAATTCTTTTTTATTATGATATTCTTTTTTTAAACTACTCTTATAGGTACGGATAAAAAATTCAAAAAATACATATACAAAAAATACAATTGCATACAAAACACTATGAGAAGGAAAGGAAAAAGAAAATACACTTGTAAAAAAAGATGTCATATAAATAGCATTATTTTATTAAAAAGATATACCAACAGTTTTTCTCACAACTTCCATTGTTTTTTCTGCTTTTGCTTTAGCAACATTTCCACCTTCTTTTAGTATTTTTTGTATTTTTTCTGGATGAGTAATGAGATCATTATATATTTCAATCTTTCCTTCTCGCCATTTCATTATTGATGTCAATAAATCATCTTTTGCTTGTTTATACCCATATCCTCCATCAGTAAATTTTGTACGAAGCACTTCGTCTTCTTCTTTTGTTAAAAAGAGTTTATGAATAGAGTAAATAGTATTTGTATCAGGATCTTTCTTCTCTTCTGGCGCCTTACTATCTGTTACTATACCCATCACACGTTTTTTTAATTCTTCTTCTGAACAAAAAAGTGGAATATGATTATTGTAACTTTTACTCATTTTTTCTCCATTAATACCAGAAACATTACCAATACTTTCTACTATATATTCTTTTGGAAGAACAAGTTCTTCTACAGCATAAGCACGATTATAAAAACCAGCTATATCACGAGCATACTCTACATGCTGTTTCTGATCTGGACCGACAGGAACAATATCAGCGCCATATATAAGAATGTCAGCAGCCATAAGCACTGGATAATCAAAAAGACCAACATTGACGTCTTTATTTTTAGCTTCACTGTCCTTAAAAGCATGTGCTCGCATCATATACGGTATCGTTACAAGATTATTAAAAATCCAAGTAAGTTCTGTAACCTGAGGTACGTCTGATTGTTTAAACAAAACAACGTTTGACAAATCAAGACCACATGCAATATATGACGCCACAGCTTCTATGGTTTGCTTTCGCAGATCATCACCATTTCTTACAGTGGTAAGAGCATGGTAATCTGCAAGAAAAACATAACTCTCATATTCACCAGAATTCGAAAGATCAATATTCTGTTTCATAGCACCAAAATAATTACCAAAATGAAGAAGTCCTGTTGGTTTTATTCCTGATACTAAAATTTTCTTTGACATACTCTATAGTGTATCAAATATGTACAAAATAAGAAAACCACCCAGAACGGGGTGGTTTTATCTTAAACCGGTCTTAGAAATGTAAGAATATGTTGAGCTTGTTCTATATTTTTTAATTTTTCTTTACGCATATTTTCAAAAATATCATAAAAAAACTTTTTCCATTCTTTGAAATTTTTTTTACTATTTTTATATTTTTCTTTTGCATGCTCTGCAACTTTTGAAATATCAATATCAACATGAAGAGACTTAACATAAGGCCCCCCTTCTCGTCCAATATCGTAACCAGTACCCCAAATAATACCTTCTTGATCAACAGAAGAAGTTGTTACAACTGGACGGACTTCGCTTCCACCTAAAGAAACTGGTTTTCTATTGATGTAAATATGAGCAGTTAAACGTAGATCAGTTTCTAAAATGGCAAGCAAGCAATCACGTAACTCTGAATCTTTTTCATCTTTAAGCAGTTGTTCTTTTGTTAAAAAAACATCAGAAAGTTTAGAATAAGAATCTCCTGGAAGTTTTTGAACACTATCGTATAAACGTATTTTCATCATATTTCCTTTTTTAAAAACAACAATTACACCAAAACTAACACAATTATATAGTATTGGCAAATTTTATTTAGCTGAATTCAATAATGAAGTGCAACACCCATAACTTGTAATGGTGTTGACCAGTTCAATCTTTTTCTTGGTCTTGTGTTAAGTATATACTCAACCTTAGCTATTTCCTCATCAGACACTAAGGT
>JAGOQU010000007.1 GCA_018063165.1 Minisyncoccota bacterium | reverse complement strand
TTGCTGAAGATGTTGCAGTAAGTGTTCCTGTTACAAGGTTAGATGTAGTAGCGTTAGTAGCAACTAAATTAGTAAAGAATCCTGTTACAGCAGTAAGAAGATTAGAGAAGAAATTAGTTGAAGTAGCGTCTGTAAAGGTTGCAGATGAAGCAATTAATTTATTTATTGTACTTGAAGCTGCAATAAGCTCTGTAATTAAAGCATTTCCAGCTGTTAAATCAGTTATATTTGCATTAGGAGTTGATAAATTTGATATTGTAGTAGTTGCAAGTGTTGAAGTACCTAAAATAGATAGAGTTCCATTACTAGAAAGATTTCCTTGACTATCAGCAAAAAAATTAAGATTTTCAACCCATGAACCACCATTCCAATATATTGTAGAAGACGTTGCTGAACCTCCAATTATAGTGCCAGTAGCGTATGTCCAATATGTAGATGTTCCATTTGAAGCCAAAACTTGACCAGGATTTCCAGTGAGATTGTTAGAGTCTCTCAAATTACCTAAAATTGTTAAATTAGTAGTAGTAGCATCTATAAATAGTGCAGATGTTGCAACTATAGTATTAGCTGTAAGAATATTATTAACAATTACATTACCATTAAAAATACTAGAACCGTTAAAAACGGTATCAGTTAGCGTCGAAGAAGAAAGAAGTAAATTATTACCAGTTCCTCCTGTTATAGTAACAGAATTAATAGTTGTATTACTTAGATTACTTACAGTATTACCAACGGAGGAGTAAAAAGGAATGAATACTGACTGATTTGAATAAGAAGAACTTGTTGTTGAAATAGATACACCATCTTTTCCATCTTTACCATTTTTACCAGATTCACCTTTTGGACCAGGTACTGGTATATATTTTGTTATATAGACTGTGGTTGTTGTAGAAAAAATATTAGTAACAAAAGAGTCTTTAGTTACAGGTTTTTCTAAAGAAATTGAACTTGTTGCAATACTATTTTCTTTATTTTTTAAAACAACTCCAGAAAGGATATTATTATAATTACAACGCTCACTTTTAACAGAACTAGAAAGTGAAGAAACTTTACAGTAAAAAGCAAGAGATACTTGATCAAGCAAATCAATGTTCTTTCTTTTTTGACTTAAAGAAATGACATCAGATTCATTATTTAAAGCATAAACTTTTGAAGTATTAAAAGTAAAAGAATTAAATTGTTTAATAGGTAAAAGAGTTACTTCTGTTAAACGTGGTAAAACATATTTTTTAATTTTAAAATTATTTTCAAAAGTTTTAACTGTGAAAAAATCTGTTTTAGAAAAACCATAATTTTTTATTAAAGTTTTTTTAATAAACGAAGAACCAAGACTTGAACCAACCAAAGTAATCTCTCTTGGACTAGTTCCCGAAAAGGAAATCTCTTTAGATCCAGTATTAAAAGTTGTTCCGTTTACATTAACAACTTGTGCATAAACGGTTGAGAAGAAAAAATTACAAGACAAGAAAATAGCTATAAAAATAGCAATAATAAAATTAAATTTTATACCCATTCTTGTGCCTGTTTCTTGCATGAAGATTTATACTACCCAGTATAATAAAAAAAACTCTAAAGTATATATAAAAATCAAATAAAGTTGTGGATAAAGTACAAAATAAAAAAAGCTTATTTTTAAAAAGATAATTAGATTTTTAAAGCAAAAAATAGTAAGAAAAATATATACATTTCTTTAAAAAATAGCTCATAAAAAAGTAGGTAAAAAAGTAAAATAATTTACTTAAAAAATATTATATTTTAGCTAATTATTTATTCTGTTTTATCTAATAGTTAGAATACTTTCCCTTACAAGCATTAAAATAAATATAAATATCATTAAAATAACTTAAAAGAAAAAGAAAATATATCTAGATAAATCATGTAAATCGAAATTAAGCATATTTAGATTCTAATTCACTTAAATTTAAAAAACAGAAAACACACTTCTCTGCCTCCTCTCACTTATGCTTCAATATTTTTAAATTATATTAATTTTTAATTATATTTTTTAAAACCATTTTTAAACTATCTGTTTTTTCTAAATATTTATTATATATTGTTAAATATAACTATTTTAACTATTTTAATATCTCTATAGTTATATTAATATAAAAAAATATAATGAATATTTTATATACTTTTTTTAAAGTTATACCTATATATATTTAATATTTTTCTGTTAAACTTAACTTTATGATAATTCATCTTCGAAACCATACTCATTATTCTCTTCTTCGTGCACTGCCTAAAATTGAGGCTATTGTAAAAAAAGCATCTTCGTTAAAAATGTCATCCCTTGCTATAACAGATTACAGTAACATGTACGGTGTAATTGAATTTTATAAAGTATGTAAAAAAGAAAAAATTAAAGCTATTATTGGTGCAGAATTTTCAATTAAATATAATGACCGAGTATTTCAAATTGTTGTTATTGCTACCAACTTAATAGGTTATAAAAACTTAATGCATTTAACTTCTGAAGTTAATATAGAAAATCCACTCACCCCTATACTAACAGATGAGATTCTCCTTAAATATAGAGAAGGTCTTCTTATTCTTTCTGGTGGTGTGTGGGGAGATATTAGTAACTTACTAGTTATTAACGAAAAAGAAGCACTCGAAAGAATACTTTTTTATAAAAAAAATTTTGAAGGTAATTTTTATCTAGAAATTAACCCTCAAAATTCTATAGAACATTTTGAAAAAATGAGATTAAAAACAATAGAGTATTCTAGGTTAACCAACACACCCTTAGTTGCAACTTGGAATACTCACTACTTAGCACCTTCAGATAAAAATGCTCATAAGACTCTTTTTCTTATTCATGGTGAAGAAAACTCTCTAGAAGAATATAACCATCTTTTCCAAAAAGATCTTTTTGATTTTGTTGACGAAGAAACAGCAAATGAACAATTCAAAGATATACCAGAAGCTCTAGAAAACACCGTCAAAATTGCAGATCTATGTGATCTTGAAATCCCTCTTGGTTCTTGGGTTTTCCCTGCTATTGAATATATAAAAAGTTATGACGAGGATGTAAGAGATCTTGCTTATGCAGGTCTTAAAGTACGTAATATGGAATTAACAGATTCTGTAAAAAAAAGACTTGATTATGAACTGAAGGTTATAGCTGACAAAGGTTATTCTCCTTATTTTCTTGTAGTATACGACTTACTCAGATTTGCTCGAGAAAATGACATACTCACTAACATTAGAGGCTCTGTAGCTGGATCTCTTGTCACCTATCTTTTACGAATAACTAAATGTGACCCTATTGCTTATAAGCTTCCTTTTGAACGCTTTTTGAACCCTGAAAGACCTTCTGCGCCCGATATTGATATGGACTATTCTGACACAAAACGAGACAAGGTTATCGACTATGCACGTAGTAAATATGGTATAGATAACGTTGCACAAATAGGAACGTTTGGGACGATGATGGCTCGTGGAGCGGTAAGAGACGTGGCTAGAGCCATGAAATATCCGTACATGGTAGGAGATAGAATAAGTAAAATGATACCACCACCAAAACAAGGTTTTCCAGTAACGATAGCTGGAGCATTAGAAGAGATACCTGAACTTAAAGCTGTTTACGATACTGATAGAGAAGTACAAACTATTCTAGACATGGCACAAAAAATTGAAGGATGCGCCAGACACATTTCTGTTCACGCAGCAGGAACTGTTATTTCACCTACGCCACTCTGGGAATTCACACCAATACAAAAAGATCCTAAAGGTGGTAAAGTCATTACTCAGTACGACATGTACACAGTTGAAGATGCAGGTCTTCTTAAATTTGACTTTTTAGGTATACGAAATTTAACAATTCTTGGAGATGCTCTTAAAATAACTAAAGAACGTTATGGTGTAGATGTTGACATAGAGAACATACCCCTAGATGACTCAAACACTTTCAACATGCTATCTCGAGGTGAAACCGTTGGTTTATTTCAATTAAATGGATCAGGGATGACACGATTTCTTAAAGAACTTAAACCTAGTACTATTTTTGATATTAACGCCATGGTGGCACTTTATCGTCCTGGACCGCTTGAAATGATACCGGATTATATTGCACGTAAACATAACCCTTCACTTATTTCATTTCTTGACCCAAGACTTGAACCTATCCTTGATCAATCTTTTGGGGTAATTGTTTACCAAGACGATGTGATGCTCATTGCTATTCATTTAGCAGGATACTCCTGGCTTGAAGCTGACAAGTTACGTAAAGCGATGGGTAAAAAAATTCCTGCAGAAATGCAAGATCAAAAAGAAAAATTACATAAAGGTTTTATAGAACATGGTCTTTCCGAAAAGAAAAGTCAGTTACTATGGTCTCTTATCGAACCTTTTGCTGCTTATGGTTTTAACAAAGCGCACGCAGCTAGTTATGGTAGAGTTGCTTACCAAACAGCTTATATGAAAGCAAACTTTCCAGTTGCTTATATGACAGCTATCATGACAAATGAAAGTGGTGATGTTGAGAAAATTGCAGAAATAGTTTCTGAATGTAAACGTATGGGTATTATTGTATTACCCCCTGATGTTAACATGAGTCAAGGTGGTTTTAGTATTGTTAAGGATCTAAATGGAAAAGAAGAAATACGATTTGGTCTTTACACTGTTAAAAACCTAGGTGTTGATATTTCAGATGCAATAATAGAAGAAAGAGAAAAAAATGGACCCTATAAATCTTTTGAGGATTTCATTAAACGTGTTACTCACAAAAACTTAAATAAAAAATCACTCACTGCTCTTACTATGTGTGGTGCTCTTGATAATTTTGGAGAAAGAGGAGAAATTTTAGCTAACTTAGAAAGTATTCTTGATTTTCATAAACACGTAGTCAAAGATAATATTATGCAAAATAGTCTCTTTGGAGAATTAGACTCATCTCCTTTTGTAATGAAAAAAACAAAACCAACCTCACAAGAACAAAAATTAATCTGGGAAAAAGAGCTTCTTGGTTTGTTTGTTTCCGGTTTCCCCCTTGATCCTTGGAAAGAAAAAATAGATAGTCGTGGTATCACGATAGATACAGTTCATCATGGAACACCTGACGGAAAAGAAATTTCTATTGCTGTTATAATAGAAAATTGCAAAATAACAGTAACGAAAAAAGGAGACAAAATGGCTTTACTTAAATTAAGAGACTACCTTAATACTATTGAAGTTGCTGTATTTCCGGAAACATACAAAAAATATAAAAGTTTAATCATATTAGATGCACCTCTTATAGTGAAAGGTAAAGTATCCACAAGAAACGGTGAAAAAACTATTGTAATTGATGAAATAAAAAGCCTTAAGACCATTTAAATTAAAGGGATTATTAGTTTTTCCACAACACAACCCATCTTATTTTGCATCAAAATAGCTTATATGATATACTATAATTATGTTTCAATTGCTATCTATTGTGCAACTAATATTAGCTACTCTCCTAATAGCTCTTGTGCTTATACAACGAGCAAACACTGACGCATCAGGTGCTTTTGGTGCTGACGGAGGATCAAGTGCTTCCCTAGAAAAACGTGGCGCAGAGAAATCACTTCATCGTTTAACTATACTTGTTGTGATATTATTCGTTACCTCTCTTGCATCAAATATTGTATTTCATTAGTTACCTTTAGTTAGTCCTTTGTATATTTGCTTATGGACTCTTCTTATTATAAAAATAAATTAAACACATTAAAGTTAGGAATATTGAGACTTTATAAATCACTTTCCCCTGAAAGAGTTATTCTTTTTTGGTCTCTTTTATTCATATCTTTTATTTTATTTTTTTCTTCTTTGGTTGTATATAACAATAGATTTTTAATATCAATACCAACATATGGAGGACTCATAAAAGAGGGAATTATAGGAACACCTAGATTTATTAACCCGATACTAGCAACAAGTGACCAAGACAAAGATTTAACTTCTCTTATTTATGCAGGTATCACAAAAAAAGATACTCAAGGACACATAATTCTTGATGTGGCAGAAACAATAGTAGAAACGGATGATAAATTACATTATGAAGTAACTATCAAAAAATCTGCTGAATTTCATGATGGAACTCCTTTAACAGCAGATGACATAATATATACCGTCAGTTTAATACAAAATCCAATTCTTAAAAGCCCTCATTACATTGAATGGGAAGGTGTATCTATAGAAAAAATAAATGATAAGAAAATAATATTTTCTTTAAAAAAACCTTTCCCTCTCTTTATGGATATATTAACTGTAGGTATAGTACCAAAACATATTTGGAAAAATCTAAATGAAGACCAAATTAGTCTTAGTGATTACAATATTCATGCTATTGGAAGTGGTCCTTATTCTATAAAAAAAGTAGCAACCAACTCAGGCATACCCACTATTTTTACATTAGAATCTCATAAAAAATACACACTAGGTAGACCATACATTACAACGTTAATTATATCTACATATCAAAATGAAAAATATTTATTTAAAGCTTTTGAAGATGGTACTATAGAAAGAATACATGGTATAAGCCCTGACAAGATCGGTACTCTTAATATTTTAAAAGATAAAGTTCATACATCTTTACTTCCAAGAACTTTTGCTATTTTCTTTAATCCAAACAAACAAAATATTCTTTTAGATAAAGATATCAGAAAAGCTCTACAGATGGCAATCAACAAAGACGCTATCGTAAACGAAGTTCTGCATAAGTATGGTAAAGTTATTAATGATCCTTACCCATTTGATGAAAATGGTAGCGTTTCTTTATATGATGTTACAAAAGCTAAAGAAATTCTTCTAGAAAACAAATCAATTACAAAAAATGCTTCGACTAGTCTCAAGATAACCTTAGCTACAGCTAATACAGAAGAAATGAAAAAAGTAGCAGAAATGATAAAATCTGATTGGGAAAAAATAGGTGTAGAAACAACAATTACTATATATGAAGTTTCTGATCTTAATCAATCGGTTATAAAAGATAGAGATTTTGAAGCTCTTTTATTTGGAACAATTACACAGTCACCTTCTGATTTGTATGCTTTTTGGCATTCTTCACAAAGAACTTACCCAGGCCTTAATATTTCTAATTATGTAAGTAAAAAACTAGATTCTAATTTAGAAACATTACGAAATAATAATGACGAACTAAGTAGAGTAAGTGCTTATGAAGATGTTAAAAAGGAATTTATTGAAGAAGTCCCTGGTATTTTTCTTTATGCACCATCTCTTATTTACGTCACCAATGATAAAACAGTTTCTCCTTTACCCTATTATAGTTTTGATAATTCTTCACGTTTTACACTTATAGAAAGTTGGCATACGTACACGGATCATGTTTGGCCAAAAGTGTATCATAAGCAACTATTAACTTTACTAGAAAACATTATTCACTAAAAAATTATAAAAATAAATTACTCACTATGAACCCAAATATAACACCACAATCAAATACACCAACATCTTTACCTCAAGATACACAAGCTCAATCTTCAACAGGTTTTAGACGTGTGCAAGAACAAAGACCCAGAAACAATTCAACAAATAGAATGAGAAACAACAGACCTCCACGTTCTATGGTTGGTCCAAAATTTGATACTACGGTATCTCCAAAAAGTGAACTTGGACATATACCTAAACTAAAAGAAGGAGATATACGTATAATTCATTTTGGTGGTGTTGAAGAAATTGGACGTAATATGAGTATGGTTGAATATAAGGATACTATTCTTATAATAGACTGTGGTGTTCAATTTACAGAAAAACACACACCAGGAATTGATTTTATCCTACCAAATACACGATATCTAGAGGAAAATAAACACAAGATAAAAGGAGTTCTAGTAACACATGGACATCTTGATCATATAGGAGCAATACCTTATATAATGCCTCGCATTGGTAACCCTCAACTATATGCACGTCTATTTACATCTCTCATGATACGAAAAAGACAAGAAGAATTCCCTCATCTATCCCCTCTTACAATTAACGTTGTAGAAAAAGGAGATTCAATTACCCTTGGGGATCTTAAAGTTAGATTTTTTGGTGTGACACATGCAATACCAGATTCTATGGGTATTATAATAGAAACACCTTATGGTGATATTGTTCACACTGGAGATATACGTCTTGAACATAATGATGGTATACCAACAGATGAAGAAGTTGAACGTTACGAGGTGTTTAAAGAAAGAAATACACTTCTTCTTATGGGTGACTCCACCAACTGTGAAAATCCAGGATTTTCTATTTCTGATACAGTTGTATACAAAAATATAGAAAATATTATACGTGAGACTTCAGGAAGACTTATCATTAGTACTTTTGCTTCTCAGGTAGAACGTATGCTTTTCATGCTAGAAACAGCTGAAAAATATGGTAAAAAAGTAGTTGTTGAAGGAAGAAGCATGAAAACAAATGTTGAAATTTCTAAGCTAGCTAATATGCTTAAAATTAAACCAGAAACTCTTATACCTCTTGAAGAAATGGCTCATTATCCTGAAAATAAAATTATTATTTTGGCAACAGGACAACAAGGTGAAGAATTTGCAGCTCTTGGAAGAATAGCTACAAAAACACATAAATTTATAAGGTTAACATCGAGAGACACAATACTTATGTCTTCTTCTGTTGTACCTGGTAATGAACGTGCTGTACAGAACTTAAAAGATAAGCTTTCTCGTATGGGTGCTCATATAATTCATTACAAAACATCAGATGTACACTCTTCTGGGCATGCAAATGCAGATGAACTAGTTTGGATTCACAGAAAAATACACCCTAAATTTTTTATACCGGTTCATGGATATCACTATATGCTTCGTGTTCACGCTGATCTTGAACGTAAACTTGGCATGATGGAAGAAAACATAGTTATACCAGATAACGGCATGATTATTGAAATTCAAGATGGTGGCACAAAGATAACAAAATTAAAGGAACTTGCACCAGGAGAAATGATTGTTGTTGACGGTACATCTGTTGGTAAAATACAAGATGTTGTTATGAGAGACAGACAGACACTAGCTGAAGATGGTATGTTTGTTGTTATTGGTGTCATAGATAGTCACACCCATATCCTTAAAAAATCACCAGATCTTATCTCTCGAGGTTTTGTTTATCTCAAAGAATCACAAGACCTTCTTTACCAGACAAGACTTTTAACTAAAAAAGTTATTGATGATGGACTTTTACATGGTGGTTTTGCTAACCTTGATCAAATGAAACAAGATGTAGTTGAAGCAACCACAAAGTTCCTTCTTCAAAAAACAGCAAAACGACCGGTGATTATTCCAGTAATCATTAGCGTTTAAATAATATTTATACATAAAAAATGGAAGCTTCCCGCTTCCATTTTTTATATAAGAATGTATTAAAAACTCTGGATATCTAGATCGCCTCTTCTCTAATGTTTTGTTATACTAAAATATACGTATGCATTCTATTCTTCGAAATAAACTTCTTGTTGTAACATACATGCTTACTATTCTTTTTGCACTTCATTATGCTATTCCATTATATGCAACATCAACTTTTCTTCACACATATTTTAATTCAGGTACAGTAAGTATTCTTTATACATTTGGAAGTATCGCAACACTTCTTGCTTCACTTACAATTACAAAGTCTATTAAAAAATTTCACACATATAGGTATACATTCTTCTTAGTTATTGCTGAAATCATAGCTACTATAACATTTGCTATAACAGAAAATCTTTATATTATAGCGTTATTTTTTATAATACATACCGTATTACAATCTTTTCTATATATTTGTCTTAATATTTTTATTGAGAGTTTTAGTAAACATGCTGAGACAGGAAGTATTCGAGGTCTCTTTCTTGCAATACTAAGTGCGGGTGTTTTAATTTCACCTATGATAGGAGGTGCTATACTTTCTCATTCTTCTTTTAAAGTTCTTTATATTGTTGCATCTCTTGTACTTGTGCCATTTTTATATTTTCTTCACAAATATCTTACACATATACAAGAACCAGCATATACCAGTGTAGATATTTTTGGTGCTATAAAAAAAGTAACAAAAAATAAAAATTTAAAATCTATCTTTATTGCTGATTTTGTTATCGAATTTTTTTATTCCGTAATGATAATTTATTCACCAATGTATCTAGCAACTATAGGCATCCCTCTTACTAGTTACCTTTCTTATATTTTACCAATAGCACTTATACCTCTAGTTATACTTCCTTATGAACTTGGTATACTAGCTGACTCTAAACATGAAGAAAAAAATATTTTAATTATAGGCCTGATAATAATGACAATAAGCACCTTCTTATGTGTAATTATAAAAAGTACAGATATTAGAGTTTGGGCGTTACTACTACTTATGTCACGCATAGGAACATCTTTTGCTGAAACAATGGTATACTCATTTTTCTTTAAAAAAATTGGTCCAGAAGATGCTTCTCTTACAACTCTTTTTATGAATATACGAGGAGTTGCAATAATATCAGCAGGCACCATTGGATTTTTGGCGTCACCTATTCTTATACAATCACCAGAATTAATGTTTATTATTCTTGGTTGCGTTATACTATGGGGAATGTCTCATGCACTTACTATTAAACAAACTACTAACCATATAAAATAACAAGTATGAAAGAAATAAAAGTAACTACAAAAACTCCAACGAGAATAAATACATTCTTACGTGATGCTGGTATAGGGTCTAGACGTCTTATTGATGATTATATTACAAAAAATTATATAACCATCAACAATAAACCTGCAACATTGGGTGACAAAGTAAAACAAGGAGATACTGTACATGTAAAACAAATAGCAAAAGATCTGGTATACGCACTCTACCATAAACCTCGAGGTGAAATAACTGGTAAAAATGAACTCATACCTAATTGTGAACCGTTAGGAAGACTAGATAAAGAAAGTGAAGGTCTACTTCTTTACAGCAATGATTACCGTGTTGTTGATGCTCTCCTTAATCCAAAATATGGTAGAGAAAAAGAGTATGAAGTTGTTGTAAGAGAAAAAGCAACACCTAGAGTTATCACATTACTTAAAAAAGGTATCTATACCCAAGAAACACAATATGCACCTGTAAAATCTGTTGCAATATATAATGAAGGTTATTCACTTAGAATAATTTTAACTGAGGGTAAAAAACATGAAATACGTCGTATGCTTAATGCACTCAATTTAACAGTACTGTCACTAAAGAGAGTTCGTATTATGTCTTTTGTTTTAAGAGGATTAAAATCGGGAACAGCACATATTCTTACACAAAAACAAATTGACGTATTACTTACAGAATGTGGCGTTAAATAATTTTTAAAAAACTATTCTTTAATGCTAAAAGTAGTTCCTACTTTTTTAATATAACCCTCTTTACTAAGTGTTACTAAAATTTTTTGAGTCCTGTTATCTACTGGTATTTTTTCTTTATGAGTAATAGCAAAAAGTATTTTTGCTCTAAGTTCACGATCTGATCCTTTGTATACTTTTTGATTACTATAATGAGCACTTTTATCATTATGTGAAATTTTTATCTCTTTCAAATACGCACCATAATCCATTAACGCGTAATACCATTTTCTGGCACCCATATTTTGAATTAAAACATTTTGTACAATTCTTTTTAAATCTTCACGTAAAATGTCATCATTAATTTCTTTTTTATCTTTATGAAATGTTTCAATTAAAGCAGTGCGAATATTTGTCTCAATCATAGGATAACTAAAAGCATCATAAGCAAATGCACATACTGCTGATGCGGTATACGTACCAACTGAAGGTAATTTGCATAATGATTCAAAATCTTTAGGTATTATTTTGTATTCTTTAGCTATATCATGTAAAGCTTTAGCACGTCTTTGATACCCAAGCCCCTGCCAAAGAATTAAAATATCTGTTAAAGTTGCTTCACGTAAAGATGCAAGAGTTGGGTAAAGATTCATCCACATGTCAAATTTTGGAACAACACGAGATACCTGTGTTTGTTGTAACATTATTTCACTTACAAGAATTTTATAAGCTGTAATATTTTTTCTCCAAGCTAATGTATGTCTACCATTTCTATTATAAAAAGAAATTACTTTTTTTATAAAAATAGCATCTTTATTATTTTTCATTTCTTTATTACTATCCATAAAATCATAACTAATACGTATAAAAAGACAAGGTGTGAATAACTCTCTTACTTTTACTTGAGTATATCACGCTGAGTTGTTACACTATAGGAAGACAGTTGTTTCATTATCAGCTTTTAATAGAAAAAGAATGTCAAAAACGACAATCCTTGAAGTCTATAAAGACAAGAAAGGCCTCTACCAATTTAAACTCCTTTCTCGCGAAGGTAAACTAATCGTCTCTTCTGAAAAGTTTGAGAAGAAAGCAGTTGCCATGATGCAAGTGAAGAAGTTATCAGAATGGGTATCTAAAGCCGTTCTCGTTGATGCCGATAAAAAAGCAGATGCGGCTTCAAAAACAACTGGGAAGCAGCCGATTTCTGTAACAGGAAAGAAGGTTGTGGAAAAGGCGGCGGCGTCGGAGGTAATCACAAAAAAGCCAGCTACCAAAAAAGTTGTTGGTGTGAATGCCTAAGAAGCAACCGTAACGCATCAAACAAAGACGTCTCTTAATTGCTTTTTGTAATATAAGAAGAAAGTAAAAACCGCCATACTTACCAGAGGGGCGGTTTTTACTTTTGACTTCTTTTTAAAAAACATATAGTATCAGAAAAGAAACATATTTTTGAAAAGGAAAAAGTAAATGATAGAAAGACCGGAAATAACTAAATATATAACAGAACAAGATATTACTCTATGTAAAAAAATAACTGAATTTATTTTTAATTTTGAACTCTATTTAATAAATGAACTTTTACTTACATGTCACTCCTTAACTAGAATACTTGCACATAATATCCCTGAACTACGTGTAATTGATGGACACTATCTTGGTTTAACTAATATATATGCTTCATCATATATAGTAACAAGAACAGAGCATTCTTGGCTTTTAACACCAGATAATACAATACTAGAAACATGTCCATTGGGTTTTTTAAGTGCTATGCCATTTCTTATACCAACAAAAGGAGAGTCTCTTCATACAGGCGGAACACACTACTTAACTAATCCTGAACTCGGAGAAAAAATACGTAGAAAAGTTGAAACAGAAGAATTACTAGAGATAATTTCTTTAGCTAATAATCTATTAAACAAAAAAATAAAGATTTAATAAAAAACCTACTGTAAAGTAGGTTTTTATACTATTTTAAATATCCAAAGTAAAAAAATAATAATAAAAGGTAACCCTAGTACAATACTTAAAATCTTTTTATCTATCAAGCTCATTTTGAATATGTGAATGAATATAATGTCCAGCATCAACACCGGTAGTCTCAAGCGCTTTCATAAAGCGTCCATCTTTTCTAAGTGAAGGAGATGTGTCAACATTTACAACTACATGATCATTATTATAACTAATAATATCTACAGTTGCAGGTCCTTGTAAATCAAGAGCGTCATACACCTTAGTAGCAAGAGCTTTCATGTGATCTTTTTTTATTTGAGGTGCCTGCATATGAGGGCGAACAATAGAATCTTTGTGTGGTATCTCATTGTGCACATTAAATGTTTCCACAAAAAGAGGTGTATATACTTTTTCTCTACGAAATTTTGGTAATAGTGCAACTGAATGTGTCTGAGCTTTTCTATACGTAAGAATTTGCATATCTATACCCTTTTCATGATATTCACGTATAGTTTTCTCAAGATCAGAAAATAATTTTATAAGTCTAGATGGAGCACCTTCTGTTTTTTTAAGAGGTCTAATCATAAGTGGTGTATGATATTTTGACCACAATTCTCTAAACAAGCTATTTTTAAGTGGCGCTGCAGCTCGCACGGTAAATGTATTAGGTACCTTAACATTTTGTTGACGAAGTATTCTATACATATCCTCTCTATCCATAGTTACTTTATTTGCTTGAGAAAACAAAAGAGGTATATGCATTTTCTTTGCAAGTTCTTGATATGCTTCATGAGTTGACCTCGTTGTATCGACGACTGTATGAGCTATAGTAAATATATGATGAGCATCTGTTGCTTTTCCCTTACTTGTCCAAACTCCTTCTGAATCAATAAGTACATCAAGTGGATGATATCCTAGTTTTGTTAATGACTGAAGTACTTCTAAACCCTCTTGTAAAGACAATTTAAAATCTTTTTTACCACCACGAAGTACTGCAATCTCAGAAAGACTTTTTGATACTTTTAACATACATATAGTATATCAGAGAGATCTAGTAGCTTGTAGTCTTTACCTGTGTGCATATTTAATGCGTTATACAAACTATAAGGTATAACAACAAAAAAGTGGCTTTTAAAGCCACTTTTTTTGTTATAATTCTTTTAAAAGTTACTTTCCTGTGTTTAAAAGTTCTACTTCAAAAACTAATGTTGAATTAGCAGGAATAATATTACCAATAGCACGTTCACCATATGCCATTTGTGGTGGAATGGTAAGTTTACGCTTTCCTCCAACTTTCATACCAGCAACACCCACATCCCAACCTTGTATTACCTCACCTGCACCAAGAGTAAAGGAAAAACCATCGTTACCTCGATTACGTGAAGCATCAAACACAGTACCATTTGTAAGTGTACCTATATAATGTACGGTAACTTTATTTCCAGAAACAGCTGTAGCCCCCGTTCCGATAACTTCATCAACTACAGTAACACCACCAATATTTTGTTCTGTCATAGTTTTTATGTTTGTATTAGTTTTTGTATCACTAGTTTTAGTTGGCTGATTAACCATAAAAATAGTAATAAGCACAACAACACCAACAACCCCAATTCCAATATATTTTAAATTCATAGACTCTTAGTATACCGTATATTTTGAAACATTTCCAAATATTTTTATACCGTCATCCCCACAAAAGATACCATCACCATCTCTACAAAGATAGAGCTCACGTATATTATTTTTCATATAAGAATCAATATACTCACGGTATAATTCTTCAAAATGAGGGAAAAATTCAAATGGTACAAATGCGAACCCTTTTACATCAATGAGTCCAAAAATATTTTCATCAAACCCTTCTGCTATATCTATAGAGGGAGTCATCATAAGTGCCCCAGCACTAGCTCCAATAAGCAATCCTCCATTTTGTAAATGTTTTCTTAAAATTTTATACAAACTTCTTTTTCGTGCATCATTAAGAAACATATATGTATTCCCACCTGAAAGATATATAACACCATAATGAAGCATATCTTCCAGTGACTCATCTGAAAAATCATCAGACAGATCAAAATAATCTACTTCCACACCTTCACTTATTGTTTCATAATCTTTTATTGTAGAAAGATAATATTCTCGTGGAGCCTCTTGTGGCTCTGACGAAATATATGCAACCTTATTCCCACTCTTTTTAATCTCACTACCAAGAGTGTCTTTGAGCTCAAGATTCAAATTATCTGTAACACTAAGTAAAAATATGTTCATACTTTAAAGTATAGCAAATTTTATTTTCAAACCAATAACAAATGATATCAAGAATCTTGAGTTTAATGACTTTCATCATTTTTTTATATTTAAATAAAAAATACATACACAATATATGTGAATGTATTTTCTAAAATTTTAAGTTCTCTTTAAACTCTTCTAATTACCACTCTAAAGTCCCTCCCACTTTATACTCTGTAACCCTCGTCTCAAAAAAGTTTTTTTCTTTTGAAAGATCTATAGCCTCACTCATCCAAGGAAATGGATTAGGTGATCCATAAATAGATGGAAGACCAACTACATTAAGACGTCTATCTGCTATATGCTCCACGTACTGTCTAAAACCTTGTGCATTCATACCAAATATTCCTTTAGGGAATACAGTAATAGCAAATTCGTATTCAAGCTCAACTGCACGCTTCATAAGATCGATGATATGTTGCTGGAATTCTGGTGTCCATAATTCTGGTTGTTCTTCTTTGATTGTATTAATCATGTACGCACCAAAATTAAGATGATTAGACTCATCACGCATAATATATTGAATCTGTTCTGCACTCGCAGTCATTTTATTTTGTCTCTGGAGACCAAACATTACAGCAAAAGAAGAATAGAAGAAAAGACCTTCTAAAATAAGAGAGAAAACACACATATTCTCTAAAAATTTTTGATCACTTTCAAATGTTCCTGTATGAAAGTTATCATCAAAAATTCCTTCATTAAGAGTAAGTATAAGATTATCTTTATCGTATATAGCCTTTTTTTCTCTATACATATTAAATATCTTCCCTTGATCA
This sequence comes from Minisyncoccota bacterium, assembly GCA_018063165.1. Lineage (GTDB taxonomy): Bacteria > Patescibacteriota > Minisyncoccia > Phycocordibacterales > UBA5272 > UBA11704. The sequence goes on along the minus strand of JAGOQU010000007.1, from coordinate 22,478 downwards.
AGACCGAGAGATTCTACTATATACTGATATGAATGTGTGTGTATTGCTTCTTCATACCCCTGACGAAGAAGATACATTCTTACTTCTGGACTTGTTATATGCTTATAAAAAGCAAGCACGATATTATTCGCAGCTAAAGAGTCTGCTGTAGAAAAGAAGCCAAGCACTGTCTCAAACGCATCTCTCTCATCTTGAGTTAAAACATCTTTTGCTTTCCATTGCTCAATATCACGTTGCATTGAGATTTCTGTTGGTAACCAATGATTAGCATTAGCAGCTAAATAGGTATCCCAAGCAAACGTATGTTTCATTGGATACAGTTGCATAACATCTGCATCTTTTCCGTTAATAATCTTTCTTTGATTAATATCTATTCTTTGTGTTGTTGGTGTTATAGGCATAGTGGTGTTTATTATATACTAATTTTTTATATTGTAAAAAATACTCTATTACGCTGAACATCCTTCACATTCCTCCATTTGTTCAGGTCTATAAATAACATATTTAGCTGTACGTTCGATTTTCATACCTTCTACAGCTTGTACTGAAGATGTAGATTCAACACCTACATCAACTATACGATTAGTTGTAATAGTCGAAGAAGCACTAGTCGAAGTTGAAGACGTAGACGTAAAAGAAGAAGGTAAATCAGCTTGTGAAGCAGGAGCTACTGTTGAAGACTTACTATCTCGTAAATGTGTTGAACCAAATTCTGAAGTATTAACAGTAGACTTTTCAACTTGTGAAGCACCAAGTGTACGTAAGTAATACGTCGTCTTTAAACCTAGGTCATATGCCATCATATATACATCTGACAATTCTTTTCCTGAAGAACCCTTAAAGAAAATATTGATTGACTGTGCCTGATCTATCCACTTGCCACGACGAGCTGCTGCTAATATTAGCCATTTTTGATTAATATCAAACACTTCCTTATGTTTCTCTTTTATGTCTTGTGGTATCTCGTGTATTTCTTGAATAGAACCATCATAAAACTTAATCTTATTTACCATGTCACGATTCCATAGATTAATTTTCTTAAGATCTTCTACTAGATATTTATTTACTACAATAAATTCACCTTCTTTATTACTCTTAACATAAATATTCTTATAAATAGGTTCAACTGTTGGAATACACCCTACAAGGTTAGCAGTAGACGCTGTTGGTGCGATTGCCATAGTGTTGGAATTTCTCATACCGTATTGTTTGATATGATTTCGTACTGGTGTCCAATCAAGCTTACCACCCTTAGGAATATCTATAACTGAACCTCTTTCTTTTTCTAGTAATGCAACAGTGTCTTGTGGAAGTATTCCTTTACTCCATTTAGATCCTTCATAAGAATCATATTTTCCTTTTTCTTTTGCAAGCTCACTCGATGAAAGAATTGTGTAATATGAAATGAGTTCCATTGATTCATCTGCAAAGTCAACAGCTTCATTGGTATCAAACAAAATATTCATACCATAGAGCGCATCATGATATCCACGTATACCGAGTCCAATTGGGCGATGCTTCATATTTGAAGCCTTACTATCTTCTGTTGGGTAATAATTAATATCAACAGTGTTATCTATCATACGAACAGAAGAACGTACAACTTTTTGTAACAATTCTTTATCAATAGTTTTATGTTTAGTAACAAATTTTGCGAGATTAATAGAACCTAAGTTACATACAGCTGTCTCATGATCAGACGTGTTAAGCATAATCTCTGTACAAAGATTTGAAGAATGAATAACACCAACATGATCTTGAGGAGAACGAATATTTGAAGGGTCTTTAAAACAAATCCAAGGGTGACCAGTTTCAAAAAGCATTCCAATCATTTTTTTCCATAGATCTTTTGCTTTTATAACTTTGAACAATTTAATCTTTCCATCTTTAGACATTTTTTCATATTCTTCATAACGAACAGCAAAAGCTTTTCCATAAAGATCAGGAAGGTCTGGTGTTTCATCTGGTGAGAATAGTGTCCACTCTTTATCTTCTTTAACTCTCTCCATAAATAAATCAGGTATCCAGTTAGATGTATTAAGATCATGAGTACGACGTCTTTCATCTCCAGTATTTTTACGAAGTTCAAGAAAATCCTCTATATCAACATGCCATGTTTCCAAATACACAACAGATGCAGCACGTCTTTTTCCACTTCGCATAACACAAACATTTATATCATTTGCAATTTTAAGATACGGAACAACACCCTGAGAATGTATATCTACTGATTTTACTTGTGCGCCTGTACCACGAACTTTTGACCAGCTAGTTCCTACACCACCTGACCATTTAAGTAGTTGAGCGTTATCAGAATACATTCTAAATATTTCACGAAGATCATCTGGTACTATGTTAACGAAACAATTAGAAAGTTGAGCTTTTATCGTTCCAGACTGGAAAAGAGTTCTTCCTCCTGGTGTGTAATAAAATTCTGACAAAATATCATAAAAATCTTTTGCTACTGTTTCTTTTTTATCTTTATCTTCGATAATCGCTGTACCCATAGCAATACGCATCCAGAACATCTGAGGTGTCTCTAGAGGCAAACCTGTCTCACTATCTTCTATTAAATAACGAGAGGAGAGTATTTCTAGCCCCATATATTCAAAATTATGATCTCTTTCCAAAACCAAATAATCTGCAAGTTTTTCTAAATCAAAATCAAGCATTCTTTGATCAAATTTTTTAAGTTCCACCATTTTTTGAATATATTTTGGATAGAACTTTTTCATTTCATTCTTGATATTTCCAAAATCCACAGAATCACCCAAAACCTGCTTATAGAGCTTAGAAAGTAGCAAAGTAGCACCAACCTTAGAATAGACAGGGTCAAGCTCAATCATGGAGCGTATATTCATAAGCAAGACCTTTCCCACATCCTTAGTGCTCATATTATCGAATACTTCGAGTTTTACCTGATTAAGAACTACCTCTGTTTCAAAAAGTTTCTTTTCTTCATCAGAAAGCGTTGAAAGAACATATCCGAGACTTTTTCTTACTTTTTCAATATCAAATTTTTGTTTTTTACCGTTTCTTTTTAATACATAAAGAGCACCCTCTTCAAGCTTTTCAATTGCTTTAAATTTCTCTTGTTCTCTTATTTTTTCATGTTCATAACGATAGATAATATATTTCTTTGCTACATCAAAAAAACCAGCTGACATTAAATGTCTTTCTACTATATCCTGTATTTGTTCTACGTTTAAACTAACCCCTTCATTTGCAAGCATTTTGAACTCAAGCTCACTACTTACAAGTCCAGCTATACTTTTTGCAATCGGCTCATTCTCATCTAGTCTTGCCGCTAAGAACGCTTTCTTTATCACCTTCTCAATTTTATTAACGTCAAACGGAACAACATCACCGTTTCTTTTCTTAATGATTTGTGGGATAGTCATACACTCTGTAGAAATATTATCTTGTTTTAGTAATACATCTAGTGTACCTAAAAAACACTAAAAGACGTAGTTTTTGTCTTTAATTTCTATGTCAAGAGTTACTATTGACACCTTAACTTTTATAATATCTACTTTATCTTATTTCGTAAGGTCTTGTGATATCCGATGGCGAATCTATGTGCCTCGTCATTAATCAAAAGTATTTCCTTTTTATGGTAATCCACATGTACTTTACTTCCTAGTATGTCCTTTGGTTTATGGCGCTCATCTTTTACTACAGAAACACATGGTATAAGAAGACCTAATTCTGCTAATACTTTTTCTGCGATTTGTTTATGTACAGCCCCTCCGTCAATAACTATAAGGTCTGGAAAACGCCATTCTTTATGCGAAAATCTTCGTGTCAAAATGTGGCGCAACCCCTCATAATCATCATTAACTTTTTCTTCTAGTTTAAACTTTCTATATTCATTTTTTGCTTTTTCTTTACCATCTATAACCACCATAACACCGACACGGGAAGTTCCAGAGATGTGAGCAACGTCATACCCTTCTATACGAAAATTTTTATCTTTAAAAGACAATACTTCTTCTTCCTGTATTAGGCTTATGTCTTTTATATGGTCCAGTGCAAATAAGGTATTTCTTGCTTTTAGCGCTTTTTCGAATAGCTCTTTTTTGGCATATTCTTTCATATCTTTTTCTAACGATTTTTTAATGTCTACTTTTTTACCACCAAATAATTTACGTATATGTGATATATTTTTTGCATATTCTTCTTTAGAAATTTCACCTGTACAAACCCGAGGACAAAGGTGTACCTGAGCATTAAAACATGGTTTTGATTGACCGATTTCACAAGTATCTCTGTAAGGAAATAGCTTGCGTATTATTTTCATCGCCTCACGTAATTGTGTCATTGAAGCAAAAGGACCATACACAGCGATACAATCTTTCTTCGCGATTTTTTTCTCAAAATCTCGTATCCTCATTGCCAAAACTCTGGGAAACGTCTCTTTGGTTATAATGACACATGTGAAACTTTTATCATCTTTTTCTTTTGCGTTATATATAGGGGAATATTCCTTGATTAATTTACTTTCAAGGAGTAATGCCTCAAGAACGCTCGATGTCTCCTGAAACGTTACTGTTTTTGCTATAGTTACCATACTAACAAGACGAAGACCTCGCGTCTCCATGAGATCTGGGTTAAAGTAACTTCTTACTCTATCTTTAAGTGATGTTGCTTTTCCTATATACAAAATAGAACCTGAATCATCACGAAAAAAATACACACCAGGAGTGTCTGGTAAGTCACATGTTGCTAGATCTTGCTTTTTCATACTTTATATGGTATAATATACTCTTGCCTGGATAAAAATGCAAATTATATTTATCTAGCATACAGTTTTTATTTTGTTGTACATTACATAAAGAAGGAGTATATACTTAATGTTGCTCAAAAAAAATAAAACCACTCTGGGGATGAGTTTTTATCAACGTGCTTTAGCAACTCTGCGAAGAGCACCTCATCGTATTGAAATAGTTTCTTCGTGCTGTGAATACCAAAACAATTACGGTTACGAAGCAGCGTATATACCTGTCGTAGAAAAAAAGAAAGGTAAAACTCATGCCAAACCCTAATTGTAAATATGGATGTACTGGTTGCAAAAAAACAAAACCAGATGGACCGATAGAAAAAGTAATACGGGGTGTCATGTATTACTCAGTTAAGCCGTCTTGTCACCATAATTCAGCGTGTGGAGCATTTGAAAGAGGGTTTCAACCATCAGATCTACCCACAAAAATTCCTTGTATACCAAGAACTCAGCTTGCATAGCATAAAACCTATGTAGCAATAACCACCTATTTATAGGTGGTTTTATTTTTAAAAGATATGAAAAAGGGTGACCGCTTCGCGGTCACCCTTTTTCATATCTACACCATCTCACAAAACATTACTTTCCTTTTCCTCTTTTTAAAACTTTTTTCAAGTAGTGTCCAGTATAGCTCTTTGGATTACTTGCTACCTGTTCTGGTGTACCTGTTGCTACAACCTTACCACCACCTACCCCACCCTCAGGACCAATATCTATAATATGATCTGCACATTTTATAATATCAAGATTATGCTCTATAAGTAATACAGTATTTCCTTTATCAACTAATTTATTTAAAATTTCAATAAGCTTTGCTATGTCCTCATAATGAAGACCGATAGAAGGCTCATCAAGAAGGTATATTGTTCTTTCTACATGTGGACGATACAACTCTGAAGAAATCTTCACACGTTGAGCTTCTCCACCCGAAAGAGTCGTTGCAGATTGACCAAGTTCAAGATATGAAAGACCTACATCAGAAAGTGTCTTGATGCGATCATATACAGCTGGAATTTCATAAAAGAATGTAAGAGCCTCTTCCACTGTCATACGAAGAACATCATAAATACTTTTTCCTTTCCATTTCACTTCTAACGTTTCTTTCATAAATCTCTTACCCTGACATACATCACATTCTACATACACAGTTGGAAGAAAGTGCATTTCTACTGCTATTTCACCATTACCCTGACACACCTCACATCTACCACCTTTGACATTAAAAGAGAATCTTGATGGCTTCCAACCACGAATACGTGCTTCTTCTGTCTCAGCAAAAAGATCTCGAATAAATGTCCAGCACCCCGTATATGTAGCAGGGTTAGAACGTGGAGTTCTACCAATTGCGCCTTGATCTATCATCACTACACGAGAAATATATTCGGTCCCAGAAAAAGATGTACAATTATATATTTGTGCAGATCTGTGACGTCTTTCAAGTCTAGCAAGCAAATTACGATGAAGTATCTCATACATAAAAGAACTTTTACCAGAACCCGATACACCAGTAATCACTCCTAATTTACCGAGTGGAACGTTAACATTCATATCTTTAATGTTAAACACATTTCCACCTGTTACACGAAGCTCCCCTTTATTTTCTTGTCTACGAACAGGAACAGCTATTTCTTTTTCTCCACGAAGGTACGCTAGGGTGAGACTACCCGATTTATTATTTGGAGCAGTTAGCAATTCTTCAAGATATCCAGACACAACGACGTTACCTCCATGAACTCCTGCTTTTGGACCAATATCCACTATATAATCTGAAGCAAAAATAGTATCTTCATCATGTTCAACGATAATAATTGTATTACCTATATCACGAAGATGTATAAGTGTTTTTATTAAACGGTCATTATCACGTTGATGAAGACCAATAGTCGGTTCATCAAGCACATACAAAGCACCAACAAGTTGAGACCCTAACTGAGATGCAAGTCTTATACGCTGAGCTTCACCACCAGAAAGTGTATCTGCTTTACGATTAAGGGAAAGATAATCAAGACCAACATTAAGCATGAACTCAAGTCTTGATTCAATTTCTTTTATCACAACAGAGGCTATTTCTTGTTCTTTTGGTGTAAGTGGGATGCGAGCAAAATAATCTTTCGCGTCTCTAATAGAAAGCGCTGTAATATCAACAATATTTATTTTTTCTATATCATCTAGATACACGTGAAGTGCTTCAGGTCGAAGACGTTTTCCGTGACAATCGTCACATTCATCTAGTCCACCAAAATATTTTGTCCCAAGACCATTACATGTAGGACATGCACCATATGGGGAGTTAAAAGAAAAAAGACGAGGTTCAATTTCTGGAAAAGAAAAACCACATGAAGCACAAGAAAACTTATTACTCATTATCGTTTTCTCACCAAGTATTTCTACTTCAAGTAGACCATTAGATTCTGTTAAAGCTCGTTCAATAGCTTCTGAAAGACGTATAAGTGCATCTTTTTCTGTCGCTTTTTTACGAAACCCATCAAGATCAATAGAATCTACCAATATAGATATTTCATGTTTTTTTGTTTTAGAAAGAATAATTTGCTCACGAAGTGATTTACGGTTTCCATCTATTACCGCTTCTGTATATCCTTTTCCGAGCATATCATAGAGCATTTGATAATGTTCCCCTTTTCTTCCACGTACAAGTGGAGACATGATATGGACTTCTGCATGAGAAAATTCAACCCCCATAAGTTCTGTTTTTATTTTTTTATAATCAATAGCTTTTACCTTATCCAAAATAAAACGCATTATTTCTTCGTTAGATAGTTTTTGAATTTTACTACCACAATCAACACAGTATGGTTTACCAACACGAGCATAGAGCACACGAAGATAGTCATATATTTCTGTAATTGTAGCTACAGTAGAACGCGGATTACGTCCTGCAGATTTTTGATCAATAGAAATAGCAGGAGAAAGACCAATAATTTCATCTACATCAGGTTTTTGAAGTTGTGTAAGAAATTGACGAGCATATGCCGAAAGTGACTCTACATATCTACGTTGACCTTCAGCAAAAATAGTATCAAAAGCAAGCGAACTTTTACCAGAACCAGAAAGTCCGGTAAAGACTATCATCTTATGACGAGGCATCTCAACCGTAATATTTTTGAGATTATGTGTTCTAGCGCCACGAACGATGATACTTTCTATATGTTCTATTTTTTTAGGAGCCATAAGTTACTAGAGTTGTATATAAATGAGATCTTTTTAACTAAAGAATTATACCACAAAAATCACTTTCTGTCTTTATGTATAAACAACTTTACTAAACAGTTCTCAACATTGACAACTGTCATAAAATCAAGTACAGTAGATTTTGTTCTCATCATATAGGTGTACATATATGCACTCAACTATTTGGAAACTTGGAGATGTTTTTAAAGTACTAGGTGATGCAGAAGAATATTCCGAACCAGAAATTCTAACATATGGTGTATATACAAAAAATGGAGCAGTATGTATCACTAGGTCTACAGAAGAGTATTATGGTGAATGTAGAAAAATTAATGCATCACACTGGAAAATCTCTATTGATGGATTATCAACAATACATTATGGGCATCCGGGTGCGATAAAAATTGATTTAGATCGTTCGTTACTACCTTCTGAAGTTAGACTTGTTCTCACTGCACTTGTTCTTTCAGAAAAACCAGAAACACAGGTATACGCTTCAGAATAAAAACCGTTATATTTTTTAATATAACGGTTTTTTTTACACCTTAAAATAATTAGTGTTTCATTAAAGCAATAACACATTCATGTTCATAGGGATCTTCCAAAAAGAAATACTCTTTCCAACCATACTCTTGTGCTAAATATTCTATCTCTTCACGTTGAGTGATATCAAATTCTAAATATAATATACCCCCTTCTTGTAAAAATGACATCCCTTTAGAAAGCACTTCTTTATGATAAAAATATCCATCTTCTTTATCAAAAAATGAAAGAGCTGTTTCAGCTGAAAGCTCACTCATAACTTCTTCCATGAGTTCAGGTGGTACATACGGTGGTACAGCAAAAATATAATCATACACCCCTTCAGCTCCATTCCAAGTATCCCCTGTTATTACTTTTACCCTATGTTTATCAAAATTATTTTTATATACAGAGATTTCTATTTGTTCATTTAATTTTGGATCAAACTCAATAAAATCAACATTTGAATCTGGAATATTTTTTAACATAGCAAGACCAACATTTCCAGATCCTGAAAATAAATCAAGTATTCTTAATCCTTGTCGTGTATCTATTTTTTTTATATCTTCTATAACATGACGCACCCAGAACTCTGTTTCATATCTTGGAATCATAGGTCTAAGTGAAAGATCTACCTTTGCTCCACAAAAAAGCACTTCTCCAAGTATATATTCAAACGCTTCTCCTTCAGCAACTGCAATGACATCACGCAAGAACTCTTCAGTCTCTCTTCCTTTGTGTTTCTTTATACGAAGCACCTCTACTTTCTTCTCAAATTTCATATCTCTATCGTATCACAAGAAAACTCTTTACAGAATGTATAAAGTTATACTAAATACAAAACTAAGTAAAAAAATCTTATTTAGGCTCTCACTCTTTGAACTACGCGAGCTGTTGAATGTTCACACTTTTCACTACAGAACCCTGGTCCTTCTGACGAGACACACTCATCACAAATAAGGAATAACATATTACATTCTGAATTAGCACAATTTTGAAACTTCTCTGTCTTTGCATCACATCTCTTACATCGCCCAACAATTTCTCTATCTCCACCAAAATCCATAACAAGTCTTTCATCGTATGTATATAATGTTCCCAAAAAATCTTGCGCTGGAAACTTTTCCATGTATGTGTGTATACCTCCAGATAATTGATGAACATCCTTAAATCCTTTATGAAGAAGGTATGCTGACATTTTTTCACATTTAATACCCCCGGTACATACGGTTACTATAGTTTTATCTTTTATTTTTTCTAATTTTTCTACAGTATCTTTAAGTTCACGTGATGCAGCCATTCCAAGATCCTCAGAACCCTTAAAGTGTCCTACAGCATACTCATATGAATTCCTCATATCAACAATCACAAAATCTTTTTCTTCTTCATACCATTTTTTGAGCTCCTCAGCAGGGAGATGATTTCCTGTTTTTATTCGAGGATCCACTTCTTGAGGAAAACGTGTTCCAACAATTTCTTTTCTAATTTTAATAGAAAGACGAGGAAAAGATTTTCCAAAACCTTCACTACGCTTGATATGTGTATCTTTAAATCTTTCATCTTTCAAAAATTCTGTCACAAAATCTTCAGTATCTTCTGTAAGACCTTCAAGCGTATAATTAATACCCTCTTCTGCAATAATAACTCTCCCTGTTAAATGATATTTTTCACAAAGAGCAAAAGAGTGAGCTTTTAATTCTTCTGGGTTAGTAATAGTAACGTATTTATAAAAAAGAAGTACTTGATATTTCATAGTATAGAGAAGTGTAACAAAAAAGTTTCAATCTAGAAAGCTATATAAGTATAGCCCTAAAAAATCCAAAAACCATAGCTATAATAAGCACAGGAAACACAGATTTACTTGGCAAAAGAGCAAGTACATACACTATATATGAAGGTAATGGTGTCAAAAATGTACCAAAACAATACACAGCTAATGGTATTTTTAACATAGAAAGTGCATATGACTTACTTCCAATTTTGACTTGTAAATCAATAATAAATTCAAAAAGAGCACGTATGATGTAAAAAGGAAATACTAAAAACGCAAGATACCTAAAAGCCTTAAAAAGAAAAACAACTGACCGCACTGTTTCTTTCCATACAATATTCATCATTGTATGTTTTTTGGCTGTATGCAAATTATGCGATATCTGAACTGACTCTAAATGCATATAATAGTATAATATCTATAGTTTATCAAAAGTTTACTTAAAATAAAAATACTGTTATGATTTAATGTAGAAAAGTACGTTAGCTTACAAAAAGGAGTCATTATGTTACAAATTCTTGTTATCGAAAGTAAAAAGGCTCTTGCTAAAGCCATGGAAGAAGAAGCGAAAAGTCGTCATTTTGAAACACATACAGAAACCTGTATTGAAGGTGGTATAAAAGCTTTTACTGGTACAAAAAAATTTGATGCGATTTCCATTAGTAACCCAATCGCCGAACATTACTTTGGTATACAAATACCAGATGCATCAATACGATTTATTGATTATCTTATTGAACACGATTATAAGGGGCTTGTTATTCACTATACTTCAAGAAATGTATATCGTGGTACACATATACATTTTCCTTTTATATTAACAGAAATCATAAAAGAGGATAAACACGGAAATGATGAAAATCTTGTTGGAAGATGGGGTTATGCATGTTCTGAAATTATCTAATGTTTTACATAAACCACACCAAATACAAAGTCATGTATCTTAACTAAGATACATGACTTTTTTAGTGTATAAAAATACATTTGTATATAATCTTATTATTATTTTACAATTAATTTGTATCAGAAATCTCTGCGAATTTTGCTTTCATTGTAGGGTTATTTCTTGTTAGTTTTTTAACTGTCAAATCTTCAGCTTTATCGTTTGCTATACGTAAGTTACTTTCTGACGAAATGAGAGCTTCTTTTGTTTTTTGAAGCTGAACAATAGACTTATCAATATTATCTATTGCACTTTTAAACTTTTCAGATGCAAGACGATAGTTACGTCCAAAGTCATCACGGAAGTCATTTAACTGATCTTCAAAATGAGTAACATCAATATTCTGACTTTTTATAACTGCAAGTTCAGATTTGTATATAAGAGAATTCATCGACGCATTACGAAGTAGTGTAATGATAGGAATAAAAAATTGCGGGCGTACAACATACATCTTTGGATATTTATAGGACACATCTACGATACCAGAATTATAGAGTTCATTATCTGCTTCGAGTAATGTAACTAAGATTGCATATTCACACCCCTTTTCGTTTCTGTCTTTATCGAGTTCACGTAAAAAGTCTTCATTCTTTTTCTTTGTAGCAGTTTCATCACCCTCATTCTTCATCTCAAACATAATAGAAATGATTTCAGTACCTGACTCATCATGTTCTTTATAAATATAATCACCTTTACTACCTGTCTTTGAATCGTTATCCTTTTCAAAGTATGCATTCTGAAATCCTGTAGCACGAAGCTTGTTGAATTCTATTTCACAGTGCTGTTCAAGTGTCTCACCTACCATCTTAGTACTCAATTTCAATTTGTGATCCTTATAAAATACAATTGTCTCATCTTTCATCTTGATGATGTCATCTTTACTCTTCAGTTCAGTTGCATATTTTTCTCGTAAAGAGACCTCAAGCAACTGCTTCTCAGTATCTTTATTTTTTAACTCATGAGTAATCTCATCCCTCTCCTTCTCGATTCTCGTAACAGCTTCACTAACAGCCATCTTTTTTTCAAGTTCCGCTTTCTCAATTTTTGATTTCATTTCAGCTAACTCAGATTCCTTCTTTGCAATATCCTTTTGTAATGTATTTGTAATAGTAGCTTCAGCAAGTTTTATAGCACTTACTTTATCTTTTTCAAACATATCAATATGCTCATGCAATTCCTTTTCAAACTGATGGTCACGTACCTGTTTTACAATATCAGCAAATCCAGCCTCATCAACCTTAAAAGCTTTTTTACAATGTGGGCAAATAATTTCGTTCATAGTGTTTTTAAGTATAACAAGAAAAAACTAATTATTTATCTTGTTTAAAAGTCTTTACATATTCAAGCATTTCTTCTAATTGGTAAGGATTTTCTTCTAGGTTAATCATAATATGGTTACTTTCTGCACCGTAATCTTCAAGCACTTGTAACTCTGCCTGCATCAAGTAATCATCAAACCAAATAAAATCTTCAGAGAAGTTTAGAGCATCTGTTTTCATTGCTCCCCAGTTAGTAGCTTGTATCTTTGCAAGATACTGATGAGAAGCATCAGGGAAATATCTCTTTATATGCTTCATAGTAACTTCTGCATCTCCTTTACAATGTGTCGTAAGCCAATAGGTATCAAAATTCTCAACACAGAATTGTATAAGCTCAGTAGCACCGTGCGCTGGTATCCCATTCTTATTTAGAATAGTTCCATCTATATCAATATACACTGCTTGTAAGCTATTGTTCATTTGCTTATTGTATCACTTTATTCTGGTGTCTATATACGGTATCCATAAGACATACTAGTGCATGTAGTTCTTCATATGCTTTTGTATCACTTATCTCCTTATTGTATATCTCTCTATAGATTTTCTTGTATTCCTCTATCCTTTCTGGTCCGATTTTCATATATTCTGTGTTAATTCTTTAATACAAGCCTACCGGCAGTTGAACTCTAATTCAATACCATAATGGTGCATCATGCAATAAATGTCGAAAAAAATTAATTTCATTTAATTAAATAGGTCTAATATATTAATAGTAAACAGTTGTCTGTTTAGCCCAGATACTATTTGGGTACTTGTCATGCAATAATTTAAACATTTTCTTTGAGTATCCTGATGTGTCATCATTCTTGCATGTTGAGTATTTTGTCATTTTTGTTGCAAGAGAAAGAGCTTCTGGTACACGTGCATCTTTTGGATGTGCTTTTGCATATGAAAGAACAACTTCTGCGAAGTAATTTGGTGGTACAACATACATAAACTTAGACTGAGTAATAGCTGAGGCTATTTCATTTTTAGACAAAAGAGTCTCCATAAAAGAAATATCATAACCGTACTCTCTAAAGTCAGTAGAAACAGTTTCGTAACTATTTGAATCCTCTACATATTTGTATGGCTGACAATAGTCCCATCTGTTGTAATCATAGTTAGAAACAGTCTTATATGAAGTAACTAGGTTATCTTCCCACATCATAGCAGTTGATAATGTTTGGTAAGGAACTTTCACAACAGCATCATCGTAAAACCATAGACCAGCACCTGGATATTTAAGCATGAAGAGTGCTGAAGTAAATTTCTTATCCTCTGCATTCTTTGCATTCATATATTCCCTAAGGTCATTACCAATATTTTGGTTATGGTTAGAAATAAGTGTTGCCATTTGATCAGCTATAGTAAAATTTCCATAGAGTACTGCTCGTACAAAAATGGTAAGACGAATAAGTTCCATCTGACTACTTGGAAGAACTCCGTCATTAGAGAAAATCTCTGCCTGCTTTTCAAGTGGAATGTGTTCAAAAATAGCCTTAGCTTTATCATCAATGAATTGTATTTGCTTTATCTTAGCATCATCACGACCATCAGAAATATAATCTGACGTTACTGCATAACGAATAGAATACTTATACATATCTGTAAGATTGTCTGTAGACATCATTTTCAGATTTTCAAAGTAATTAAAAAGAAGAGAGTTTGTTGTCTTTGGCAACTGAGACAAAAGTTTATTAGCGGTATCCTTATCTCCAGCATCTACATAGGACTTAATAAGATAATAGTGAGCGGTCCAATACACTGGAGAGTTAGCAGGTATCTGACCTACAGCTTTCTCTACTTCAGAAAACATAGAATCTGATTTTTTAATATTCTTAACTAGAGGAAGTAGCCACGCAGTCTGCTTAGCATCTTGATACTTTTTCTTAGTAAAAGAAAGTGTTGATGTCCCTGTCCAAGCGTAGTACCACTGTACATATTCTGTATGACTAGAAATTGAATCAGGAATATTCTTACTCTGTAAATCATCAAGTATCACCCTTATAGCTTCCACCTTATTTGTTGTCTCCAGTAACTGCTCATCTTTTTTGTACATAATACGATTAATGGTATTTTCGGCACTGATACGCAATTCTTTCAGTTGATCATTGGAAATATTCTTATACACATTTGTAGAAATAAGAGTTGTGAACTGGTCCATTGCTTGTTTGTCGTATTCTACATTCTTCTTAGTTTCGTCACCCAAGAAAAGGTAGACTCTACCAAGTGTATATGTCGCATATGCTTGCCATGGATGATTCTTTGTTTCTGCAATTACTTTGAATTGTTTACTAGCAAGATTAAAATCTAATGTGTAGTAAGAAATAGCAGCTTGCTGGTACTCATAATCCTGTTGTAACATTCCTTTATATTTCACAGTAAACAAACATTCTTTTGTTACACACTCTTGCTTCACAATAACAACTTTCTCTTCTTTTTTAAAGAAAGATGCAACCTTTTTTGCTGTATTTTTTACATAAAGAGCGACACGAGAATACCACTTAATATTCTCTTCTCTTGTTACTGTTTCAGAAGGATGTACAGCTGTAGCACAGGATGCAAAAACCATGTTTTGATTAGATATCCATTCTGAAAGGTCTGACTTACTGTATGAGGCTTTTCTGGTCTTAAGTGCGATATTTGCAGTAGCGTATGTTTCTGGTAAACAAAGAGTGATCCATTTTTCTCTACTCCATGCACTGACAGATCCTGTCGTTTCTTTTTCCCAAACATTTGATGGCTCTGGTGGATAGCTATAATTCTCATCATAATAGGATGTATCCGACTCAACATAGTACAGCGACTTCTTTGTTTGATATGAAAGAGGTTTACCAATTATTTTTCTGTATATTGGATACAAAGTGCGTATATCAACATCTTCTGAAGGAATTACGATATCACTACTATCAAGTGTAGAAAAATCTAATCCTATTTCTGAGAAGGATAACTTTTTTATAGTTTCTGGAGTATGGAAGAAAATAGGAAAATATGGTCCACAAGCATACGTAATCCCGAATGAAAAAACAAAGAAAAGTGTTACTGTTAAAGCCTGCTTTCTTGTTATATGTTTCATTTCTTTGTTTTATATTATTTTGAGTATACGCTTAAGTTCCGATTCAGTCCAAGAATGAGGGTTAAAAATATAAATATCCCTATTTCCTATATATTTAGCCTTAGGAATTGGCTCATCAGTTGTTACCCCTATAGCAGAAGAGCACTTTGGTGACTCCATAAAGGTCTTACCTGTATACCCTCCTCGTATCATCTGTTCATCGGAACCAAGCCTATAAAACATAGGTACTGCAAAATCTATTTTTGTATCATTTATCCATGAGTATGTGTCACACCACGACACCAGAGCTGTCATTGATAATGGTAGATTCTTAGGAAGTCTTTCTCGGACCGAAGAGATGAGAACCTTGTACACATCACGCTCAGAAGATTTTACATCGAAGTCTATCTGACACCCGACAACAAGATTCTGATCACATGTTTGTATGATGAAATCCTCCACCTGTTTCATTCGAGGAGCAGTTAATTCTTTTACAGTATCGAAGTTATCTATTCTTATAACTGGAATTATTTCTGTGTCAGAATTCAATTTTAAAGGTTGCACTCTTTTGGAAATAACCATACGACCATTTTCTAATATCACTGATCCAGCATAATATGCAACGACAGTGTCTCTGTTCAAAAAAGTAAGATTTTCATTTCTTTCCCATACCCAGATAATTATTTTATTTCTAGGGTATAGAAAAAAAATTAAGACAACAATAAAACACAACAATACTGTTGTATATTTGTTTTTAATAATTACCCTAGAAATTTTCATCTATTCTGCTTTAATTTTTACAAACCTTGCTCTTCATAGTGCCCATCACTCAAACCCCATTCATAATGACAAGACATACAATGCCATATACAGTCACAGTCAATACAGCATCCCTTTAGATAATAATCATCTCTGTATGTAACAGTATCATCGATAAGACCGAATAAAATTTTCTTAACCTCTGTTGATTTACATTTAGGACACACTCTTATGACTCTGTTCCTTTTTTTAGTTTTGTAGACTTCTTCTAAAAAATCTTTAATGTTTTCAGAAATCAAAGAAAGTTCATCTAGTTCATACCCATCTTCTTTATCAATTTTCTCCAGAAAGACCTGAAAGTTATCAAAAACAATATCCTTTATATTTTCTTCAGTATAATCATCAACATCCTCAGGAATCGCTTTCCAGTCCTGCGTACAATAATCCCAATATATTTGTTCAAAAGTAAAACTGTAAGGCTTGCCAAGTTTTTTCAGCATAGACTTCACCACAGCAACAGGTATGCCAGAATCAAAATATAGTGTTTTCAAAAAATCCAGCTCATTAATTTCGTGTTTCTCAAACTCTGCTTTTTTGTTGTGATCAAATGACAACAAGCCTTCTTTAAAAAGAATGTCAGCTTGGTGTGGAGTACAATCACTCTCATCCATATCATACTTAAATAATCCTGGCTGTATAAATGGCATTAACATATTAATAGTATGGTGAATAAATAACACTCTTTGTTTTTGTGATTTTCCAATTTATTCCATATTTCTCTTTAAGTATTCTTTGCTTCATTAATTGAAAAGAATCATCATACCCATTATCTTTTGTTCTATCTTTTAGTAGATCTTCGACTTCCTTATCTATCTTTGCAAAAATTTCTCTTTTAGAATTAGTGATATTCTCATGAAATTTTCTTTTCTCCTCCTTGACCAGCTCTGCCTCCTGATGTTTCTTTTGGTCCTCCTCCCTCATTTTTTGTCTATGTTCCTCTCTTCTCTTTTCATAATCATGATATTCTAATAAAGATTTTACTTGTAATGGAATATGTCCTCCGTAGGGTATATATGGATTATCTCTATTAACAAAAAGCCAGTCAATCAAATCTTGAAGACGTTGAAGTTCATGTTCAAATATTTTAAGTATTTTAGGAATTTGTGTCGTACTTCCAAACTGCATATCTGGTAATTTTTCGAATAAGCAAAGTCCTTTTAATAAAGTAACTATATCTTGTTCTTCTAACTCACTCAGTGAATCACTGAAATCTTCTGAATGAATAACATCCATTACTAAATTACGACTCATGGTCACTTGAATCTGCTCGCCACCACCAAGCTTTATTAATAATTGTGTAAGTTGTTTTACATCTTCTTTTGTTGCCATATTCATGATAATACCACTTAATACTCTAAAAATCTCGAGAGTACTAAAAAGCTTTATTTACTTTATATTTTATACAAAAACTAGCATGTATATAGCTATATACTTAAAGTGATATACTTGTTTGTATAATGTCTTGTATAAACAACTATAAATGTAGCAATAAAGAGTGTTGTTTTGAATTAAACCTTAGTAAGATTACTCCAGTATGGAAAGATGGCACTCCTGAAGATGAAAAAATGTTACCAGCTAGACCTGAATATGTTTTAGAAAGAGTTTCTATGGAGTTCTGTAAAGCGTGTAAAGAAGTTGTAACAGTAGAGAGTGCTACTTACATCTGCCCGAACTGTGCTAGCGCTCACACCTTTCTAAAAGATGATGAAACTTGTCCAATGTGTAATGTTGGTACTGTGTCAGAAGACCATAGATCAAAAGTCTGGTTTTAGTTCTTACTAACAAGAACACTGTTCCTTTCAAAAGAAAAGGAAACTTCTACTTTTGAAAACTCTTCAAACTCCTTTGGTAGCTCCAATACATTACTAACAGATTTTGTTCTGATTATTCCAGCTAATATAAAACGATTAAAAGCTGAGCTATCAGGATTTTTATCTAATTCTTTTAATTTTTTATCTAGAAAACTTTTCTCTTCTTCAGTAAAAATAATTAATGAATCCTTGTTCTTCCTAGAAAGATAAAGCACACGGTCCCAGTATGAATCTTTTAAATTTTCTGGAATAATTATTTTCATCATATTAAAATAGTATCAGTAATTTCTAAAATATAACAAATACTACATCTCCTCAGCTATCATGACAGCTTCTTCCTCATCTAGTCCTTCATCAATCAACTCCTGAGCCTTTTCTGCTGTTTCTTCATCAATGTCATTATCCTCCATTAATTGCTTAATGTCTTCATCTTCCACTTCATTTATATTATCTATATTCATATTTTATTTTTATTATGTTGTTCAACTTTCATCTTCAAGCCTTCAGCTAGAGCAGTTAGAAATAACATTCCAATTTCTTCAAATTCTTCATCCGTTAATGTACTGCAAAAATCTGGACCATACTTATTCCTTAGAGTAAGTTTAAGATCTTCTATCGCTTCTTTAGATAATTGCCCCATAACTAGTCGTACATAATTTCAGGATTCATATCAGAAGGGCTCTTCCAATCTACCCCATATTTTTCTTTAAGTATTTGTTGTTGTCTTCCCCATAACACATGACAATATCCTAATCCTTCTGGAAATTTTTCTTCTAAAAGTTGCACCACTGCTTCTTTATGAGCCTGTCTTATTATCTTACCAAGTATTGGATCTCTTTCTTTTGGGTCTATTTTTTGAGACATAAGCTATTTAAAACACTGCTTTTATATTTTTACCGATTTGAAATATAGTCGCTGATTTCACTGGTAAGTAACTCTTGAGAAGTATTACCACTTCTTACATAGAATTTTTCTTGTTTCTGACCCCTGTCATCAGTAAGGCTAAGATACAGTGGTTTTTTACTTTTCTGTATCTCTATTTTACAGACTTCAAATTCATTAATCTCATGGAATGTCATTTTAACATTTGATGCTATAAAAGACTTACCAAAGGCCTCATTCAAAACATTTCTTAAATGAATTTCAAACTCGTCTTTATTTCCATTAAGTGACCCGTAATCTCGATCAAGACCAAGTGCTTCACCATCATCATTTACTCCAATCACTAAAATACCTCCTTCACTATTACCAAAGGCTGCCACAGTCTTTGAGATTACAGCTTCCAATTTCTTATCTACATTACCCGTGTTATAGCTCCAACGTAATGAAGACTTAAACTCCAATTCATTACTTTCTCCTTCTTTAATAATCTCATCAAGAGGAACCTCGCTAACAGCTTCCTCTGTTGCTGTAATATTATTCAAAAAAGAATTTAATTCGCCAGCAAGCATTTCTCTTCTTTTAGCAATAAAGCTTTCAAAATTTTCCTGTTTCCATAAATTATCATCTTCTGGAATAGATTGTAACTTTAATGCTTTTGGAAATTCGTTTCTTACATTTTTTAGATATTCATCTGCCTTTTCATTCCCCTTTCTTCGATTTCCAAGCTGAGTCAGTATTGCTCTATTTGTTATTTCTTGAGCCAATGAATACTTATGTCTATTATTCATATCGTAACCGTCTTCTTTAAGTAATGAGTACGGGAAAATATGGTCCCACTCTAAAGAATATTTCTTTCCCATATTTTGCCTTATACCCATACCTGTAGTGAAGCATACCGCTTCTCTACTTTTGAAATACCATCTCATTAAACTAAACAATGCATTTCTAACATCGACACCAATAAATTCATCTGGTGAAATTTCAAGAGATCTTTCTGATGCTATTATATTTAGCAGTTCGTCAAATGGTTTAGCAGACTTAACAACAACACTAATATCTTTATCAAGTTTTTGAGGAAGCTGACTTATGTATCGTTGTCTTATTTGAGAATAGTAAAACCACTTCACAACCTTTTTAATCTCCTCCTCAGATAGAACAGACCTTTCCTTGTTGAAAACATATACAACGATAGGCACTACTGCATACCTCGAATTAATCTCTTTAGTATGGTCCACATATGCATGAGTTCTCAATATATTCACAACATAATCAAGCACGTTTTCATTCAACTTTTTCCATGCAGATCTAAGATTATCATTATTATTTTCACTATGTAGCTTCGTCATTTCAGAACCCTTGCTATGTAATATTCCTAGTAAGCAATAGATAATAAAATCAAGATTAAAAACAAAACCATTTTCTTCTAACTCTGCGAGCTTCTTTTTAAATTCTTCTCTTGCTTGAGGCCAGTAACCAGAAATTTGTGCTAGTGCTAGTTCTGCGTCAGTTAAATTGATACCACTTGCATTAACAATATAAAAAATATCTATAGCTTCTTTTAGATTCGCTTTAACTGGAATTATTTGCTCTACGAATTCAAAGTCAGGAATACTGCTTATGGACTGAAAATTATCAGAGATAACATCCTCTTCTTCTCTTGTGACTGTAGCACCGCCTTCTTCTAGTTTTCTTACAACGTCACGCTCTCTAACATTCTTTTGAAAGATATCTGTTACATTTATCCAGTATGGATTATTCTCCATTTTATTTTTAATGAAATATTCCAATTCTAATGTTTTTATATTAACGTACAAACCTCGAGGGTCATTCAGTACCTCACTCTCAGTATAGTAAGGAGGTATCTTTCCTTTAATTAGCATATATAAGGTTGTTATACGTTGCTGCCCATCGAGAATAATCTTAACAGCTCCTTGCATCGAATCGTACTTCCAATCACCTTTAAGCTCAGGCGGGCTATTTGTTTCCCATGTTAACATTGTTCCAGTTGGATACTTCTTGATGAGTGAAGAAATGAGATTTTTAGCATCAGCTCTTTTCCAAACATATTCTCGCTGGAAAGACGGAATGAACAACTGGTTGTCGTCAATTTTATCAAGGATTTGATTTATTTTCATATTTATTTTTATTATTAACAAACTTTACTATTTCTTATCTCCCCAACTCTTTTTAAAGTGGTCCACTTTAGTATACTCATCGAGAACTTTTGAACATGATTCCCATTTGAGTGTAGTAATCATTTTAGGATTTTCATACTTTGCTTCAAACGGACTCCTTCTTGGAATTAGTGCAATTATCTTTTTTGCCTTCTCGATATCATTCTTAGCAATCTCCACCCAAACATCTTCCAAAATATCAGGAAGCTGTCCAAAAATACTAGTGATTGATTCCAGTCTCTCAGACAAGATTTTATGAACTCTGTCTTCAATAGAATCTTTATATCTCATATTGTGTATCCATACCTCGTCATACTTTTGACCAATTCTCTGAATTCTTCCCTTTCGCTGCTCTAATCTTGTCGGGTTCCATGGTAAGTCAATATTAATTAGTGATCCTAGTGTTTGCATATTCAAACCTTCACTTGCCGCATCAGTACCGAACAGAATTTTAATCTCGCCATTCTTAACCATTTTCTTCAACTCATCTTTTGGGCGTTTAACAAACACACCATCGAGGAATACTCCTGACTTATCACCTCCAGCGTATAGAGCAATTTTTTCATTCGGCAATATATTCTCTTTTACCAACTTCTCTGCGAACCAATATGCAGTATCATAGTACTGTGAAAAAATAATACACCCTCGTTTAACCCATTCCTTGTCCTTTAATATCTCAACCAACAAACCAAACTTAGGGTCCTCATCAATTCTTTCCTTCAAAATATCAATAAAGGCTTTCAGTGCTGATGTAGCCTCATGACTAATCTCGACACTGTCCTGTTCCATACTTTCTTCTTCAAAGAGATCATCTTCTTGTGACAATTCTCCGATTTTCTTTTCATACTCCTTTTCGTTTTCCTTATTACCATCGAGCAACTTTTGTGCAGTCTTACTACCTGCATACATCGAACTACCAACACGCTTAAGCAATAGAGTAGTAACAAACTTACTATTCTTCTTTACTTTAGATAATTCCTTAGAGAACTCCTCTGCCTTACTGTATGCCTCCTGAAGATACGTTGGTAGAATAATAGCTTCAGAATCTTTTTCACCATGAAGAATAACTTTTATTGGAGCAAGATACGGTTCCTTCGTTGCAGGATTAATAGTTGTCTCAAGATACTTTCTTGTTCTTCTGACAATTTTTCTAATAAATGGATTATGCTCTCCGATATATGTTCCACCAAGTCTCTCTACAATATTTTTTTGTATTGGCAACAAATCATTA
>JAGOQU010000006.1 GCA_018063165.1 Minisyncoccota bacterium | reverse complement strand
AGTTCTTAGACTCATCACGTAATCTCTCTAACATAGGTACTATTACCTCTGGTCTCATTAATGGTCAGACTATCTCAAGTACTGCTAACTTCACAGGATCAGTTGCTATTGCTACAACTCTTGGAGTAACAGGTAAGACAACACTAACCAATGCTTCCTCTTCTGCTCTCACTGCTACTAACCTCTACTCTACAATAGCTAATCTAGGTGCTATCACAGGAACAACAGCTACATTATCAGGTGCAGTTACAGCATCTCAATTTAATGGGTCAGGTGCTGGGCTTACTTCTAACACGGTGCCTATAGCTTCACTTGTTGCTGGTAATTATTCAAGTAAAATTACATCCGGAACATATAGTATTAATATAAATGGAGTTTCATCTTCTACTAATTTTATAAATGCACCAGACGGTGATAGAAATGCTGCTACAAAATTACCAACAACATCCACAAATGGTGTACGTTATGATTTTGTTAGTGCTGCTAGTGCTGGTACAGGAGGTAATTATGCTGGACTTATGACATACGCTCCATGGACAGGAACTACTGCTTCAACAGGTGATGCATCGTATCAACTTGCATTTGGTTCAACAGCTACAAATGGTGGAGGTATTCCACAGCTTAATATTCGTAAAGGAATAGATAGTACATGGAATTCTTGGTATACAATACTTCATTCTGGTAATGTTAGTTCGTATGCTTGGACATCTTCAAATGACGGTGCAGGTTCCGGACTCGATGCAGACACATTAGATGGACTTTCTTCTGCGTCATTTATGACATCTGCTACAGATAACTGGCTAAACACTACTGGTGATTCTGTTGCTGTTGGTGGTTACGTTGGTTTAAATGGTGGGACAACATATGGTATAGGAGTTAACTCTGCAAATAGAAATTCTGGTGTCTTTGATACTGTAGATTCTGGTGTTGCAGGAGATGCCCTTGAACTTAATTGGTACACAGGAACAGGGGTGTAAAGTTTGGTAATGGGACACAGGGAGAAGTTGCAAAGATAACTAATATAGGAGACTTCAATATTCAAGGGAAAAATGCACTTAGAGGTAATGATAGTTATTTGCGCTTAAATCAAGATGGTCAATTTACAAGTGGAGTCTATACTCCAGGAGTATTTAGAGCTACTGGGGTAATTAATTCTGATGTAGCCATTCAAACAAATGGAACAACAAGAGTAGATTCTTCTGGTAACTTATCTAATATAGGCACTATTAACTCAGGAGCTATTACATCTTCCGGTGCTCTTAACTTAGGAGCTAACACTATTACCTCTGGTCTCATTAATGGTCAAACTATCTCAAGTGCTGCTAACTTCACAGGAACACTTACAACTGCTTCACAGGTTAACGCAGCATCAAATGGAGGATCTGGTGGATATATCTCTAGCGGTAATTACGGTGGCACAGGGAGTGCAGCATATTTCCCAAGCGGACTCTGGGCAAATGGTTCAAATTCTTGGATATATGGTGCCGTCAATTTTAATGGAGCTCTTTCAGGTGCTTCTAGTTTCTCTTCCACTGGAAATATTACCACAAGTGGTGGTCAGTTTAATGGTTCAGGTGCAGGTCTTACTGGTACAGCATCTTCATTAAGTGTTGGAGGTAGTTCTGCTTCTTCACCATTATTATCAGCCTTAGGGAATTATGTTTGGTCAGCAGCAACGCTTCCAACAGGGTATAACCAAGGTATACAAAGTTCATTTGTTTCTTCTGCACAAGGATTTCCTAATTATGGATCTGTAATGACAATGAATACTTATAGTGGTGGTGGAGGAGCATTACAGTTATATACACCGTATAGTCCTACATACGGAGGCAATGGATTAAAAGTAAGATATGGTAATTATGATGTTAGCAGTGGAAATTCTTGGACTTCTTGGAAAACATTATGGGATGATAGTAATGACGGTGCTAGTTCCGGTCTCGATGCTGACCTTTTAGATGGTCTTTCTTCTGCATCATTTATGTCATCAGGAAACAATGCATCATATCCAGTAACAGCAGGGGACGGTAACGGTCTCAAGTTCTGGAATGGAAGTGATACATATAAAATATCTATGGGTAATGCGTCAGAATATCATTATGGCCCAGTTACTGATTATTCAATTAAAAATACTATAGATAGTAACGGTAACACTAGAGGTTTTACATGGGGTCAAAATGGAACAACTCCTGTTACAGCTCTTAATGTTGGTACTGGTGATTTTCAAACACAAGGTAAAATAACAGCTATGGGTACAACTACGATTAATAATGATTTGATAGTAACAGGACAAGGAAATATAACATACAATCCTACTCCTAATTCCTGGACACCAAAAGAATCAACTAGACAATGGTGGTCGGTTGCAATGTCATCAGATGGTAGTAAACAAACTGCTGTAGTTTCCAATGGATATATTTACGTATCAACCGATTATGGTAATACATGGACACCAAAAGAGTCAAGTAGAAACTGGTACGGAATTGCGATGTCATCAGATGGAAGTAAACAAACTGCTATAGCTTATAGTGGTCAAATATATGTTTCGTCAGATTATGGTAATACATGGATACCAAAAGAATCAAATAGATATTGGCTTGCAGTAACAATGTCATCAGATGGCAGTAGACAGACTGCAGCAGTTAATAATGGTCAAATATATGTTTCGTCAGATTATGGTAATACATGGACACCAAAAGACTCAAATAGAGTATGGTGGTCAATTGATATGTCATCAGATGGTAGTAAACAAACAGCTTTAGTTAATGGTGGTCAAATATATGTTTCAACAGATTACGGTAATACGTGGACACCGAAAGACTCAAATAGAAATTGGGTTTCAGTTGCAATGTCATCAGATGGTAGTAAACAAACAGCTTTAGTTAATGGTGGTCAAATATATGTTTCAACAGATTATGGTAATACATGGACACCAAAAGACTCAAATAGAAGTTGGATTTCTGTAGATGTATCATCTTATGGTAATAAGCAAACAGCTGTAGTTAATGGTGGTCAAATATATATATCAGTAGATTCTGGTAATAACTGGTCAGCAAAAGGTCCAGGTACATCTTGGGATACTGTAGCAATATCATCTGATGGACTTAGACAAACAGCTGTTGCGTATCCTGGGAATTATATTTATACATTAAATTATGAACCAACAGTAGTGGTACCTAATGCAAAAGTAGGTATCAACACATCTGCTCCTCAAAAAGCTCTTCAGGTTGTTGGTGATATACGTGTAGGTGCAGCATCATCATATGGTTGTATAGAAAACTTCTCAGGTGCGTCAATCGCTGGCACATGCTCTTCTGATGAACGACTAAAGACAGCTATTATTGATTTACCATCTCTACTTAACAAAATCAAAGATATGCGTATTGTTAACTACAAATGGAATGATATAGCAAACTCTGTATATAGCAATGATACAACAGTAGAAAATACTGGTTATCTCGCACAGAACATAGAAGCTCTTTTTCCAGAAATGGTAGTTACTGATAAGAATGGTTACAAGCAAGTAAATTATACAGGACTAGGTATCTATGCTGTAAAAGGTATACAAGAGCTTGCTCAAAAAGAAGCTAGCTCAACTCCTATATTAGAAAGTCTTGTGACAATGCAAGCAAGTACAACTGAGTCATTATCACAGAGTATTGCTTCATATATAACACTCGCTTCTTCAACACAGTCATTAGATATTCGTCTCTTAGCTATAGAATCGTCACAAGTATCTAAACTTTCTATAACAAGTGAAGGAAAATTAGGTATTGGGTTTACTGCAGGTGAACATCCACTCGTCATGCTCCACACCAAAGACACCGAAGCAACAAGTACAGTAGCCCGCTTTGAAAACAAAGAAGGATACTGTGATATAGATCCAACTACTCACGGTATTGTGTGTACTACAAATGACACACAAAGAACAAATCAATATCTTATAGATACTACATCTACTGTATCTACTACTACACAATTACTTACTACAGCATCTACATCTTCTACTACACTTGAGAAGCTTACAGCTCTCCGTGTTGTTACTTATACACTTCAAGAAAACGAATCCGCTGGTTCATATGCAGGACTTATACTCTCTGATATACAAACACTATTCCCAGACTTAGTAAGAGTGGATATTGTAGGTAAAGCATCATTCTCTATGTCATCGTTTATTCCATATATTATAGAGAGTATAAAGAGTCTCGCTATGAAGGTGGATGATCTTAAGAATAAATTAATTACAGGGGAGGTGACAGCGAAGACTATATGTCTTGGAGAGACTTGTATAGATGAAGCAAAATTAAAAATATTATTACAGCAACAGACACTTTCTATACCTGATGGTATTCCGTCACAAGTGCTTGGTGATTCAACCTCTACAGAAGGAGTGCTAGATGTTGCCACATCAACAGAAAATAATAGTATCGATATTTCCACGAGTACAGAAAGCACAACATCAGTAAGTACGTCAACAGAGGATATAATAATTCCAGAAGGGGGCAACACTACTTCTGTAGCTTCTACAACAAGTGAAGATAATATATCAGTAGATCTTCTAACAACACCAGTAGATAATACTGTAACGGAAGAAGTAGATACTGCTTCAACAACTCCTTAGTACTATTTTTGATTTTTAAATTATTATTAATATTATTATATAGAATTTACTACAGTAGCTTTCTAAAGGAATTTAATGTTGTTCTTAGTACAATATCTAATTGAAAGCGTTTTTGGATAACAATAGTCGTAAAAGATATATTGTGCGACATTAACATATAATCAAAAACCCCTTATATATATAGCTTAAATAAGAACTATCTTTTAATAATAATTAAACTTACTCAAAATATATTTTGACATAAATATGCTCTCACCTATTTCATTAGAATAGAATTTATTATTTCTTATTACTCTACACTATTTTTTTATTGTATTTTCTAGATCCTTACTTAGCTCTTTTAACATTAAACATAAAATGTATATGTATTCCTAATTATTTTACGTAATCCTCTGATTATAGGATATATACATAATATCCAGTATTCTCTGTATAATATGAGCCTCAAAAATCGATTTTAAGGCCCGTCTATATAGTATAGTTGATATAGATGTCGTCTTACTTTAGTGCCTAAACTCAATGATTTTTATGTTATATTTTTTATATCATATTTTGTACAGATGTTTGATATATTGTGTATATATAGATATTTATAACTTTTTAAATGCTTTCTCATAAAAGTATAGCTATGGAATCTTCTTATCTATGTATAAGTATGTATTATTATAAAAAGTATGTTGTGTATCTCGCTCCTAAATATGTAAATATTTTTTATAAATACATAAAGAGTTATTACATAGAAATAAAAATACTCACAGTAAAATGTATGTGAGTATTTTTATGGCTGTCCCATTATTCTGAGTATAAGTTGTATATCTATAAAAATATCTATTTTCACAGTATTTTTAAACTATTAGATTAAGCAGAAAGTTCTTATTCTTACTTAAAAGTCTATCAATTTATATCTAAAAATTATAGTCAGCACCCTCTTACTACTATTTACATTTAGCAACATGTTTTTGTATACATGTGTGTCAGTTGTTCAATAGAAATAATTTCAGATGACTCTGATTTTCTTTCTTTTATTTCCACTCCACCTTTTTCGAGTGACTTGTCACTGATAACTATTCGCATAGGAATACCAATAAGATCACTATCAGCAAATTTCTCCCCGACTGAAAGTTCTCTATCATCAAAGAGGACCTCAACATTATTTTTTAAAAGTGTTTCGTATATTGTTTCTGCTTTTTTAAAAGTATCACTAGTTTTATCTTTACCAAGGAATAATAAATGAACAGAAAATGGAGCTATTGATTCTGGCCACACGAGACCTTTTTCATCTGCTAGTTTTTCTACAACAACACCCATAAGTCTTGTTGGACCAATACCATATGAGCCCATATATACAAGCTTTTGCTCACCTTTTTCATCTGTATACATATAGTTAAGCGCTTTACTAAAACGAGTATCGAGAGGAAAAATATTACCAACTTCACACGCCTTTATTTGTTCAAGAGAATTAAAATCAACTCCTAATTTTTTGGCATTTTCTTCGTTAACAACTTCTTTGTTATATGCTATTTTATTTTTTTTATCTACATAAATTAAATCTTCACCAGATTCTGTTAGTGTTTGAAATTCATGAGAAAAATTAGGTGTAAAATCTCCACCAGAAGCAACAGTTATATACGTATCTTCGCCGATACCAATCTCATTAAAAAGATTTTTGTATACTGTTTTCATAGAGTCATAAAAACACATAAGATCGTCTTGATCTTTATGAAAACTATATAAATCTTTCATTCTAAATTCGCGACCTCTTAAAATTCCAGACTTTGCTCTTGCTTCATTTCTAAATTTAGTTTGAATTTGATATACCATTACAGGTAAGTCTCTGTATGATCTTGCTATATCTTTAATGATCGGAGTAATAACATCTTCATGTGTTGGATTGAGTACATATGAATTAGAGTTTTTTTCTTTTGATATTGTATTTGCAGGTATTGTTTTCATTAATACGTCGATAGTGTCTAGTCTACCTGTGTCACTCCAGCGTTCTTCTGGGGAAAGAGATGGCATAACTAACTCATTTCCAACAGTATCCATGTGTCTACGTATAATGTCTTCAATCTTTCGAAGTACTTTTAAACCAAGAGGTAAAAAGGTATACACCCCTGCCATTTCTTTATGAATGTAACCAGCACGAGTAAGAAGTATTGCATTCTTAGATACTTCATCTTTAGGTGCTTCTTTGCGTGTTTTTGTATATAGGTGTGATTGTCTCATATATTGTATATTCTACAGTAAAAAATGTAGTAAAAGAAATTTTTTTTGAATATGCTTTTTAAAGTTTTTTGATTATCTACGTATGTCGTGCACAGTAACAATAATGAGCAATAACATAAGAAGTGAAAAACCTATAATATTTGCCCAAGAATAATACTTAAATGGTATTCTTTTTCGTATAACTGTTTCAATAATAACAACTACCATTCTTCCTCCATCGAGCGCAGGAAGTGGTAATATGTTAAATATAGCAAGATTGATAGAGAGTACAGCAATAAGAGTAAGTACAGCGCTATAGCCATATTCTGACGTCTGACCGACTATTTTTGCTATGCCTACCGGACCAGATAACGAGTTAAGAACATTGTCTCCTTTTATCACTGAGGTAACTAATGTACCAAGACCTTCAAATGTCATACGCGTAATCTCTATTGTCTTTTCTGTGCCAATTGTAATGGCTTGGATAAAAGTGGTGTGTAATGTGCCTACATTTTCTACAGAAATACCAATAGCTTTTTTATTTGGTACGATGCCGTATATGGCAGCAACGGTAGTTTCTTTTATGTCACCACTTGGATGTTTGTAAGAAATACGAAGTGGATCATTAGCATGTTTTTCTATAAATGTAATAAGAGAGTTTTCGTTTGTTAATTGAGCTACTGTTCCCTTACTAGTAATACTAACGAGAGTTGAACCTGGTATGATACCTGCTTTATACGCAGGACTTTCTGGTGCGGCATCTATGACCATGAGAGATGGATTTTTAACCAAAGAACCATACTTCTCATCTCGAGTACTCATTGTAATATCTCCATACGAAATACCTATAAAAATAAACCAAGCAAGAAGCATGTTCATGGTAACTCCAGCTACAAGAACAAGTAGTTGTGCCCACCAAGGTCTATTACTAAAAGCTCGAGGGTTAGCTTTATTAGCTTTATTTACCGGGTCTTCTTCATCGCCATTTTCTCCTAGTATAGATACATAGCCTCCAAGAGGAAGCGCGTTAACTGCGTAGGTTGTTTCTCCTATTTTTTTTGAAAAAATTCGTGGAGGAAAACCAAAAGCAAATTCATCCACACGCATATTTGTTAATTTTGCCACTATGAAATGTCCGAATTCGTGAACGATAACCAAGACTAATAAAATGATAATAAAAAGTATAATTGCAGTTAAAGACATAAAAATAAGTATATCATAGTGCTTTATGTATTTCTATAGATTATTTGACATTTATATTAAATTATGTTATAATTATAATATGTAGTAAAGTAATCTTTAAGAATACGTGCACAAAAAAACATGCTGGACAACGAAGTTGTCCAGCATGTTTTTATATTGTTATAGAAACGTTGTTTTCTGTACTATTCCCCCATCACTTCTTTTTCTTTCTTTTGAAAAAGATCTTCTAATTCTAAATTAGACGTGTCTACTATTTTTTGCATCTCATCTCTATATCTACGTTTTTCATCTTCTCCGTATTCACCAGCTTTCTCTCTAGCATCTATATCTTTATTTGTGTCTTCGCGCATTGATCTCACCCGTATACGTCCTTCCTCTAATCTGTCTTTTAAAAGTTTTACAAGTTTTTGTCTTGTTTCTGTTGTGAGTGCTGGAAAGTGCACACGTAGCCCATCTGAATCAGAAGAAACAGAGAGACCAAGATCTGCTTCGTTGATAGCTTTTTCTATTGCACTCACGATGGTTTTATCCCAAGGAGATACACGTAGTGTTCGCGGATCTTCAATAGTAATACTTCCTGCATGTGCTATAGCAGTACGCGCTCCGTACATATCAATATGTACAAGATCAAGAACTTGAGGAGTTGCTCTACCTGTTTGTATAGATCTGTATTCAGATTTTAGCCATTCAATAATTGCTTCTTTTTGTTTTGTAACTTGTGAAAAATCGTATGACATATATAAATAAAATTAAAATGTATTATAAAAAGCGCTTAGAATTGTATTATTCTTAAAAATATTACGTATTTCGATTGTACATTACCGTTTGATTTGAGGCAAGAGTAATGATAGATATTCAAGAAGTGCCTTGCCTGAAACAGATGGATCAGCTGCAAAAGATGCTATATCAAGTATTTCTTTGACATATTTTGAATGTTCGTTGTTGCTTTTACCAATGAGTGTCGCTAAAGAAAGTATAAAAACTTTTACAACTTCCCTATCTTTTCTTTCTTCTTCGTCAACTTGAGAAAGAATAGTAAGTATCTCTGGTAATTTCATGCGAAGAGATGGCATAGTTTTAAGAAAAATTTCAGCAGTTACAGTCTCTTCTTTTTTGCTTGTATCTTTAATAAGAAGAACTCTTGATAAAACAGTAGGTATAATAGTTGAAACATTACTTGTAATTAAAATAAAACGTACACCTTTTCGTGGTTCCTCCAAAATCTTAAGAAGTGCATTCTGAGCTTCAAGTCCTATTGTATGAAAAGAAATGAGGCCAATTTTTTCTTCGTTATAAGGAGTATTTGCCCAAATAATAATATTCCTAGCCGTTTCTATATCAAGAACTGTTTGATTAAAAAATCTATGAACAGGAGACAGTTTTAAAAGTTCTTTAAAAAGCTCATTACTTCTGTCTATTCTATTTGTGTCATACAAAAGGACAGCATGATGTTTGGTTAATTCTGAAAATTTCATATAAACAGTATAGCAAATAAGTCAATATTGCGAGAGTAGTATTATTTACGTAGAATGTACTATAGAGACAGCTCTTTTAAAAAGAAGAGCAACTATACAACTATTTGAAGGACGTTTTATCATGGGTATAAAATCATTGAATCAATCTCTTTCAAAAAAAAGAGTAAAAAGATTAACAAAAAGTACTACTGCAGCTGATATTACAGTAGCAAAAGTAACAAGAGATGCAGCTATTTTTTTAAATAGAGCGTCCTATGTTATTGAATTAGATGTAGACGGTAACGTACTTGAAGATTATTCAAATCCTCCTTTTGAATCATTACTTGATTGTATTGTTGTTATCGCACCAATACAATTTGATGGTAAAACTATTAAAGCAATTGTACTTGAAATTGGTATTAGTCGTTTTGTTCCGTATAAAAGGACTCAAATAAAAACTGATAAGAAAGATAAGAAAAATGGACGCGAAATAATTTATGCTAGAAATCTGGTGGAGCCATTATCTTGGGAAAAAACACAAAAAATATTGCCGACACTTTATAAAGCGATACAGTTTTGTGTTGATTCGAAAATGGAAAAATGGACAAGAGCAAGGTTAATACAATCTACAAGGTATACACAAAATAATTCTACATATTTCCTTCCATATGAAGCATGGATTATGATACGAATTCCAAAAGAATATTCTTTGCTCTATGCTATTTTGAAAATTAAAGATCAAATAGATAGATCCATTCCTAACAAAAATTATGACGCTTCTAGTACTCTTATTGCAGAAGAGTTTATTTTTTTCATGAAGGTACATCCTAATGAAGAAACTGATTACTCTGATTCAGTAATAAAAAAATCATTTACTTTAGCAAAAATAGCAACAAGGATTAATAAAAAAATTAAGTCAGGAGTTTATACGACGCGTTCAATTGTAGTAATAAAAAATTTACTAAGAGTAAAAGGAGGAGAAACTTTTGTTTTACTTTTTGAAAAACTTTTTAGTGTTTTTGATATTACCGAACCCAAAAATGATGTTTTTCTTGATGAACATGAATTTTTGTTAAGAGAAATGGATGCGCTTCACCTTATAGACTCTTGTAATATTAAACCGATGGTAATACACAGATGTGATGTGGTACGAAAAATTCACGCAAGTGATTGTTTTAGTATTGCAATCGTAGGTAGTAGAGATCATCTTGAAAAATTGGACCTTAGAAACACAGAAAATAGACTTCGTGATTCATATGGTAAAAATAATAAAAGTGATTCTGATAACGACATTCCATTTTAGTTATATCAACAAATGAAAGGAAATTGTCATGACTATCCTATCAGCCGGTATGTCAGTTGCAGGGCTTGAAGCTTGTTTGCTTCAAGTTATACCTGCATCTACAATTGCAAATATGCATCAAACATCCCCATTTTTTAAGTCTAAAGAAAGACTTGAAAATGAAAACCTTATCTTAGACTTAGTTCATGCAGAAGAACTTATTCTTAGATTAACAGGAGCCTACAAAAGACAAAGTCACATGTTCAACACTGTTCAAGCAAGTACTCATGCTCCTCAAAATTTGTATATTCCAGGATTCGAAATACAAAAAATTCATGCTCGAGGTATGGATTATTTGCCAGGTGTAGAAGGTCCGACATTAAATGTTGTAACAAAAGCAAGCAAAGAACATATTCTTTTCTTATTTTTTGCGACACTTACTGATAGACGACAAAAAAGTGGTGGAGATTTCGGTGTATATGCTTCGCATTGTGCTATTTATCGTGATTATCCTGAGTTATACACCCAAGATGTTATTACGTTGGATGAGGAAAAGTTAGCCAAAATTCTTCGTAAGTACAGAATTGGTGTTCCGAATCAATCTGCAGGATATTGGATACGTTGTGCTAAAACACTCTTCGAAAAATATGAAGGAGACCCTGTTCGTCTTTATGAATCACACGAATCAACGGTAAAAGGTATTCTTACGTTTAAAGAACAAGAGAAAAAATTAAGAAAGAAGAATGATTTGGATGGAAGTGGAGACCCTCTTCCTGGTTATGGACCAAAAATTGCTTCCTTGTATTCACTTTTTTTGGATGGCTTAGGAGCTTTACCGTTCCCATTAGATGCCTTTCCTGTTGATGTGCAGGTGCAGAGATTGTTTATTCAATATGGCGCTATAATTCTAAAGACAAATGCATCAAACGCACTCATGGAAAAAGTATTAAGGCCATTTATATGTCTTATTGCTCATTACCATGGTCTTAATAAACAGGATATTTCACATGCATTTTGGCTACTTGGTAGCGAAGCTTGCAACTCTTGTTCTAAAAAATTAAATGCGCCTCAAATGTGTCCTATTTATGATGATTGTCGAGGATGTCAAAACACTGCCAATTATTTTGCAAAAGGTTACTGGGGTTCAGCTGACGTTCCAATGAAAAAAGGATCGGATATGGTTTCGTTTGGAATGCCTGAAGCTAAACCTGTAAGGTATAGCCGAAGACCTGCTCCAACTAACCCGCAAGTTCTTTTGTTTCAAGAATAGTAGTAGAGACATTTATAAGAAAACCGCTTAGCTTCTTTGAAGCTATAAGCGGTTTTTATTTTATCTCTTCGTAAAAATACTACGTTTATATGTATCAAGATGTTCAAGCGCTACACCTGTCCCCTTAACAACACAATAAAAAGCGTCTTCTGCAAGAACCGCTTTAACACCGGTCCTTCTTTCTACTAGATCAGGAAAATGTCTAAGCATAGAAGATCCACCACTCATAATAATACCATTATCAATAATATCAGATGCGAGCTCTGGTGGTGTTTCTTGGAGTACATCTCGTATTGCTTTTATCATTGCACGTAATTCTTTATCTATTGCTTTTACTATTTCATTTGTTCTTATTTCTACAGTACGAGGAAGCCCTGCTATAAAGTCACGTCCTTTTACTTTTAACGTTAGTTCTTCTTCTATAGGAAGAGCTGATCCTATTTTAATTTTTATTTCTTCGGCTGTTTGATCACCAATAGCTAGGTTATATGTTTTCTTAATGTAGTCAATAATTGCTTGATCTATTTTATTACCAGCACATTTAACAGATGTACTACATACAATACCACCAAGAGAGATTACTGCTACATCTGTTGTGCCTCCTCCTATATCTACAATCATTCTTCCTTGAGCTTCGTGAATAGGAATACCGGCTCCAATAGCCGCAAGGATAGGTTCTTTTACAATGTATGCATTACGAGCACCAGCTTTAAGTGCCGCTTCTATAACAGCACGACGCTCAGTAGAAGTTACTCCAGCTGGAACAGATATCATTACATCTGGTTTGAAAAGATTAAAACCACCAAGAGCTTTACCTATATAGTAGCGTAGCATCGCTTCTGTTACTCTGTAGTCAGCTATAACACCGTCACGCATAGGTCTGTAAGCAATAATTGCATCAGGTGTCTTACCTATCATATCTTTTGCTTCACTTCCTACTGCAAGAATTTTGTTATCAACCTGAGAAACTGCCACAACAGAAGGTTCTATAAGTACAACACCTTTACCAGGAACATATACAAGAGTATTTGCTGTACCTAGATCAATACCAAGTTTTTTGAAGAAAAATCCCATAGTCAGGTTATTCTATCATAAAGAAAAAATAGAAAATAGACCTTTACACTATCTATCTAAAGTGTCAAAAGATATGTTGTATGCTATGCAAAACCATATACTGTACCTAGTGTGTTCTGTACTGGTATACTAGTCATATATGCGATTACTTACTGTTTCACCATTAGTCACAGGAATTCCTTATGAAGAGCTTTCGTATTTTGCAAAAGATGATGTAGATGCTGGTGATTTAGTAGAAATTACAATTAAACGTCGTGTATGTAGAGCACTTGTGCTTTCTGCTTGTAACGCAGAAGAAGAAAGACAATCTCTTAGACATGCATCATTTAATCTTAAAAAAATATCAAAAGTAATTACAAAAGAATTTCTTCATCCAAAAATTTGGAAATCATTAGAATATACATCGTCATGCTTACTTAGACCTATTGGGACTATTATTTATGATTTTCTTTCAGAAAAATCATTTGAAGTATTAACAACGATAATCGTACCCAAAGAAACAAAAGGTTTTGAATTGCTACTTCTTGAACAAAATTATGACACAAGAATGGCACGCTATAAAACCATGGTGCGAGAATCTTTTTCAAAGAAAAAAACGTTAGTTATTTTTTTTCCAACAGTTACAGATTTAGAAAATGCAAAAAAAATGCTTTCAAGAGGAATTGAAGAATATGTTATTACACTTCATAGCTCACTAACAGAAAAGCAGTATAAAGAATCTCATATACATTTAAAAGAAAACACGCATCCCCTTCTTATTCTTTCAACACCATCATTATTACCTTGGGTAAGAGAGGATCTTGGTATTGTGGTTATTGAAAGAGAACATAGTCATTATTACTATTCTTACGGTGAAAATGGTTATGATATGCGTGTAGTTTTAGAATCTTTGGCTAAGGAAAGTGATATACCGTGTGTACTCGGTTCACATATGCTTTCACTTCGTGCTCACATGCTTTACAAACAAAGAAATGCACATGAAATAGTGCCTCTGCAGTATCGTAATGATTCAGAAATAGTTATGATACCAATGCAAGAAGATGAACACAAAACTGGAAGCCCGTATATATCTCGTGAAGCTTTAAAGCTTCTTCATATAATGAAAACAGAAGAACATGGACACTTTTTTTTGTATGCACATAGAAAAGGAATGTACCCAACAACCATCTGTTCAGATTGTGGAACACTCTTTACTTGTCCTTCGTGCAATAGACCATATATATTACATAAAATAGCGGGAGTAAGAACATACATGTGTCATGGGTGCGAACATGTTGTGCATGTAGATGAAGATGTAACACTTGCTTGCACTCATTGTGGTGGATGGAGAATGTCATTATTAGGTATATCAACTGGAGGAGTAGAAGAAGAATTATCCAGATTAAAATTACCTATATTTGTTATTGATAGTGAACATACATCAACAAAAACAAAAGTTAAAAAAATATATAAAGAGTGGTTAGATGCACCGTACGGTATTCTTATCGGAACAGAAATGGCTCAAAATATACTTGAGAAATGTGACGGTATTATTATTCTTTCACTCGATTCACTTTTTTCTTTGCCGGAATATAGAACAGATGAAAAAGTACTCACGCTTGTAACAGAAATGTCCGAAAAAATTAAAACTAGTAATGGCGTGCATACAAATAAGTTACTTCTTCAGACACGATTAAAAAATACGCCAGCACTGAAGCATCTTATTTCTCCTAGTTTTAGAGAGGTGTATGATACTCTTTTAAAAGAAAGAGAACAGTTTTTGTTACCTCCATATTATACAGTTATTAAAGCATCTTTTACTAACTTACCAGATGATATGCGTGCCCGTTTAGAAGAAGAAATTGGACCATATGTAATTGAATGGTTTGAACAAGGAAAAGGTATAACACTGCTATTTATACATATACAAGAATCAGAATGGTGTAATAATCAGGTGGTAAGAGATCGTGTTAAGCGCGTTGTGTATGATGCTCTACCCCTTGTTAACCCACTTCACTTTTTTATATAACAAAAGCTTGTCTATGTTTATCATTTCTCCTCTTTACAAAAATATGATAAAGTAGTGTCATGAAAGTATCAGGAAACATAATACAAATAGACGAGAATGACAAAAATCCTTTACGTCAAAAGGCAAGACTTATTACAAAAGATGAGTTCGGTACTGCATATCTTAGAGATATAATAGAAACAATGCAAAGTGCATTAGCAAAAGAATCAGATGGTGTTGCTCTTGCTGCACCTCAGATCGCACTTTCTCTTAGTATATTTGTTGTTGCTCCTTCTGCATATTCTGAAAATGCAAAATGGAAACCTCTTATATTTATTAATCCTCGTATAACAAAAATTTCTAAAAAAACAGCAACAATGCAAGAAGGTTGTTTGTCAGTAAGGTGGATATACGGTAAAACAAATCGCTCAGTTTCTGCCACAGTTGAAGCGTTTGATGTTGAGGGTAATAAATTTAGCTATGGAGCAACTGGTCTTATAGCACATATTTTTCAACATGAAATAGACCATTTACATGGCACCCTTTTTATTGATCATGGTTTTGATTTTGAAGAGTTTACAGAAGAAGAAATGATAGAAGCAGAAAAAAAGAGAAAAGAAGAATCTTTAAAGTAAAAATAGTTAAATAAACAATTCATGACAACAACAAATGTATCATACGTTTTTTTTGGAACAGGAGCATTAGCTGAAAGTGTGCTTGCTTCTCTTATGCGAGGAGGTTATACGCCAAAAGCAATAGTAACAAAACCTGACTCGCTTCAAGGTAGACATATGCAACTTACTTCTCCACACATAAAAACATGGGCTGATTCTAAAGGTATAGACGTCTTTCAACCTAAAAAGTTAGATCAAGATTTTTTTGAAACTTTATCTTTAGTGCATGCTGATCTTTTTATCGTCGCTTCATATGGAAAAATAATTCCAGAAAATATTCTTATATTGCCAGTTCATGGTGTGCTTAATGTGCATCCTTCACTCCTCCCTTTGTATCGTGGTCCTTCCCCTATAGAATCAACTCTTTTACATGGTGATCTGATCACAGGTGTAACAATCATTAAGCTTGATAAAGAGATGGATCACGGGCCAATAGTAGCTCAAAATGCGTTCACTCTTAACCCTGAAGTAACCTCTGGTACATTAGAGGTTGAGTCTGGTCAACGTGGAGGAGAGCTTCTGGTGCAAGTTTTACCACATTACCTAGAAGGAACACTTATTCCAAAAGAACAAGATCACAGTAAAGCATCTATTTGTAAAAAAATAACTAAAGAAATAGGAGAGATAACACTAAACATAAACGCTAATGATGTTAGATGTAAGTTTAGAGCACTTACTCCTTGGCCGTCAGTATATTTTTTCCATAAGCATGACGGAAAAACAATACGTGTTAAGGTTGCTTCAATTGATATGACAACATATATGTCAGACGATCAAACTGCTAAAGATATTATTCTTTCTGTTGTACCAGAAGGAAAAAAAGAAATGGACTTTCAAAGTTTTTTAAGAGGATATAGTAAATAAAATATTTTTTATCTCGTATAAAAAAATGAGACAACTATTGTCTCATTTTTATATTTGAAAAAGTGAATGAATTATTCCATTACTTCTATTTTTTCAATAACAATATCTTCTAGTGGTCTATCGCTTGGAGATCCTGTGGTTGCAACATCTTGAATTTTTGTTGCAATATCCATGCCTCTTGTAACTTTTCCAAACACTGTATAGTTTGGAGGAAGTGGTACTGAAGGATTTGCTGTCACTATAAAGAATTGAGATCCATTAGTATTAGGTCCTGCGTTGGCCATAGCAAGAGTTCCGAACGTATACTGTTCTTTTCCTGTAAGTTCATCATTAAAGGTATATCCTGGACCTCCTGTTCCCCAGCTAGACATTTTCTCTTTATCTTTAGAAAATGGATCACCTGCTTGTATCATAAAATCTTTAATAACACGATGGAAACGTACACCATCATAAAACTTTGACTGAGCTAATGTTACGAAATTTTTTACTGTGTTTGGTGTTGTGTCTAAGAAAGAAATTTCTATAACTCCTTTATTGGTAGTGATAATTCCTCGTGTTATTTTTTGTGATGGTTGCATAGTTGTAGAACTTGAATTAGTTATTGGTGTGGTTGTGGCAGTACTTGTACTTGTTATTATTTTTGTAGGAGCTTGTACTACTTTTTTTGTTACAGGTTTTACCTCTTGAGTTTTTGTATCAATGGTTTCCTCAGTTTTTTGTAAAAAATAAGCAATACCTACCAAAATAATAATAAGGGTACCTATAGTTATGTGTGTTATTCTTGTTTCTTTATCCATGAGCTTTTACTTTTATACTATTTTTTTAAACATATTTTTTACTCTGTGTGCACCTCTTCTGAACAGAGATTGTTCTTTGTCTTTGTGAGAAGAAAGTTCACGAGAAAGCATGTCCTTGAGTATGTCTATTGCTTTATAAAGATCGTCTTGTGTTGATCTAAGTGTTATTGTCTTTCCCCTCATGCGAAGATCTGCTTCTGCTTGAAACACATCACCATGAGTATGGTGATTTGTTGTTTTTGAAAGTTCAAGAGTTAGTTTTGCGCTCGTATCATCTTTTGGTACAAATTTTTCAAGTGTATTCATTTTTTCTGTTGCGTATGTACGTATAGCATCAGTCATTTCCATATGAACACCAGTAATTATTATATGCATATAGTTTTTCTATAACTAACTAATAAATGTAATCTACACTCTTTAGTATATACCAAATATGTTAGATGCGTATAGTCAATTCTTATACACAGTTTTCTATAAAAAAAGAATTTTCAAATGCTATAGTTTGATATACTCATAACATATGACAAAACAACATTTTAATTTTGAAGAAATATTTGGTTTCGCATGGTCTAAGACAAAACAACATGCATGGTTTTTGATCTGTTCTTTTATTATTTATTCAGTAATTATGAGTGCTGTAAGCGGTGTTCACCTACTTGGTTTTTTAGCTTTCAAAGGTGTTCCTCTATTAGAACAGTTAGTTGCATTACTTATAGCTCTTTCAGCTGTTTCAATGTCTCTCATTATTGTTCGTAACGAAAGTTTTACATTTGCAGATTTATTTAATAAATTAAAATCACCAAAAGTAGTTTTAAGTTTTTTAACACTAACAATTCTATACGTATTGTTCTTGTCTATATGTTTTATCCCTTTTGTTGGTGCGTTTTTAGCAACACTTCAGACTTTGGTGTTTTTAGGTTTTAATGCTGTCACACCTCAGTTACTTGCTATTTTAATAGGAACAGCGCTTCTTATCATTCCTGGTGTATATGTTATGATTTGTTTTAAGTTTTATCCGTATGTTCTCCTTGAAAATGAACACATGTCTATACTTGAAATCATCAAGCATACAAGAAAGTTAACATGCTGTGTTTTCTGGAAACTCTTTGCTTTCCTTATTATACTTTTAGCTCTTAATATTCTTGGTTTATTAGCATTTGGAGTAGGACTTTTCTTAACTGTTCCTGTTTCTCTCTTCGCTTTTGCACACCTATATAGAAAGCTTGAAGTTCATACACACTAAAAAATAATGTAGTTTGTTTGTCTAATAAAAAACTTCGCTTTAATAGCGAAGTTTTTTATTTTGTTTCACTTTGAAAGAAAATTAAACGTTATTACGTAATAGTATATGTAAATAAAATAAATAATAAAAATATGCACATAGATAAGAAATTGATTATCACAGTACTTCTTGCAAGTTTAATAGGAGGTATTGTTGGTGGTATTGTTGGTGTGGCTATGAGTTCTTCTAAAGGAGGATATAGTAGAGATATGAGAGATGGTGGACATAGAGGTTCTCAAAAAATGATGAATGGGTATGAAAATGGAAATAGAGTTAATATGGAAAGAGCTAGTACATCTTCAACAACAAAAACACAGTAGTTAGATCTAACTTAATAAAGTTTTTATAAAATCATCCCCTACTTGAGGGTGATTTTAGTTTTTAAACATAAGTAACAAAATAAACTTACATGTAAATAGTAGATTTACTATGATAAAATTTATACTATGTCTAATAAAAACATTACTACAAATACCATACACAAAACTCCAACAGATTTACAAGAAATATTTTTATCACATCATCAGGTGTTTGAGATTTGGAATAGTATTACTCCACTAGCGCGAAATGAATGGATTTGTTGGATCGAATCTGCTAAAAAATTAGAAACAAGAAATCGTAGAATAAAAATAATGTGTGAAAATCTTGTAGCAGGAAAACGTAGACCTTGTTGTTGGATTGGGTGTGTGCATCGTTAAAATAAATATATTTAAATTATTTTGACATTGGGATACGATTCTTATTCCGCATTTCTAGTAATACAGGTTCAAAACTTTTGATTGAGTAAGTGTGAAAATATAGTGAGTATATGAAAAGAAAACCACCGACAAGCAATGGCTTTCGGTGGTATCATTGTTAAAACATATATCTTCTATCTTCAATGAAGTCAGTTGAAGTATCTTCGTGTTGTTGTAACCAGTCTTGGTCTGGTAAATTAAAAATAAAATGGTGGCCTTCTGCTTTAGTTGCTATTTTAACTAAATATTTAAGAAGAGCTTCACTAACTGCGCATGAGAGGACTAACTGTCCGCCCTGCCAATGTCGTTTTTTTAAAGTTGCAAAGCCAAACTCAGCAGCTTCCTTTGTTGTCATTAGTGGTAATAAAAAAGTATCACCAATCAGAATATTTGGGACGTTGTCACAAGCAAATCTGACAAATGTATTGGATTGCATCACCATTTGGCTAAATACAAGTATTGGTTTCATAACAAGCTCCTAAATGAACGATAAGGAGATACTACAATATAATATTAATATTGTCAAAATAACTCGTGGGTAAGTTAAAGATGTGAACTTGCTAGTTTCAGGATCAGTTACCTCGTCTCGTTTAAGATTTAATTTCGTCCAAGACGTGAATCTGCTGATTCAAAAACAGGAGACTCCTCTAGTTCCGAGAACCGAATTTGCTAATTCGCCTATTCGATCTCCTCTCGGTACGACTTACTAGTCGCCTACACGAAAGTGACGCAGGTCACTTTCTCCACTATGCCAAATGAAAAACACCCCGTAAGGGTG
Organism: Minisyncoccota bacterium; assembly: GCA_018063165.1. GTDB lineage: Bacteria > Patescibacteriota > Minisyncoccia > Phycocordibacterales > UBA5272 > UBA11704. The sequence goes on along the minus strand of JAGOQU010000006.1, from coordinate 26,745 downwards.
TGTTTCATTTGGCTTCAACTGGTACATAAGTTCAGAACATTTGTTTGGGTGAAGTATGGAAATGTGGTGGGTGTATAAAAGAAAGACCACCGAACGCGCGGTGGCTTTCGGTGGGGGTTGTGTATCAGCTAAAGTTTCTTCAGAGGAGTGTCATCTTGCAGGGGTACGTACCTGATTGTTGCTCTCCTCTGTTTGACATGTACTTATATCGACAAAAGAACTCTCCTCCTTCACGAACTTGAATACTTACGACGGTATCGCCTCTGAAAAGCGCAGAAGCAACGCCAAGCTCAGGATAGCCATCGTCATTGGCGATTGTGGATACTGAGATGATTGTCGTCCACACTTCACCAATATCAATCTCAAGTTTGATGTTCTTGCTGAGTAGATTTTGAGGAGCGGGCAGCCCCGCGTCTTTTAGAAGTTTCAATTGATGGTCCACGTAGGATTCCTTTCTTGAGAGTTAATGGGAAATGTAACTTGACAAAACAAACACTACAATAAAATTCAGTGTTAGGCAAGAAGTGAGTTCTGAACCCTAACTAGGTAAATGAAAAGCACCTTATCTAAAAAGTGCTTTTCAAGGGCTCCAACTGGTAAACAAGTTCAGAATATTTGATTGGAAAAAGTATGAAAATATGGTGATTATATAAAAGAAAACCACCCCAATAAGACAGAGTGGATTTTCTGCGAAGGGGTGGATTGAGTTTGTTCAGCGCAAAATGTAGGTGCGAAGAAACTGACCAGCGAACTCAAAGTTGTTCACAAGGTACCAAGATACCCAGACTGAAACAAAGAAGATGGATGTGGTAACCAGGATGAGCATGTGAAGAATTCCATCCAAACCTCGCCCCTTGACATCTTTCTTGACCAAAACCCAAGCGCTGATGCCTAGCACTGTCAGAATGACCAGAACGGCCGTAGAGAAAGTTGAAGCGATAAACCACCCAGCAAAGATGACGGCAAGAATTACAATAAGTTGCAACATTTTTTGAACTCCTGAATTGAAATGAACAAAACTAGTATATCATATATACCAGTTTTGTCGGTTTGCTCCAACTGGTACCCAAGTTCAGAACCTTTGATTGGAGGAAGTATGAAAATATCTCTATATGGTAAGTAAAAGATATAGTTAGTATATTTTAGTTAACAGAACATCAAATTCTTTTCTAATAGCTTCTTTTGGTTTCCATTTAATATCTTGACCGTCTCCAATTTTTCTAGGGACTATATGAAAATGAATATGGAATACATCTTGCTGTGCTTCTTCTCCTGAGCTATTAATAATTTGAATATTATTTATTCCAAGTTTTTCTCTGTATATTGTAACTATTTCTTTAATTGCTGAGATTATATGTTGAAGTTCTTCTTTAGGAGTATTAAAAATATCCTTATAATGTTGCTTTGGTATAACGAGTGTATGATATTCATTTACTGGATTATAATCAAAAAAAGCTACCACATTATCATTCTCAAAAACTTTCCAACACTTTTCTTCTCCTTTTGCTATTTTGCAGAAAATACAGTTGTCCATATATTCTATAACGATATCAGATAGTACTAAATATGTAAAATTTTTAAAAATTAGGTTGGTAGGGATCGGTCACAAAATCAGCTCCTTCGTCGCAGATGATTTTCCGACCCGCATTCGATCCCTAACATAAACCAAAGCAGTTTGGTTTATTCCCACTGAGCCTAAAAAATCAAAATCCCTCAAACGAGGGATTAAGATTTTATTAGCTCCGTGGGTAGGGATCGAACCTACGACCAACTCGTTAACAGCGAGCTGCTCTACCGCTGAGCTACCACGGAATATTTTTTTTATGTATATCCCCTTCCGGAAATATACATATAATCATACACAAAAAAAGAAGTCTTTGCAAGAAGTGATTTTGTGTATAAACCCTAGCATGAAAAGTATATAGCCTTACATATTCATGCCAATTTTTAATGTATTTTAAAATATATAACAAAAAGTTTCCTTGTGTAATTATTAGATAGATATAGTATGAGTCTATGAGTAAAAAAATAATACTATATTGTAGTATTGCTATGGTATGTATAATTATCGTGATCTATATTTTTTCCACAAAAGAAAAAATCGTGCATGTAAATGATACTGTTTCTTTAGAAGCTAAACCTGATACAGCTTCCACAACAAATTTAACGTCAAAAAATGAACTTTTTGAATATCTAGAAGTTATTAATGGTTGTGCTTTTGATTTTAGTGGTGAGTGTGTAAACGTACGATCTGGTCCAGGGTTAGAATATCCAGTCGTTGTTAAATTAAGAAATGGTATTGTTTTGAAAGTTGCAGAACATATAACAAAAGACGGTAAAGAATGGTATAAGATTTTGTTTAGTAATGAGCTGGCATATCCAGAGAGAGTAACAAGTGATTGGTATGTATCTTCAGAATTTGTAAAGCTATTCTTACATGAAGGAGATAAAAATAGTGAGATTGATATTATTTCAACTACAACAAAAACTATTACTATAGATATTTCAGAAGAAATGTTGTATGCGTATGATGGTGATGTGATTTTTATGAAGGAAGTGATCTCGACAGGTCTTGAATTTACTCCAACACCTAAAGGAACTTTTAGTATATTTAAAATGACACCAAGTAGGTTCATGCAAGGTCCTATAAAAGGTGTAAGTGAACAAATCTATGATTTACCTGGTGTTCCTTGGAATTTATATTTTACAAAAGATGGAGCTGTTATTCATGGAACATATTGGCATGATCATTTTGGTAAACCGTGGTCACATGGATGTGTTAATCTTTCTACAGAAAATGCAAAAAAGTTATATGAATGGGCAGAAATAGGAACTAAGATAGTGGTACAAAAATAAATAGCTAAACGTATATAGTTATATATTATTCTTAATAAAAAGATTCCTTGCTAACCGTGACTAGACCTGTCATAGTGAATTATATGATCCCTACTATTCCTATACTCCTGTTATCCCCTTCTATTCTCAATTTCGTGATATACATTCTACTTCTTGGCAGAAAGTTGGATGTGGTATTACTAGTCTTGCTATGGTAATAGATTATTACTCTACTGCTACTATATCAGTTGAAACCTTATTAAAAGCAGGTATTCTTTATGGTGCATATGATCAAAAAGCTGGATGGATACATAAAGATTTAATTGCGTTATCTAAAAAGTATAATCTAGATGGTAAAAGTTATGATGTGTCGTCTCTCGGTAAAGAAGCCTCATTATCTACATTAAAAAAATATTTAGCAGATGGTCCTGTTATTGTTTCTGTACATTATAAATTTGATCCACGAAGTTCTGTGCCACATCTTGTAGTATTAGATGGTTTTGAAAATGGATTCATATATTATAATGACCCTGCTGCAAAAGTTGGACAGAAAAAAATTTCTATTGTAGATTTTCAAAAAGGTTGGAAAAAAAGATTTATTGTTATACGTCCAGTAGAAGTAAAAAAAATTACTGTATAAATAAACTGGTACATACATATTTTTTAGTATAAACTTGTATACAGGTACCCATTATTTATTAAATACTATTATATGCTTTATACAATTTTCCCAGTAATTTTATTTGTTTTACTTATTAGTATTCGCCAAATAAGTCAATATCAACGTGGTGTTAAATTTACTTTTGGTAAATTTACTTCAGTTATGGAACCTGGTTGGAGAATAGTGATTCCTATTATTCAAGAATATCAAAAAGTTGATATTAGAATAAAAGCTGTTGATGTGCCAGATCAAAATGCTATTACACGTGACAATGTCTCTGTTCGTGTTAACGCTGTTATTTATTATAAAGTGAGTGATGCACCAAAAGCTATTATAGAAGTAGAAGATTTTAGATATGCTATTTCTCAATACGCTCAAACAACAATGAGAAATATAGTTGGTGAAGTAACTCTCGATGAGCTTCTTTCAAGTAGAGATAAAATAGCAGATAGAATACGTGAAATTGTTGATAAAGAAACAGATGCGTGGGGTCTTAAAGTTCAAAATGTAGAATTAAAAGATGTTAGTCTTCCTCCAGAAATGGAAAGAACCATAGGAAAACAAGCTGAAGCAGAAAGAGAGAAACGTGCTGTTATTATTAATTCAGAAGGAGAATTAGCGGCATCACAAAATATTGCACAAGCAGCTTCAATGCTTGCTTCTACTCCAGGAGCTCTTCATTTGCGCACTTTGCAATCAATTAATGATATGTCATCAGACCAATCAAACACTGTTGTGTATATGGTACCTGTTGAAGCGTTGAAAGCTCTTGAAGGATTTATGAAGAAATAATTTTTTAGAATTAAAAAATATCAATAAAAATACCATACATACACGTGTGGTATTTTTATATGATACGTATCCCTAGGTTTATGGTATTTCTCTTAGTATACTTGTATACATATGCTTACTGTACATACATTAAAAAAATATTTTAACACTAATAAAGCGGTTGATAATGTTAGCTTTTCTATTGAGAAAGGAGAAATTTTTTCTTTAATTGGACCAAATAGTTCAGGTAAGACGACAATTATTAAAAGTATACTAGGTCTTTTACAAGCTACTTCTGGTTCTATTACTGTAGATGGTATTGATATTTCAAAAAAACCAGAACAAGCAAAAGCGTGTATTGGTTATATTCCGGATGAACCATCGTTGTGGCAACATATGACAGGAGAAGAATTTTTATATTTTACACAGTCACTATTTTCTACACCTTTAAAAACAAGAAAAGAAACTATTTCAAAGTGGCTTAATGTTTTTGATCTTACAGGAATAGAAAAACAGTATTTTGAAGATTACTCACGTGGTAATAAACAAAAATTTAGCATCATAGCAGCGATGTCGCATGATCCAAAGCTTTTATTGGTGGATGAACCAATAGTTGGTCTTGATCCTAGTGGTGCTGAAATAGCAAAGAAATTATTTGTCGACTATGCAACAAAAGGATGCTCTGTGCTTCTTGTTACCCATACCCTTCCTGTTGCTGAAGAAATTTCACATAGAATAGGAATTCTTAAAAATGGTACCCTTGTTGCTGTAGGAACTCTCAGTGAACTTAGAGAGAGAGCTGGCTTAGATAAGCATGCATCACTAGAAGCTGTTTACCAAAAACTTGCATAATTTTTTAAATGAATACAAAAATATGTTATCACTTTTTATTCGTTTTGAATTAAGTAAAATTCTTAAATATTTTAAGACAAAAACAGTTGCAAAAATAATCACTTTGTTACTTTTTATGATGGTCTTTGGAATAATTGCATTAGGTGTATATGAATTTTTTGTTTCAGGTTTTCGTTTTATACGAATGGAAACAGAAGAAGAGATACGTTTAGCATTGATACTTTTTTTGTATGAAGTTTTTTTGTTAGTGTTATCGGTAATTATTATATGTAGCACTATTGTTTCTTCTATTTTTTTACTCTTTAGAGGTACTAATAATACATGGCTTATGAGTTCTCCTGCGTATACAGTATTACCAAAAGTATTATTTATACGTACGTTACAAGCAACAGGATTACCTATGTTTGTTATCTTTTTACCTGCAATACTTGCTTTTAATACTATTTACCATTTAGGTTTATTTAGTGTGATCGGTATCTTATTTGCTTTTTTCTTTGGTATTATTTTTTTACAATCCGTTACTTTTTCTTTTGTAGTAGGTGTTAGTTTTATGTATTATATAGTTTCTAAAAAAATAAAAAGTATACTATTTTCTTTTAAAGGTTTACTCTTTGTCATTGCTTCTTTGCTAGCTGGTGTTTTTCTATTTGTCTGGTCAAAATTACACACACTTGATATTTTAATTTTATTTAAAGAAAATGAAATAACTAACACAGTTACTGTTGAGACAATAAGTCAGTATTTTTTTATGCTACCTACGCATGAACTTGCAATGCTTATTCTTAATTTTCAAACAGGAAATACTATCGAGGCTTTCTATGCTTTTCTAATTATAGTAATTACTGCAGTATCTTCTGTATATGTATGGTTTTATATTTCAAAAATATTTTACCCACTATGGCAAAAATTTCAAGAAGGAACAAATTCTATTTCTAAAAAATCTATTTCAGATACATCTCATACATATTATTTTACAGGCAGTATTATGTCTTCCTTATATAAAAAAGAATTTATAATTCTTGTTAGAAATGTAAAAGGAGTTATGTGGTTTTTGTTTCTACTGAGTATATGGTCTATGCAAATCGCAGCAAATCATATTCTTGGATATAATATTCAAAAACATGGTGCTGACGTAAGTCACAAAAGTATCGTACTTCAATCACTTCAATATATTATAGCTGTTTACTTTATTAGTGCGTTTACGTTACGATTTGTATTCCCATCTTTTAGTACAGAAAAGAAGACTATGTGGATACTTTCAAGTTCCCCTATTGATTTTAGAAAAGTGTTTTTTGGTAAATATATATTTTTTGTTTCATTTTTTGTTTTGCTTGGTGTATGTATGAATTATATTAATAGTATCGTGTTACAGGTATCTAGTATACAAACATTCTATTCAATGGCTCTTTTTATATCTGTTGTTGTTTTTATTGTGACATTAGGTCTTGTATTCGGTGCGTTATTTCCTAATACAGAAACTGACGACCCAGAAGCTATTAGTACAAGTATGTCTGGTCTATTTTTTACAGCTTTTGCGCTTACGTATGGAGCATTAACGGACTATATGTTGTACCTCTCTCTTTCGAAAGGATATGTATATCCAATATGGGTTACTATTGTTATAACTTTATTATTAACATTGTTCATGCTTTATAAAATATACACCAACAAAAGACTTGTTTTTGAAAAATAAAAAGGATATACACATATTTTTATATAAATAATATGTATCTAAGGTGTGTAGGATATATACTATATATATAATCTTTTTAAAAATTTAGTATTTATCTGTATGATTAAAAATCAATTAATTTCAGTGCTGTTTTTGCTTATAGTTCTTGGTCAGATTGATTCTGTTTCGGCTGTAACTGTAGTTTCAAACATAACATCATCTCAAGCTGAAATCATATGGAATAATCAAATTAGTACTACTACAGGAGGTTTATATGGAAACCCCCTTTATTTTTCTGAAAATGCTACTTTTAGTCCAAATGAAAGTACTGTCAATTCTTCTACTGAGTCTTGTCCTACCTCTTCTTACGCGGTTGGGACGGTGTCTGGTAATATTACGAACTCTTGTATTAAGATTAAAAATTTAAAACCTAACACTACGTACTATTTTAAAGATCCAGAAGACACAACTCAAATAAAACATTTTAAAACATTAGATAATCTTTTAGTTCCTACACAATTATTTGCTACGTTTAATCAAGCGACAGCAGTAAATTCAGCATATATCACCCTTACGTGGGTCGATTCATCTACAAGCGCTACACATTTTAAGATTACACGGTCTTTACCAGGAGCTACTCCTATAACTTTTACAGCTCAACAAAGTGATTTGGCTACAAAAACGTTTAAAGATACACAGCTGCTAGTTTCAGGTACTAGTTACAGTTACAGAGTGCAGTCTTGTGATGCAAATCATTGCTCTGATCCTTCTGACCCAAAATATGTAAGTGTTCCTGTTACTGTAATTACACCATCTACTCCAACAAATTTTGTAGCAGAAGGCACTTCAACGATTACTCTTAAATGGACAGATACATCAACAAATGAGACATTGTTTGAAATATGGCGTGGTACAACAACTCCAAGTATGAGACTTTTTAGAGAAGTTTCTTCTAACTCGTCTTCATCTGTAGATACTAGCCCATATTATGGTTATACTAATATGTACAGTGTTCGTGCTTGTACAAGAAATGATGCTTCTGCTAATTCTTGTTCTGCGTCTACTTATACTACTATTCAAGTTCCTGAGGTAATAATCACAACAACAAATGAGAACAATATTCCATCTGCAGCGGTAAATAATGTAACTGCTTCAAGTAGTTTAAATGCTACAACCACAACAGGCACAACTACAATAACTTTATCTAGAACACCTCTTTCTGTTCCAGATAAACCAACTGTACCAAAAATGAATATAGTTAGTAGTAGTTCTGTAATTTTTACATGGAAAGATGTTTCAAATGAATCAAAATACATACTAAAAAAACGTACAGCAAATGGTTCTTTTAGTTCAAAATCTTTACCACAAGATACGACTACCTACACAGATAATGTTATTTCTACAGGTATTACAACATATACAATAGAAGCTTGTACTAGTAATAATATATGTTCTCCTGCTTTAAGTTTGGGGGCATTTACCTTACCTAGTATGCCTATAGGTTTTAATATTGATGTAGCACCATCAGCATCATCTATTAAGCTTGCATGGAAAGATTCTCAAAATGAAAATTTTTATGTATTAAAAAAATCTAAAGGAGGGTTAATTTTTAATTTGGTTAAACAAATAAGTAAGAATGCAACCACGTACACGGATACTGGCCTAGACTTTTCTACGTACAAGTATTCACTTGAAGCGTGTGTTTCTGAAAAAGTATGTTCATACCCTGTTTTTAGTTCATTTATAACATTAGAAAAACCGAATACAACTATAGTAGCAACAACAACACCAAAAGCTACTACTACACTAGCAGTATCTATTGCTACTTCAACAGTTTCTACTAGTTTTATTACTTTTAATGAAACACCAGCTGTAGTTATTAAGGAAGATATTGTACTTAAACCTAATAAGCCAACATCATTAGAATCAAAGCGAGTTAGAATAAACGGTGAACTTACAGATATTGTTTCTATAACATGGAAAGATACCTCTGATAACGAAACATCATTTAGAATTGTAAAAAACGGAAATCTTTTAAAAATGCTTTCTTCTAATAGCACTTCTTATCAAGATGATTCAAAAGCAACAGGATACATGTCTTACAGCATAGAATCTTGTAACACAGCTGGATGCACAGCAAGTGATATTGTCTACCTTGCTATTCCAACTCCTAATTATGAAGTCGCGAAAGCATTAGGAAATTTTTTGAGAAAAGGAGATTTTATACAGGTAAAATCCCTTAATGTGTCTGGTGCTATTTCGAGTACCTATTCTGCTACTGTTCTTGATAATGGTCTTTTTTCTATGGATATTCCAGATGGAACCTATATTGTTGAAGGTATAACACCAAATAAGATAATTACTGTAGTAAACAAAAAAGTTACTTCTGTTACTGACAAAACTACTAAAAAAAATATTATAGGCTATGTAGTACATGAAGATGGAAAGCCTGTATTTGATGCTGAAGTAGTTGCATATAAAGCATCTACAAATGAACGAATAGCAACATCTACAGACATTTTTGGTAAGTATATATTACAAGTAAATCAAGGAGTATGGCATGTTATTGCTCGTCCAAAAAACACAGAAACAAACGCTTGGGAAATGCTTAAAGAAATAGAAGATGTAACACTTTCTGATAAAAATACAGACGAAACAATAAATGCTTCTAAGATTGTTGTTTCTTCCTTTAACGCAAACCTTGTTGTTAAAATAGTTGACGAAGAAAATAAGTCGTTGCATCAAGTTGGAGTTATTATAGATACCCATAGTTTAAGTGACACTTATAAGAAAAGTGTAGGTAATCTTGAAAACAGAAACATTATTGTGGAGAAGACAAATGAAAATGGTCTTGTAACTTTTCCAATAAGAAAAGGAACATATTATATTAGAACCTCAGTACAAAATACATTAAAATATCTTGAATCAAAGGAGGAGGTTGTTACTTTAACAGGAAATGAAAATAAAAATATTATTATCACTTTAAAAAAAGAACAAGTACTTGAAAAAATAGTTCTTTCTGGAAATGTAATATTTGATGACAAAGCTCCAGTTATAAATGCTTTCGTTTCAGCGTGGTCTGATCAAGGAGATCATGTGGATACACTTACAAATATAGATGGTAATTACTCACTTTCTCTATTACCTAATCAAGTTTGGCATATAAAAGCTGCAAAAGATGAAGGTAAGGAATCGTATATTTCAGATGAACAAACAATACATAGTAGTAAAACAAAACAAAATCTCAATATTACTTTTTTTAAGAGTCAAGTAAAGCAACTAGCGCCCGTTGTACACGTTGTAGAAAGTGCTCATAATGAAGTGAGAGTGATAGCAGATGACGGAGCCAGATTTACGGTACAACCTAATTCTGTACAGGTTCAAAATACTATTAATGTTGAAATAAAACCTACCGTAGAAGCATTGTCTCAATCGGCTTCAACGGTGGTTAGTACAGCGTATGATATCACTATTAAAGATTCTTCAAATGGTCAAAAAATAACTAAGTTACAAGAAGAAGCCGAAATTTTGATTCCTTACGACGAAGAAGAATTACGTTCTAAAGGTATAACCTTAGAAAGTGTTATACCTAGTTACTATGATGAAAGTATTAGTTCTTGGGTTCCAGTTACTAAATTTATTATTAACAAAGAAAAGAAAGTATTCGTACTTCAAGTTGATCACCTTACACGTTTTGCTCTTATTGCAGCCGCGGATACTATAGCACCTCTCCCACCTAGTAATGTAGTTACAGATGCACAAACACCTACTGATGTAAGAATCACATGGCAAAAACCTTCTACAGATTACCGCCATGCAAAAATTTATCGTTCAGAAAAAGTAGGAGTTCTGGGAGATATTTTAGCTGTGGAAGTCCTTTCTAATTCTTTTGTTGATAAAACAAAGTCTGCGGTTAAAAAAGTGTATTATTATACAGTGCGTTCTGTTGACCCAGCAGGAAACGAGTCAACTAATCTTTCTCAAATAGCGTATACAGTAGATGCTGTTGCTGATGGCTTAGCAACAAATAATTCTGAAACCCCTTCACTACTTTTACCTCCTGGACAGATAACTGAAGGAAAAATAACACGTTTATTAAGTGTAGGAAGTAAAGGAGATGATGTTACTGCACTTCAAAAAGCACTCAAGTTAGATGGTTTTTATGCAACAGGACCTATTACAGGATATTATGGAAAATTAACAGAAAATGCTGTGTTTCGTTTTCAGAATTATTACAAAGCAGAATTATTAATACCAAACGGCTATAAAATTGGCACAGGTGTTCTTGGACCTATAACTAGAAAAAAGATAAATGAAATCATTGAAAGTAGTCTGACAGAATAATTCATGAAAAATCTTATTGGTATATTTATTTTCTTGTGTGCATCGCTTGTAGTTCTAAGTCTTTTTGTCGGTGTTTCTAAAACCAAACCACTACCAGAACTTACAGAACTGTCTCCTTACATGTACAATAATAAAAATGTATCAATTAAAAAAATTCATGTTACAGTTTTTTATTTTATTCCTAAGGATGTTAAAGAGTATGAGATTTCGGATTGGAAAGAGTATGTAGAAAATCACCTTAAAAATCTTATTACTTTTCATACTCTTCAGTTTCAAAACACTTCAGAAATTACATATACCTTCTCACCTTCATACGTTATAGGAGAAAAAGATAAGGTGGAATATGAAGGCATATTAGGCTCATATGAAGATCATGATGCACTTATTCCTATTAAAGAAGAAATAACAAAAAGAGTTTTAACTAAAGGAGGAGACTTGTATATTGAAAAAAATAACGAAAAACAAAACGATATTCGTAATGTATTTATGGTTGTTTTTGAAGGAAATGGTGCTGCGGGTAATGGTGATTTTGCTCTTATTTCAAGAAAGTATCTTACTGATAAAGAATATGTAAACACGGGTTCAACATTTCTAGCTCATGAGTTTTATCATACGTTAGGTATACCTGATAATTATCAATCTTCTATTATTGTTCATGAAGATAAAAGTCAAAGTAAAACAAGTTTAGTTACAAAAAAAGACATTATGGGTCAAGTTAATATACCTCTTACTTCAACATACTTAGACACAGATACTTTAAAAAATATGGGTATTTAATATTATTGTATGGAACAAAACCTAGAAAAAAAGACAAAGAAAGGACAATTGCGAGATACTTTTATTTTGCTTTTTATTCTTATTTCTTGTATTCCTATATTAATTTTGGGAACCGTGTCTTTGCTTAACATTAGTACATCTCATAAAAAAAATGTTTCAGAACTTGAACGACAAACTTTAGTAAGTACTACAGAATTGACAACATCTTTTTTTACATCAATTTTTGAAACACTTTCAACTAATTTTGATACATTAAGTGAAGAAAAACTTACTACTGAAACAGTATCGTGGCAAGACATGTATGCAAAAAAATTTGCAGAAAGTAATCAAGCTATTCTAGAAGTAAGTTTTGTTGATCCTAGTGGCAAAGAGTCAGCTAAATTTTCAAAAATAAATAAAGACGCAAGTGTTATGCTTCATTACGAAGAATTACCTCTTTTTAAAGAAGCAAAAAAAGGTTCTATTGTAATGAGTAGTGTACATAATACGCTTCATGGTCAAACAGTAACCGTAGCTACGCCTCTTATTCTAAATGGAAAAGTGTTTCAGGTTGTTATAGCTGAAGTGAGCTTGCTACCTCTTATAACATCGTTAGAAAAAGTTACTATTGGTAGTAAAGGCTATGTACTTCTTTTTGATACCGAAGGTACACACGTTGGTTCTAAGCATGCATCAACAAAAGGAAGAACTAATTTCTCTTCTTGGGTACGATTTAAAAATATTTTGTCTGGGGAAAATAAAAATGGCCAGAGAGAAGAAGATAGGTATATGAGTCTTTTCTCTCAAAGTTCTGTAACAGGATCAGGTGTACGTATTCCTGATATTTCATGGGTGCTTATGGTAGAGTGGCCAACGGTAGAATCTGATATTCTTGTTGAAGATTTTAGAAATACAGTTTTGATTACAATGGCTGTCAGTATTATTATTGTTTTTTTGTTAGCTCTTTTTGTTGCTCAAAAATTAGTTTTACCTATTAAACGTTTAATGGAAGCAACACAAGATATAGAAAAAGGTATTTTTGATAAAGAGGTTTCTATTAGAACAGATAATGAACTTGAAGAACTTGGTGAATCATTTAATACTATGGCATTAGGTCTTAAACGTTTAGAAGAATTGAAGAATGAATTCGTATATGTTGCAGCACATGAGCTACGTGCGCCGGTTACTGCCATAAAAGGCTACCTAGAGCTTGTTTTTGACGGTGGTGGTGGTCCTGTATCAAAAGAGATGGAACATCTCCTCTTACCTGTTAAACGTTCTAATGACAGACTTGTGGCTTTGGTTAATGATCTTCTTAAAGTTGCAAAATCTGAAGCTGGAAAATTAGAAATAGCTGTCTCCCCTGTATCTATAGTAGATGAAGTTTCTGCTATTTTAGACGAAATACGGCCACTTGCAATACAAAGAAATATGACTATTTCGTATAATACAAATGCTTCTATTCCTTTGGCGTTAGTTAATGCTGGTAGTTTTAAAGAAATAGTTATGAATTTTGCTTCCAATGCTGTTAAATATGGTAATGACAATGGAACAATAACTGTAACGCATGAAATACAAGATAGAGTGATATCAACGTCTATAGCAGATAATGGAAGAGGTATGTCAGAGGAAGATCAAAAACATTTATTCCAAAAATTCTTTAGAGCAAATGATGTTAAAAAAACATCTATCGAAGGTACTGGACTTGGACTTTTTATTACTAAAGAATTGGTTGAGAAAATGGGAGGAACACTTTCGGTGACATCGCAATTAGGTGTTGGAACCACCTTTACAGTTACGTTTCCTATTGCTCAAGAAATTTCTTCACAGAACTCCTAGAAATGATCTTGGTATATTTTAGTTACTTGTAGTATCATAAAAGTATTATTATGTTTAGAAGCACAAAAACTCTTGTTATATATGTAAGTCTGTTGATTGCAATTGGTATGTTGTATACTTTTTTCTCTCATGTAGAAAAGGAGTACGAGTCTATAACTACATTTAAAGAATGTGTAGAAGCTGGCTACCCTATTTTAGAAAAATATCCGGAAGAATGTAAAATACCTGGAAAAGTGTTTGTTAATGGAGAACAGATAAAAGAAGACACGCAAAAAGAAGTTCCTATGCTTACTGAAGTACACATGAATCCAAAAAATACTTCATATACAATAGAAGGTAAAGAGATATATCTAAAAGACGGAGAATTCTTAGATACTGACTATGCTTTTTTATATTTTGGAAAGGAATTACGTCTTGATTTAGATGGTAACACGAAAGAAGATTCAGCTTTTATTCTTACAGCTTCCTCAACATCATCTTCAGAAGTGCTTTATTATCTAGTAGTTGCTTTAAGTAAAGATGGTGACTATAGAGGAACCAACGGTGTTCTTTTAGGAGAAAACATAACCCCTATCTCAACAGAATTTAAAAATAATGCTATTTTTGTTACGTATACAGAGAAGGAAAAACAAAATAAACAAGTAGTCATTAAAGAAATTTCCAGATCTTTTTCTATAACGGAAAGTACTTTAGTTGAATTAAGTCAGTAGGTTGAATGTATTATTAGACTATTTTAAAAATGATCTAAGAGGGAAATCTGTAGGTATCATAAATGCTGATGCATTTTTATGTCCACCTCCTCCATATTTAGTCGCAATTACACTAACATCAAAATCTTTAACACTGCGAAGACTACATTTCCAGTTACCTTTTTCATAATTAAAAATAAGTGCAAAGGAATTTGTTTTTTGTGCCAAAACATGACCTAGTTCACTCCTCACTTCTCTTGGAGCATTAACTGCATATATTTCATATCCTTCAAACATAACTAATTCTGCAAGGTCCACATACATATTTACTTTTGCTGTATGAGAACCATCGAGTAAAGCACCTATTTCTTTTGCCCTTGTGTAACCTTCTTCAGAATCAAGTGTTTCTTCTAGATGTTCAAAATGTTGAAAAGAAAAATGTTCTTCCCCATTACTATAAATAAAACTCTCTATTTCCTTCCAGTCAGGTAATGAGTGTGACCATGTATCAGCATCAGAAATATAACGTATAAGCGTAGGAATTTCTTGTTCTTTATGAAAATATTGCCATGCTAAATATGCACCAGAATGATTATTATCAAAAATATATCTATCTAAAGATTCCACATCTGATTTAGAACTAATATGGTGATCGATCACCATAAACACTGTAGCCTCTTTTTGATAGCGTATCATTTCTTCACGTGAAAATGAATAATCTACAACATATACTTCTTTATCTGATAAGTATCCTATAGGAAAAGGTTCATCTTCTCTACTTCTAGCTATATATGTTGCGTTATTTCCGAATTTTTTCCATGCAGCATATGCAGCACCAAACCCATCTGTACAAAAACCATGATAAATAATAATAATCTGTTGTGTGTTTGTTGGTAAATTCATATATAGTGTGTATAATTTTAACATTTTTATACTTATTTTGCATAAGTATTATTGTATAGTTGTTGTTGATGTTATTTCTGTGCTACTACTTGTTTCATTTTGAATTGTATATGTTGCTGCCTCTGGTATTTCTGTAGGTATATTACTTGTATTATTTACATTTTCTGTGGTTGATGAAACATTCGTATCTGTTACGTTATTTGTACTTGCTGAAACATTTTGTACTGATTGTAACAAAAGAAGCTGATCAATTTTTTCTTTTGTCAGACATGTCTTATTTCCTTCTTCACCGATACAAAACATTGTTGCATCTATTTTTTCTGCGTGTATATTTTTTACAAATAATGTATCTATATATGCAACTATAGCTGATACTTTGGTGACTAAAAGTGAAGATAGCACTTCTGTTCCATTAGATAAGGCTTCTGTTATTATTGTTTCGATTTGTGTTAGTGTCGCAGAAGGATGTATAAACGGTTCTAAGTCTTCTGTTTTTGTAACAGATATAAAATTATAAGAATTATCAATAAAAACAATTATTGTTCCCGTTGCTTCACTTGTTGTTTCCATATCAGATAATGATCTACCGATCGATCTTCCGTGTTCTAGCATTTTCATTGCATAACCTGGCATAGTTTTTGAAAGTGTTATGTAGTCACCACGCTTCACTTTTCCATTTTCATTTGTCACTCGTACAGGTACACGCCCAGACAAAGCTATAGGTGTTCCGCTAGCAGTATTGCCACCAAGTAATATACCTGGTCTAGTAGATACTATTCCAAAAGCTTTGTCTTCTGGATGAGCAATACGTACTTGTGATATGTTGTATGTAGTAGAACTATAGTTATTTTCTGCAAGATTCCATTCTACTGTTGTTGTTGCGAGTGTGACTATTGTACCTGGAGATATTATCTCTATACTTGAGTAATTCTCTGCAACGTCAGCCGGATTACCAATTGTGGTACCACCATCTGTGAATATATCACCATCAGAATCAATTCTAAAAATTGGATTTCCAGCACCTCCAACATCTGAAAGTATTTGTAGTATATCTATATCAGAACTTGTTGTTGTGCTGTATATGGTAAGTTTTGAAGAAGGAGATATTGTTCCTATACCAACATTTCCAAAAAATGTTGAAGTAGCAGAACTATTAATATTTGTAAAATATCCGTCCCATCTACGTGTTGCATCTCCCAGTTCCCAATTATTAATTGAAGGTGCTAATTTACCATATACATTTACTCCAGCAACGTTTGTACTATTAAGTAAAAGTGTTCCAGTTCCATCAACACCAATTCCACCAGTAAAATTATTTAATGTTGAAGAAATTTTAAGCTCACCTTTGATTCTCGTATCACCATTAACATCTAATAAATATTGAGGTGTTGAAGTTCCTATACCAACATTTCCGTTATTCATTATTATAAATTTATCAATACCTTCTGACTGTAAAAGCATAATGTCAGCACCAGTAGTTCCATCTGCTTTTATGGCATATCCACCAATAGAATCTGCTTTCGCAAATACACCAACACCACCTCCACCAGTAGATCCTTTGACACCTATTGCAGATAATCCATATCCACCACCATATATACCTGTTCCATTTGTATCTGAAGCGGTAGAATAAATACCGACACTAGAAGCGTTAACATTGATACCTCTAGTAAGAACACCTATACCAGTTGGTGAAATATTTAAACCAATAGTTCCTCCGAAGGTTGTACTAAGATCTAATAATGTTTCTCCATATTTTTTTCCAGCGATTCCTACTCTAGCAAGAGGAGTGGATGTTCCTACTCCTATGTTTTCATTTGAAAGAATAGAAAAAAGTGACTCACCTGTTGATGAAGCAACAGTAAATATACTGTCCTTAGTTGAAGTGCCTACAACTGTTAGAGTAGCTAAGGATGTTGTTGTTCCTATTCCTATATTTCCAGCAATGAGATTCCCCCAACCTACTGAGCCATTGGTTACCTTGACTGTACTAGTAGCGAATCTTCCGAGACCTGCATCAGCAGGACCTGCAGGATTTGGATCTGATGACCACAAGAACTGATAAGAATCTCTTGTTTCCCATCCTCCATTTACAACCGCAGCCACCTGACCTGCACTTGTGTTAAATCGAATAGAGCTATAATCAGAAAAGATTTGACCAGCAGAATCAAATCCCATACGAACAGTTCCTCCTCCGGTTCTTGGACCTGTAAAAACAAAGTTTTCTTTAGTTGTCGACGAAGCAAGATCAGAATTAATAAATTCAGCTTGATGTCCATTATGAGAAATAGTCAGTTCATTAACACCAGAAGTTCCTCCTGGTTGCTTGATACCAAGTACTCCATTTACATCAAATAAATTAGTTGGATTATGTAAACCTGCACCGATATTTCCATTTGCGAGTATTGTAAATATTGATGAAGAAGTTGCCACACTAAAGAGAGTTGACGTTCCGTTTGCTGTTGAGGAGGCAAGAGAAAGAAGTGATAATGGTGTTGTTGTTCCTATTCCAAAATTACCAGAAGACGTAAATACACCTAAAGTATTATTTGAGAAATCTAACCAACTCTGTATTAATGTACCGGCAATTTGCGATTTTACTTTGAGTGAAGGTGATGCTGTGCCACCCATCCCTCCGATAGTTACGTAGCTAAGGTCTAAGACTCCTGTTGAAGTTTTTATACCAGGATTACCATATCCAGCATTATCGTGTATATCAAGGTATATTGATGATGCTCCAAACCTAGCAAGATTATGACCATCATTATTTCCCCAAACATGAAGTTTTGTTTGTGGACTCGATGTACCAATACCTACATTTCCATTTGCTAATACATTAAATATTGATGATGATGTTGCAATAGAGAATAGATTTGTTGTATCGTTGGCAGTAGACGACGCAATAGAAAGTATTGAGTTAGGTGTTGTGGTGCCAATTCCAACATTACCACTATCTTTGATTCTCATCTTTTCAGAAGATGCAGATGTTGAAAAAATAATATCCTTCGAAGCCTGAGTTGCTAGTCGTAAATCATCGTTCAAATTTCTAAAAGTGTACCCTCCAGCTATCTGAATATTTCCTCCGCCAGCGTAAATGTCTCCACCACCTGTTACAAATAAACTTCCAAATATATCCAATTTTGATCCAGGGTTTGTTATTCCTATTCCAATATTTCCATTAGCAAGAACATTAAATACTGATGAAGAAGTTGCCACGCTAAAGAGAGTTGATGTTCCGTTTGCTGTTGAGGAGGCAATGGTGAGAAGTGAGGTTGGTGCGATGGTGCCTATACCTATATTACCAGCACTCGTAACACGTACGCGCTCAGTGTTGTTAGTATAAATTTTAACTGGTGAATTACCTGTCGTTGAAAGTACTAAACCTCCTGTAGTATTAACACCTGCTTCTATGACACCTGTATTTGAACTCCATGCTCCATTACCGGTGTTTGCATAAGTGAAAGTTAATGACTGAGCATTTGCTGGATTTTCTCCTAGTACTATTTGGGAATAGGCTGACGTACCTGTCGCACTGTTGGTTATATACATATTATTAATGGCGTTTTTATTTTTTTCAATGTGTATAAACGCTAAAGGGTTATTTGTTCCTACTCCTATTTTTCCATTAGCCAGTATCGTAAATAACGAATCTCCTGTAGATGAAGCAACATTAAATGGGCTAGTTGTGCTAGTGCCTTTAATATCAAGACTAAAGTTTGGATGATTATTATTAATACCGATAAGACCGTTTTGTCCAGAGTAGGATGCCGTAAGTGGTACAATATTTTGTGACCCATTAAAAAGTTGTATACCTATGTTACCTGTTGAAGCATTTGTTAAATGATGAGTTCCATTACCTATAAAACCTATATCACCTTGTGCAAGCAAAAATCCATTCCCATAATGAAATACTTCAGGATAATTAGCATAATCTGTACCCACTAAGACGGTGCCATCTCTGCCTACAGAGAACATAGATTTTCCAGATGATGAAGCTACCATGAGTGGTGTGCTATTATTTTGAGCAACTAAATGAAGTGAACTTATTGGTGTACTTGTTCCAATTCCAACATTACCATTCATATCAATTCGTAGTCTTTCTGTTGAGTTAGTTATAACACCAAGGTCACTTCCATTATTTGGAAAATAGATACCATTTCCAGCAGATCCAGAGTTGTATGCAAATGTAGGTGCAACCAATGTACCTACAAAATTTGAATACACCCGAGAATTAAACGTCATAGTGTTGGTTGTAAGTTTATATAATGATAATGGATTATTTGTTCCATCAGCAAAAGTTATTCCATTTGAGCCTGTAAGTCCTATATTTCCAATAACCTCTAATGCATTTTCTGGAGTAGTTGTACCAATACCTATGTTTCCTGAGTCGTTTATGGTTAGTCTAATTTGTCCACCTGTCAGTAGTTGTAGTCCATTACCAGCTGAATTAATACCAAGACCGTACGCTGTATTGGTAATATAACTAGTTCTATTATTTGTTTTATCGTCTAGTCTAATACCATCATCTTGGTTTGCGTAGATATTTAATGCAGACAACGGACTACTTGTGCCTATTCCTAAACCACCAGTAAAAGCTACATTACCTATAACAGAAAGTTTTTGTTCAGGATTATTTGTACCAATTCCTATATTCCCATCTGCAAGAATATTAAAAACAGGAAGACTTGACGAAGAAGTTACTGACATTAAATCTCTTGTTGACGTTCCTGTGATTGAAATCATTGATGATAAAGTATTTGTTCCAATACTCATCCGATCATCAACTATAAAATCTCCTGTAGTTTTTAAAGTGCTTGGCGCGTATCTGTATAGTTCAGTATCACCTGAACTACCAAGAGAAAGACCACCATTTACTCCAGATTGAATTTTGAAAAGACCTCCCCCTTGATTTGAAAGTTTCATTGATCCACCAACTGTTTCAAGGGTAATTCCATTTGAACCATCACCATAAATATGCAGAGGTGTCTGTGGTAATAAAGTACCTATTCCAATATTTCCATTTGCTAATATATTAAATATTGGTGAAGTTGTTGAATTAAATGATATAAATGGTGATAAATAATTTGTAGATGATGCAATGACAGAAAGTAACGATGACGGACTTGTGGAGCCAATACCTACATTCCCAGAACTTGAAACATTAAAATATTTTCCATTAGATGATTCATAAGGGTCTATTTGAAATAAATTAGCATTTTGAGATGCTATTCCTTGAACCTGAAGAGCAGGAGTCCATCCACTATTATTAAGAATACTAAAACGGTAACTACCAGCAACAGTAGAAGGATTACTTCCTGAAGATGCATCAATATAACCATTGGTGAAACTAATTTTTCTAACATTACCAATATCATTTCCAAGACCACTAGCATCAAACGAAACACCTCCAATTATTGAGTATCCTGGAGCGTTAATATTATAGTTTGATAGACCGTTATTGAAAGTCAGACCAAAAATTCCTCCACTTGCGCCATTAATGGTTGCCTGACCTGCAATTTTCATAGAACCAGACAAATCTAGTTGCGTTGTTGGATTTATGATACCTATTCCTACATTTCCATTAGCAAGAACATTAAATATTGATGATGATGACGCAATAGAGAATAGGTTCGATGTACCATTAGCAGTAGATGATGCAATAGAAAGTATTGAGTCAGGCTCTGTTGTTCCAATTCCAACATTACCATTACTACTTATCCTCATTGCTTCTGTTGTAGATGTGGAGTTATTGGCAATATTAAAAGCAAGGCCATATTGAGGAAGGAAATTACTACTAGTATATTTAATTCCAACTATTGATGCTGTTTCGTAAGCAAGTGTGTCCGGTGAATACCAACTTTGAAATGCAATTTTTGTATTACTAAAAGCAGGTGTTTCTAAATTTGATAATGATAAATGAGTAGGAGTTCCTCCCGTAAAACCGTTATAAATGGTAACACTACTATCGACTACACCATTACTGCTTCCAAAAGAAACTAGTTTATTAGAATTTAATGTACCAGTTGAGCTAACTTTTAAGAATGGAGCAGAATCACCAACTTGTTTTAACCCAAAACCATCCCCATCATTAAAACCAAATTGATAGGATGCATTGGTATTATGTGCTCTATTAAATGACAAATAACCAGTTGAACCTCCAGAACTTCCGATATTAAATCGGAGCATCTCACCCTTATTAGTTACATCAGCAGAAGTGCCTATCGATACGAGTCCATTATTTGCTACATGGAACACAGAACTTGAAGAAGTTGTATATACATTAAATGGATCTGATGTTCCACCCACAACAGAAAGAGTTGAAAGAGGTGTCGATGTTCCAACTCCTACGTTTCCATTAGCTAAAATGGTAAAGAGTGATGAAGTTGCAAATGAAGAAGATGTAGTAGAAGCGACAGAGAAAAGAGGTGTGGTGGAACCGTATGTACCTTGTATTGAAAACTGTGCAAATGGTGTTGTGGTACCAAGACTAATTTGTCCAGCAATTAAAGTTCCATTTTTATCACTAGTAGAATCATATCCGAGTCCTCTACTTCCAATTGCAAATACACCCTTAGAGATACGGTTTAACCAAGCATCTGCTCCAGACACACTAAGGCCAATTGCATAACCACCAGTAGAAGCTATTGCTCCACCTGAACCGACCCTAAATCTTTCAGCACCATCAACTGACACAGATAAATTTGTAGGTGAGGTCCAAAATATACCAGAACTTGCATTTCCAATAGGAGTAATAGTTGGTGCTTCTGCTGTTCCTAACTGAAGACTCATTTGTCCCGATGCAAGTGTGAAAGCTGATCCAGATGTACTTGTGCCAATACCAAGAGTACTTGTAATTAATGTTCCAGAAAAATCTCCTGGGGTACCATTCCCAATACCTATTTTATTCGCCGATAAACGAGAGAATGCTGTGTCCATTGCGATAGTCGCAGCACTGTTTTGTGTCCAACCAATTGAAAGATCAACAGGAACCCTGAAGCCTTCCAGATTGAGACCTGCAATTTCAACTCCATTTTTCTTTGTAACTAGAACACCACTTCCGTTATCATTTAAGCTAAATTTTGATCCAGATACCGGATTTGAAAGTGAAAGGATACCATCATTTGTGACACCAAATATTGAGGCTCCTGTGCTACTAGCAATGCTAAAAAGTAAAGATGGTGTTGTCGTACCAATACCAATACTCGTAAATACTGAGTTAGGATTTACAGCTATAGTTGAAGTTCCTGAGAGAATAATATTCTGTCCACCAGTTAAATAATTTGTTGGAGTGTTGAAGAAATTGTTCCAGTCAGTTGTAGATGCTGTGTTAGGTATAAAGTAACCACTTGCAAGACCTATTGCAAATGTATGTACACCTGTAGTTGTTGCAGTTGTTATAGAAAGATTAAGTCCGCTAGTAGATGTGGTGGTGAATGTTTGACCAGCTATAATGCTTCCATTAAGATTGGTGATTCCACCACCAGCACCTGCATCAACACCACATGAAAATGTACCATTGTTCCAGATAAGTTTGTCACCAACAGTATTACAAGAATTTAAACCAGCGCCAAAAAGATTAGAAAAAAATGCGTTAGTTGTTGTGCTGTTAATGACACTAACGTTAGTTGCAATAATTTCAGTTGAAGATGATAGAAGGCTCTCTAATGAGTTTGTCGTAAGACTTGTAACAGTGGTTGTAGCTAGTGTGGTAGAACCACTAGTTATTAACGAAGTTGCAGATATATCTTGAGAATTTAAAGATCCTGTAAATGTCGATAAACCATTTAAAATAGTATTAGTCAAAATAGTTGATGATAAGTTTTGGTTTGAAAAAGTTCCACCGTTGTTATTAGTTGCAACACTAAGAACGGGAACATATGAAAAGCTTCCAGTTGGACCAATAGGTCCAATGGCACCACGTTCACCTGTCTCACCTTTAGGGCCTGGTACAGGTATGTATTTGGTTACATACGTAATGTTATTTTTACCTTGGTCAGGTTGATTAATTTGTTTTACTGTAACGTTTTTAGCAACTACTTGAGGAGTATATTTTACGATTTCTTTGAGTACTTGCTGAGAAGTTGTTGCTACAATCGGAAGCGCTACAGCTTGAGTTGTTTGCGTTGTAGTTGCTACTGTAACCGTAGTATTAGGAGGTGTCAAAGTTTTACATTTCCAAGTCTCAGGCGAAGTAAAAAAATAATTTACACCACAGTACACCTTCATTGAAATTGTTGTTAAAATTGAATTAGTGTTAAGTCTTTCTGAAGTATCAGCTGAAGCAGAATTTGAAAATGTTGCATAGCTCGCGACATCATATGTTTCAATAAAAAATGTAGAAATAATAAGGATAGAACTCATAAAAGCAACGCCTGCCATTACTTTTGTCTGTGAAATAACTGTTGATAAATTATGTAAAAAATATGAAATATACTCCTTGAAATTTGGTGGAAGTATGTGCTCAGAACTTTGATCCTGAGAAGCTTGAATCAGATTAATCTCATCCTTCTTAAAAGAAGTTGTTGTAATTTCTTGGACAGAAATTCTATCTAAAACTACTGGAGTTATATTTGGTAAAACTGATGTAGGAAGAGTAATTTCTTGTTGAACTGCTGTTGGTGTTTCTTCTAGAAATATATTTTTATGACAATGTTTTCTTCAGCAAAGATACCACTTTTAATTTTTCTATATGCAAAAGCTTTAGATCCTTTTTCATCATACGCCTTGAGCCATTTATAAATGGTTTGTCTTGATACTTGAAGTTCTTCCGCAACAGAAGTTACAGTCCTTTTTTTGTTCAAAATATCTTTAAGTTTTCTTTCTAGTTTCATCATGAAATCAAGCAGAATTTTTTATCAAGAGTGTTAACCTAAATGTTAATCAAAATGTAAATTAATTTTCCAAAAAACCCTTTAGTTTTATATATTAATAATACTATACTCAGTTTAGTTTATTTAGCATATTTTAAATTTCTTTGTGGATAAGAATTAGATATTTTTGATATAAATAATTCTTGATAAAAAAAGTAAAAATATGTGTATGAAATTTGATAAATTTTTAGACTCAAAATACCCTATTATAACTATGAATCATTTAAAATAATAACCAGTATTTTTTTAATAATATTTATAAAAAGTATTATGAATCACAAGTAGTAAACTATCGTATTTTTAGAATAGATTATATTGTAATACCTGTAAGAGTTTTTAAAACTATTCAAGAAATACTGAAAGTTATATGTATATTTTCCATTAAAAAATGAAATTATGTTTCCGATTCACACTTGATCATCATCGACTTTATGCATATCGTAGAATTTTAAAGATTGTGTGTAAAAACGGTGACAAAAGATACTTTGTGTGTTATCATATTCTTATCTGGCCACATGGCCATTTTATTATCGATACGTATTGTTTGAATCATTTCTTACCATTCTTATCATTTACCCTATCTCATATATATGGCTGTTGAAAAACAAATTCCAACTGGAGGTGAAGTAGTACTTCGTTTCGAAGATGTTACTTTTAATTATAGTGAAAATAAACCAGTTCTCTTTGAGACTAATTTTGTCGTACGTAAAGGAATCAAATTGACACTTATGGGTCCAAATGGTGCAGGTAAGTCAACCCTCTTTTCACTTATTACAGGAGAACGTCATGTAGATGAAGGAAGAGTTATAGTAGGTCAAGGTCTTAAAATCGCACTTGCAAAACAATTTATTTCACATACACAGTGGTCTCTCACAGTTCGTGAGTTTTTGGAATTGGCTTTTACAGAAAAAGTGTATGACATCGACAAGCGTGCTATTTCTGTTTTTGCAACAGTAGAATTAAATGTACCACTTGATAAGACTATAAAAGATCTTTCTGGAGGACAAAAAGGTAGATTACTCATTGCTCAGGCTCTTATCCAAGAACCAGATATACTTCTTCTTGATGAACCTACTAACAATCTCGATAAAGCTGGTATACAACTTCTTACTGATTTCATGAAGACATATGAAAAGACTGTTATTGTTATTTCTCACGATGCATCTTTCCTTAACGCTTTTACACATGGAGTTATTTATATGAATACTCAAACCTATCAAATAGAACAATATGTAGGAAATTATTTTAAAGTTGTAGAAGATATTAAAAGACAAGTAGAAAGAGCTGAACGAGCAAATGCTCAACTTGAAAAAGAAATACAGAACAATAAAGATAAAGTAAACTTTTTTGCTTTAAAAGGAGGAAAAATGCGTAAACTAGCAGCAAAACTTCGTGATGAAGTAGAAGAATTAGAAGACAGTAAAGTAGATGTTCGTAAAGAAGATAGAACAATTAGACCATTTACGATTCCCTGTCAGGAAGATATCGGTAGTGTTATCGTTTCTTTTGATTCTGTACAAGTGCTTCATGATGGTACACCTGTAACAAGAAAAGTAAGTATAGAGCTTCGTAAGGGAGAAAAATTGCATATCATAGGACCAAATGGTATAGGAAAAACAACACTTTTAGAAAAAATAGCAAAACGTACAGAAAAAGGAGTTACTATTCAAGATGGTATTACTGTTGGGTATTATAGACAAGATTTTTCTACGCTTGATTTTGAAAAGAGTGCATACGAAGAACTTGCTAAAGTGCTTAAACGGTTAGATGACCAGCTATTGAGACGCACAGCAGCTAGTATGCTTTTGGGAGGTGAACAACTTGCTTCAAAAATAGGTCTTTTATCAGAAGGTCAAAAAGGTCTTCTTATGTTTGCGTACTTACGTCTACTTCAACCAGGATTACTTATTCTTGATGAACCAACAAACCATATTAACTTTAGACATATACCAGTAATTGCAGAAGCTCTTAAAGCATACGAAGGTCCTATGATTATAGTCTCGCACGTACATGAATTCGTGAAAGATATCGGTGTAACACAAACTCTTGATTTAGGTAAACTTTAGTAGTTATTCCTAAAAAATTCATGTATATAAATAATATTGAAGAAAATAAAGTAGATTTTTGATATATATTAAAGAAAAGAAAAAACACTTCTTGCGAAGTGTTTTTTCTTGTGTTTTTCTAATTAAAATTAGAAAGCACGACGTGGACGATCCTCGCGAGGTGCGAGTGGACGAGCTACATTAACTGTAAGACGACGTCCTTGGAATTCCTGATCGTGGAACATAGCGATAGCCTTTTCAGCTTCTGCATCTGATGCCATTTCAACGAAGCCGAAGCCTTTTGAACGGTTAGTCATCTTATCGATGATAATCTGAGCAGATACAACAGTTCCCGCTGGAGAAAAGTGTGCCTTTAGATCGTCGTTAGTAGAAGAGTAAGGTATACCACCTATGTAAAGTTTTGAATTCATTTATGTTTAGAAACTAATTGTTAACAATAAGCCCTAGCGCACAGTTGTACAAGTGTAGAAACAGTGTAAAACGTGGA